>JAPLFJ010000060.1 GCA_026390735.1 Ignavibacteriota bacterium
ACACAATTCTGCAAATATTAAGCGTTCACATTTTTAGCAAAGACATGTTAAACCAATTATTTATAGAACCAGAGGGTCAAGAAATCGATAACATGACTACTAAACAACTGTTTTTATTCAACTAACAACTGGACAGTAGTGACAAAGTTACTAAAATCAATGTCTTTTTCTGCATCATCGAATGGATAAATTACGCCTAATGATTGAGCATAAGTTATATTCATACATACAAAAATCAATATCAGGGCTTTTAGGAGTATATTCTTGTTCATTAAGTAATTAATTAGTTATCGAAAAAATTGTTTTTAAAATTGAAAATAAATAAATGGCTGAAGTTGTGCTGATTTTAGCTGTACAACAATCCATATTACAAAAATCAGATATAGTGCCTTTATAATTAAAGGCGATTTAATAATTAATTTTTCAAAGAATAAATCATACTTTTCAGGAATAAAATGTATTGTGTATCCTGCAATAATTAGTATAAATACTTCTTTATATCCCATAATTATCTGAGGAATGATGTTAATATTAAATGAATTAAATATCTGACTTATTACAGAGAATGCTTTTCCAAAATTATTTGCACGAAAGAATATCCAACAGAAGCAGATAAATAAGAATGTAATAAAGGCACCAATACTTTTTGAATAAATATTTGATTTAAATTTTAATCTTGATTTAATAATTCTCTCAACGGAAATTCCGATACCGTACAGTCCTCCCCACGCCACAAACGTCCAACTTGCTCCATGCCATAAACCACAAAGTAACATTGTAATAATCATACCTGCATTATAACTCCAGGCTTCAGCTTTTATCCCTAAGAATTTATTGTTTTTAAGTTTTCTTGCAACAGAATAGGCAATAGGTAAAAACAAGTAATCTCTGAACCAAGATGATAAGGAAATATGCCAGCGCTGCCAAAACTCTTTAATACTTAAACTTTTATAAGGTAAATTGAAGTTTGCAGGGATATGAATACCGATGAGCAAGGCTATTCCAATTGCAATATCTGAATACCCTGAGAAATCACAATAGATTTGTAAAGCATAGCCAAATACGGCGAACAGATTTTCAAACCCCGAATAAAGCAAAGGATTATCAAATACACGATCAACAAAATTCACGCCTATGTAGTCCCCAATAATACATTTCTTTAGTAACCCTGATATTATTAGCAGTACTGCCTTGCTAAGAGTTTCATTCGTTATATAAGGAATTAATTTAATTTGTTTAAAATAATTTCCAGCTCTTAATATTGGCCCAGCCTGAATGACAGGAAAGAACGAAGTAAAAGAAATAAACTCAAGTATGTTTTTTGCAGGAGGTATATTGCCTTTATACACGTCTATTATGTATCCTATATTTTGAAATATAAAAAAGGAAATACCAACCGGTAATATAATTGAAAGGTATTCAATCACGTTTCCACTTAATCCACCATACAAACTTAAAAAGAAATTAGTGTATTTGAAATAAATAAGTGTTCCAAGGTTAAACGATAACGATAACCAGAAAAATGCCTTCTTTAGTGAATTTACATTTGAAACAAGGAAAGCGGTTAAAAAATAATTAATCAGTGAAACAGAAATCAGCAATAAGACATAACTTCCACAGCATTTGTAATAGAAATAAAGAGAAAAAACCATTAATACAGAAAGTCTGGCATTTTTGCTCTTATAAAACATTGAATACAATATTATAAATACTGAAATGAACCAAAGGAAAAATCCTGTTGTAAAATATGCAGGGTTTTCGGGGTTATATTTAATTATGTTTATAATACTGGTTAAATTCACTTCTGTGATTTCAAGTAATTAAAATAATTATACATTAACTGATTATATAAATATGTTCCGACTATTTCTGCTCCGGCAACATTGAAATGGGTATAGTCTTTATTAGCAAGATCATCTTTAACCCATTTTGACATTGAATTTGTACCTCCCATATTCCGGAACAAATTCCAGAATGCACATCCCGTTTCCTTAGAAATTTGTTCTTGCGCTTCTACGATTAACGGGATACTTGGTTCGGTAACATAATTTCCTCCCCGTTTATAACACTTATCGCTTACACTCATAACAAGAATATCTGCGTTTGGAAAACACTCTTTTAAATTATTTATTGCAGGAATCATAGTTTGTGTATAGAATGAAAAATCTTTTGTTTCCGGTTTGGCAAGATTTAAGCCGTACTGAAGTATGATTAAATTGTACTGCATAACACTATCAATATTTTTCAAAAGAGATTGTGATAAACCAATAAGTGGAATGCCTGTATTACCTCTGACAGAATAATTATCAAGGAATACACCATACGGACTTTCAAAACTAAGACCATAAATATTTGCAGAACTGCTGCAATGAAAAACAATTTCGGATTTATCTACCGGAATAGTGTCATTTAGAATAACCTGATTATATTCATCAGTTTTATTCAGATAATAATTATTTTCCAAGTATGAGGCATAATCTTCGGGAGCAGTATTCCCATAATACAATTTTATAGTATAAAATTGCTTCAGGTTATCATATTTGTCTTCCGGTGCAAAATAAGAAACACTTGAAACACCTTTCGGTTTGAAAACATAACCCGAAAGCCCAAGATTTTTATCGCCAAGATTTTTTAATATAGATAACACACTCCAGTTAGAAGAATATTTGTGATGAATTGATTCTCTGAAATTTGCAACTTGTGATACAACAGGCATAAACCCAACCCCATATCCTCCGTATTTTTGCTGAAGTTTGTATCTTAATGATTGTGTGACTAAATCTGCTTCAATCATAGAGTCTCCTAAAAATGCAATACGAGTTATAGTTTTATCTTTCTCGGTTTTTCTTAATGCATTATTAAATTTATCAAGTGTATGAAGGCTGTCAATTCTATAGTCAGTAATATAATTTTTGAAAGTATCGGCTGAATCAACGGAATGTTCATTTTCTTTTATAATAGAATTTGTGTTTACAGAGTCAGTTAATTCAGCAAAGTACAATTCAGAAATTATATCCGTTTTTTTTACTTCAATTCCAAGTATTTGAAAATTCTGAATAAATACAGATGAAACAAGAAGAGAGAAAAAGACAAATACTGTCAGATATAATGTTTTTTTCAATTTGGTCTTTCTAATGTAATCGGATAATTGCTTTTATTAGTAATCCAGGCAGCAATAGAATCAGCCCAGATTCCAAACGCATAAGGTGACGGGTGTCTTTTATCGGGTGCTCTTTTGTTTTTTAAAGGTTCAGACAGGAACATACTTTTTGACGAAAAGTATTTGTTTTCACCAAGAGTTTCAATAAGCATCTCATCAAGTCCGTTATCTTCTCTCCAATGCGGAGGTCCAACCCATACAAATTTAATATTTGATGACTCATCTAAAATTTGATTAACCAGTTTTTCTCTTATTTTTAAATCTGTAGTGTACAATTCATTTGAACCAAGAGCCATAATTATATAAGAAGGGTTGTATTTTTTTATTAGTCCTGATAATCTGTTTGAATATGCCCAGCCCACGATTGTTGAACTTGTCCAACCAGCGCGTATTAATTTATGTCCATTCTTGTCGCAATACTCGGTTAAAGGAGCCAATAATCCATCTGCCATAGAGTCGCCTGCCAGAAGTATTTTCTGGCATGTTTTATCTACTATAGGTAAATTCTTAGTCGTTTCTAGTTTTTGAACAAAGACTGAATCAACTTTCTTTTGCTGTTCCTGTTGCATCCCGTGAACCTTTTCAAACAAACCAGGGTTAAGATGAAAGTATAAGGCTACCAACAGTAAAATAGAAAAGGCAGCAAAAGACGGTAAATATAATTTTTTATCGATATTATTATTTAAAAATGTTTATTCATAAATGTTGTGCAAATATAATAAAAATGGCCTTGAAATAGCATTTATTAATTTATGTATAGTTACTAAATTGTCTTTATGAAATTTACATTAAGCATATTGTTATGGGTATTTTGTTTTTTAAACTTCGTAAATGCCGACTCATTAAGTACGAAAGAAGACACTATAAAGAACTTTATTCCAAAGATCAAAGTAATTGGTCACAGTTGGGCAGTTGGGACATTTAAGGGAAAAGAGGATTATTTTAAGAAACAAGGAATAATTATTGATGAGACATCAGAAGTTGGGACATCTCTAACCTGGGCTTACGAAAGATTAATAGATGTTCCGGAGAATAAATATGATGCTTTGTGTATATTGACAGGTATTAATGACTACAAAAATGATTTAGGAAAGGTAACAGAAGTGTTTTCAAATATACTTGAATTAGGTGTTTCAAAAGCCCCCGTGATATTTGTTTTTAATATTGGATATTACGAACCAGCGGTTGAAATGGTTGCTTTTATGAATGACTGGCTGAATGAAGTAGCAAAATTAAACCCCAATTTAATCATAGTGATTGACATTTATGGTGAAATAGAAAGCAAGAAAAAAGATGGTTTCAAAATGAGCAGTAATGGATTGCATCCCTCAAGTTATGATATCATACAAAAACTGTTTGTTTCTGTAGTAAAAGATCACTATAACCTTAAATAAATATTCCGATTCTTATACAATTAACTTTTGAGTTGTTGATTATACTATTATCAACGCGATATATGGGAAAATAATGTGAAATAGCAAAACTGAATTATGTTAACTATTAAGTGTGAGAACATTCTTATAATTTAAAAGAAACAATCGGAACACAGACGAGGCCGAAATAGCGAATTTTCACGGATTAGATAAATTGAGAAGAGATTTACTAGTTTGAAATTATGGATTATCATTTTATATTCTTCTCTATTTGCAATATTTTAGGTACAGAAAGAAAATATATTATTCGCATACCTCAGTGAATTGTAAATATTTGTCAAATATCATATATTATATTTTAATATATAAATTATAACGGAGAAATAAATTCAGCCAAAAAATAAGATAGATTTAACAACAGCCACAGCTTTTGTTATTGCAAATATGATAGGCACAGGAGTATTTACCAGTCTTGGTTTTCAACTATTGGATATACAGAATCCGATATCAATTATGCTATTATGGGTTACAGGATGCGTATTAGCTTTATTTGGAGCTTTTTCATACAGCGAAGTTGCAGTTAATTTTCCAAAATCTGGTGGAGAATACAATTTCACAAGAGAATTGTACCATCCATCGATAGGTTTTTCAGCGGGCTGGGTTTCTTTATTTGCCGGATTTGCAGCACCGGTTTCCTTAGCTTCAATAGCACTTGGCAGTTATTTAAGTTTTATTTACCCCGTACTTAACAAATCAGTTATTGCTGTAGTCATTATTGTTCTAATTACTGTATTTCACTTATTTAACAATAGAATAAGTTCACTTTTTCAGAGATTTTTTACGTATATAAAAGTGATTGTAATAATTTTGTTTATTATATCAGGTTTTTTGATATCAAACTCTCAGCACTTAGATTTAGCGATAAATCAAACAGTAATTAATGATTTAATGAATCCCGGTTTTGCTATTTCACTATTGTATGTTTCTTTCGCATATTCAGGGTGGAATGCGTCTACTTATGTTACTAAAGAAGTTATAAATCCTTCGAGGAATATACCTTTATCGTTATTTATAGGTACATTAATAGTTTCAGCATTATATTTATCACTGAATTTTGTTTTTCTTTATACAGCACCAATTGAGGATTTAAAAGGAAAGTTAGAAATTGGCATAATATCTGCTGATTTCATTTTTGGGAAAAACGGGGGACAAATAATGGGCGGAATTATCAGTTTACTTTTAATCTCTACTATTAGTTCAATGATATTTTCGGGCCCAAGAGTTCTTTCATCAATGGGTAAAGATTATAAAATGTTAAATTTCTTAGTAGAAAAAGAAAACAGCACACCCAAAATTTCTATTATAGTACAATCCCTGATATCTATTTTGTTTGTTTTAACTTCTACATTCGAAAAGGTTATTACATATGTAGGATTTATATTAATAATATATACAATGTTAACAGTTTTTGGAGTTTTTATTCTTCGGTACAAGAAGATATCATCCTCTACATACAAGACATTTGGTTACCCAATAACTCCATTAGTTTTTCTTATAATAAATTCATGGTTTTTATATTATGTCATTAAATCAAAACCTCAAGAAGCTCTAATGGGTACTTTGTTTTTATTAACAAGTATCATAGTTTATTTTATAATGAATAAATTTAACAAATCAAAAATATGAGACTTTATATACTAATCTTCTTAATTA
The DNA here is from genome assembly GCA_026390735.1 of Ignavibacteriota bacterium. Classification (GTDB taxonomy): domain Bacteria; phylum Bacteroidota; class Ignavibacteria; order Tepidaquicellales; family Tepidaquicellaceae; genus CAIKZJ01. The sequence goes on from JAPLFJ010000060.1 coordinate 6,247, forward strand.
TTGCTCTTGTAAGTTTTTCCTGTGGGAAAAAAGATCTTCAAAGTATAAAAAAAGATTCTACTAATAACACTTTGACTAATAATTCTGAAAAGAATCAGGATTCAACGAAGAAAATAGAGCCCGACATAAAGACAGATACTTCAACTTATAACTATTATAATAATATAAGTAAATTTATAGCTGGTGAGGATTTGGATGAAAAAAGCGTATTTTATGATCATACACAGACGTATTTGTATAAAAATTACAAGAATTCAATGACTCAGTCGTGGAACCAGGTTTCAAAAATCAGGCTCAATAAGATGAAAGAATGGTATGACGAAGAAATTGCCCCAGAAGTTAAAGATTCAATAAATCTCTTTTACCCATTTTCAGGGCCAGATATACTTCATTCGTTTACATTCTATCCATACGCTAAAAACTACTATTTCATTGCTCTTGAGAATACCGGCTCTTTACCTGAAATAGAGAACATGAATATTACAAATGTAGGGGCTTATTTGTTCAATTTAAGCCAATCAATCAGAGATGTTATGTTTACGAGTTATTTTTTAACAAAGAAGATGATGGTTGCTTTAAAGAAAGATAAAGTAGATGGGGCATTGCCAATACTATGTTTGTTTATTTCAAAAACTGGTAATTCAATTCTTTCGTATGAATCCTTGTATATGAATAGAAAAGGCGATTTTTCTGATGAAAAGAATTCTGATTATACAACACCTTGCCTGCGAATTGTATTTAAAAAGAACAACTCTAATTATATACAAACCATTTATTACTTCAAACAAGATCTTTCAGACGGTGAGAGTCTTAATCAATCTCATTTGTTAGATGTAATAAAATCTAAAGGTGAATTCAACACTTATACAAAAGCAGCTTCTTATTTAATGCACCACGGTAATTTTTCTACAGTCAGAGATTTTATTATCAATAATTCTATAACGGTTTTGCAAGACGACACGGGGATACCAAACAAGTATTTTGACAGAAAGATCTGGAAAGAAAAGTTATATGGTGACTACATTGCACCTATTTCGCTTTTTCAAATGCGTGATCAGCCTGACCTAAGAGCAGCATACAAGAAGAACCGCGAAGGGGGGTTGCCTTTTAATATGGGTTATCATGTAAACAATAGCAAACAACATATTATGTTTTTCAGCAAGATTAATAATTGAAATCTTTAAGTGAGCTCATTTTAAGATATCTGTTTAGATTTTTCTCTAAAACGGCTCCATGATCGACATTGGTTTCCAGGAATATGTTTGTTTTAATTTCCTGGTCTGAGAAGATATAGTTTTCTTCGATAGAAGACATATACTCTAAACCAGCGGAGTTCAGTTTTTTCATTAATGATATGTTATTTTTCAGTGGGCTGCTTCTTTGTGTTGCTACGCTTACAATTTTTCCATTATAATCTCTAATCCATTTGAATATTATATCGACCTCTCCGTAAAGTGCATCAAGTAGGAATATTTCTTTAATATTGTTTTCCATTCCACCCTTTTTTAAGATGGAAACTATTGGTCTGTATCCGCCGCTGTGACCGCAAAGTATAATACTATTCAAAGAATGAGAGTTTATCAAGGAGTTTCTATTTAGCGAGTCAATTAATTCCCACACATAATCCTTAAAAACATCTTTATTCTTAAAATTTCCATCAAAAGAATCAGGAGCAAATTTTGCCATTGCCGGAAAAACCAGAATAGCCTGTTTTTTACTGTCAATAAACTGTTTTATTAAATCAGTAGTTGAAGCAGAATAGTAATTACTGTTTAACCACCCGTAAAAAAAGAACACAATATCTATTCCTTCGCTATTCTTGTAGTTATTTGGTATAAATACAACAACTGAGTTATCCGAATAATTTTCTTCATAAGTATATGTTTTGCCATCTTTTGTCATACCCTCTTTCCGTTCATCCGAAGGGAATGCAGAGTTATTCAATGTTGAGAAATATACTTCCCCATATTTAAAGTATTTATCAGGAAAATCCTGGGCATATATGAAAGGAACATTAAGAATTAATGTAACCACTAGTAATATGAATATTCTAAGTTTCATTTATCTACAAATATTAGATTATATAAATATATAAAATTTAAAACTGATAATAAATAAATGGCTGAATACTCTCTGTTTGGATTTGTAATATTACTTGTATCAGTATTATAAAGATTACAGCTTTAACGTAAATAGGCAGCGAAATATATATACTAGTAATCTTAATCTTTAAAATATCAGGAAGAAATATTAGAATTATTGAGACCAGAAGAAAGATGCTAAAAAGTGTTCTTGCATTATAGAAAGGGATGATGTAATTAATATCAAAACCAAAAACAATTAAATTCAATGATGAGTATGCATCATTAAAATCATTTGCTCTAAAAATAACCCAGGATATAAGAATGAAGAAAATAGTAAGAATTCTTCCTATAAATTTCAGAAGTGTTAACTTTTGTATACGTTTCTTTACAGTGAACAAATAGGTTCTGTTAATTATTAAACCTAAACCGTGAAGGCTACCCCAGATTATATACTTATTAGATGATCCATGCCACAGTCCCGCAATAAACATTGTAATAGTTGTTGCAAATATATAGGCAGATAACAAATAATATTTCTTTTTGTTTGAATGCCGGACGTAGAAATAATTTAATGGTAAAAACAGATAATCTCTTAACCAGGTTGATAATGATATATGCCATCTTTTCCAAAAATCTATAAGGTTCTTTGACTTATACGGACTGTCAAAATTAGGTTTGATTTTAAACCCCATAAGCCTTGATAACCCAATCGCTATGTCTGAATATCCCGAAAAATCCAGATAAATTTCTACTGTATACCCAATCATTGCGATAAAATTCTCAAAGCCTGAAAAACCCAACGGACTTCCATAAATCAAGTCACAATATTGAGAAATATAATAAGCAAATATACCTTTTTTAATAATTCCTTTACAAATCATCGAAAAGCCCGAGGCGACATCATTTTTATCAATAATTAGATCATTGTTGATTTGTGGAAGCATCTCTGAGGCTCTCACAATAGGACCTGCAACGATGTAAGGAAAAAACGATACAAAGAATGTGTAATCTAAAATATTTTCAGTTGGCGCTAAATTCCTTCTGAATATGTCAGTTAAATAGCTTATAGACTGAAATGTAAAAAAGGATATTCCAATCGGAAGAAAGATATCAACTTTTGAAAAATTTCCACCAAGAATTACATTTACATTCTCTACAATAAAATTAACATATTTAAAATATGCCAAAGTACAAACATTCGCAAATATACCAAGGAGGAAGGAAAATCTTCTTAAATTTTTAAAATCAGTGTTGTGTATAACTAATCCAATAATGTAATTTACAACAATAGAACCAATCAGTACTATAACAAAATCACCACTGGTTTTGTAATAAAAATACAAACTGAATGTTATAACGTATATATTTCTTAAAGATTTTTTGTTATAAACAAACGAATAAAACAACAAAAATATTGTAAATGCCAAAAGGAAAAATCCGCTTGTAAATATCAACGGATTGGATTTATCATAAATGATATTTACTAAAAAATCATTTTGCATAATTCATCATCATCGGGCTCAATTTCTTCCTGTATTCTTTCTCCGGTTGGTTAAACAAAATAGGATATTTACTTTCATTAACTATCCATTCGGCAATTTTTTCTGCCCACATATTACTGGATTTTCTTGTTGGGTGTGCTCCATCGCTTATCCTGTCGTATTTTAAGTTTTTCGATGGATAATATCTGTCTTTCCCCATATTCTTCAGGATTAAATCATTTATTCCGGTGTCTTCTTTCCAATTAGGAGGTCCTATCCATACAAATTTCACTCCATCACTTTGATTTAAAATCTCCTTTATGTATTCATCTCTATTGTCTAAATCTCTAACGAATAGCTCATTAGCACCAAGAACAAGAATTACATAAGTAGCGTTGTATTTATTAATTAATTCTTTCAGTTTGTTCTTTTGTGCATACGCTTTTGAAGATGAACTGTACCAGATAACGGGGAATAGCTCGTGTCCGTTTTCTACGCAATAATCAGACAACAAATACATCAAACCTTCAACCATAGAATCACCTGCCAGTAATATTCTTTGTGAGTTTGTGTCAATTTGTCTGGCAATGATTGAATCGGGAGCCAAAGCATTTAACTCACCGGATTCCGGAAAGCCAGATGCTGACAGACTATTATTGACCGAATCAGATACAAAGGAAGAATTATTTGGTGTGAATAATTCCTTAAACCTACTTTTTTTAATATCTATGCCTAAAAGACTAATATTATCATCAGTATAAGAAAAAAGCGTCAACACAGAGACAGAAAACAATAACAAAAATACAATTGATAGTAACGGGTAATTCTTCATTTACTAAATTTACTTTTAGAATATATCCAGTTTATTAATTTACTATCTTTAAAAGCATAACTCCATGCATTATGTCCTACATTTTCATATTCAGTATATATAACGTCCCTGTTTAAAGTCTTCACCTTAGAAATAATATTTCTACTTCTTGACACATTTACCAATTTATCTTTGCTGCCATGAAATGCCCAAATAGGAATATTGCTTAACTTAAATGCCTGTTCTTCATCACCACCACCGCATATTGGAACAGCGGCAGCAAATTTATCAGGCATTCTTGTAATTATATCCCAAGTCCCAAATCCACCCATTGAGAGCCCCATTACATATAATCTGTTTGTATCAACTTTATAGTTATCTAATATTCTATTAAGCAATTTTATTGTGAGTGACATGCTTTTTTCAGGAACATCTTTGAATGTTGATTTTAACTGAGTCCAATCAGCATCAACCCATTTTTCACCGGCAGGGCATTGAGGTAAAATCACAAATGAAGATTGCTTTTGAAATAAATCACTTTCAATAAAATCTGAGATTGAATTCATTTGACTAACATTGTCATCACCTCTTTCTCCTGCGCCATGAAAGAATAATAAGAGAGGGAAACTTTTGGAAGAATCATAATCTTTCGGCAATGACAATCTAAACAACAAACTATCGGATTCGTATTTATAAATGCATTTTAATGTAGTTGTACTGTTATCATAAACAATTATTGTATCTATTCTGATTGGGACATAAGTACTATCCGACTTTCTGACCTCTTCATAACTATTACCTTTGCATGAAAACGCTACAAACAGTAGAATTAAAAATATCGCAAAGGTTCTTTCGTGCTTCAAATACCTTATAGGGATACAACTTATTGATGAATTCATATTCTGCTAATATGGAGCACCATTATTTTTATTTAGGTCTCCGTTAATCTTTTAATTATTAAATATTATATGATTTATTTTAATCTTCCCAGTATTCGGTGCCATCCTTGTCAATAAAACCATGTTTTCCGTTTAATTCAACTCTTGCAAGGCCTTTATAAAAACTATAAGCCCAATCATATTTTAAAGGGATAACTTCATTTCCAACTTTATCAACAAATCCACACTTTCCATTCAATATAACACTTGTGAATCCTTCTCTGAAATCATTTACCCAATCATATTTTAAAGGAACAACTTCTTTGCCATCTATATCAATTATTCCACATACTCCATTTAATTTTATCTTTGCCAATCCATTATTGAATTCATTTACAATGTCATACTTTGCAGGAATAATTTCTTTTCCTTCTTTATTAATTAATCCCCACTTTCCATTGAGTTTAACTTCGACAAGTCCATTTTCAAATTCAATAACATCATCATATTTTATAGGAATAACTTCTTTCCCTTCAATATTTATTTTCCCCCATTTTTCATTTACCCTAACTGTTGCGATTCCATCCACAAATCCTCCGACGTCATCATATTTAATGAGAATGATCTCTTTACCATTTTTATCAATAAAGCCAATTTTCTTTTTTCTTTCAACCCAAACAAGACCTTCTGTGAAATAAAATCCCCGGTATTGTTCCGCACCGTAGTATTCTATTTCATCATATATTAAAGGAGTAATCTCTCTCTCTTTTTTATCAATTAATCCCCACTTCCCATTGAGTTTAACTTTTGCCAATCCATTTTCATATCCAATAATATCGTCATAACTTTGAGGGATGACTTCTTTTCCTTCACTATTTATTACTCCCCATTTTTCATTTACCCTGACTTTTGCGAGTCCATCTACAAAATCCTCGGCATCATCATATATAAGGGGAATGGCCTCTTTACCACTTTTATTAATAAAACCGATTTTCTTTTTTCTTTCAACCCTAATGAGACCTTCAGTGAAATAAAAAAATGGGTGTTCGTATTGGCGGTAGTAGCCTATTGCGTCATATTTTAAAGGAGTAATCTCTCTCCCTACTTTATCAATTAATCCATACTTTCCATTGAGTTTAACTTTTGCCAATCCATCTTCATATCCTTCAAAACCATCATATTTTATTTGAATAACTTCTTTTCCTTCTCTATTTATTACTCCCCATTTTTCATTTAATCTAACTTCGGCAAGCCCATCATTAAATAACCCCACTTCATCATATTTTATAGGGATAACTTCCTTTCCTTCTTTGTTGGTATATCCGCATTTGCCATTTAATCTAACTTCGACAAGTCCATCCTTAGACAACCTTACTTCGTCATACATTATAGGGATAACTTCTTTTCCTTCTCTATTCATTACTCCCCATTTTTCGGTTAATCTAACTTTGACAAGCCCTTCTGTGGAAAATATTTCGTTTTGGGTGTCATCTGTTATTTCATCATATTTTAATGGAATAACTTCTTTTCCATCTCTATTTATTACTCCCCATTTACCATTTAAACTAACCTCGGCAAGCCATTCTGTGGAAAATATTTTATTGGAACCAGTACTGTCTCGAAAACGGTTTTCTATTTTATCATAAATTACAGGAACAACCTCTTTGCCATCTTTAAAAATCAGACCAGTCTTATTATCTTGATGAACCATTAAAAGTCCATCCTCCATAAAATCTATCTGATCATATTTTAAAGGAATAACTTCGTTTCCAAGCATATCAATAAACCCAATCTTTTCATTCAACTTTACCATTGCAAAACCATCTTTAAACAGCCATACTTCATCGTATTTTAGGGGGATAACAATTTCCTTATATTTATTACAGTAACCCCACTTGTCGATTTTTCTATAAGGGATGAAGTCCTGATATTGCAAGAAAGAGTCATTCTGAGAAAAAGAGTGATTAACATCAAACAAAAATATCGATAGAACAGTTATTAATGCGTATATTAGTTTTATTATTTTCATATATATTATTCTAATTTCATTGTATTATTGGCACAAAGTTATTTAACTCGAAGAAGGACAAAGCAACAATTCACTTTAATTTAACTGTAGCAATCATTTCTATGTTGTTCATTAAATCAGCAACAGTATTTTTCCAGAATACTATGTTTTTATTAACATTTCCATTGGCATAAATTACATCACCAAGAAACTCAAACTCAAAGAAGAGAAAGTATTCCTTCATCTCTTTATGTATTGCTACTTGGTTTTGTAAAAGAACATATTTAAATTCTTTTCCTTCGTTACCTTCCACTAAGCTAGCCTTAATATTCTTAAATGCAGCCGCCTCAGAAAGTTTATTAATCTCTTTAAACATCAAGTTTAAAGTTACCACCGATAATGAGTCAACGGTAATATCTTTATCAATTCTGATATCACTTGGCTCTGAATTTGCAGAAGTATAATTTGAATCCACTTTTTCTACACTAAAGCCAAATCCTGATAATTCATCACCCAAAACGTTAGATGATTTTGTCCAATATCTGATACTCATGGTCCCTGATCCGTCTTCATTCAGTTTAACCTTTTGAATAACATTAATGCAGCCCGAGAAGCAGAATACAAACACAATCATTAAAGAAACAGATTGCAAAAATTTTAGAAGCATATTAGTTTTCAATTTAAGAATATTTAATTTCACACTAAATAAATGTTTGTACCAAATCATATACTATTGAATAATTGTAAAATCTAAAAAATGGGCAACAATAATCTAAATAATCTCAATAATTTCTTTTCTCGCTAATATAGAATTCAATTAGTCCTTCAAACATTGATATAAAGCAAATAAATATGAACATATAAGCACTGAAAGTATGTGCCAGAGATCCAAAACCACCTACAGCACTATCAATGGATGATACAACGTACATATATATAACTGTTACGATAAATATTACTAATGAAAGAATATTCGTCCAATTTAGTTTGTTTGATATTCTAAGTTTAAGAAAATTCATAATCAGACCAACAATTAAAAGTATAAAGATAACAAGAAACAAAGTGTTCAGAGGACCGTAATCAATTTTTGATAATAGTGAATTCTTTTCCGGTGATTTATTGAATGCAAAATCTAATGCGGATAATGAAATACTCTCAGTACCCCCTTTAATGATTATCCATGGAAAGAAGAAAAGTATAACCATAACAAAATAGAATATTTTCCCCACCCAAGTTTGATTAATTTTTAAACTGAGAACACCCGAATCAGAAAATGATGCAATACCGTAATTGTTAATCATGTTTGCAATTGCAGGATGTGTCAAGTTTAAAGGATAACTGCCGATATTAATTTTACTGAATGCTGTAATTTTCACTTTTCCTGTAACTTTTCTTCCATCCACATAAGTACCATTCATTGACCTTAAATCTTCGATGAATACTTCTTCGTTGTCCACGAAGATTTTTGCATGTTTGCTTGAGACACCACCATCGTTTATCACAATATCACAATTACTTGCCCGCCCGATTAATACTTCAGAAGCATTTGTATTTACCATGCCAGGTACAGATTGAACAATCATTGTTTTGTTTGCAGAACTACCGGAACTTGCACCAGAAAAAGACTTTGTGGAAGCTGCTTGTGGTGCACTTTGCCTTCTGGTGCCGCAATTAGCACAGAATGCTGCATTGGGCTTATTCGCTTGCCCGCATTTTGGACACTGCATAATTATATTATTTAATTTTATAAAATATTAATTGCAATTAATCACCTTCAAAATTATTTCCGTAATTATATGTATCCCTTTTTTCTAATCTTTCCTCTGTAGAAGATATTTTCCATTCGGCGATACCATTATTCTTAACGACCTTTAAATTGAATAAATATGAATAGTTAAAAGAAGTAGAACCTTTATCATTGAACTTATAAATATTAACTTTTGCTCTAACGTCATCATTCGGTAATCCAATAACATTTTCATACCAAAAATTAACTTTTGTAGGGAATCCGCCACGCAATTTTTCATATATCGGGTCTGATTTACCACTTTCCCAATAAGAGGAAGCATTGTACAAAGTTGAAGAACTTTGAGAAGTGAAAGCATCTGAATATGTTCTTAAATAATTTTCAACATATTCTCTGGAACTCATATTAGGACGGATAACTGAGACATTGAAATTATCACTAAATAATGGTTTGTTATCGCTATCTATCAGACTTAATGTATATTGTGAATTTGCGTTTTCATTTGGGGCAATTTTTTTAATGAAAACAATCTTCCCATTTGACTGTTCAAACATAATTTTCTCTCTGTTTTCACCTACGGCAAAATAATATTCTTTATTCCTTGGTAACTTTGAGGACTCAATTTCTACAATAACGTTTCCTCCATTTTTATACAACATTTCATAGAACCCTTTATTTTTGAGTTCTAAACTTCCGTCTGTTGAATATGTTATCTTAAATTTAGGGTCAGCATTGTAAATTGCAAAATAATATATTAAAGCACCACCTAATGCAATTATTGCAAACAGCAAGAAAATAACAGGGAATTTTGATGCTTTCTTCTGTTGAATTGGCATATTGTTGTAATTTTGCTGCGGCATCTGAGTAAATACAGTTTTTTGAGAATCCATGGTATTAATATTATAATTTATAATTAATTGTTTTTAAAAAGTCCCAAACAAAATTTTAATCTTAGTATTTTTTTAACTGAAATACTTAATTGCTCCTTAAACTTTTCATCTTTGTTGGCATACTCAACAATAGAATTAAGCAGCTTTGCTTCATCTGTAGGCATTAAGACCATATCACATCCTGATTTTAAAGCCTCTAATGAAGGCCTCTCAAAACTGGTAACACCTTTCATATTCATCGCATCAGTGATTATTAAACCTTTAAATTTTAATTCTTCTTTTAGCAAATCTGTAATAATATTTCTGCTTATTGTAGAGGGGCGACCACCAGTATTGTATTTTTTACTTCCTTCGACAGCTATATGCCCTATCATTACAGATATGACTCCACCACTTATAACTTTTCTGAATGTTTCAATTTCAGAAGGTTCCCCTTTAATCGTTACTAAACCTTTATGACTGTCCCCTGATACATTCCCATGGCCAGGGAAGTGTTTTGCGGTTGCTACAACATTATTGTCCTGACTTAATTTAACAAACGCATTCGCCAGAGCAGAAACAATTTCTGTATTACTTCCAAATGATCTGTCGCCAATAATTTCTTTATTAGTATTAAAATCGCATACAGGAGCAAAATTCTGGTTAAAACCCAGTCCCTTTATATATTTTGTTATATCCTCGCTTATTTTAATTGCATCCTTTTCAGTTTTAATACTTGAAGTTTTAGGGAAATGAGGTGACCCGGATATTTTCATATTTAACAAACTTGGTTCCGCGTCACAAGAATAAATAGGAGGAATAGAGTTGTTTTTTTTAACAGTTTCAGAAAGTTCTGAGATTTTAGATTTAAACTCTGAACTGCTACCTTTTAGGAGTAAAACACCACCAATTTCGTTTTTTTGAATAAGTGCGTCAATTACTGAATAAGGTTTTCCGTATTCACCAGCCGCCTGGACGATAACTTGTCCCGCTCTTTGCCTATCGTTTAAACTTTTAAAAACAGAATCAACTTTTGAATCAAGAAATTTATTGTTTGAATAAAAATCGCTTAAATTATAATTATCTCTCTTTTCGTTACTTTTATCTTGATTCAGCATCGTATTCAGTACTTCTTTAGGAGTACTAATAGTTGTTGAATCTTTCCCTGATTGTTTTTCACTATTTGGTTTGAATAATATGAATATAAAAACTGATATTATTAGAACTAATACTCCAATCAAAACAAATAATATTTTATCTTTTATTATTTCCATAAGTTTACATCTATATTAGTAACTTTTATTATTTTCCATTCCGAACCAAATTTATTCAATAGAAAATTCTGTTTAAATGTGCCGTTTTTATTAACCGGGTCATACGCGGTATAATCAATATACACGGAAGCATCATAACTGTTTTCATTATTAATTCTGATATTATTAATAACAGTACTTGTAATACCCCCAAAACCTTTGGAAGAACTAAAATGACTGTATGCGCCCCAGGCTTTATTTCTCTGTCTGTTGTATGCAGATTGAAAATCCCCATTCCCTAAATCAGTGATAAATCCTCTAACAACTTGAACCGGGGCACTTTCAGTTTCGGTTTTTTGTGTAGTAGGTTGTGTCTGAGAAGTGTTTGTAGAAGTATTAACCTTAACAGGTGCGCTGTCAACAACGACTTTTGAATCATTTCCTTTAAGCACAATAAAAAGCGCGACACCAATACCTATTATTAAAACCGCTAATAAAATAATTATTGTGTTTTTATTACTTCCCCGGTTTACAACTTGCTGTTGGTTTGACGGGACCGAGTACATAGTTGAATTATAATTTGGTGTATTTGATATTACAGTATTTTGTGATATGGGCGGGGAATAAATGTAACTTTTATTGCTTAATGCATTTAAAAATTCAGAACAGGTTGAAAATCTCATATTAGCTTCTTTCGAACAAGCCTTTTGAATTGCAAAAGATAAATTGCTGTCTACGTCAGATCGAAACGAACTTAAATTGGGAATTTCAACCTTCATAATATTCTCCATAATTGCATATTCTGTATCTGTTTGAATATTATAGGGCAAACTTCTTGTTAACATTTCATAAAGAACAATTCCAAGAGAATATATATCGCTTCTGCTATCAACATCATAACCCATAACCTGTTCAGGGCTCATATAATAAACAGAACCCATTCTTGTTCCCGCTTTAGTCAGGTGCAAATTACTATTAACTAATTTAGCTATTCCAAAATCCAATATTTTAGGTTTATCTCCTTCTTCAAGTATTATATTGGAAGGTTTTATGTCTCTATGAATTATTCCCTTTTTATGAGCATAATCAAATGCTTCTAATATCTGTTTAAATACATAAACAGCCCGCTGTGTTTGGAACGGGGAATTAAATTTTTGCATTATATTATCAAGAGTATCTCCCTGTACATATTCCATAACAATGTAAAAACTTCCGTTTTCTTCAATCAAATCATAAATAGTAATAATATTTGAATGATTTAGTTGGGCAAGAATCATTGCTTCATTTACAAATCTGTCTCTAAAATCTGCATTATTTGTAAAATTAGAATGCAGTTGCTTTATAGCAACCGGGCGATTTAAAGTGATATGTTCGCCGTAAAACACAGTTCCCATACCACCTTCGGCTATTTGAGAAATGATTTTATAATTTTGTATTTTTCTGTTTTCCATATATTAAATTTACTCGTATTGTTTAAGAAATAATGCATTCTTTCTTTCGACATCACTCAACATATTATCAACATTGTAATATTTAGGTTCATACCACGATTGACCGTTAAAGTGGTTTATCATATCGGGATTAACTTTAAATATATAACCGTGTCTGGCATATATTTCGTTTTTCATAATTTTTATCTGATATTTACTCAAATTAGAAATATCAGAATATGTCAAGTACTTTGAAGAACCTTCAGGGTAATCACCCGGTATATTAGGGTTTCTTACTCTTTCTTCTTTTGGAGGTGGGGTTTTCTTGATATCATTTTGAGTATTACTTTGCGAACTATTACTTTGTGAATTCTGAGTGTTTTGAGTTTGAGTATTATTATTCACAGAAACTTTATCATTAGAATTATTACCGAAAACAAAGAAAATGATTAAACCCGCAATAATTGTAAGAGCAAATATTCCTGATATTATTATAGCACTATTATTAGATTTTTTTATAACCGGGGCATTATATCCAATGCTTTGCTGGGGGGCCTGATATACTGTTCTGTCAAATTGGGCAGGCCTAGGCTGAGAATTATTATGATTAACAGAATTTGAGCCCTCCTCAAATTTAAAACCACTGTCATTTAATGCTTTTTCGAATTCTTTGCAGGTGGCAAATCTTAAATTGGGGGCTTTTTGTGTAGCTTTATTTATCACGTTGGAAATGCTTTCCGGAATATCTTTCCTAAACGATGAAATACTTACGGGTATTTGATTGACAATCGCCTGCATAATTTCAAATTCAGTATCTGTCTTTAAATTGTATGGTATCGAGTTAGTCAATAATTCATACAGTACAATACCGAGAGCATATATGTCGCTTCTAGTATCAACCAGGTTCCCGGTTACTTGTTCGGGACTCATATAATACAAAGACCCCATTTTTGTTCCTGCCTTAGTAAGGTTTAAATCACTTTGCAAAATCTTTGCAATACCGAAATCCAAGACCTTTGCGGTATCGTTTTCGTCAAGAATTATATTTGAAGGTTTTATATCTCTGTGTACAATTCCCTTACTGTGTGCATAATCAAAAGCTTTAAGTGTTTGAATAAAAATGTTTAAAGCCCTTTGAAGTTGAAAAGGACTTCGCATATTTTTCATAATATTATCCAACGTATCTCCCTGGATGTATTCCATAACAATATAAAAATCCGAATTATCTTCGATTAAGTCGTATATTGTAATAATATTGGGGTGGTTTAGCTGAGCGAGAATCATTGCTTCATTAACAAATCTATCCCTGAATTGCGGATTGTTTGTTAAATTTGAATTCAATTGCTTAATAGCAACAGGCCGGTTTAGGGTTATATGTTCTCCATAATATACTACACCCATTCCGCCTTCGGCTATCTGAGAAGTGATTTTGTAATTATTTATTGTTTTCATATTTTATAAAGTTTATTGCTTTTCTTCAAACCAACGTCTTACAACGAATACACTCCCACCATTACCCCATTCATTAACAGGGGTTCTTTTTTGCATTAACTTAGACAAAACAGAGACTAAATCCTTTTTAACAACACAACCAGCACTAAACGAACTTTCAATCGTGGTTTCATTGTCATAAATTAATATAACGTGTCCCTTCCATACTATAATATCAAGCGGTTTAACTGTTTTCGCAATTTGCTTTGCAGACAAACCTTCAATATTTACACTTTCGCCCATATAAACCATTTGATGCGTATTACGTGCAGTAAAACCATTTGTTGCTTCATAGATTAATCCAGAACAATCTACACCTTTTAATTCCCACTCTTTTGATTCTTTATTACCCAAGTCCCCCTTTGGAGGATAGAAATCAAACATTTCTTTTACGCCATCAATGTTGTTAGCACCCCATACATATAAAGAGCCAACACTTTTATCCAGATAGTCATATATTTTACTCTTAGACGGTACATCTATCTTACGTTTTTCCGGTTTTTGGTAAGTTATCTCAACAAATCTGGAATCAATAAATAATTCAATATCTAACTCAGAAATGTCATATTCATCGGTATATATTTTGTAAATTGAATAATTATCTTTTTTATACTCATCCAGAATTTCAAATATTGAACCAGGATAAGCGACGTATTCAAGCTCTTTGATTAAACCATTTTTACTCCTTTTTAAGGATTTACCATCTTTACCACCATACACAGATGAAAAATTCTTAGTATTTATAACAGGAGTAAAATATTTTGATACGGCATATTTTTTCCCATCTGATTTTAATGTGTCTTTCTTTACCTTGGTATTTTCTTTGGTCTCTTGCTTTTTGGGTGTTTCCCGAATTTCATTTTTAGATTCTTTGCAAGAGGTAATACTTGCAATAGAAATAATGAGCGTAAAAATTAAGATTAATGTTTTCATGTTAGTCTCCTGCTACTGTTGAATAAATAAGTTCTTCGTAAGTTATCTTTATAATACCGTTTGAATCCTTTTTCAATCTCAATATTTTATGCCCTTCGTCGCTATATTGAGCACTTGAATAAAATTGCCTGAAGCTGACTTCTGCAGTATTATCTGACGTTATTTTTGTCTTTAAATCTGTATAGGTTATTGATAAAGCTGTTGCTTTGTTATACATTGTGGTTCTATTATTGATCCAATCTGAATACCCATAATTAGTTGTTTTTCCTGATTTTGTTCTTTTTATTCCGTAAAATGAAGGATCATACATTGAAGCATAATCCGATAATTGTTTGTTTGTTTGGATTGATGCCCAGGTTTTAACAAAGATTTCGCATTCATTTTCTGTAATTTTGGAAGCTGTATTAGTTTTTGTATTCCCCGAAGAAGTTTGTTCGTTTGATTTTGTTGTAATAATATTGTTGTTAGAGTCCGAATCATCTTTATTGAGGAAATAGATAAATCCCGCTACAAGAATTATAATAATATATGCACCTGCAATATAAATAACATTATTATTCTTTTTAACATCAGGCTGAACATTATTATTAATATTCTGATACACAGTTTGATTACTTTTCAATTGTGGTTGAATAATCGTTTTTGATGATGGTAAGCTTGTATACTGTCCATCTATAGCATCAATAAACTCCTCACAAGAATTATATCTGTCGTAAGGGTTTTTTGCGGTTGCCTTCCCAATTAGAATATCATAATTATCATTTAATCCTTGATTAAAAGCCTTAACCGATGGTAATGTATCCTGAACAATTTTATGCTGTATTTCATACTCACTTTTATTATCCAGATCGTAGGGGGTTTTGCCAGTAAGCATTTCGAAATAAGTAACTCCTAAGGAATAAATATCGCTTCGATGGTCCACATCTTTTCCAAGGACCTGTTCCGGGCTCATATATGCAACTGAGCCCATCCTTGTACCCGTTTTTGTTAGTTTTTTATCCCCCTCAATTATTTTAGCAATCCCAAAATCAAGTATTTTAGGAGTGTCATCGAACTGCAATATTATATTTGACGGTTTAATGTCTCTATGTACGATACCTTTAGTATGCGCATAAGCAAATCCAGTAAGAATTTGCTTAAATATCTTATTGCATCTAACTTCCGGAATCGCGCCAATGTCATTTGTGATAAGATCATCAAGAGGTTTACCTTCAACAAATTCCATTATTAAAAATAAATTGGTCCCAATATCCGCAAAATCAAAAAGAGTAACAATGTTTGTGTGGTTAAGTTTAGAAAGAGTTATAGCTTCATTTATAAATCTTTCCCGAATATCATTATCACCCGTTAAAACAGGATTCAGAACTTTAATGGCTACTTTCCTATTCAGTTTTTCGTGAACACCAAGGTAAACAGTGCCCATTCCCCCTTCACCAATTTTTTTATTAATTTTATAACTTAAAACAGTTTCGCCTATCATAATAAATTATTTAAGTTTAATATTTGGATATTCAAATTTTATTCCCGACTCTTCAAGAAACGACAAATCCGCCATTATGTGCATCTTTATTCTTTCTTCTAATTTATAGCCTCTATAAGTTTCAACAGTATAAGATTTTGTATTTAGTTTAGCTTCAATATTATCCAGTGAATGATTAGGCTGTATTGGATAATATTGAATATTAAACAAAAATTCATTTTCCTTTATTCGGCTATTTAAATTTGCTAATGATTTTATCAACAATTCGTCGGATGGGCTAATACAAGTAATCAGAACCTGTCCAAATGCTTTATCAGGATTTTTTCTGTATTCATTCGCATCATATTTTGTTCGTGCCTCATGATTATTTATAACACAAACAGGTTTAAGTGAGTCTACAAAATTCATAAAATCATATGCGAGCCTAAATTCATAATCAACTGCATTTTTATCTCCCGGGAAAGAGCGGTTGAAATCATTTTTTAGACCTCTCTTAATTTCCTTGCAAGCATTAATATTAAGCCTTGGAATTATATAGACTGTTCCTTTAGACACTTTTAAATATTTTGCAAGTGTATCACAAGACATATAGCCAGATATTTCGTCACCATGAATGCCGCCATCAATTATTACAACCGGATTTGTTTCTTTACCTTTAAATACATAATAAGGTGTTTGATAATAAATATCTTTACCAAGAATGAAATTTGACTTAGTATTTGATGCTTCTAAACTGTCATATTTATTAGAAGAATCTTTATTTGGCAAAGCTATATTAGTCGCTTTATTCTTACAACTTAAGAATATAACAGCAAACAGAAATAGAATGATAATGTTTTTCATCACATAAAATTTATTAATAAAAACTATCTTTATATATTTTCCACGAACCGCTTTCTTTTCTCAAATAAATCACTTTATAACCTGTGTCATTATATTTATCTGAGTTATATGTTTGGTTATATGAAGCTGTCACCTGGTTTTCATTTATAATTCTAACATCAATATCAGAATGAGTTATGTTAATATACTTCCTTTCCTGAAATTGCTGTCTCCAAACCGAAAGTCTTTCTGTTTTATCCTGATATTTGTTTTTTCCAGTTGCTGTTTCATATTGATAATCTTCTGTCATTAAAGATTGCATACAACTTATATCTTTGTTTTGCCAACAATTCAAGAATCTTTCAATAGTGCTTCTTATATCTAACTTAGTTTGTTCTTGTGATAGCTGCTCAATTTTTGGTTCTTTCTTTACTTCACTCGAGGTGGTAACTTTTAAATCGGGTTCCGAGAAATTTGTTTTATAAATAATAAAACCTATTACAATAAGAATAACTAAAATTGAAATAATAATAATTGGAGTGCTTTTACTATTCCTATTAAGCTGCTGATTAGTATAATTATTCGAAGAATTCTGAATTATCGTCTTGTTATGATCTAAGTTTAATATTTGTGTCTTTGAATTGGAATTTTGATAATTATTGGGCAATTTTAAAGAGTCATTAAGAGCATTATTTCCAATAAATGCTTCTTTAAATTGATTACAGGACTGAAATCTATTATTTGGATCCTTTGCGGTTGCTACATTTATTATTTGTTGAATATTATCAGACAACAAAGGATTAAAAGTATTTATTGGGGGTAAATAATTATTCACTATTTCACTCTGAATTTCGTATTCGCTTTTTGATTTATAATCATAAGGATTTCTACCTACTAATAATTCATAAAGAGTTATTCCTAAAGAATAAATATCACTTCTAAAATCGACATCTTTTCCGAGTATTTGTTCAGGACTCATATAAAGTACCGAGCCCATCTTCATACCAGTTTTTGTTAATCTTATATCACCTTGAACAATTTTTGCAATTCCAAAATCCAATATTTTTGGAACGGCCTCATTGCTTAAAATAATATTCGCGGGTTTTATGTCTCTATGAACAATGCCTTTATTGTGAGCATAATCAAAGCCATTTAATATTTGAATAAATATATTTGTAGCAATATATTCATCTTTTGTGTTTGATTGCTTTAAATAGTCGTCGAGTGGTAATCCCTCAACATATTCCATTATTAAAAACAGATTACCGTCGAGTTCTGCGAAATCATATAAAGTGACAATATTTTGATGTGATAGCTTTGACAGCGTTCGAGCCTCATTAATAAATCTTTCTTTAATTTCTGTATTGCGTGCAAACTCAGGCAACAGGACCTTAATTGCAACATTTCTGTCCAGAGTAGTATGTTTACCAAGATATACGGTTCCCATACCACCTTCACCTATCTGCTTTTCAATTTTATAGTTTAATACTAATGTCCCTATCATATCATTCCATTAATTTAATTACTAATTTTTTTTGGTCCAATAAATGTAATCATCTGTTTCTGTTGTGATTAACCAAATGCCATTAATCTTTTCAAAAACCAATCTGCTCTTAACTTTTCCTTCATAGAATTTTCCTGAGAAATTGGAGGCTTTATAATATTTATCAAATATACAAACATATTTGTTCGCGTCATCCCTAGTAATACTTAAATTTTCAGGAGACAAGGTAATATTATCCCATTTATTAAAGAATTTTCTTTTATCTGACATTAAAGTGTTTAACGATGCAACACCATTTTTATAATAATTTATGTTTGAAGCATAATAATTTGAGATTTCAGTATTCTTTTGCTCGGTCAACTTTAAAACTTTCAACAGCTTATCTTTAATCTCCAACGAATCCACATTTTTATTAATAATTGGGGCTTCATTAGTTGTGCCTTTTACGACAGTCTGGAAAACTTTATTGTCATCTTTACTATTAATGTACAAAAAGATTAATACAGTGATGAATATTAAAACAATTGAAATAATAATAATACTTTTATGTGAATTGCCACTCTGGGCCGCCGAATTATACTTTAAATCATTATTCAAAACCTTTGTAGATGAATCAGGGATATAATTAATTACTTTTGTTGCTCCAATATTTACTTTCGAATCTGATTTTTGTAAATATAAAATATAATTATCTAAATCATATATGAATTCGGATAATGACTGATACCTGTTGTTTAAATTCTTTTGACAAGCTTTTTGAATTATTCTTCCAATTTCATTATTAGAATTTACACTTAGTAATGGAATTTCCTGTTTGATAATCGTATCCATAATTTCATACTCAGTGTTAGATTTTATATCGTACGGACATTTTGATGTAAGCATCTCATACAATAAAATGCCTAATGAGTAAATATCGGTTCTTATATCAATCTCATTACCTAGTATTTGTTCAGGGCTCATGTAAAGGATTGAACCCATTTTAACTCCTGTTCGTGTTAAATTAACATCTCCCTGAATAATCTTGGCTATTCCAAAATCGAGAATTTTTGGAATATTATTTGTTTGCAGAATAATGTTTGATGGCTTAATATCTCTATGAATAACACCTTTACTATGAGCATATTCAAAACCACTTAATATTTGTTTAAATATATTCAATATTGAAAGTACATTGAAATCTTTGGATTTGCTTATAAATTCATTTAAAGAAATACCCTCAATATATTCCATTATCAGGAAAAAATTATCATCTATTTCCGTAAAATCATAAAGAGAAACAATATTTGAATGCGATAATTTTGATAACGTCTTTGCTTCATTAATAAACCTTTCTTTTATCTCATAATTATTTGTAAACTGCTGCAAAAGAACTTTAACTGCAACTTCTCTATCAAGAGTAGCATGTTTTGCAAGGTAAACAGCTCCCATTCCTCCTTCACCGATCTGGGATAAAATTTTATAGTTTATTATTGTTTGACCAATCATTATAAATTTATTTCCTGCTTAAATTAAATGAATAAGAACCATTATCTGAATACCTGAACCAGTCTCCCGTTATTGATTTTCCATCCAACGAAATTTTCCCGACAAATTTTCCCGATTTGTTAACTTCGGGGTCTTCATACATAATAATTTGACAGTTGTTTTTGTCATATTCTCCTTTAAAAGGGGCTGTCATCCCATTTGTGTTTTTTGAAAATCCCCAGTAAATTGTGTTTATACCTTTAAAATTTGTCCCATTAAAACCATAAATTTCGACTTCCCACTTTGTACCGTCTTTTATCGTTCCTGAATATTTTCCATCTATCTCAATTTTCAAGCAAGGATTTTCTAATTGCTGTGGTATCTGTGGTTGATTTGAAATTACAGGAGTGCTTTCACGGTTTTGATTCATTAAATACGTTAAAATGAAAAAGATTACTATTATAACAATCCCAGACAATAGATAAAATATATTTTTCCCGGAGTTTTTGATTTTGGAGGCATTTGCACTGTTTTGTAAATCATAATCTGTGTTTTTGCTTATTATTGTCTTATCCGGAAGGCAATATTCCGGTTGTAATTTATTATCCCGAAGTGTGTTTATTTTGTTTATTGCTTCACTGAATTCTGTTATAGTTTGAAATCTATCATTTGGATTTTTGGCGCACGCCTTCTGTAATATATTATTAAATTTATTTGAGGTTATATTAAATTCCAAAATATCCTGTTTTAATATACAATCCATTATTTCATATTCTGTATCTGACTTAATATTGTATGGTAATTTGCACGTAAGAATTTCGAAAAGTAAAACACCAAGAGAATAGATATCTGTTCTATAGTCAATGTCTTTACCTAATACCTGTTCGGGACTCATATAGTATAGAGATCCCATCTTAGTCCCGGTTTTTGTTAGACTATGATTGCTTTGCATTAACTTTGCAATACCAAAATCCAGGATTTTCGGTTCATCATTTTGGTTAACAATAATGTTTGATGGCTTTATATCGCGATGAACGATACCTTGCTCGTGTGCAAAACCAAATGCGGATAGTATTTTATCAAATATTTTTAATGCTCTGCTTTCTTCTATTGGGATAACGTTCTTTTTTAGAAATTCATCTAAAGTAAGACCCGAAACATACTCCATAACTATATAATATTCACTATTCTCTTCAATAAAATCAAATATACTAATAATGTTTGAATGGTTTAATTTTGCAAGTATTTTTGCCTCATTTACGAACCTAAGTTGAAAATCAGGATTCGCCGTTAACTCGCTATGAAGTTTTTTAATTGCCACTTCACGGTCTAAAGTTATATGTCTGGCAAGGAATACCTTACCCATTCCACCTTCAGATATCAGATTTAGAATTTGATAATTTTTGAGCATATTAAAAATTAATAATCCCTAAATTTATGAAATGCCCCGAGTATCTGTTGTCAAAGAAATCTAAATCACTTTTTAAATTATAATCGCGGAAACTATAACCCACAAAAAAGCCCGGATTCTTTCCTATCATTAATGATAATTCAATTTTAAAACCAGACCCAATACAAACTTTAGATATTTCTTTATTTATTAAAGAGATTGCCTGATTACTAAGAGTGTTTGACAATTCAAATCCGTGATGCTGCCCATAAACTCCATAATAAACAGTAAACATTGGAGTTACAGATTTATTAAGTAAACCAACACCAAAACCTCCATTAAAATAAAACTCTCCTACCAGTGGACCATTATTTAATGACACAATGGAATCTATTTTGAAATATTTCCCAACATCTTTTGACGACCCTATCATTCCCTGGTATGCAGCATCAAAGTTTAAGAAGAATGTAAAAGCAGGGCTTGGGGGCATAAGAGTGGCTAATTTTACCGGCACCCCCAATTGAATATTCCAGAAGTATACATCTGTTTTTACCTTGGTATTATTATTAACTCCAATTCCTGCACTGAAAATAACTCCAGTATTCGGAAAGATTAATTGTCTGTAATGCTCAAGATCGGCTATTTTTTCCTGCTGTGAATCTTTTTTCTTCTGCTCGGAATATTGAACATTTTTAAGTTTCCCTCTTACCGTTGATGATTCGTAATATTTCAATGAATTATTATATTCATTAATTCCATCGTTATTCTTACCTTCTTTTAACTTACTATCTCCGCTTTCTTCATAGAATGTTGCAAGTTCTTTCTTTACTTCATAATTATTATTATCGTACTCAAGTGCAAATTTCATATTTTCCAAATACTTATCAAGACTTCCCTGAAAGTTTGTTCTTTTGTAATCAATCATATAATCATCAGCTATAATAGAGTATATGTCGCAGATTTTCTTACTGAATTCCTTTTTCCTTGAAGGATCGTATGTAATGCACATTACGTACTTTTTGACTGCTAACTCATAGTTTTTCTGACTTAAATAATTATCCCCTTCTAATCTGAATTTCTCGGTTTTCTCAAACGTATTTTCGGCTAAACTTTTATTATAACTCTTTGTTATATATTTCCTAGCCCCTCCATATTCTTCGAGAAAACGAAGTTCAAGATCATCTGCATCCTTAGGAACGGAGAAAGTCAGAAAACCCGTTATTTGATCATAAGGCTTCACTTTTGTTAATAAAAAGCTTCCGGCATCTGTTATCTTTATTTGTGAATTATATATCTCACTTGAGGAATAAAGCCATATTCCGTATAACTCTTCACACACACCGGCTTCATTTCCTACATTTTTAACCCTAATGTTTATTTGTAAATTAGCATTGCCATAATCCTTGGCGTCTCCCCAGTAGAAATCATCAACTGATATTTTAAATTCAGCCTGAGAGTATAATTCCCCCGATATTAACACTAAAAGTAGTACTAGTAATTTTCTTATCATAAATTATTTTTTAGGTTGTGCTTTTACTGACTTAGTACCCGATTTTACATTCGACTCTGTCTTTTTCAGATTTTTGGACGTATTCCTTGAAACTTTAAACTTTTTAATTAAATCAATTTTATCGCGTACGCTTTGCTGGTCATTATATTTTAAGGATTTTTCATAATTTGTAAGCGCCTCCTGATATTTTCCATTATCAAATCCATTATTACCGATTCTTTCATATAATGATGCCATGGCAATTGAGACTGCAGTATCTTTATTGTATTCAAGAGACACCCTATAATTGTCAATCGCATTATTTATGTATGAAAAATCATTTAATATTAAAAATTTATCATAATATGTGTCGGCAATTTTAGTGTAACAATTTGCTATATTAATATCCATATCAGATTTAGTTGCAAGATCATATTTTGTGCATAATATGTATTTCACAATAGCCTTATCGTATGATTTACTTGCATATAATGCATCGGCTTCTGCTTTAAGAGTCCCAACTTTTGAATCTGTTTTTTGAGAAAAATATTTATTATAACTTCCAGTAATATATTTACCGGCTCCGCCGTATTCTCTTGTGAACCTTAACTCAAGGTCATCGGCTTCTTTAGGGACTGAGAATATTAAAAAACTTGTTATGTAATCATTGGGTTTTATTGATTTAAACAGATATGTACCGTTTCTCTTAAAAGTTATTTTATCATTAGCAATCGAACTGGATGAGTATAACCATATTCCCTCAAAATCATTGCATTGCCCTGCTTTATTCCCTACATTTTTGATTTTAATATTAATCTGTAATTCTGCATTCAATGATGAACTTGAAGCAGACCATTCATATCCTTCAATGGATATTTTAAATTCTGCCTGTGAAAAAACAGTTTTTGTTAAAACAAACAATAACATTAATAGAAATAATTTTCTCATATTATATATTATTCAAAAGTTACATTCTTTCTTGGTTTTTGAACCGGTGGCGGAGCCACATTATTATTACCTGTATTGCTACTTCCACTAGTATTTCTTTTCTTATAATAATTATTAGGTGCTTTCTCGATTTGCTTTTGCTCAACTTTCTCTTCACTTACAGGTTCTAATTCTTTTTTCACTTCTTTAGTATTTAAAGAGTCTTTATTTATTTCAGTTTTTGGTATTTCAACTATTTTATTATTGTTTAGTGAAATAATAAACCAAACCAATGCTGCGAAAATGATAAAACCAGCAGATATGAATATTGCAGAATAAGAGCCTTTCTTAGCTTCTTCCTTTGGTTTCGCCCTGTAAATTTCAGTCTTTTGAGAATTTATTCTCGGGATAGGACTTTTCTCAGGGAAACTGTTTCTTGGGACTTCATTTTTAAAGCCGTCAATATCTTTTTGCCATGAATCTTTTCCCTCAACCTGAGCATAATTCTGATCCGGCTGGATTTCCCTTGCCGAATTAAGAGGATTCACATATTCCCGTTTTATATTCGATTTAAAATAAACATCATCCATTGCCAATGCAAATTCTTCACATGTTTGAAACCTTTCCTCAGGTAATTTGGAGGTTGCTGTTGCTATAACATTTTCCATATGTCTGGAAACAGCAGGGTAAATATCACTTGCTAAAGGCAGAGGTTCTGATATTATCTTAGTTTGTATTGTGTAATCGCTCAGTGTATTTAAATCATATACTCTTTTACCTGTAAGCATTTCAAAAAGTGTAATACCAAGTGAATATATATCAGAACGTATATCAACATCATTCCCCCTCACTTGTTCAGGGCTCATATACAATACAGTACCGACTTTATCACCTGCTTTTGTTAATGCGCGATTGGAGGTTAGCATTTTAGCAATTCCAAAATCTAAAATCTTTGGTGTATAATCAGGCTTTAGTATAATGTTTGAAGGCTTAATATCTCTGTGTATAACTCCTTTGGAATGTGCAAAGCTAAACCCGGATAATATTTGCTTGAATATTGTGAGTGTTAAATTTTCATGAATTGGTCCATTAACTCTTTCAATGAAATGGTCTAACGGATGTCCTTCCACATATTCTAAAACCAGAAATAATTCATCTCCCAGGTCTGCGAAATCATAAAGGGCCACAATATTATTATGATTCAGTTGTGCCAATGTATAACCTTCGTTTAAAAAACGCTTTTTAACTTCTATATCCTTTGCAAAGACAGGATTTAAGAACTTGATAGCAGCTTTTCTATGCAACGTAATATGCTCACCCAAGTATACATACCCCATACCGCCCTCGCCTATTTTTGAAAGTATACTGTAATTTTGTACTACTCTGCCTATCATTTGATTAATAATTCATTAATTATATTTATAAAATACTGTTTCACTGTTACCAATTTTTATAACATCTCTGTCTTTTAAAATAGCAGTATTGATTCTACCTCTATTGAGTAATGTCCCGTTTTTAGAGAATAAATCTGTCAAATAGAAGAATCCATTTGTTTTGGTTATCTTGCAATGTTTTTTAGATATGAATATATCATCAGCTATTACAACATCACAATCGAAATCCCTGCCTATGTATGTTTCTGTTTTACTTAGCGGATAGTTCCTTCCATTATAGTACAAGACGCTCTTAATGTTTAGTTCTCTGTTATTATTAATATATTGTTTGTTCGAATGTAACTTATGTCCAATGTTTTCTTGTACTACCGGCTGAGTAACCGGTTGATACAAAAAGTTTTTCTGCTTTTTATTTGAATTCGATATAGCGAATACTATTAAGACGAATATTGAACCAAATAATACAAAAATGATTAAGACAGAATTGTTGTTTTTAGAATTCACAATTCGTGTTGTCAGGACAGTATCATTTTTGAACTTTGGAATCAGATTACTTATTCCAGAATTATTTATAGAATCTTTATTCTTTGCAGAATCTTTAGTTAAATCAGAAGGGTTATTAGAATTATATTTTATTGAATATTTTTTTAAAACAGATACCAGCTCAGAAACATGAATGGCAATAAATTGATTATTTCCTTTAGGGTAATAATATGAATTTATACCAATAAGTTCGCCTTTTGAATTAAGCAATGGACCTCCGCTATTACCTTTGTTTAAAGTTGCTGAATGCAGTATAATATGTGCAGATATTGGGTATTCAGGAGATGGTATTTCTTCATTAGTAATATTATTAATTATACCTTCAGTAAAAGTAAATTTATAGACATTAAAATTAGAAGTGGGGTTGCCAATTGCAAACACTTTATCTCCGATTTTCGGACCTGATTCATTTGCCAAAATTAAATAATTTGAAACAGGTTCAGTTTCATATGCTGCCAGGTCATTACTTTTATCCTCGAACAGTTTTTTTACAAGCTTAATTTTAGACCCGTCTTTCAGCTTTATTAATGTATTTGAAAAATTTAATTCAATTGAAACGTGCCTGTTAGTTACAAAGGTTGTACTATTTACAAAAAAGCCGCTACCAATTCCTCTCATATCAGAAATTAAACCAACAGAGCTAACCGCTTTTTCGTATACTTTTTCGGCATCCTGGGAATAAGAAAACAACGTATATCCAAACAACAAATATATAAAAAATAGTTTTTTCAATTTCCGACTTCGCTTTTATTCTTAATTTCCTCTAAAAACTTCCTTGCAAGAGATTGTATTTTATCATTGCAAGATTCGTCAATCAAGTCATAATATGATTTTGCTTTACTGAATATGCTTATTTGTCGATAAGTATTTCCCAGCATTAGGATAGTTCTGCAATAATTTTTACCCTTTGGCACTTCCCCATTTTCATCTGTTAAATAATTCTTCATATTAATTTCGAAGCCTTTTTCATCAAACCTCATAATACAATAAATATTATAAAGAGAATAGGCAGCCATATATTTTACATCATCTAGAATGGAATCCTTGTAGCAATAATTTTCTAAAAAATCGTTAGACTGCTCATTAACTGTATTATTGTCTTCATAGTTGTTATCATTCATATTCATATAAATATTATGAGTAATGCCATAAAGACAAAGCGAATAATTTTTTAAGAATACTGAATCTCTGTTACCTAAATCATACGATTTCTTGAAGTAATCCAACTGCAGAGTCTTTGAGGAATCATTTAAATACGCTAGAATTTCATAGTATAAACAATTATCAAAATGACCTAAATCTTCAACTCGTTGCTCAAATCTTCCTTTATACTCTTTATTTATCTTATTCTGACTCTCAAACTCTTTTTTCGCATTATATAAAAACAGAGATGAAAATAGTCTATCTGGCTCAGTAGGATTTAAATTTTCAAAAGAACTTATACTTAACTTTTGGTTTTTTTCAAAATACACTGTATCACCAATATTGTGTGATACAAATCTCATAATCACTAAATATTTTTTGGGTAAATTACTTTTAATTGTATCTATATGATCCGAATAGTAGTTTATTTTATTAACTTTTGTATAAACTGTGTTCATTAGTATGTTAATATCTACAATTTTATTAGATTCAAATATAAAATTAACAAACTTATTAAACTTGTTGTCGTTATACTTATATTCCGGAATTAGGCTGAAATTTATATAATTTACTTTTGCATCCTGTGAATAAATAATTTGCGACTTTAGCAGAAATAAACACATTACCAAAAAAACTAAAACACATTTCATTAAATTGTCAATTTTTAGGGTTGTCACCATTATTTTCCTTATTTTTAATATTTGATGGATTATTTATTTTAGTTTCATCATTCGGCAATTTAGTTTTTGATGATTCTTTTTTCTCGTGTATTTGATTTTTGTCTTTTTTATCCTTTTCCTTAACCGACTTATCCTTAATTTCTATATTATTTTTTGCGATTTCAGTTTTGACGATTATTTCATTTACTTTAAATTTATTATTAGTTATTATAACTCCTGTGATAATGAAATCATTTTTTTCCTCCCCAATTATAATCTTAAATTTATAATCTGAGCCCAATGTATCTAATGGAGGGTCAAATCTGATTATATTATTTGTTTTCACAAAACTTTTTAAATTGTCTAAATTATAGATATTTGGTTGATCATTACGGAATATAAAATTAAAATTGCTATAGTCAATTGATATTTCGGTTGTATCGGTAAATTTTGAATTCAATGATTTTGATAAGTCTGCGATAATTCTGTATTTGTTTACATTTATAGATTTTAAGGATACCTCATTTGTTTTTTTGTTTTCACCATTAATTTTCCAATATACCAATCCTGCAAATATTAATATCAATGCTACTAACAACACATACAGCATTGTTTTATTCTTCTTTTTTGACTGAAGGTTATTAAATGACGGGATTTCCGCTGTTTTATCGAATGAATGCGGCTTAAAGGGGTTCTGCTGAAGTACATTTGCTTTTTTGTCCAACGCTCCAAGAGGAACAACTTCTTCTTTTCCTTTAGGTATTGATATTCCTTTTACAACTTTTACAACCTGAACCGTTATATTATCGAATCCTCCGTTATTGTTTGCTGTAGCTAATAATTTTAAAGAGGCTTCCTGAGGGTCGTTTGTGTTTACTATTCTTTGAATGTCTTCGTCAGTTATTAGCCCGCTTAATCCGTCACTGCACATTATAAATGTGTCGTTTTTGTATAAATTCAGGCCAATATTGTTGACGTCTACTTTTATTTCCGAAGTAATACCTAATGCCTGCATAATTTCATTCTTTCTCGGATGATGCTCTGCCTCTTCATAAGATATCAACCCTCCGTCAACGAGTGTTTGCACGAATGAATGATCTCTCGTCATTTGATATATCTTTGAATTTCTAATCATATACATTCTTGAATCACCAACGTGTGCATAGTAGGCTATGTTAGTTTTCACTATTAATACTACTGCAGTTGTACCCATGCCTTTTAATTCGGGTTCATCCGTCCATTTCTCTATTATTCTATGATTAGCGAGATTTACAGAATCTATTATTATTTGCTTTGTATTTGTTACTCCCTGCGGATTGTTTAATATATTCTCCTTAATAGTTGCAACAGCCAGTCTTGATGCTACTTCACCTGCAGTGTGACCTCCCATACCGTCACAAACGACAAATACGTATCCAAAAGGAGACTCAAAACTTTCGAGATAGTCTTCATTCTTTTGCCTGACCTTACCTACATCTGTTCCATTTCCTATATCAATAGAAAAATCATTTGTTATATCAATAATCATATAAATTTGTTTTAGATTTTAAATGTAAGTGAAACATTTCCTAAACGGACAGTGTCATTATTGCTTAATACAGAGCTCGTTATTCTTTTTTCATTAACAAAAGTTCCGTTTGTTGACCCTAAATCTTCAATATAAAACTGACCGTTGGTCATCAGTATTCTTGCGTGCATCCTTGATATGGTTGAGTCCTGTAGTACAATATCCCCCTGCTGTCTTCCAATACTTGCACCCATAGGCGATACTGTGAATGTCTGACCCGTATACGAACCACTGTTTACGCATAAGGACGCCTGCCCTGAACCGACGTTCATTGATGGCGATGACTTCGAACTTAAAATCATTGTTCTTCTCCTGTAATCAATATTAGGAGTCACTCCTATCATTGTTTTTGAAGCATCCTGTATTTTGTTTTCCAATTCAGATATTCTCATTTTATCAGAATCCGTAATAACGCTCGCGTTTTCTAACTGGTCAAGAAGATTATCGTATTCTTTTTGAATTGCTCCAAACCTTTCTTCGTTAATCCTGGCTTCTTCTTCCCTGAGCATTTGTTCCTGTTCTTTTTCAGCTTTATATCTTTTCTTTTTATTAATATTAATAACTAAAAATACGCTTAAAGCAATTAAAATTACTCCGCCGCCAATTGATCCGTACAAAAATTCTTTTGTTTCCCAGAAACTTACTGCAGGCGCATTCTTTATTATTTTAGCTGGTGATTTATACTCGAAATCTCTTTTGTAAGTGGTTTCCCCGACTTTAACAAGTATCTCCCCTTTTACATCTGTACTAACGGGTGCATAACTGAAATAAGTCAAAACATACTCGTCTTTAATCCTGTCATAAATTAACGGAATTATGTTTTTCATATCTTCAGGTGTATTAATCTTGTAATACTTCCCATCTTTTGTGGATGCAGCTATCTTTTCAATGTTTATTAATGTGTTCCTGCTTGCCCTGTTATCAGCGACAGTTCCTATTGAGAACACAGATATTCCTGAATTTTCAAGTCCTTTAATGCAATCACCGATTTTTATGTCCGTACCGTTGTCATCTCCATCACTTAATAGTATCATCACTTTTCTTTTAGGAGATTCAACAGATTTAAGCCACTTTGTTGCTTCGTTTACACTCAGAAATATCTCGGATGATGACCCACCTGTAGTTAAGTCATTAATATTATTTCTCAAGATTTCTCTATCAGTTTCAAAGCCGGTTTTCTTTAAAAATTTATCATTAAAAATACTAATTGCCATCTTATCCTGAGGTCTCATTTCAGGTAATATATGCAATATCCCTTCTTTTATATTATTAAGCGGTGCACCGTCCATTGAATTTGATGCATCTATTACAAAACAAATAACCATCCCTTCGTCTGACTTGAAGAAATTTTTCATGAATGGAGAAACTTTTTTGTCGGTGTTTTTTTCGACAATTGTTATACGGGTTGAATCAATATCATTAATAGCTTTCCCGTTCGTATCTAAAATATTCAGGTATAACTTGATTTGTTGAAATTCAGTATAATCAATATCCCTCAGGTTAAGACTAATAGTACTTTGTGAATAGATATTAGCTGACACGAATAATAATCCTATAAGAAAAATAAGTTTTTTCATATTAATTTATGATTGTTAAATTAAACAGTTCTGAATTTTAATTCCGTTTTACCAACTTTAATAATATCCCCATCTTTTATAGTGGCTTCGTCAATTGCTTCGCCATTAAGAAAGGTTCCGTTTGTGGAAAGCTCATCTTTGATTTTTATTGTTCCGGCTCTGTACAAAACCATACAATGAGGAGTTGAAACGGAAGGATCGTTAATTTTAATATCGCCTTCATCTGAATTGCTTATCAAATTTCTACCCTCATAAATCTTATAATCTTCTCCTTCGGGTTTCCATGTAAATGAAATCAGCCATCCGACAATCTTTCTTCCTGCTTTAGGGGGTGCAGCAGAATCAGCACTGACAATAACTGTTTTATTGCCAATACCTTTACCAACGCCTCCCATAATTGAAGTCTTATCTCCTTTGCTTCCAAATGTAGCTGTAGAATCCCCCTGATTGAAATTATTCATTCCAACTTTCATTTTTAAATCGGGAGTAGGACAGAAAGGACATTTTGATAAATTTGAGCTATAGATATGCCCATTAGGGCAAACTCTTGTTGATTCTTTCATGAGCTGGGAGCCGCATGAAATACAAAACTTTGAGTTTTGCTCATTGTCAGTGTTACAAATTTTACAAATC
Source organism: Ignavibacteriota bacterium (assembly GCA_026390735.1). Lineage (GTDB taxonomy): Bacteria > Bacteroidota > Ignavibacteria > Tepidaquicellales > Tepidaquicellaceae > CAIKZJ01. The sequence goes on from JAPLFJ010000060.1 coordinate 37,827, forward strand.
ATATTATTAAGCTTAAATTTTAAAAAATTTAGTTTGTCAACCGCCTAAAATTGTGTAAAACTTATTTTTTATTTCGATATAGTAGATGTAAGTAAATCAAAACTACTTTGGGGTTAGTTTTGACCTTAAGTCATTTTATAGTGTAAATTTATTTACTTATGTTTGAGATACTCCTTTTAGATTTATTTTTGTAAAATAATACTAAAATTATTATTATCAAATGCATTTTTGTTTACTTGGAAATTAAAGCTTTAAAGTTTAATTATTCCAACGCTATATATATATATATATATATATTACTATCCATCCGGAATTTGGAAAATTCATCGACTACATTATAGTATTACTCTAAATTTAAAACCAAAGCAGCAATACGTAAAGGCTCATATTTATAAAGACAAATATTTTTTTATATCTTAAAATATTCATTGTCTTTTAGAGAATTGTTGATTAATTTATTTTATTGGAATTTTATAAGGGAAATATGCTAATACCCTTTGTCTTTTTTTGAATTATTCTGATTTGTTTTTATGTTAAATTTATTTGTTTTTAAACCCTGATTGATTTTCCATAATGCAATTAAATTTGGAATCGCTGAAAGCCAACTTTGTCCTGTCTGGATTAACAAAAGGGTTGTTTTGTTAGTGACATGTTATTTATTTAAACAATGTTTATTTAAATTAGATTAAAACCAAAGTATAAATTATTATGAAAAAAACAATTACCTCCTTGTTTCTCTTTTTAGTGTTATCTGCTAACACTGCATTTTCGCAGATTAGCTTAGACTCACTTTTTAACTTTGGGAAAAATGTGCTTGATGTTATAGGTGAAAATACGGAACTGACCGACAGCGAAGAAACAGAATTCGGAGATATGCTGGCAGGAGAATTTAATAAACAACATACGCTTACTTCAACAGGAAAAGAAAAAGTTGAAATAATCGGGAATAATATATCAAATTATGTGAAACGAAAAGCAATCGGTTACAAATTCAATGTAACGAAGGATGAGATTAAAAACGCCTTTTCTATGGCTGGAGGAAACATCTGGATAACATCAGGTCTTTTGAATCTTGTTGAAAGCGATGACGAGCTGGCATTTGTTATCGCGCACGAAATGGCACATGAAGATAAAAAGCACAACATGAAACGAATTCAGATGATTTACAGAGCTTACCAGTTTGGAGGAGAAGATGCAGCGCAACTTGCATCTATTGCTCAGAACCTTTTAATGACGCCGTTCGAGAAATATCAGGAATTTGAAGCAGATGAATATGGTGTGTATCTGTTGAGACATGCAGGATACAACACAAACGGCGCTATTACATTTTTTAATAAACTTGCCTCGCTGGAAAAAGAAACCAGCGAAGATGAGATTGGTTATCTTTTCCGTACTCACCCTTATACAAAAGACAGAATTAAAAGATTAAAAGATTACATCAAAAAACTTGACAAATAAAAGACAAACATCAAATGATTAAAAATACATTTATACTTCTTATAACAGCTTTATTTCTGCAGGGATGTTCGGTTTTTTATTCGGCAGCATTTAAACAACCAGAAATACGAAAAATCAGCAATGTTAAAATAGAGAACATCGGTCCTTTCGGATGCACTGTTCTTTTAACGGTTGAGGTTATGAACAATAATCCGATGTCTGGCAGTCTTACAAAAGCGGATTATAAACTATATGTGAATAACGAATACATTGCTTCCGGATCAACAAGCAAAAAACAACATATTGAAAAGAACACAACGTCTGAAATCTACGTCCCTGTTAGTGTAAAGACATCTGACCTTGTTCCTGCTACAATGGGATTATTTAAGTCTATGATTAAAGGAGAAACGCTAAGGTATAAAATAAAAGGGACACTAGAAGTTGAGTCCGATGGTATTGAAATGGAACTCCCGCTTGATGTTGAAAATGATTTTCTAAAAAATTAGACATAGTATCTGATGAGAATTATATCTGTAGGTCGTTCTCCGGAAACTGATATTAGTATAAACGATCAATCAGTTTCATGGTTTCACGCAAGGATAATAATAGAACGTGACTCTTACACAATTGAAGATAATAATTCTTCAAATGGCACATTTCTGAACGGCAGGAAGATAACAAAATCAGGATTTAATTTTTCTGACAACATTATCCTCGGAAATTTCAAACTTGATTTTAGGAGTTACAGTGGTGTTTTTGATATGACTTCTTCCAATAACGGTGAGTTACACCACAATCAGTTAAATTTTTCCGGCAGAAAAGAAATAAGAATAGGAAGAGCACCTGACAACGACATTATTATCAACGACCAACATATTTCAAACTATCATGCCGTTCTGACAATTGAGAACGGAAATATGAGCTTGCAGGATATGGGAAGCAGAAACGGCACATTTGTCAACAGACAGCAGATATCTTCAGCTCAAATATCTACAGCAGACTTTATAAGTCTGGGAAGCTATAAATTCAGCCTTGAAAGATTTGCTAATTATCTTATTGAAAGGAAACCTGACATTTCTCTGTCAAATGTCTCTGTAACATTGAAGGAAGGTATAAACAAAATCGGCAGAGCTCAGGATAATGACGTTATTTTAAAACACCCCATGATTTCAGCTCATCATGCAGTTATAAAAAGACGGGGAAAGATTATATACATTGAAGACCTTAGTTCAGCTAATGGTGTATTTATAAACGGCAAGAGAATAAGAAGCGGAAATATTAATCCGGGTGATAAAGTTGCTTTTGGCACATTTTCTATTAACATTACATCTGACATTGTATTAAAAACATACAAAGGAGACATCAAACTCGACTTAAAAGATGTTTCTTTTGAAGTGAATAACAATAATATAACTAAAAAGATACTATCCAATATTTCATTGACAGTCTTTCCAACTGAATTCGTAGGCCTTATTGGACCATCCGGTTCAGGGAAAACAACTTTAATGAATGTTATAAATGGATACGTTAATCCTTCCAGAGGTCAGGTTCTGATAAATTCAAATAATCTTCATACTAATTATGACCTGTTCCGTGGTAATATCGGTTTTGTCCCTCAGGATGACATTATACACAGGGAATTAACCGTTTATCAAAGCTTGTTTTACTCTGCAAAACTTCGACTGCCAATTGACACAACAGAGGAAGAAATTAGAAGTAGAATAAATGACATTTTATTAAAATTAGATTTACTAAAATCAAAAGATGTAATAATTGGCTCACCGGAAAAAACAGGAATCAGCGGAGGACAGAGAAAAAGAGTGAATCTTGCGCAAGAGCTGATTACACAGCCATCTTTGCTTTTGCTTGACGAACCTACTAGCGGGCTTGACCCCAGAACAGATCATGACATAATGATGCTGTTGAGAAAACTGGCTGATGATGGAAGAATTATAATACTTACAACTCATCATATTTCGGAAAGAAATTTTAAGTTGTTTGACAATTTAATATTACTGGCATCCGGAGGTAAACTTGCATACTTTGGTCCCGCTTATCCGGACTCGGTTGAATACTACAAAGTAAAAGAGCCTCAGGACATATTTACTAAACTTGAGGAAAGAGGTTCTGGAGAATCTAACAATGCAATGTACAAAAAGAGCAAATACCATACTGAGTATGTTGAAAAGAGAAGGACAAACACAAAAGACCTTCTAATATCAGGCAAAGCAAGTATTCCAAAGCAAAAAAGGAGATTTGGTTTTAAACAATTTATTTCTCTGCTTCAAAGGTACTATACAATAAAAAAAACAGATACGATTAATCTGCTTATCCTGCTCTTGCAGGCTCCTTTAATCGGGCTTTTAATTGGTCTAACGCTAGGGAAAGAAGAAAATAATCCAAACCTCCCACCTACTTTTATTAATCCGGTTTTTGTGATGATTGTATGTTCGATATTTTTTGGAGTTCTTAATACTTCGCGTGAAATAGTTGCCGAGCGGGCTATTTATTACCGCGAAAGGATGGTAATGCTTAAGATTCCATCATATCTGTTTTCGAAATATTTTCTTCTTACTTTTATAAGTATCTTTCAATCGGTTACCTTGGTTATTGTAACTTATTATTTGTGCGGGCTTAAAGGAGATATTATGTTTATTATTCTTAATATAACACTGCTTTCGCTTAGTAGTATGGCATTAGGTCTTTTGTTATCAGCAATTGTGAAAACGCCAGAAGCAGCTATTTCTATGGCAATATTTGCCATAATTCCACAAATAATTTTCGGTGGTGCAATTCTTTTAATAGGAAAAATGGAAGGCATAATGAAGTATGCATCCTATTTATTGTTGTCTCGCTGGGCTTTTGATTCGATTATGAGAAATGAAGGGACAAAACAAAATGCTATTCAAAAATTAGAAAATCTTAAGTTCATTAATCCGGAAAACAATACTTTGTTATGTCTGCTAATGATCGCATTTTGGGGGGCATTTTATCTACTAGCTGTCTCTATCCTTTTGAAGAATAGGGACAATGTCTAAGTATTTGTTCGCGACAACCTTTAATGGTTTACAATATTCCGGTGCAGAATTTGATGGGACCTGGGATTATATTATTAATCTGCCAAATAAATTTAAGATATATTCTACTGCACTTCCCCAATATGCATAATATGATTATTTTCAAATGCCTTTTGTTTCTTATAAATTTTCTGTTAGTGCATATATTGTTTGTCTCTTCAACAGAGTAATCCAGAATACAATTATAAGAAAAGTGACTATTAATAAAATTATTTTGATGATTAAACATTTCATTGTCGTAGACTTAAAATTTACAGACTAATGGGAACGTTACCCTTCTTGCTAAGACTTAAAGTTTCCATTTTATTTTAAAAAATTAATACTTAATTTAATTCGGGTCATAATAATTAGGGAAGTGGGTTGTTGTTCTTTAACAACACAGAATTCATTTCAATCAACATTAGTTGGGAATAATTATATTGCCCAATTCGAATTTTCTATTCCAGATTTATTTACATACAACAACTCAATAGGTGGTTTTATAAATCAATTTAATTAGAATCATTACTATTGCTGTTTTTATTAACGATATAAGTGAAACAATGTATTTATGGGTTTAAACTATAAAACAATTTTAATCCTAACCTTCCTAATACAAAAGGACATATAATTCTTTATAAGCACATTCAGACTTAATAAATATTAAATATTTTAATGGCAAAGAAAAGCCAAAGAAAGGAATCAAAATGATAAATATTACAAAGACTATTAGAATTTCAGTTTTGTTGTTAATCATATTTTTTGTTACCAACGAAGGAAATTCGGCGGATAGATCTATCAACATTAATAGCCTGCTTAGATTTATTGGAATGGAAAAATGCAGCATAACAATGCTTTACGATTACGATGTTGAGGGTACATATTCTGTTGGGAAAACTTCATGTACTATAAGGTGGAATACTTCGGACAGGGCATTCAGAGTTAAATGGAAAAAAGGAAGCGGATCTACAATTCTAATCGCACAAAGCGATGGGATGTTTGAGGAATATGATTCAAGTGGGATTACTTACTGCGGAATGTTTATTTTTAAGAACTCAAGTTGCTTATCAGGGACTTATTCAAGAGCCGATGGGAAGAAATTCAAGATTGTTAAGATTGATTAATTATATTCAATTAATTTTAGTATATGAATAAATATTTAGTTTTATGTTTTCTAGTTTTGTTTGCAATTGGTTGTAAGAGAGATAATCAAACTGAGCAAATAAAAAGAAATTCGGAAGATTCAATTTCGGGAAAGAACTTATCTAATGAAAATACTTCTGAAATAAAGAAAGCAGGTAAGGTCAATTCTGACAGTATTGACAGTGAATCTGCAAAATTATTTTCGGGCGTATATACAGGTACTATTCATACATATGGTACATGTGTTACGAATGAAGCTAAGGCAAATATATTCTTTGATATAGAGAAATCACCAATCACGATTGTTTATGACGGGACTATTATGGACAAACCGAATATAAGAGGTCGAAAAATATTTTTAAACGGAATTGAATTGGGGAAATTTGAAGTTAGAGACAATAATCCAGAATTTATTTATAACGGGAGTATAAATCAATGGGCTGACGAAGAAGGGGCTGAGAATAAGAGCTTTACATGGACAAAGATTGAATACACAAGTAGTTTAAGAAATAAATATGAAAATTATATTTCTGAGTATAAAGCTTTTAAAAAATTCTGGATAGGATTTAAAGAGTCATTTCTGAATGATGATTTTGATAAAATATCCGGGTATGCCAAATATCCGATTATTGATAAGACAGGTAGGAAACCCGCAAATCATATTAAATCTGTAAAAGAGCTTAAAACATTTCTTCAGGGCCTTAATGCAGAGCACGCAAATAATTTAAGTAACAATAAGAATTTAAATAGTGAATTACACGAGCCAGTCAGGTTTACAGATAACGACCCATGTTTTCCAAAGGAATACATTTGGATATCGTTCAGTAATTATCTTGTCTTTCAATACCTAAACGGTAGTTTCAAGATTACTTCACTTAGATTATTTGAGTAAATAATTAATACAAGATATTTAGAATTTGAGAACCAATAGCTTAAATATTAAATTATAAGTTTATGAAGAAATTAATAATTGTTATTGCTTTTATTCTGATTTGTGTAACTAATATAAGGGCACAAGTCTCTTTTAGCTGTTATTATCGCGAATATTGTAAATGGAATGAATATTCCAAAGAATTTGAAGATTGCAAAGGATTCGAGGAATCCTCCTTGTTTGTAATGAACAAAGGCGAGACTATGTTTACCCATACGATTGAAACAATGAAATCTACATATTATGTTAACGAAAGAGAATATAATAATGAAAAGGAGGTATGGACTTATTATGTTACAAGCGATGTGGGGAATAAGTACTATTATGTGTTTGATCCGAAGAATAAAGAGGTTAGAGCTTTAGTTTCTAAAGATGGAGAAACCATGTTGATAAGGTTTTTTGTTAAAGCAGTATTTTAACTAAATATTGATAAAAGAGTAAGAAAATATAAAATTTTATCGACAGGAATATTAATAATCAATATATAAACATGAAACACCTTTATTTAAAAGCTATAATCATTGTTTTTTTGGGAGTTATAAACGGCAATATGTTTGCACAAAATATTATAGAAACAAAGATAAAAGATAAATTACCGAAAGGAGTATTCCTGAGAGAATACGAAAAAATACCTGATATGAAAGTGGATTCTTATTTTGGAATCTATATAGAAAACCCTGTAATAGCTAAAGTACCAAATGAAGATGGATTTGGTCAAGTGTTATATTATATCTGTTCAGAGAGAACTCTTGGTCAGACAATTTCAGGAATTTACCATCTATTTTTATTTCAGGATAATACAATAAAATCCGATATAATAATCCCACCGGCATATTCAGATAATATTACTATGGAACAAGAACTATGCTATTTTAATACTGAATACAATTTATGCTGGCATTTGAAGATAAGAATATTTGTGACAGAAATAGCGAATCAAACAACAGCACGACTAACCTTAGAAAAGCTAAATTGATTAATTTTAAGGACTGTACTGGAAGCGGGAAAAAGTATAATTTTATTTTGGTTGGGACAACTGAGGCTTGCGGATGGGTTTGCTATCTTGTTGCGGGATACAATGAAGAAGTAAATAAAGTCGAAATATTCGATATAAAATCTCAATATGGAGTCACACAATGGTTCGCAAGGTTCTATCCAAACGAGAAAGGAGAATCCTTTATTGAAATTTTATGTGGAGATCATGGATTTGAGTCAAACGTAAGAGAGTTTTATAAATTCAATAAGGCAAACAGAATGTATGAGCTTATTGATGTTGTTGAAACACCCTGTGAATGAATTATTTACTAATATAAATCAAAATGATACAAGGAAGTAAAGCACTACTATTAATTTTAGTGTCGCCAATGTTATTTTCTTATGCTTATAAGAAAACGCAGGTCAATGATAAAGAAAATGTTGCATACATAACGGATACAATTGGCAAAGAAACAAGAAATGAAAGTCACACTATTGAGAAAGACAGGATATTTATAAAACTATCACCATTGGAACTCAAGAGTGGATGGTAGAAAACCTAAATGTTGATCATTACCGAAACGGAGATTTGATACCTGAGATTAGAGATTTTAATGTATTTTGAAAAGATTTTAAAAAAGCTGATATTTAAGAAGATAAAAAAACTATACTGAAAATGACTAATATACCTTTTATAGATAAAAACCGGGATGTTTATGATGAATCTTCTCGAAGTTCAGGGTCTTTAACTTCTTTATCTGAGGAAGAGTTTTTAGATAATTATAATAATATATTTAAAAATGATGTAATAAAAACAATAAAAACGGTGAAATTTAAATCTTTGGGGATTCCTGAATATGAAAACTATGCTACAAAAGGATCTGGGATCTATAGATTAAGCAAAGATGCATATTTATTGGAAGTTGAATGTATGGAGCCACATCTGTTTATTCTTAAAAAGAAAGACGGTGTTTTTAAACTTACAATTATTCCTTATCAGGAATGATTTAATAACTAATTTTAAAAAATTATAAATAAAACATTATGATGTACAAATATTTAATTCTAGTGCTTTTTATGTTATTGTCGTTTTCATTTTCTTTGGGACAAACACTTGAATTGTTTGGTCAGAAAGTTACTTTTGGAGCAACATTGAGTGAGCAGAATAATAACTTTTGGGAAGAAGGCGGCCAAATTGAAAGTGATGCTTCTTACCTTGAGGTTTATGAGGGTGATAATTTGGATGGTTGGTTTTATAAAAAACAATTAGTTACACTTGATGTTAATATGTGGAGTAACAAAGTATGTAGCGAAATTGAGGATTTAATTATAAACTTAAAGCCATATAATCAATATACGATATTTAAAGAAGTTGAGATTCTCTATGAGATATATCAAACAAATGATTATTATATTAGCAGGTCAAGCAGTAGCAAAAGTAAAGAATATACTATTATACCTGTAAAAGTGTTAGAAAATATTCGTAGAACACATTCCGAATATCTGAGCAAGTTGTTTTGATTTGAAAAAGATTAAAAACTTGAGAAATAATATTAACTTATAATAACTTAATTATCAAAATATGAAGAAACAGTATTTTATATTCGCTGCCCTTTTAGTTTTTGGTTTTGGGAATGCTTTTTGCCAGAATTATGAAAGTATTAAGAGTTACAATAAATATTTAAATGGGTTATCAACTTCAGACTTTAAAAACATTTCGAAAGCTATTACATATTTCGAGAAAAACATTTCTACATTAACTCCTGAAGAACGTGATTATGGGTATGTGGAATTTAGAAGGTTTTACAATAAAGTTGATTCTGTTTTCGGTATTGTATTAGGAACCGGAGACCCAAATTACACACCTAGGGATAAGATTTATACTAAGTGCTTTGACCCCAAATATGAGAATGGTAAGGAGGTTTTAGATTTTAAAAAATCCTTAATGGAAAACGGTTTTGAAATTAGCATTGGAAGTGAACCAGGATATTATGTGCGGGAAGTACCAGGTTTTATGATTGAAAAGTTTGGGAAATATGTTTCACCTCAAATAAGTGAATATTTAAAATTGCGGGAAGTAGATTTACAAACTCCTGCTTATTATGATATTTATATTTGGATTAGTGCCGATGAAATGGGTAATCGGTTAAAGGATTGGGATAAATACATGAGTGAATATCCAAATTCCCCCTTTTTTGAAAATTCTAAATTAGAAATGAAAAGATATTTTAATGATTTTCTGTGTATTTTTTTACCGTATGTTGACCAAAATCCAAATGGAGAAACTAATCTTATGGTGTTTGATATGAGTGGTAAAATGCTAGAGTCCGGTAAATCTCTTTACGAAAAACTAATTGCAGAATGCGGAGATAGTTACTTAGGCAATTTGCTAAGAGAATACTACGCTGTATTGAAAAAAACAGGGTTCAAAAGGAATTCAAAGACAATCGAATTTCTAAAAGGAAAAGGGTTTGAGTTTTATGATGAAAATTAAAGTATGTATGAAATGTTTATTAACATTAGCTATTTTTGTTGTAACAACCGTTTCTTGTAAATTAGAAAGGAAAAGTGAGACAGATGTAATCCCAAATCCAGTAGTTGTTGATTCTGTGAAACAAATTGATGATTATGAGATTATTGTTGGGTCTTTTCTTGGGGATGATAAACGATGTTACTATGGTGAAGAACCTCCTTCAACATTAAATTTAATGTGGAAATGCTGGCTTGGGGGTGCACCATCTCATATGCCTTATCATAACGGAGAATCTAATATGCGCTTTGGAGCTGGATGGACAGGGCAACCGCTTTTATTCAGAGAAAAAGGAATCCTTTATCTGCTACAAGGGTCTTATGATTATAACCTTCGAAAGATTGATGCTTTAACGGGTGAAGTTGTTTGGAAATATTTATTTGATGATGCAGTTAAGGGAACCGGGACTTTGTTTTACAATAAAAAGGGGGCGAGTGAAGAGAATAAGCTTGTAATGCTTCAGGGCAGTCGACAACCCACCAACAAGGATTATAATTACAGGGGTATATCGGCAGTTAACGGAGAAGAACTTTTCAGGACGAAAGTTGTACGTACAAGCAGTTTCAGCAGGGACGTGGATGGATCTGCTTTGATTGTTGGAGATACAGCTTATATAGGACTTGAAAATGGGATCTTCAAAGTGTTTAATCCAAATGATGACAATGCGTCGGTAAATGGAAAATTTTATGAGCCAGAATTGTATAATGAAATAAATTTATTTACATCAAAAGATGTAGCCAGAGTAGGCGGAAATATTGTTACTGAGTCTTCTCCCTCGATTCTTAACGGGAAAATATACATCACTTCAGGTACTGGATACGTTTACGGATATAACATAGAAAAAGGTGAAATTGACTGGGAATATTTTATTGGTTCGGATTTAAATGGTTCGCCAGTTGTTACAGAGGATAATTGTTTACTCGTTCCGGTTGAGAAACAATACATTACAGGAAATGGAGGGGTTTTAAAACTTAATCCAGAAAAACCTCCTGAAGATGCTCTTGTTTGGTACTATCCTGTTGGAAATCTAAAGTTGCTTTCCTGGGATGGGGGAGTGATTGGAAGCACATGTATAAATGATAAATATAAATCAAAAGAAACAAAATCACTTTCGGCATTTATTGGAATAGATGGATATTTGTATATAGTTGATTATAAATCTATGGATGGTACTGCAAAGAGTTTTGACGGAAAAACAACAGTGGATAAACCTGAATTAATATTCAAATATAAAGTAGGGTCATCAATTTCCTCTCCAATAATTTTTAAAGATAAACTAATTGCCTGCGGTTATGGGGGAATCTTTCTTTTCAAATTTGATAAAGATTATAATTTCACATTAATTGAAAGCAAGAGTTATACTTTTGAAGGCACGCCAATCGTTTATAACGGGAAAATATACGTTGCTTCAAAAGACGGTTGGTTGTATTGTTTCGGGGATGAGGAATGAGGCTTCAATTGATGACGTCGTTTTTCCCTATTACTGAGGTATTAGAAGCAAAGACTTTCAGAATTAAACCTACGAAATTGGTTCATCGCAAAACACATAAGTATTACCATAATTAATTAAAGGAGCTATTTGTCCGCTATTTAGGCGGAAAATAGGGCAAAAAAGGGTAATCAAGACGAGAAAAAACCTCAAAAACAGCTTAGAATCGCCACCTTTAAGGTTTTTATATAAATATCAGTTATTTAGTCAGCAAAACACTTTTGCTTACACAAAAAACACTTTATTGCCAAAATTAATTTCTCAAAGGTCTGAAATAAACCGATATATTTATAATGATAAAAACCAGAACAAAGATATAATTGAATTCAAAAAATTAATATTAAGCTGGGTTAATGCATACGTAAAATATGGAGAAGATCTTGTTGACTATGGCTACAAATCAAATTATGTGGGTGACAGAATGTGGAGAGATTATGGATATATTTTATACGATGATAAAGATAAAGGTTATAATCTTCATCAAAAGGTACTGAAAAAATATAAAAGTATAAAAACATTGTTCAATATTAACTGAATCGATTAAATATTAATTGAATCGATAATGAAAATCCAGTATCAATGAAAATAATTGTCTGTTTAATAGTATTTATTCTAATAAATGGCTTTTCTTGCAAAGGAAACAAGGATGCCGAGAGTTCTTATTTCAATACTAAGAAAGAGAATGAAAGTTTGATAGTTGATAGTACAGATAAAAAAGCTGAAGAGTATTTAATAATAGATACTAATGTTTGTATAGATAATTCCCGTCATATATCACCTGTTATTGGTCATTTAAAAACAGGAATGAATATCCCAAATTTGAAAATTGAGGTATTTTTTGATACAACTAAATTATTAGAAGGATTGCAGTATATAAATATCATTGATTCTTTAACCTGCAAAATGATACAAAGGATTAGTACATCAGATATAAAATTAAACAAAAATCAGAGTGAGGAACTTATTTCCTTTACAGAATTGCACTTTGATTACTACAATCTTGACGATTATTTAGATATATATTTCATGCAAGATTGTGGTGCACATGGACCTTGTACCGGATATTATTTCTTATATGACATGAAAAAAGGGAAATATGTGTATGCAAAGGAATATGATAAGTTGTTTGATATAAGTGTTGACAGAAAGAAGAAATTGATTTATTCGGCTAATAATGTTATGCTTCAGATGGAATTGGACAAATTAAATCATTAAATTTGTAGAAAAGGAGATTTAAGATGTCAAAGTACAAAGTTATTTCATCAAGGGACAAAGTTCTGATTTTGAGAGAACTACTTGAAAACAAGGTTCCAAT
>JAPLFJ010000044.1 GCA_026390735.1 Ignavibacteriota bacterium
AATGGAAGAAAAGATGAAAAACTTAAAGAAAGAGAATCAAAACTAATAGAAGCAAAAAAGGTAAGATATGAGGCTGCTAATGTTAGTTAATTATTACAAAATATCTTTTAGGAAAAGTCCAATTTCCGCTGAACCAATACAAGGATATCTGTTGCCTTTTGAATTTGAATCTAAAAATGCTATTAATTAAATTAAACATACTACCAAATTACGTTATTCGACTTGTACAAAATATCGGGGGAAGACCAAATGATTAATTATATATTTATATTATTTGAAACAGTACTTTTCTTAGTGTTTAATATTGCCATGTTAATTAATTCTTACGCTTTCATCTTATTATATCGTACCGAATTAAGTTCAAAAGCTCAGCAAATATCTTTTTCTTTGCTAATATATTTTATTAAAATCTATATAATAGTATTAGTATTAGGAGTGTTAAACCATATTGATATATATTTATATTACTCTTTTATTGTTATTTGCGAATCTATTTGGGCTTATGTAATTTATTACAAACATAAATTTAAATTTCAAAAGGAAAATTTTTCAATTACTGTTACATTACTTAATATAAATATACTGGATCGAATATCACTAACATTGTTAGCGACTTATTTTGCTTATTTCTTAGCAAAATCACTCTTCTTTCCACCTTTAGTTGGAGATTCTATTGGGTATCATTTACCCGTTGTTATAGAATGGATAAATTCGAATGGGTTTTATGCTTTATCATCCCCTTTTGGATATTACCCTTTTAACGGAGCAATTTTATCATTTTGGCTTATTTTCCCTTTCAGAAATGATTTTTTAGTGAATATCCAAAACGTACTACCACTATTAATGTTAATAAACCTTATATATTTGATTAACAAAGAATGTGTTATTAATAAATTAAATTATTATATAATAATATTAATATTATCTATACATATAATTGCAATTCAAATGACAACCCAAGAAAACGACATCCTTGTCTTTACTTTCTTGTTATCTTTCTATCTTTCCTTTTTATATAAGAAGAGGTTTCAAAATATTTTTTATACTGTTCTTTCAGGAATTTCTCTTGGGATTCTAATTGGCTTAAAGTATAATATGCTCTCGTTTGGCGCCTTTGTTTTCTATCCATTTTTAATAAAAAACCATTCATACAGTAAACTCAATAAAACAAGAGATGCTCTTATTCTTTTATCCCTAATTTTATTCTTTGGAGGTTTTTGGTATATTCGAAATTGGATAGTTTTAGGGTCTCCGGTTTTTCCATTTTCATTAAGCTTATTTGGACATGATATTTTAAAAACTGATTTTGGACAACAAGAAGTAAGTTTTTTTAATCCCTTTTCAACAACTATTATATCGCAATTATTTAATCCGGAGTTTTATTACTATTTATTCTTAAGTGCTTTAAAATGTGGTATCGTTTGGATAATATTGAGTTATATATTTGTTTACTTATTGCTAACAAAAAAAATTAGTTGGGGCTCTGAGTTTGTTTTATTTTTCTATGTCTTATTAATTTATATTTTCACTCCTTTGTTGGTAGAAAATATTGAGGGGTCATTAAATCAGGTAAAACTGGGTTACACACCAATTAGATATGGGTTAGCCTTGTTATATTTTATGTTAATTTCAGTATCGAAATACTATTCCAATTATAGAGATATATCAAATTCGGTTTTATTAAAAAGTTTTGTGTTTTTCTCAATGATTGTATCAATAATTATTAACTTTCCACATTTACTATTAAAATATTGGATAATTTATTTATTATTAGTTATTATGATATTTATTTCATTAATAAAATATCCCACAATTAAGATCAGTTGTGAGCCCAATTATGTTCGAATAACATTATTTTTGTTTGGAATGTCAATCTTCATGACTTCATTATTACTTGTAAAAGATAAAATAAAACCGGGTTATTACAAAGGGGTTATAAACAGAGAAATAATCACTGAAAATAATAACACAAACATAATGCCTTGGTTTTTTGACAATGTAAAAGATAAAAATGTTATAGTATATGGGCTACCCCCATACCCTTTTTATGGAACAAATTTTGGAAATAGGGTATTCTATGATAACCCAAGAGGAAATAAGCTTTTCAAGTTTAAAGATTTAGATTTTGCAATAGTAAGTAAGGATGTATTTGATTCGTTTTCTATTACAAAAGATAAATACCCCGTACAAAAATTAATTTTTGAAAAGAATTCCTTATTTCAAATAGTATATAAGGATTCGATAGTTATAGTATACAAAAACATCTACAGAGATTAATTATTCGTGTGAAATTCAAAGTATTTACAAATGTCAACATAAGAAAAATATTGTAATAATAAGCGAATTATGGGAATTTGGGTTTTTAAAATGATATAGTATTAGTATTTTTGATCAATGAGGACAATATTTAAAATATGTATTATATCAATTCTTTTGAATTCAGGTTTACTATACTCACAAGTTGTTTCTTATGTTGTTCCTGATACAGGATCACAAGGTAATACTTTTCCAATAACTGTTCATGGTACAGGCACAGAATGGACTGTGTCTCCATATTTCGTTATATATTTTGATAGTATTGGGGTTGGTACAAATAATGTAAGCATAATAAACGATACAACATTAACTGGGAACATTATTATTGACGGTAAGGCATCAACCGGATTCCATAAATGTATTGCAGTTGATCAATTTTTAAATTTTTATTATAAAGATTCGGCATTTTCTGTGTTTTTGAATAAGCCAGTTGCACCGACATTGTTATTGCCTCTTGATAACTCTATAAATGCATTACAAAATCCATATTTTCTGTGGGACAGCAATTTTTATGCAGTGAGTTATCAATTTCAGGTATCGACGGACTCACTTTTTGGCACCATTAATTATGATACTGTGGTTGCGAATACTCCGTTTGTTATAAGGTTGGGGGTTTTGAGTCTTAATACAAAGTATTTTTGGAGAGTAAAAGCTTTTAATGCTTTGGGACAAAGTCCGTGGTCAACTGTTTTCAGGTTCAGAGTCAGAACTACCGGTATTGTAAATATTTCGGGTGAGATACCAACAGAATATAAGTTGTTTAATAATTATCCGAATCCGTTTAATTCACAAACAAAGATTAAGTTTCAGGTTCCGAAAGATGGGATTGTCAGGCTTAGGATTTATGATATTTCCGGTAAGGAAGTTGGAGAAATTTTAAATAATCACCTGAGGGCCGGGGTCTATGAAGTTAGCTGGAATGCAGGATATTTATCTTCCGGCGTATATTTTTACCTGCTCGAAAGTAATGGGTTTAAGGATGTGAAGAGAGCGGTGCTTCTAAAGTAAGTTAAGAGTTCTGAGTTTAGAGTTAAAAGTTTTGAAAGATATAAAGGGATATTCCCGCTAAATACACGAAAGGCACGAAAACTTATGTCCTCAGATTTCGCAGATTAAACTAACACATAAAGCAGTAATTATTCCGGGAGTGTAAAAAATTATGTGTAAATGGTTAAAAGAGAAATTATTAAATTAAGGAAGAAAGAAAGAGCATTCTTCCCCCCTAGGGGGGAAGGCGAAAAAAAACAAAACGCTTTCTTTCGGCTAATTTATGGTTTCTGATT
>JAPLFJ010000022.1 GCA_026390735.1 Ignavibacteriota bacterium
AACTAAAACAATAATAAACTTTTGTTCTTTTAAACAGGTATAAGTTCTACTAAGGAAGTTCGACCAAATGTCAGAACGGAGTATTAACTTTCGTTAAGGGTATAGTGTTTTCTCTTGACATTTTTTTCCATAGACATTCCCGCATGTTCCTGGCGGGGATCGCCTGCTTTTATTCTTTTATTCATTTGAATTATGTAATGGTTATCAATCCATTGATGGTTGCAAATCAGATATCTGTTTATTATACCATCCTTAAAATCTCGTAGAGATTGCATATCTGTAGATAATAGCATTCCAATAATTACAATCTCGTAGAGATTGCATATCATTTTATTCATCATACAACATTGTCCTTTATTCTGTCGTGATGAATGCCATACATCTGTCCAAAATACTCTGATAATATTTACAAATGCATTTATCTCTAAAAACCCCGAAGGAGTTTAATATGAATAACCCCCGGCAAAACACGAAGTGTTCGCTCTTTCACCCGGGGGAAAGCACAAAAGCAATCCAACCCTGAAGGGGTTGAACACTTATGCATTCAGAATATTACAATAATTGAGATGAACCTTTCCAAGGGGTTGATTATTGAAACTCTGAATCTTCAATTAGGATTATTTAATATTTTCCATATTAATTAATGTTTATTTTAGACTTTAAAATATTTTGGACAACCGTGTGAATGCCATTCTTTAATTACCCCTTATTCTCTTGAATTTCCCTCACCATTACCATAATTTTCTTTATGAAATATTTCCTCGTCATATTGTTTCTGATTACTGCATCTTTCGCGAATGCACAGATTACTATAGACACTTCTTTTGAAGGAAGCAACGGCCGTACACTGAACATAGACAACGCAAATAATTCCGTACAGGTGGAATCTGCTTTCAAAAGAGGCGATGTTTGCAACGTTGTCTTCTACTTCAAAGTATCAGGATTCGATTCCACACGTTCACTCAATATCAGAATAAAATATTCGCAACAGGTATATCTTCCTGTTTTAGCTGCTTACAGTTACGATAAAATCACCTGGTACAGAATCTCAGGAACCATTGTAGGCGATTCAAAAGAATTCATAAACGTATACAACAAAAGAACGGTTTATTTCTCTCACGGATACCCATACGTCTATTTGCGTCTGAACGATTTAATCACACAGTATAACGGAAATCCATTTGTATCAGTATCTAACTTATCAACTTCCGAACTCGGACGTGCAGTTAAACTCTTTAAATTCACAAACCCGAACATTCCCGACACAGGCAAAGTATCCGTTTGGATTACAGGCAGACATCACGCGATGGAATCTCATTCAAATTACGTTGTCGAAGGTCTTATGAATTTCCTCGCATCAGCAGACGCAAAGGCGGATTACCTCAGGACAAAGGCAATCATCTACGTCGTTCCGATTATGGATGTCGATATGGCTGCGCTAGGTGGCACCGGCAAAGACCAGTATCCCGTCGACTTCAACCGCGACTGGGACAGTCCGTCATACTGGAATGCTGTGAAAGACGTAAAGACAAAAATGCTCCAGACATCTGCTCTTAACAGGTTCAAAGTATTCATCGACAGCCACGATCCTTTTCCTGGCGAGACTGATACTTCCGCAAGGCTTTACCTGTACTCATTCTGCGATACGGGAAGAAGGTCTGTGAATCTTAATACATTCAGGAATAAACTTTATTCAAACGGCGGGTACTGGTTCGGCAGAAAACCTATCTATCCTACAAGCGGACAGACATCTTCGCGCTGGGTTGATTCAATGTTCACTTCCATCGACTTCTCCACTTCCATCGAAACAGGCTGGGTAAACAGAACTGACGGAAACACCTGGACTATATATTTCTACACAAAACACGGCGAAGTGATAGGTAAGGGAATCAGCGATTACATCGCCCAGTCAACTCCCGTAATTGAAAATAATGAAGTGGTAAATAATTATTCAACCGCTTATCCAAATCCTTCCAACTCATCTGCGAACATTAAATTCAGTATCAGCAAAAGGAATAAACTGAACGTTCTCATACATGACATTAACGGCAGGGAAGTCTCACGGGAATACTTAGGGACTCTGAACACAGGACACTATACTTACAATTTTACTGCATTAAACCTCTCGTCAGGAGTTTATTTCTATACAATAAACGACGAAGAGGGAATTTCAATCTTTAAAGGAAAACTGGTTCTCCTCAAATAGTTATTAGCTTAAGGATATGTCTGCATTCCTTATCAGAAATCCTGATGGCCGGCACATCATTTAAAAAACAACCTGTAAAGAATTGCGGTTTAAAAATATAATTTCTCAATGTGAAAATACAATCAACACATTTGAGTAGGATTGTATATAGCAACTCAAATCTGTACATTAAGCTGATTCTAAAACAAACAAGATTGTGAAATCAGCCCCTAATATTCTAATCGTTGATGATAGTGATTCTAATATTGCTTTCCTTGAAATAGTTTTCAGGGAACTCAATGTGAATATAATAACAGCAGAATCTGGTTTACAGGCACTGGAAAAGGTGAAAAAGCATAAAATCTCTCTTGCGTTAATTGATATAATTATGCCGAATATGAACGGGTTTGAACTTGCAATGAAAATTAATAAAGATAAATCCTTAAAGAACATTCCTGTTTTATTTATTACTGCAAGTTATTCATCCAAGGAAATAATCACAGAAGGTTTCAAGTGTGGTGCTGTTGATTTTTTATTCAAACCATTTGACATACAATTACTGATAAGCAAAATTAAAATGTTTCTGGAGTTATTCACTTATCAGGAACAACTGCTTCAGAGTGAGAAAATATTATCAGAGAAACAAAATATACTTAACGAAGCGCAATCTCTTGCACACGTTGGTAGCTGGAAGTGGGATTTGTCATCAAATACAGTATTATGGTCTGATGAGATGTACAGAATATTTGATTTAAACCCGGATACTTATGACGATAAGCCGGAATCACTGCTGAAGATAATACACCCCGATGACAAAGACAGTTTTGCAAAGAACATGGAAGAAAATATTCAGAGTGGAAATACAACCCCGCTTGAATACAGAATTATTCGTTCTGACGGCGAAGTACGGACAATATTTGCGAAAGGTAGAACAATATTTAATACGGAAGGAATACACACAGAGATAGTCGGTACTGTAATGGATATTACAGAACGTAAAAGGGCAGAGGAAACATTAACTGCATCAAAGGAATATCTGCATAAAATCATTAACACTGCAGCATCACCTATCTTCGTTAAAGACGACAAACATAACTTCTGCCTCGTAAACGATGCATTCTGCACACTCCTTAACCTTCCGGAAGAGAAGATTATTAACACAACAGGTTATGATTATTTTCCAAAAGAGCAATTGAGGGTGTTTTTTGCTAAAGACCAGGAAGTATTTAACACTGGAGAGGAAAACATAAATGAGGAATTTCTAACTGACGGGATGGGTAAGATAAGGACTATTGTTACGAGGAAAACACTTTACACCGACCTGTCAGGGAATAAATTTCTGGTTGGAGTCATAAATGACATTACCGATCGGAAGCAGATAGAAAATAAACTTCGTGAGAGTGAAGAATTATTTAAGTCGGTAGTTTACAACAGCTCAGATTTAACAACACTGACAGATGATAACGGCGTATTAACATATATAAGCCCGCAATGTGAAAATGTTCTCGGTTTTCCGCAGGATAAATTTATAGGTAAAACAATGCCGGACATTATACATCCCGATGACAGAATAAAGGTCAAGCAAGCCTGGGAACAAGTTTTATTAAAGAGTGAACATCTTCGTGAATTTGAGTACAGGATTATTGACGACGAAGGTAAGGTGAGGTTGGTTTCTCATTCTGCTAAAATGATACTTCATAATAATAAAATTCTGGGAATGCAAAGCACTATCCGCAACGTTACTGAACGGAAGCTTGTAGAAGAAGCCCTTATAAAATCAGAGGAAATATACAGAACACTGTTAAAGGCATCTCCTGATGGGATTGTAGTTGCAAACATGGAAGGTGTGATTACTGATGTTTCTGAAATGGCGCTTGAGATTTACGGGACAAATGATTCTGCTGATTTAATAGGCAGGAATATCTGGGAATTATTCCCTGCAGATTCTATAGATAAAGCAAAAGATGTTGTTAATAGAACGCTGACAGAAGGTATTGTTCAAAACGTGGAAATATTCCTGGCAACGAAGAAACATTCGCCTATCATAACGGAAATCAGCATAACACTTATACAGGATCAAACCGGGTCTCCAATGTCTTTTATGATTACTGTCCGTGATATTTCAAACCGTAAGAAAATTGAGAAACAGAAGATGCATACAGAGCGAATGGTCGCACTCGGCGAGATGGCAACAGGAATAGCACATGAAATAAATCAGCCTTTGAATAATATGTCATTGGTTCTTGATAATGTAATGCTGGAATACTCAAAGGAAAAAACGATTGATGAATCATACTTTAAATTAAAGTCAGAGAAAATATATAAGAATATTGACAGGATTAAAAACATAATAGAAAATTTCAGATTATTCACAAGGGCAGACAATCAGGAGATATTCTCAACTTTCAGTATTAACAACTCAATTCTTGAAGCAATATCGATTGTTTATGAACAGGTCAGGAACAGGAATATAAACATCGAAACTCAACTTGAAGACAATATACCGTTCATCAATGGTAATTCATACAAATTTGAGCAGGTAATGTTAAACCTTATCCTTAACGCAAAGGATGCTCTGGTAGAAAAAAGGGATACACTTCAGGAAAATTATACGATGGTTATAGATATTACAACTTATACAGAAAGCGGAAGTCTGGTAATAAAAGTACACGATAATGGTACGGGCATAAAATCAGAAGACATTGATAATATAATGCTCCCTTTCTACACTACAAAAGAAGAAAGAAAGGGAACTAGTCTTGGACTTTCAATTTCATACGGAATAGTAAGAGAATTAAACGGTACTATTGATATTGAGACAGCAATATCAGAAGGCACGACGATAAAAATAACATTACCGGTAAATAATTAAATTATGCAGAATAAAATCAGAATACTGATTATTGACGATGAGAAACATTTTACAGAAGAACTTTTTGAATACCTTAATAATTCCGGCTTTGAGGCTTTAGAGGCCAACACAGGCGAAGAGGGACTGGATATCTTAAGTTCAAAGGAAATAGATTTGCTGATACTCGATGTCCGCCTTCCGAGAATAAGCGGGCTGGATATACTGCAGGAAGTTAAGATTAAATATCCTAAGCTGGAAGTGATAGTTGTTTCAGGGCACGGCGATATGGATACAGTGATTAAAGCAATGCGGCTTGGTGCAATTGATTACCTCAGAAAACCATTCAGGAACATGGATATAGAGATTGCGATTCAGCGGACTCAGAAATATCTTCTTGTACAACGCAGACTAAGGGTAATGGAGGAAAAGAATTCATTAATATCAAAAGCGCTTGAGCAGAAAATAGAACGGCATTTCATAGGAGTCAGCAGACAAATATTAAAAGCTTACGAACTCGCAATTACTGCTGCTAAATATCCGGACACAAATGTTCTTATTACCGGTGAAAGCGGTACCGGCAAAGAAAACATAGCAAGGATAATACATTATTCAAGTACAAGGAAAGATAATGTCTTCTGTGCCGTTAACAGCAGTGCAATTACAGATACGCTTCTGGAAAGTGAATTTTTCGGGCATAAGAAAGGTTCTTTTACAGGAGCAATAAACGACAAGATGGGATTCTTTGAAGTTTCCAATGAAGGTACTTTATTTCTTGATGAAATAGCTGACATGCCGTTAAACCTGCAGGCTAAACTTCTGAGAGCAATTGAAGAAAAGGTAATTACCAGAGTAGGTGATACCGGACGTATTAAAACTGACTTCAGGGTTATTTCTGCAACTAATCAGGAACTTGACAAAAGTGTCACAAAGAATGCATTCAGGCTCGATCTTCTGCACCGTCTGAATACTTTACAAATTGATATTCCTCCGCTTAGAGAAAGGCCTGAAGACATACAGCCGTTACTTACACATTTCATTGAAAACTTCTCAATGAAATTAAATAAACCCGTTAAGTATGTTTCAAAAGAAATAAATGAAGCTCTTATGAGTTATTCATTTCCCGGAAACGTACGGGAACTCAGGAATATGACTGAACGGGCTGTAATATTGTGTAAAGATAATTCACTCGGGATTGAAGACTTTATTACAAAACCTGTTACACCTGCTGTTCGCAGGACGAAAGAGGAAATATTTAATCTAAAGGAAGTAGAAAAAGAACTAATCAGAAAGGCAATTCAAAATTGCGATTATAATCAGAAGGCAGCTGCGGATGAACTCGGTATTACACGAGACGCACTTATCCGAAAATTGAAGAAGTACAACATAAAGATTATAAAGAACGGAGTCTGATGCTGGGAAACCTTGTTTTCTTCTCTGCATAATTTTCATTTGCAAACGCTTAAAACCGCACACCTGTGCGGTTTTTTATTGTAAATTAGATATCAGACCTCCTCAAAGACATTAAGGAGGAATCCATTAATATTATTTAAAACATTGTAAACACAGTAAATAGCATCATCAGCCGGAATATTTAGCATGCTTAAAAAATGTGGCTCAGTATTTGTATGTACTTATACAAAAACACATTTAATATATGCAGCAAATGGAAAATATCTGGGACATTAATTCGTTAAGCAATGCCGGAAATATTATATTATCTCTCAATACTGTAATTCTCAGGGAAGAAACATTATTTAAAAGGGACAAGATTTTCCGTATAATAGTAATCTGTACAGGAAAGGAATTTATTGTCTCGGGGTATTTGAATGGGAATGTGATAAACGAAACCAGTCTGAAACTCTCATTAGATAATGCAGATATGGCCCCGTATTCACCTGAGATAGATAATCTTGTTTTTCTTATCAGAGATGATATAATGGAAAATGAATTTGAATAAACGTACGAAGAATAATACTAACATTAAAAAGAAGGATAAGATTGGATAAAGAGTATACGTATAAGTGTTACGGATGGCGTATAGAAAACGGTGACTTTGAGAATAAAGAATTCAAAAAGCAGCCGGGTAGATTTACAAAGATATTTCTTAAAATTTTCATATACAGTAAAATTGTAAGAGCAAGGTTGTTTAGTTAGTAATTTGTGATCTTTCGGTTTCCCCTGATCAAAAGAACATATTAATGCCCGGTACCCAACCGGGCATTTTTTATTAGAGGTGTTCTAATCTCAATTTATGTTCCTTTCTATAATCTCCGTCCTCTCCTGACAAATACAATTAAATATCTGCGTAAGTAATAATACATCTTCCTAAAACTATAAATATTAGTGATTTCAAATAAACAGAAACAACTTCAAAATCGCACACGTGTGCGGATATTTCACGAGGAATACTGTAATAAAAGGAAAACCGGATTTCTTTCATCTGATAATTTCCATTCGATAATATCTCTAAGTAATCTAATAATATAAACAGTAAACATACCATAAAAAATAATTGCCCATTTACAGATTTCTGGCACACTACTTGCAAATGTATAAATCAAAAGAGGACAACCGTCCCTCAGAGCACGGGTTAAAAAGCCAAACATAAGGAATTATAACAATGGCCGTAGAAAAAACAATCGGATCTTCAAGCCTCGTAGAAGTGATAGACCGTATTCTTGACAAAGGTATCGTAGTTGACGCCTGGGTACGTATCTCATTAGTAGGTATTGA
>JAPLFJ010000061.1 GCA_026390735.1 Ignavibacteriota bacterium
TTTTCAGCGTGTTTTGTTTTTTGTAATGGGAAAAGAAAATATTAAAATATGACTAAAAAGTTTGATTTTTAAGCATTATATTGCATTATTGTGTAACACGGGATGTAGCACAGTCCGGTTAGCGCGCTTCGTTCGGGACGATTAAACAAAGGAAGTTTTAATTATAAGATAAAGCCTAGTAAATTCAATGATTTACTGGGCTTGTTGTTTTTAGGTATTTAATTTTTTCTGCAGTTTTTCTGCAGCAAATTATTTCTTGTTATACGCTTCATCAAAATTATCCATCTTTGAACGAACGTTTTCAGTTAGTATTTTTGAATAATATGCTTTCGTGGTGGCAACTTCATCATGACCTAATAAGTAAGCCACATCTTGAATGTCCAATCCTCTCGCATAGTGTGTTGCAAAACTTTTCCGAAAAGTTTTTAATGTAAAGACATATTTCTCCTTGATTCCAAGTTTACTCTTTAGTCTTCTGAATCTTCTTCCTATTCTTGATACTGTGTAATCCGGGAATATATGCTGATCACTATCTAGCTCTGCTATATACCTCATTTCTTTAGATATAAATTCATAAAGCTTTTGTGACATAGGGATATGTATTTCTTTATCTGTCTTTGAGATGTTTATATGAATACATCTTTCGGCAAAGTTAATATCACTTGTCTTTACTTCAATTAAATCTTTAGGTCTTAATCCAGTAAGCAATAGCAGCATTAGAATATTGTAAAAACTCTCGTCCTTACTTTGACTTGTTATTTCTTTCGCCGCTGATAAAATATCATCAAGCATGTTTTTATCAAAAGTAATAATAGCTTTCTTTGACTTTCTGGGCAACACATCAGAATTCAAAGGAGATTCATGCAGGTACTTATGCTTTACAAGAAATTGAAACATCATCTTAATATGTTCATAATATGTTCTAATGGAAGCGTTGCTGAGCTTTTGATCCATTAACAATTTTACGAACATGAGAGAATGTTCAAATGTAACTTTATTTGCTTTAAACTCCTTCGGGACTATTTTGTTAAAGTTATTCATAGCTACTCTGAATCTATCCTGGAAACTTTTTGACGTTAGTGTCAGTTTTAATTTGAATAACTCTTCTGCTTTAGCGATGGTAATGTCTTTTTCGTCAACATTACTTGCACTATTGAGAATATCTCTATACTTCAAGTCGCTGCGCTTTATTTCAACCTTATCTTGAATTCGATTTTTCATTAATGTTACTTTGTCAAAATTCTCTTCCGTTGCCGCTAGTTTTGTTTTTATTGTCTTTCTTTTACTTGAAAGCCAGTATTGGATAAAGTACATACCGTTTTTCCTAATTATTGTTGCCATTTAATTGAACTCCTTTAATATATCGTTAATAATTTTAGTTGCATTTGAAATCGAGGTTTCTTCATTAAGGATCTCGGATTTGATTTCTCTTGAATAAATGGTTCTGTTATTCCTAATTATGAAATCCTTTATGTTTACAAACGAGATTTTATCTCTGTCGTTTATTCTGATTGTTTTAATTTCACCTTTATTGATTAGTTTTGTTAATGATTGATTCCCGATTCTAAGGAGTTTTCTTGCTTGACGTTTTGATAATAAGGCTACTTCAATAAGGCTTGTGTGTTCTAGTGTTTTTGATGACAGTAACTTGAGGTCATCGGTTTGTTTTTGGTGTTTCTTGTTTCTGGTAAGCTCAGAGGAGCTTACCATAAATCAATTGGATTTTGCTTCATAGATATTATACCTTTTTTAAATTTAAAAGTATGATTAATTAAATTTTAGATATGTTTTTGTCGAGAAGTTGGATTAAAGCTTAAAGAACGGTAATGCTCTCACCTGCAAGATTTTTCAAACTGTTTTCCATTTTGTAAAGACAGTCTGCAAAGTAAAGCACCTTACCTTTATCGGATTGCTCCTTTGATTCGTAAAACAAAGGAATATAGTGAGTCAATACTTCACCTATCAGATATGTAACCAGAGAGGATGAAATGTACTCAATTCCTGAGTCTCTTACATCTATTCTGTCCATAAAATCCTGGTGTTTCTTGTAGATAATTACCTCATTTGTCACAAATTCAGACCTTTTCTTCTTTCCATCTGAATCTTCGACCGGGTCAGACTCGTCATCAATTCTAATCTTGAAAGATGAGCCCAAGGATTTGTACTTTCCTTTTCTCTTGTTACCGCTGTTTTTAGTGCCGGAGGAATTACTTCCTCCGGTACTTTGAAGGCTTGAATGATTACTACCGAAAGAATCTTCGTCATCATCATTCATAAATTTTTTACCACCTTTTACAGAGTGAGTTTCAAAATTTCCGTCAAAGCTTAATTTATCAATAGCGGAATTGAACATAGATTCTAACTTTGAAAAATCACTTTTTGAATGAGCTTTTACTTGTTTATTAATGAATTCGGATATTTCAGGCTCGGCGTCTTTTATTTTTGAAAAAACCAATCTTGATATCTTGTCATTCTTAAAGTCGTTTCTGGCAATCGTTGGATGAAGCATATTTCCCGTATCAATATAACCGATTATGCAAGGATGCTTCCAAATTGCCTTTTTGCTCATAGAATTGAGTTTCTCAACTTTGTAAACCTCAACGATTCTTCTATTCTTAGATATAAAAACCGGTAAACGATCTATTGACTTACCATTTGTGAATTTCAGGTAAATATTCAGATCACCGTATTCTGTAAGAATAGTTTTCTTCGTTTCAGAAATAGGAAAGGTTTTCTGATAATCCTCACCAGCAAAAGCCTCATAATCAAAAGGTTTGCAAGTGTACACAGTTTGTCCCTTCGAAACATTAATCGTTAAATTATCTTTCTTCAAAAGTAACTCAAAATGCTTTTCTATCTCATCACGGATTTTTTCCAGGCTGAGTTCCTTCCATTTAAATGAGTCAAACATTGATAATTCAATGATTGTACCTGATTCAGACGGAAAGGTTTTTTCGTAATCTGAAATCTCAAAACTGATATCAGAAAGCTGTTATGCTGGCCGATCAAAAGAGATTTGCCGAAGCAAAGAATATTTTAAAACTACTAATTGAAAAGAATCCAACAATATCCGACTTTCATAGAGTTTATGGGCAGATATTTGAAGTCGAAGGTAACTATGAAACCGCAAGGGATAATATAGCCGAAGCATTAAGGTGGGATCCAAATAATAATTATGCTTTGATTATGATGGGAAATATTTATGCAAGACATTTTAATGATGTAGATACTGCTACAAGATTTTATAATAAAAGTTTGGCACTAAATCCGAATGATTATATATCTTTAAATAATATTGGTGGAAATCTTGCAAATCTTGAAAAGTATGAAGATGCAGAAAGATATTTCAGGTTAGCTTTGACAATTAATCAAAGTTATCCTAATACTTATTATGGACTAGCTTTGGCATTAAGGCATAAAGGTGAATTATTAGAGGCATTTAATTATGTTACGGTTGCAATGATAAGTTCTTTCGAAAAGGATGAGAATTTATATAATGCAAGTTCCGGGTTAGCGGGAGAGTTATCTTATGATTATATACAAAAGAGCAATAATAAAGAAGTAATTGATAAATATGTTTCAAAATTGAAGTATGAAACGGAAAAAGATATTAGGATAGAAGAGTCGAAAGAAATACCAACTATAGCATCTACACAATATGCTGAAGTTCATAAAAGAGATTATCATTTAGTCAGGTACAAACCAGGAACACCTGCATATCAACACTTCGTCTTGCATGAATTGGCACATATTGATTTTGCTAATAAAGCGAGCAAGGCAGGCAGGAATAAAGTTTTTTTGACAAATGATGAGCATAGAGAAAAATTTATCAGAAACTGTGAAGGATTTGTTTCGGGTTTAAATAAAGCCGGTCACACTGACACAGAGATAAGTAATTTTATGGTAAGTCTTTTCAATGGGCTTGTCGCACAAATATATAATGCACCAGTTGATTTATTAATTGAACATTATTTATATGAAAACTTTCCTGAGAACAGACCATATCAGTTTTATGCATTAATATATATGAATAATTCATATTTAAAAGGTTATCCAGATAGAGACATTAAAAAATTCACCCCCAAAATCGCTTACGAAGGGAACATAATTATGAATATAGCTGGCGCATATCAATTGTTTGATTTATATGGCTTAGATTATTATTCGAAGTATCCAGAATACAAAGTATTCAAAGGTATTTCGAGAAATATATACAATATGTATTTGAATTATCTGAAGGGAACAAAGCCAGGAGATGAATACGACCTAATAGAAAAATGGGGGAAACAATTAAAGCTTTCATCTTATTTCAAACTTGTTGATGAAAAAGATTATTTAACTGATTCAAATGACATACTTGATGAAATTTCAAAAGACCCTTTTAATTTAGAAAGAGAAAAAAGGGAAAATGCGATTGAAAGAGTATCTTTCAAAGATAATCCAATGGAATCTATGGCGGTTACAATGTATTGTTTAGATGCCTTGAAGACATATGAGGGCAAAGATGAAAGTTTTGTAAAAGAAGTTACATTTGAAATAGCTATGTTAGGAACATACGGCTTGAATCCTTATGATAACGAAAAGCAATACTCACTCAAAACAATACCTGATAAAAAATTTACAGCATTGCATTTATTATCTTTTGAATATGTAGGTTTTCAAAAGATAGATCCATCAATGGATACACATCTTGATTTTCAAAGCGAGTATCAAAACGCAATTCAAATGTTTAAAACAGATGAATGAGATAAAAGAAATCATAAAAGAGATTGTAATATTCAGGAATAAAAGAAACCGAAAAACAATTTCATAACCCAAAAGATTTGCCCTTAGCTTTATCTATTGAAGCTGTATAACTGAATTAATTATTTCTTTGGAAAAAGCATGAAGATGCTAATACGAAAAAGGTAAAGAAAGAACTGGTAGACGTTATGATTTATTCCTTCCTTTAGCAAATCATTATAAATTAGAGGGACGCGATATACCAAAATCTTGAAGGTCATTAATCGCGATTTCTTTTGTTGCTGATTTTGACCTTAAATTTGAAAAGTATTAAAGTTTATATTATTGAATGCTTGAATATTAGTATTTTTTTCAACCTATAATATCAATCTGTTATCGTGAAAGTATTATTTTTATATGTTAAATAATAAGCTAATTTATTAAGTTCTCTATAAATAATTAACATTCTTATGGGTAAAATAAATAATATCATTAACGAAGAATATACCCGGCAGATTGAGTTTGCTGCTATGGTTCTTGCAAAACCAAGGGAATACACTGAGCTTGATATAATCGAGCACTTTAAAGTTAGTCCCCAGACTATAAGAAGAGATGCAGAAAAGTTAAGAAACATGGGAATAGATATACATTCCAGTAAAAAGAAATATGAAGTAACCGGCTGTACTAACGACACATTAAACCATTTAATCTGTACATACCTTGCCCTCAATAAATACGACATCATTAAAAACCTGAAACTTATTAAAGGAAAATACCGCGACGAAACACTGCTTATATTTGTGAACATACTTAAGGCAATTGACAAGAAGCACATGATTGAAATAATATACAGGAAAAACAAAGATGGGGGCTTCAGGAAAGAAATCACTCCAATCAGTCTATCAAGGACAAACCGGAATGTTTACCTTATTGCAATGGATAACGATGAAGAAGATAAGACAAGAGTATTCCTTCTTGATAAAATAGATGATATCAGGTTTCTGAATAAAATATCTAAAGTGAAAAAATACCCTAATACTTTCAGTTTGTTCAAAACATCCTGGGGAATTTATTCAGGGGGTGAAGAATGCGATGTCTCACTAAAGTTCAGCTCAGAAACAGGAAGGAGCATTAAAAACAAGTTTTACATAGAGACACAGAAAATTATCGAAAAACCAGACTATTACTTAATGAATATGCGTGTAAAACTATCATTGGAGTTTGTATCATGGGTAATGGGATGGGGTGATGGCGTAGAGGTTGTCAAACCTCAGGAACTAAAGGATATGATTGTCGAGAGAGCGGCAAAGATAGTAAAGTTATACAAAAAGAAGTAAAACTCTATTATTCACTCTTTAAAATCCTTACCACGTTGCATAAGTAACTATATTTACTTTGCGGAATACACAATATTTCTTGCAATATCATTCATTCTTTTTAACTATTTAAGAAACGTAACCGGAGTGTAGCATACACGATGGAGGGTCTGACACCCAAAGTTCACTGCACGACCGGTAAAAAGCAAAAGAACCCGGACCCAAAGTAGGCATGGAAAAAATAAGGAGTCAGCCCCCAGATGATGAGTTTTAAGATTTGATTTTAAAATTATGGTGGGTTTTATTCTTCTGTTTCGGCAATCCTTTCTAATTCTTCAAGAATTACAATCATACCATAGGTATCGCGACCGCAATAGTCCAGAAGATTCTTTCTAACAGTATTAATTTCTTCTTCACTCTGAAGTGATGACAATCTTAGATATTCAACTCCGGCAGCACCACCTTCCTGAATTTCAAGATTACTATAACTGTAATCTGAATTTATAGATGGAAGAACTTTTTTCAAAGAATGTCTGCTAACCATATCCGGTTTATAATATGTTCTATTCTGAAAAGGAATCATCAAGTCCACAATCCTGGAAATTCTGTCCTGCAACTTAAATGCATATTGCGGGAATATCGCTGCAAGCTCTTTTAACCTCGTTATTTCAAAGGACGCATTGTAAACAAGAATAGTACCCTCACCCGCGGTATCTTTTAAAAGTTTTTCCACAAACTCCAATCTCGGGTCAGTTTTCCCATCACCTAAAAATTCAAAGTGCTCAGGTTCTGATTTCCTGTCTTTCTTATAGTACAATGAATACTGGAATACCAATTGCTGATAAGGTCTGGAATTATCAAACACAGGTATAGCTGCCTGAATACTTTCAAAATCCATAAAATACAGAGGATATTTTAAGTTGTTTAAGAAGGATTTAATTTCTGTTTTATTTATATATTTCTTTTGTCCCAGAAAACAATTTTTTTCAACTGCCTGATTTACAGAAAGTCCATAATCATCGGGTATATCTTTAATCTCAACTATTCCGATTTTATAAAGATCAAAAGCCTTCTTTCCCATATAACTAAGATTAAAAACAGAGTAATCAGGAATGTGTTTCCAGCAATGACTTTTAAAATCGCATTCAAAAGGTTCATTACATTGACTGCCAATTTCTATCTCCGGTATTGTATCTCCATTGAGAACTTGCTTAAATTCAGCAATCTTATTTTCGACAAAATCCTGAAAAGAGATTACCTTTTCTTTAACCGACCTTATTGTAAATAGTTGATGTACGTTTATTTCACCTTGTCTCACATACTTATTGTTTATATGAATAACGGAAATATCATCTATCAACAACCCACTTTTAGTAATTATATAATACTGGACAGAAGTATCGTTAATCTGGTAATCGGAAACCGATGTTGAGCTTTTAACTTCATAAATATTCCATTGATTTTTCGACTTAACTATTATATCAGCAATGACAAGAACGCCATCATGCTGAAATGCTGCCTCATATATCACTTCACTTCCATCGCTTATTGCTTTTGCTGTAAGTTCTACAGACTTCTGACCACTCTTGGTTATTTCAAATCCGCAGTCCATCCCACCGGGGAAAAGCTTTTGTGCAAGGGTACCTACGCTGTGTCCTGTTTCGAATACCTCCTTTGTCTTTTCAGAAGTTTCTCCGCGTAATTCAGAATGATATTTATTCAAATAAAGGGACTTAGTGCACTGAAGACCCATCTGAAAGCTCGATTTGGATAATACGTGAAACGGTAAATTTGTTTTCATTATGATAAATCTAATTTTAATACTTTTAATAAAATATCAATTATTCCGTAATTCCTTACATCTTTATTCATATATTTCATACTGTATATTTCCATAAGTTTATGGAACAACTCTTCATAATTTCCTCCACCAACAGACTTAATTAAAACATTATGCGAAAACGAATGGGATATAAATATTTCATCCATCTTTTCACAAACTTTATATGTGTCATCTGTTTTTTTAAGCAGAAAGTGCGTATCTTCATATATTAATAAAATCTTTTCTGCTTTATATTTTAAGAATTCAAGCAACATCACAACAGGCATACTACCGCTGTATTCATTATCTTTAAAATAAGCAAATACATACTTATTATCCATATTTATAAAATATGAATCTTTTTCACAGTAATGATAGTTTACTGCACAATTTTCGATATTACCACAGCAGTTTTCGCCGAGAGTCTTTATGGAACTTACCAAATATTCTGTTGCAGGTTCAATAACTTCCAGTTTTCTGTAAACCGGAATCTTTTCAAACCCATTGATTCCAAAAAACTCTTCTTCGTTAAATGATTTACCGTAATGTGGAAACATATTATATTATCCCCTTTCTGTTACTTTTAATATTATATTTATTCTTATTTTTAATCATGTACAAATATACTTAGTTTACCCGTTAGATTTTTATCACTGGATGAGAATATTTTAAGTGCAATGATAGAGTATCTAATTGATTGATGGCAATGACTTAATTCCCCAAAAAAAGGACTTTTGGAATAAAGCCCCTCCCGTCATTTATTCATTCTATAAATTATAGAACATTCAGCTTTAAAACCTTCATTAAAAGATCCAGTGTACTGTAATTACTTACATCAGTATTCATATATTTCATACTGTAAACTTCTACAAGTCTTGGAAATACTTTTTCGGGATTTTTATCCTGAACAGCCGGCCTAATAACTCCAAAGAAGAATGACTTAGAGGCATAGATTTTATCCAGTATTTTACAAATTTTATATGTCTCAGCCGTCTTTTCAAGTAAAAAGGATGTATCTTCAAATATTATAAGCATTTTACACGCATTAAATTTCAGGAAATCCAGAATCATCAATTTCGGCAAAATATCCGTAAAGTTTACATCTTTGAAATAAGAGTAAACATACTTATCATCCATATTAATATAAAATGTGTTCACATCGCAGAAATGATAATTAACCACACCATTATCTATATAACCGCAGGAATTATCTCCCAACGACCTGATAGACTCAGCAATAACTTTGGAATCAGTTGAAGTAACCTCAAGTTTCCTGTAAGGCGGTATTTCATCATATCCGTTCATTCCGAATATCTCATCACCGGTGTGAATTTTATTGTGGTTTGGAAACATATTATAATTTCCCCTTTCTATTATTTTTAATATTATATTTATTATTCTTTTAAATCATTCACAAATATACGCAGAATATACTTTGTTTTGTTACCATCCCATGAGAGTATTTTCGAACCAGGTACATTTACAACCTCCCGCACTATATATGGCAATAAAAAAGGGACCTTACGAATAAAGCCCCTCTTGTCAAAATTCCATCCTGTAAATTATACAACGTCCAGTTTTAAAACCTTCAATAAAATATCTATTATATCGTAAGTCCTTATATCCTTATTCATATATCTCACGCTGTAGATTTCCATAAGTTTATAAAATATGTTCTCATAATTTCTGTCGCCAATTGACTTCATTAATACATTTTCTATATATGCCCGGGATTTAAATATCTCATCCATCTTTTCGCAAACTTTATATGTATCGTCATTCTTTTTCAGCAGGAAATGCATATCTTTATATATAAGCAAAAACTTATTTGCTTTATACTTTAAAAATTCTAGTAGTATCATTACAGGTATATAATTGCTAAACTCATGATCTTTGAAGTAAGCAAATACATATTTCTCATCCATATTTATAAAGTATGCCTCATCATCATAAAAATGATGGTTTACTACATAACCATCAATATACCCGCAGCAGTTTTCGCCGAGAGTCTTTATGGAACTCACTAAATAATCAGTAACCGGTTCAATTACTTCCATTATGTTGTAAGCAGGAATCTCATCAAATCCATTGGATCCAAATACGTCATCTCCTTTAAATATTTTACAGTGCTCTGGAAACATACTATAATATCTCCCTTCTATTATTTTTAATAATATTCAAAATTCTATATTTTTTATTCTTCTCAATCATTCACAAATATACAACGTCCCTCCTTCTCCTTGCTCCCATCCCATGAGAATATTCTGGTGTTGACATTATAGTCGTTAATTTAAAGATATTAATATTCTCATTGGATTAGAATAAAGTGAAGGATTGTATGATTAGATTTATAGAAAAAATGAAAATGGAAAATTCAATATTTGTTATACATCCATACAAATACAAAGGAACATGGGTATTTGATGATGAGTGTAAAGGTCTTGTAAAAGAACCTTTTGTAAGCGGAATACCTGAAATGATTGAAGAACTGGTAAAAGATTTAAATGGTGCAAATATAGGATTCAGATTAGTTTTTTCTGCCCATCCATTTCCGGGATATAAGATAAAACTTGAGAAAGTATCGTGTGAATATGGTGGTACGTGGTATAAATCTGAAGAATTAATCAAAACCGGTTGGTTATGTCCCGCATTGTTTAAATACTTTGAAATAGCTCCAGAAACTATTTATGCAGGTTTATAAATTATGAATAAAAATAAAACCATAGCCATCATCGGCGACATTCACGGATGCTACGAGGAATTTCAAGACTTATACAACAGCATTTTGAATTATACAGACAAAGTTTATACTGTAGGGGATTTGATAGACCGAGGGCCGGACACAAAGAAAGTAATACAATTCTGTATAGAAAATAACATCAAATCAGTAAGAGGCAATCATGAGGAAATGCTTTTAAGAGCAATCAATAAACCCAGATACAAAGAATACCAGGGATACGATACTAACCTTGAAAACTGGCGATACAATGGCGGAAACCGAACAATTAAAAGTTATTTAGGGGATTCGTCAAAAAAATTTAAAAGCTTTGTGAAAGAGTTTAAAGACTGTTGTCATTATGATTTTATCACAAACCTACCGTTGAAGATAGAAACGGATAACTGCATAATTACTCACGGAGGAATAGTTAACAACGCGCATTTTGAAAATGTATTGTGGAACAGGGAGATACCGTCAAAACTTAATAAGTTACAGATTTTTGGGCACACGGCTAACCGAAACGTATTATACAAACCAAACCATTATATAAACGTCGATACCGGTTGCGTATTTTGGGGCACCATCAGTGCTGCAATAGTTAGCGGTAAGAAGGAAGTAAATATTATTAAATCTAAAGAATATGAAGAATACAAATATAAAGAAGAACATATCAAGAATATATCAGCATATTGAGCACAACGAAAGCTTTGCTGTTATATCTGCATACAGACATAACAAAGAAGACAATTTGATTCAGCACGAGGCATTAAAAGACAAAGTCCGTTTATTGGGTCTCGGCTTCACTGAAATAAAAGGCGGATATTTAGAGTCAGGCAATAAAGTAGAATCTAAATCCTTATTCATCGCAAATATAACCCGCAAAGATGCAATAATGCTTGGCAATGAATTTTCTCAGCAAAGTATTTTGTATAAAGATAAAACCGGCATATCAGAGATTGAAACTATCGAAGCCAAATCAGATATTAATGCTCTAAACACATTTGACATCCCCGAAGATAAATATAAATTTACAAACACATTAAAAATTATTAAATCATTTTATTCACGACTACTAAATGCAAACAATGACACCCAAACTATATACATAAAGGAAATTGAGCCAACAGGATTTAACAGAATCGCCTATAACTCACATATCCCATTAGCCGAACTGGATTTGGATGAAATATAGATAATTGATGAACCCACATAGATAAATTTCTTAAACAAGTTATTTATGCTAATTCGTTTCTATCTTTTTCTCTGTGGTCTCCAATTTTTTCTCTGTGGTCTCCGTGAACCTACTCCTATATTTGCTATCTTCTCTTTATTTGTAGTTCTGGCTATTTCGTGTTTTGGTGGTAATAAGTTTAACACGGTATAAGCTCATAATTCTCTCTATTCATCTTATCCACACTATACCCATTCTTCTTATAATCCTCTCCAAACGCATACGCAGGCACTTCCAGCGCTATTTTCTTCTTATCCGTTTTCCCAATCGACTCATTCAAATACTCCTGCACAAATCCATCCACACCAAGCGTTTCATACTGGTAAACATGCACAAGCTCGTGAGCTAAAGTCTTCCTCATGTCATCACTTTTAAATATAAATATCTTGTTATCAAAAGTAATTGCGTTTGTAGTGTCTTTCACAAGGTTAAACCTCTTAAGCAGCATATTCGCTTCCTCATTTAGCATCCCCTTAAAATCTTCTTTGCTAATCTCCGCCACCTTCACCTTCGAATATTTCTTAATACATAAAAACTCAGCAATCAGAATCTCTTTACCATCAAGTAATCTCTCATTACTGAATTTCTTCTTCTTCAAACTCTCGACGTATATCGCTATTTTATTCATATTAAAACCTTTCTCCTTCGATCCATATTACTTTTTTCTGCTTTATATACTTCTGAAATTCAACGCTGAAGGGTTCTTCAAGAAAACTTGACCTGTTGCCGCCTTCGTCCTTGCCGTCACAATGAGTGCAAATATATTTAACCGGCAGACTGTAAGGCTTTATAACATCATACAGCAAATAACTGTTTTCAAGTTGAGTATAAATAATAAAAACAGGCTTATCTTCGTTTATAAGTTTAATTCTGGCAATCCATAAATCAGGTTCATCATTGAGGCGATATCTCCACTCGTTGAAATAGGCCTTTTCAAATCGCTGGTTATATTCTATTCTTTCCTCTTCATTCAACAAATAATAACCTTCAAGTTTATATATAGTAAAGTCACCTTCTTTATAGAGATAAGGGAGTTGAAGATTTTTGAATAAGTCGATGTAATATCTGTAATCGGAATGAAGGAATACCTCTATGCCGGGCATATCATACTTTGCAGTGAAATCAGTATTAAACTTTCGAATGTACTGCAAATCCATCCATGCAGAGGGATACCAGAATATGTTTACATTCTTTTTCTTCTCCAATTCTTCAAGCAAAGAATAGTTATTGCATTTGGCTACACTGGTACCCATTATCTTTATAATAATTCTTCTCATATATTATATTTTTTATACAAATATAATACTTCGACCTGCTATATTATTCTCATAGGATTAGAATAAAGCCAGCGGATAGGAATGATTTACTCACTATATTATTAAGATATTACAGCATTAATATATTGGAAGTTTTATAACCACTTTATTTATCTGCCATTAATATTATATTAAGAGAAATAAACTTATAATCTAATATTATATTTATGAATAACCACTTTAAGAGTCTCTTATCAAACAAACTGCAGAATCAATACTGCGATTTTATTAGTGAAAATAGTTCACTAAAAGAAAACATAAAAACTGAATTCTTAAATATTATTCAGAATAAATCGAATGAAAGCTTAAAGAGTGTTGAGAATAAATTAAAATCATTAAGATTTTATTTGGGCAGCATAAGCGATATACACAAACTTGCTAACCCTTATTATATAGGTTTCGGTAATCCGGATGCAGACATATTATTCCTTGGTAAAGAAAAAGGATTTGATGTTATCGAGCATCCAGAACTGTTTATAAAGGAAAGCATAAATAATGTCTTGCAGTGGGAATATATTTTAAATGATAACGAAAATACTGACCATAAACTTATTTACGATCAACTTGGCTTTAATCCAATGTTTCCAAGAATTCATGATTACGGTATATTGAAAAAAAATCATACGTGGTATTACTATTCTAAGATAGTTGCAGGATTGAAAAACAAAAATGCTGATATTATTTTTGATGAAACTAAAGTGTACAATAATTCACTTTTCAGTGACTGCTTTATATCCGAAGTAAATTATGTACCTTCCAAATACAGCAATGGACTTAAATTAATTGACAAAAGAAAGAAGTTACTGCAAAATATGTTTTATAAAAAATTCAAAAAGATAATTATTGGTGCAAAGAGTTATCTGAAAGATGACGAAATAATGGAGATTTTTAACTTAAAGGATAAAGGTAAAGAAGTACAAGTTGGGAAATACGGGAAGAATAAATCCAAGAATTATGTTATTACAAAATTTAACAACCATGGTCAGACTATAATTAAATGCAATCAATTAAGCGGAGCAAGTGGCTGGACAGACGAGGCTATAAGTTCTATAATAGATGTTTTAAAGAAATGACACTTTAGTTAAGCGATGAGTAATTTATCCGGACACAACGAATTTAAGTTGCCTAACGATATTCTAAATTTTGAAGCTCTTGTTTTTACTAATTCCTTATCGGTATCAGGCCAGACAATAAATATCTGAAATTCCAGTTTAGTTTGGTTTGATTTTACAGAGCCGATAAATTTATCGAATGATATATCCTGATAACAATATGCGGAAAGAATTTTAAAAGATTCATTTTCACTCCTTTCGACATGCATTAAGACAGTATTCAGAATCTTGTCTCTGGCAATAATTTCATCGTTATACTGCAGTAGAAAGCCAATATTATCAGATGTAATTCTTAAATCGTCAATATTATTATCTGAAAACAAAATTGCCCTGTCCAAACGTAATGAATCTGCCTGTAAATGTTTTGAAAAATGTCTTTTGCCATATTTGAAAGCCAGATTTTTATAATTATAACCGGAAACAAAATCCCAACTCTAACTAAAAACAAAGAAATTTTACTGCCTGGATTACTGATACTCTTTAATTCATAATTACCCCAATCAGCCTTTGGTATATTATTATTTTTCAATCCAAGATGTATTTCAAGGGACTTACCTAAAGCAGAACTCCGGGTTAGCTTATTTATCATCAAATATGAACATTTTTGCGTGAAGTTTCTTATGATACTTTAATTCGGCGTTAGCGCCAAGATCATTCATAAAATTCAAGACACCACTGTCAGTTATTTCAATATCAGCAGGGGCACCAATTCGCAGTATCCTTTTAAGTGTTATCTGTCCGCTCTTTATTTTATTTTTTACTTCTGCAGTGAATATTTTAGCAAGTGTTTCAGAGCGTATCCAAGCAGAACAGATTAAGATTTCCTTTGTTGCTTCGCTGACTGCTTTCGTTATCTTTTCAAGGTTTGTTTTGTTTGTTATGATCATAATGATTTTAAATAATTTTAATACGCGTATTTAAGACAATTCGATATTGAAAACATTTAAAGTTAATTTACCATCGGATGTAGCAGTATAACTGATTCCATATTCAAATTCGTCAACCCCCCTGTTAATGCGATCAGACCCAATGAATTTGTTACTTTCGCATTCAATAACGATTTTTGTGATGTCATCCCACAGAAATCCCAACTGACCTCCATCGAGTGTCGTGAAATCTATATCTTCAAAAAGTATTTCTTTTGTTTTGTAGTATTCTTCTTCCATAATGTTGTTATATTTAATTTATAGAAAAGCGTTTAATAATATAATGTGCTATTTATATATTATGATCTGCAATTAATTTATATTGGGTTTAGCCTTAATTGAACTGAATTTATCTTTGAAAAGATAATATAAGAGTATGCTTGTATCCG
Organism: Ignavibacteriota bacterium; assembly: GCA_026390735.1. Taxonomy (GTDB): domain Bacteria; phylum Bacteroidota; class Ignavibacteria; order Tepidaquicellales; family Tepidaquicellaceae; genus CAIKZJ01. The sequence goes on from JAPLFJ010000061.1 coordinate 15,554, forward strand.
ATATTCCAAATTGCTTCTGTTCTTTTAATATTGCGTTTACATTTTCAATAATATCAGAGGTAAGATCAGTAAGACAAAACATATTTTTCAAATATCCAGAATATAATTCCAAGTAACCTTTCCAGATTTCATCTTTTAAACCTTCCTTACTGATTTCACCATTAGAATTCCTTATTATAGATTCAAGAATAAATTCAGGGCATGAGATTGTGATTGCATAATGAGGTAATATTTCAAACCGATTTTTATTAATACTTGAAAAGACATCTGATATGTTTTCGTATTTATCAGAGGATCCATTTTTATTGAACATATCTTTTTCAAAATCACCAATCTGATAGACTATAGTGTCTTTGTCGGTCAACCTGCTTAATTCAAAACACAATAAAGATTTACAACATTCATACCGGCTATTTCCCTCACCTTGTTTAATTTTTGTATGTTTAACAGGCATAGCACATTTACTTAAATCGGTCATATAAAAAGAGTCATCTCCAAAACAATTTTTAATTGCTATATACATAATATGAAGATTACCAATTTTACTTAAATGATTTGATGTTAATTCAATATTATTTAAAATATACTTTTCTTTGGCCTTTTTTTTGAGACCACCACCGATAAAATTTAATAAACCTTTTTCGACCAATTTCTTAGCCACGTTCTTAGATGATGCCCAGCTGAACGAGGGTTCCTGACAAATAAAAAAATGTTTAACAGGAATATTTATTGGAACGCTATTTGGCAAAAACTGATATTTTTTTCGAGGACCATTTAGTCTTTTGCATTCTCCTTCGGAGCATTTCAGCTTTTTTATTGTTTCTTTCTTGTCTTCCTCATTTATAGATAAATGTTTAAACTGGTTAAAGAATAAATTTGTGTTTTCAGTTTTTACATACATAATATTTTTATTATTTGATTTTAATTGGTTTTTTGTAATTGAAACGACCAGTCTTCCAGATTGCAATTCCATATTGGGATAAATATTCATCTTTTCCGTCTTCTCCGTGCCATCTCTTCTCAAGCTCCTTATACGTCAAATAAGCGGTTCCGAATACAGCAGGGTCTTCGAAATAAACTTTTGTACTATCGTAGCCACAGGCAATGACATAATGACCATGAGCTACCGTATTCTTATAATTTATTCCTACAGGTCCCCAAGCCTGTATAAACAATATTACGGGTCTTTTCTTATCTATAAAAATTTTTAACTGTTTTAAAGACATAGGCCCGTCTTTTACTTTAAATTTTCTACTTTTAAAATATTCTACAATATGTTTACTGGAAGTGCCATCTTTTTTACTGGTTTTAAGTTTTTCGATAAGTTTGATTTCGTTAATATCTTCTCCGTAATAAGCGAGAATTGCCTGAGTGCAGGAATCACCACAGTCGAAATCCGAGAATTGCAACACATCGGGTATATATAATATCTTCTTTGCCATACTAGTATATATATATTACATAAATGGGGTTATTTGGTAAATAAGAAAAAAGAATTAAACTTAAAGAGCAAAAACCCTTATACAAAGAATAATTATTTGATATTTCGACACGACAGAGGTAAAAGGACAAGGAATGATGAGTTTAAATAGTGACAAGGTAACAAAGTGACGAGGTGATGAAGAATAGCAATATTGTTTCAGACAGGAATGTCTGAACTACAGACAGGAATGTTTAAACTACAGCATTAATCTTTATTCTCATCCCATTGGAATAATCTCAAAGCTACATTCCCCATATTGCATTATTCAAATAATTTAAATTATAATCATTATGGGTAATAAGATTAAAAGTTGTATGCCTTATATTAAGGATATTTGCGGTATGAAAATTGAAGATTTTCATGCCTACGGATTCAGTCACACTACAGAAGATAACAGAGAGTTCTTCTTTATGGACAATAATGCAGATGTGCTTGCCGTTGCACATCTCGATACCGTCCAGTCTGATAACTTCTGTGAGTTCGATGTAAAGAAAAACAGAATTCTCAGCCCTGTTCTCGATGACAGACTCGGTGCCTTCGTATTATTAGAATACTTTCTTCAGGACCTTGATTACGACGTCCTCCTTACCGTTGATGAAGAAAAAGGACAGTCCACTGCAAGACATTTTAACCTCGGTAAGAAGTATAACTGGATGTTCAGTTTTGACCGAAGAGGTAATGATGTGGTAATGTACCAGTTCGATACTCCTGAAATGAGAGCCCTTCTCGCTAAGCATGACTTTGAATCTGGTAGAGGTTCATACAGCGATATATGTGAACTTGAACATCTTGGTTGCAAAGGTTTTAACTTTGGTATTGGCTACCAGAATGCTCACTCACTGAATGCCTATGCAGACGTTGACGACGTTTATAATAACGTAGAAAAGTTCAGGAAGTTCTATGAGGCTAACAGACATACTCACTTTGAGCATAAAGCAGAGGGGACGCTGAATCCGGGGAGTGCAAAGAGTAATGCGATTACAATCACGTTTGATGATTAATATTTTCTCATATTATGAGAACAAACAATTATTCAATAATATTAAATTATATTTAAAAATAAAAAAAGGAATAAAAGATTATGGCAAACAGATTTAAGAAAAAGACAAGAAGTCAGGGGTTTGAAAGTGACGTGATGGACGGCTCTGCCCTTAATTATAACGAAGAGATTAACCTCGTGAAATCGGTTAATATTAATAAAAGGAATTTTGTCTATCCTTTGTTTCAGTCAAGTTTAAAGGTCTTTGTTTATGAATTCATAAAAACCTATTTGCATGGCTTATATATGGGGACTCAGAAAAATGAGAACCTTGTGATTGAGAATTTTGCAGCTCTTGCTTCGAACGCAAACCCCGTGATGACTGCTCCGCAGATTGCAACATACAAGGAAAACGGCTCAGCAATTATTGAGAATCACTCTATATATGTGCACTTACGCTATATGGGCGCTCCGTATCAGGTAACTGTTTTTCTTATCAGCAACGGAAACGGAATGTTTAATGATTTAAAGTACTTTATTTCAGTGCTGGGTATTGAGAATAATTCATATCAGACTCACCAACTTGCAGACCATATTATTTCTGAATCTATAAAGAATTCGATTTATAAGAATTCAATCATCAACCTTAAGTTTGATTCGGAAGGCAGGATTGATATTGAAGAAATGAATATCAGTGAGTTCAAGAGTGAAAAGCTCGAAGAAATATTTATACCCGCTTCGTATAAAACTGAATTAAAGAAGTTTTATAAATGTATTAAGGATTATAAGGATATCGGTCTGAAACTCAGATATTTGTTCAGCGGCAAACCTGGAACAGGTAAAACAAAATCCGTGAGGACCCTCATTAATATGTGTCATAAGAAAGCAACTATTCTTCTTACTGAAGGTGATGTCGATTTTAAAGCACTGTTTGACTTTGCAAGGCTGTTTGAACCGGCTATAATTTGTCTTGACGACCTTGACCTTCTTGTAGGTAGCCGCTCCAGTAATTACTCACCGAAACTACTCAGTTCTTTCCTGCAGGAACTCGACGGATTTGATAAGAATAACGTTTTCCTGCTTGCAACAACTAATGATAAAGAACTTGTTGACCTTGCAGCTTCAAGACCTCTGAGGTTTGACCTTACGCTTGATTTTGGTATGCTCGATAATAAGAATTATTACGACCTTGTAATGGCTAACACAAAGAATGAAAAGATACTGAATATCTTCGATGACGAACTTATGGATTCTCTAAAGAAGAAAAAGGTAACAGGTGCATTCATCGTGAACCTGATTCATCAGGCAGAAATAATGGATAAGATAAACCCTGCTACTGATTTAAAGAAGTACCTTCAGAACTTTATTGAAATGTCGTATAACGGTTTTTATAAGGAACATGAAGATGAACAGAAGGATTTCGGGTTCAGCATGAGCAAGGCATCGAATGACGATTTCCTTGAACTGGAATTATAATGTAAAGAGACATTAGCCCTTATTTAATTTACAAATAAGGGCTTTTATATTAACAATCTATTATATAAAACAAAATCAATTATGGATATTAAAATAGAAAATACAAGCCCCAATATTAAGTATAATAACAGCAATTATATCCTTAATACTAAAACAATAATTAACAATAATGTTATAAAAAGCATACTTATTGTTGAAGATGACCCGGATAGAATGAGTTGGTTTATTGAAAACCTAAAAGATAACTATATTGTAACCCATACCGATAATGCTAAAACCGCTAAATATCTTCTTAAACACAAGAAATATGACATGATGTTTCTTGACCATGATTTAGGTGGAGAGCAAATGGCAAGTATTGCAGATGAGAATACAGGCTCGAGAGTTGCTGATGAAATCTATGCATTGGATATTAAGGTGCCTGTAATATTACATAGTCATAATCCAATTGGGGTAAAATATATGTTAAATAAGTTAGACCATGCAAAAGCGTTACCATTTGGAACATTTACAATAGAAACAATTTGGGAATAATAATCTCATACTATGGGGCGTGATGCTGTATTGTACATTTTAAACTGATTATATAGAAGCTATATTTAAGTAAGAACTTGAGAATTTTAAATCAAATAACATTAAAATGGAAATAATTATTTACGTAGTAACCGGAATGTTCATTGGAGGCCTAATTGGCTGGCTAGTAGCTAAAACAAGAAATAATACAGCTATTCAATTAGAAAAGGAAGAAGCCCAGATAAAGTATAACAATCTCGATAAAGATTTTGCTACCTATAAAGCAACAGCACAAACAAATATGCAAACATTAAATGAGACAATGGATAAAAAGGAAAAAGAGCATAATTTGTTGACTGATGCTGTTAAAGATAATTCCATAGCTATGACAGAGATTAACAATCAATTATCTACTGTAACGGCAAACCTTAATGCAGCAAATAAAACTATAATTGACAAAAAAGTAGAAATAGAGATAATTAAAGAAGAGCGAAATGCATTAAGCAAGGAGTTAACACAAACCAATCAACGTTTAGCTACTGCCGATGCCAACAATCAAGCTTTAGATGAAAAGTTAGAAACTCAGAAGAAGGAAATGGAAGAATTAGGAACGAAGTTTAATACTGAATTTGAGAATATTGCAAATAAGATATTAGACACAAAAACTGAGAAATTTACCGAATTAAACAAAAACAACCTTAAAACTATTCTTGAACCTTTAGGAAAAAATATCGATGATTTTAAAAGACAAGTTGATGATGTATATAAGGCTGAATCGAAAGAACGATTTTCATTAGGTGAAAAAGTCAGGGAATTGGCACAGCTTAACCAGGTAATCAGTGAGGAAGCAAAAAACTTAACCAAAGCTTTAAAAGGCGAGGCAAAAACACAAGGACGCTGGGGTGAAATGATACTGGAGAGTATATTAGAAAAATCCGGCCTCAGAAAAGACGAACAATATTTTATGGAATATGAATTAAAGGACGAAAACGGTATTCCTTTAAAATCTGATTCGGAAGGAAAGAAAATGCGTCCTGATGCAGTAATAAAATACCCTGATAACCGAAATGTAATTATAGATTCAAAAGTTTCTTTAAACGCCTTTACAAGGTTTATAGCAGCAACGGATGTAGATGAACAAAAGAAAGAGCTTCAGGATCACATAACGGCGGTTAAAAACCATATAATTTCTCTAAGCGCTAAAGGATATGATGATTATGACAAAGCATTAGATTTTGTAATGATGTTTGTTCCAAGTGAACCGGCTTATATTGCTGCATTACAAGGTGACCCGGAATTATGGAATTTTGCTTATGACAAAAGAATATTACTGCTAAGTCCTACTAATTTAATAACATCGCTAAAATTAATTGTCGACTTGTGGAAACGTGAGCATCAGAACCTGAATGCAAAAACAATTGCTGAAAGAGGGGCTAAATTATATGATAAATTTGTAGGGTTTGTTTCAAATCTTGAGGAGGTTGGCGAGCATATTGAGAAAGCAAAAGGTAAATATAATGAAGCCTTTAAACAATTAAGTACTGGAAATGATAATCTTGTTTCACAGGCTACTAAATTAAGAGATTTAGGATTAAAGACTAAAAAGGAATTACCTCAGGAATTGATCAACGATTCTGCAGCAAACGAATCACTGAATGAAAATAATTAACACTCGGTCGTATTATACTTAATAAACTCAAAAATCAACATAACCGGCAGATTATCATAAAATTCAACATTTTTGATATACGCAATCATTTATAATATGAATCCATATCACAAAACTGATAGTTTATTTTGCAATTATCAATATAGCCGTAACTGTTTTCTCCAAACGTTCTTATAGTAGTAAAATTCTTAATAAACTGTTTTTCATTTAAATTTTAATTAATTCACTTAGGATGTTTTTGGATGTTAGGCCACTAAGGTCAATATCATATGAGAATTTTCTAATATGCTTATTTAGATTTAGAATATTCAGCATTTCCATTGTTATTTTAGGGAAATTATCATCTACTATATAAATACAGGCTTCTTTGAGTGTATATTCATCTTTATATTGTGGTGTTCCTGGTTCATATTTCTTGTCCTTGAGAATCTCGTATACCTCGTTTTTAATTCCTGGTTCCGTGATTTTCTGAACACATTTTTCAATACTGAACCCACCATTAAGACATGGTTCAAATCTAAGGAACACTAGTTGCAACGGTTTGTTGTTATTATTATTAAGTTGAAATTCCCCTGAAATTGTGACTATTCGTTCGTAATGCTTAATTGTGCTTTTGACCTCAAAAGAACAAATAGATGTTTCTATATCATGACTTCCTGATTTTGGTCCACTCCATACCGTTTCATTATGATTATTTTTGATTTCCCATATGAAAACAATTAATTCACCAATTGTTGAGTATACAGATTCATCCCTGATAGCGTTGCCCATTAATTTTTTCCAGTTATCCCACCAGTTCTGAGGAGATGATTGTATTATTTCCCTGTTATCTTTACTTATAAAATCAATACAGGTCATTGAAAATTGATTAATAAGATTTTCGTTTATACAATAAAAGTATAAATACCTTCCCTTGTTATCACCATCTATTGTAACATCCTCCAATCCGGAAGCAGAAAATCTTAATTTTATAGGTTCATTTTGATTGTAAGGTATTAAAATGCCAAATTTGTCATCTGTGCAGTAAACAAATGAATGATCATGGTTTTCCAATGGAATAGTTCTATTTTGAAGTCTATTCCTAAAATACTCTCTCAATTTTTCAATTGTTATCATTTCTCCTCCATATCATCATCTATATCAAATTCTGCAAACTCTTCATCTATTTCTATTGGAGTTGCAATATAAGCCCCTTCCTTACCTTTAATGCTAGGGAATAAAATAGTAAAACCCACAAAATCTTCTTTGGAATGTATATCTTTGAATTCTTTATTTACGCAATTCACTAATAGCAACGGAGTTTTATCTAATGAATTGCTATTTCGAGTGTCATATATATTTGAAACTTTCATTTTAACAGAATTCATACTTTCGTATATTGATGAGTCAACGAGTAAATCAATATGTTCGCGGAACCTTCTAAAAGAATAATAATTGCAATTATCACGTAAAACATGTTTTGCATTAAAATTCCTCTTCTTAATTGATAAACCATTCGATATATCCCAATCATCCCCCGAAATTGGTCCACATAAAGCTACATTCCAATTTTCAAAAAGTCCATTATCTTCACATTCTTTTATCCATTTTATCATTAAATCCATATGTTTAAATTTTGTTGATCTATCATTAAACATATATTTATTAAATAAACTACGAACTATCTCTCCGGAAATCCCTCTCCACAATTTATTACTTTTTCTGCTTTCAGGTTCTTTCAGATTATTTAGTTTTACCAGAAACTCACTTACCACTTCTTTATTTTGCCTCAATATTTCAGCATCTCCTTCAAACAATGTTGTCTCAAGAATATTATTCCTATAATCAAGATTTACAAATTCCGCTCCGTACATTCTGTTTATAGATGTTGGATTAAGAACAGAGTCAGGATGTGTTAATATTCTGGGTGAATAATCAACAGGCTTAAGAGCTTTATCCCTTGAAAAAATAATTATTTCTTCCCTCAATGAATTTTCAGAAAGTGCTATTTTTTGAAAGTTTTTGAAAGTTGTATCTGTCATCCAGATTCTTGGTAATAGTTCATATCCTCTCCGGAATCCAAACCATCGCCCCATTTGTGTTAATGTGTCAATTGCTGTAGTTCTTGTTCTCAAAAAATAACTGCTCACAAGCCCTTCTAATGTCAGGCCTCTGGATAATGTATTACCTCCAATAACTATAAAAGCATGAGAAAATTTTCTATCTTTTTGATTTGGGTAAATAAGGCGCATATAAAATCCTTCTTTAGCAGTGTAATTAGATTTACAGTTATCCTCACAAATGTGAACACCATCATGGTAGACAAAATCATCATTATCACCTAATTTTATATTAGATACATTGCTTAAAAGAATCTCCAATTTTTGACTGACTTCATTGTAATCAGGGTAATCATTAATTTTATCTGGATATGGATTAATACCTTCAATTTCATTGCATTGATCTACAAATTTGCTCAAAGTTAAATCTTTCGTTTCTCTTTCCCATACTGTTCTACATAAATTCGAAACCTCAACCTTTGAGTTTCTTAACCAGTTTTCAACAGCTAAGCGCATATTGGAATGATGACCTGTTAATTGAGAGGTATGAATTAACATACTTGAAGAAAGTTTTGTTCCTCTGCACCTGAATGTTGCTGCACAACATAAATACCAACAAACTGCTTCTTTTAATGATTGAGGTAGAGGTTTCGTATGATCTTCGTGAACCTCGGAAATACCATTTAAATCATTTACCTTAGGGGCAACATTTGAGGGTATGTCCCTTATAACTTTAATAGCTTTAGAGTTGGGGATTCCAATTATTCTTGAAGGACCAAAATAATAGGAAGAAGGTTCTAATGAACATATAAAATCCTTTGGAAAAAGGGTGTAATCCTCTGTTTCATTAAGTATATTTGCATAAGGAGTTGCAGTATAACCAATATAATTCAATGTTTTATATTGAATCAAATTAGTCATATCTTTTGGAGGATCGTATATATTTTTATTTTTATTAAAATCTCCTCCATGTACAATATCACGTATTAGATTATTAATTTTTGTTATTTAACCTTTCTCTTTAGCTAGTAAAGTATTTATACTTGCCTGATCTGCTTCATCATCAATTATAATTATGCGCATCTTCTTAGTTACTTCACGATTATACCATAACCATTTTTTTAGTTTTTCTAATCTTTTGCTATTTTTTAAACACACAGTCACATATCTACGATTATCATTATCATCAAGCATTAACCTTTCAGGAGAATATTCCTGTTTATACTGAAATTGAGGAATTTTTGGCAAAGGAACCCAATGCATTTTCGGATTATCCATTAGATCATCAAGAAGCCTTGTTTGTGTTTGTGACCTTAAATTTTCAATTACTCCAGAAAGAATTATAAATATATTCCAGGAATTATCGGCAGCTAATGCCATTAATCCTGCAAAATTTGCAGTCTTACCTGATTGTACCTGACCAACGACTAATCCTTTTACAGGATCTCCTATATTTGTTTCTTTTCGCAATTTTCCCAGAATATCAACTACACTATTAGCCAATGATGCTATATCATAAGAATTCCAATTGTCGGCCGCTAATTTTCTCTTATAAGTTTGCCAATTTGAATCCGGGTCATCTTCAAATGTCAGTGGTTCATTATCTTTATTTTGATCCGAAATAATACGAGCCGGACTACTATTAATCCAAATATTCTTAATATCGCTTAATATTGTTTGATATTCAGCCCAAGTGATTTGAGGCCACATGTTGGCTTCAATAAGATCTTTTAATTTTTGTTCATCAAAAGTAATTTCAAGATATACCAATGGATCAATTTTTCGATTTTGATCTGTGTTAATCCTCTTCCAAATCCACCTTTTAATTTCTTGGCACATAATATTATAATTAAATTTTAAGAAATACTACTTTTTCTTTAAGTTTGTAATAAAGGGTTCGAAAAGCTCATTAACATAACCTTCTATTCCTCCAGTATAAAAAACAGGTTCTATGTTATTAATTCTTAATGAATTAAGTGTTATGACTTGCCGCAAAAGAACTTTATCATTAGTCCTATAATCACGAAATATATTGGAATATTTCAACGCAATTGCCCGAAACAAATCTTCTCTGTATCCCCTACCTCCTCGATCAAGCAAAGTTTCAAACGCTGTAACAGTAAAACCATTTTGCAAAATATTTAATGTCTTATCATAATCACCTTGCCATATCAAATGAGCCCCCCACCACATCATAAATGGCCACATTCGTGTAACCCTGTCAAAAAATCTTTTTTCGAGAGAAGCCTTGTTCATATTTGGATATCTTTTAAAAATTAAATCCGGAATTAATTTTATACTTATCCAATACCAAAATTCATTGGAGGCCAATGTTCGCATATCAATATTTACTCCAGGTTTAAGATATTCATAAAATGCGAGAGACATTACCAAATCAATCGAAAATTCATTTTTCCCATTTTGCTTACACTCAACAAATTTATTAGATAAAACATCACGTAATTCTTGATGATTTTGGGATGAAAATTTTTCTACTACAGGGCAAACTGTATTATCATCTGGGAATAAATCGTAGAAAGCAGAAATTGCATTGGATTTGGTTAATTCAGGCCATATCACAGTTATTCCCTTTCTTTTAAATTTTCATCTAAAATATACGAAAGCCTTTCAAATAATTTATTAGGAGATAGAATTGGGTCTATGTCTTTCCACAGTATACGATAACCATAATTAACGAGAGCACCTATACTATTACTAATCCCCTTATCGTAATTATAATCTGTTACAACTTTCCACCAGTGTTCGTTTCCTCTTAGTAAAACAATTAACTGCAAAAAAGCACCGGCATAAATATTTTTTAGAAAAGCCATATTAGTTATTTCATTGGTTTCAGAAGAACCGATTTGGAGAAAATCCGGATGAGATCTGTTAATATTTAAGCGAATGATTTCAGGATTAACAATATCTTCTTCTGGGTCGTTTATATATAAATCAATCCACCAAAGTCTGTTGTCTGTATCATTTACAAAGTAAACCGGAAAAACAGAGCCACGGCCGTCAATCCTAATTATAATTGGGTCACTTTGGTAAATAATCCCACCAATAGGTATAAAATAGCAATCAACCTTTGTGTTATTTAGAATTACAAAATCCAAATATGCCTCCCCAATTAAAGTACCTGGTAATATCTCAATGGAAAAATCAATTTTAGAATGACTATTAATGTTCGTTTGAATACTTTTCCCCATAAATCTTTGCCTTGAGTTTCCTGAATAACATCTTATTACCATAATGGTAGACAAATCAGAAGATAAATTGAGTTTATTAATATAATCTAAAATGTTATCAATTTCAATTAAACACTTTACCTTTAATATGTTTGATTTATAATCAAAGTAATTATCTGAATCCTTATATCTCAAACACTCATTATCATAAGTTAGAGAATGTTCATTCTTACCAATAAATTCCCATTTAGTATTTATTGATTTCATATTTATTTCTGGATATGGTTTATAAACTCTCGGCATTTTATATATCCTTTAATTCTTCAATAATTAATGAAAAGCTAATATCTTTAAATATCATTGTAAAAAAAATAATTCCACACACTACCACATCCTGATTTAATGAGGGATTAAATTTAATTTCAATAATATTATTTCTAATATTCAAAAAAACACTTTCATGAGGAATATCAATATCCTGATCTTCAATCTTATACTTTAAATCAGCTTCTGTTATTTTAAATGGGAATTCTTTTCCTTCAAAATTATTAGCCCAGGAATTATAATCTATAAGTTTACTATCCCCCGATACACATAACTCTAAATAAATGTTCTTACCTGCAGGTGCAAAAGCATTTATATTCAGCATACAATCTCCATTATTGCTATATATTATTTCATCAATGCGAATAGACGGGGTTTTACTTCTTTTGAATTTTTTAGGAGTTTCTGTAGAAGGTTTGATAGGCATAGAATCAATATTAGGTCTGTTACCCATCCCATCTTTTGGCATAAAAATATCTGCAATTTGATTACTTAGATCAAAAGCTAATTCAATGTCAGACTCCTTTACTTCAGATTTAAGTTTTTCCTCTAATAACTTTTTAATTTTTGTGTCAACTAATTGCTGATAATTGGGTTTTTGGTTTTGTGGATTTTTCCATTCAAAATGGTTCGCTCTTTCACAAGAACGAAAATATTCTTCAATTTCATTATCTGCAGAATTTAACACAAAAACTCCAAAAATCCATTTGCCAGGTAAAACTTTGCTTGAGGTGTCTATTTCTTTGAACTCAACAATCATTCCCGGTTTTCTTATCATTGCTATTAGAGGCTTTCCTCCACCACCTCTGTCACCAGTACAAGTGTAAAAATCTAAAGGTGCAATTTCATCAGGAGATCGATTTCCATTACTTAGTTTTAGATGACTACCGTTTACTTCTACCCACGTAAGCCAACCTACCAACTTATTCATTCGTTTGATACACTCTCTCTTCCAAAATTTTAATTCTGGCAGATCCGGATTATCTTCAATATATTCGGTAAGGCCTGATACGGCATAGCGATGTAAAACGCTTAATATTATGTAAAATGGTTCATACCCAATTTTAATTATTTCTTTATCTAATCTAACTTCAAGTCTTGGACCAGAGTTTAATTTAACCTTCGATAGGTCCCAGAAATTACTTATTCTTGGCGTATACCATTTCAATACACAGTCTTTGATAGAACCAGGATTAGAAATAAATCTCGATGCGATTTCTTCGTTTAGAAAGGGTATAATTATCGACGTCCCTGTTTCATGATCTGTAAATGGGTTTACACTGAGCATATTCAAAACACTATTAATATTATTAAATTCAGTTAAAGGATAATTATTATTATTAATTGTTTTGCCCCACCAACACACTCCTGTTTGAATATCCATTTTCTTAAGGATTCCATCATCTTTCTTTTGGCTTTCAATCCAGCAAGCGATTAATCGACTTTCACCAGTTGCAATCCTACTATAATAAAACACAAGCCCCAAACCCAATCGATAAAAAATTGTTTTCCCTAATCCCCATGACCCTCCCGAACCTTCCTTTTCTTGATTCATACCTAAGCTGGCTACAAGTTTCAAATAATTTCCCATATCACTGCCACTTTTTACATCATCAAAGGATATATAACCAGTTAGCCCCTCTGTCCCCGAGTCTCTAATTTCAAGTACATTGCTCTCTTGGGGTAAATCATCAGAATTATTTAACGAGAGAGTATTTATTAATTCTTTGGTTTGTATTTTGTTTAAATTGAATTCTACTTTGACAAGATCTGAACCCTTTTTTGCTGCATCTAATGAATTTTGGATTGATTCTCTTATAAGCAAATCAATTGTAGGGGTTTCGAAGTCTTGAATTGATTTTAATATATAATCTCCACAAACTGTATTTGCAGAAAATTGCAAAGGGAACTTTTCCAATATTATTTAAGTTGAATTTTCAAAGTCAATTTTTGTAATTTAAATATAGCAAAAAAAGTTTTAATATCAGAGTGTAATATTTGAACTTACCTCATTTCCGGTATATTCAACAAAATATTTGTAAACACCTAAATCTCATCAAAGTAGAAATAAACATAACTTTACTGTTGAGTAAGAAGAGGATTTTATCGGGAGGACATGATATTTTTAATCATATTAAAACGAGGGACTTTACGAATAAAGTCCCTCATAAAATTATCATAATTGACCTATGAAATCTCCAGCTTTAATATCTTCAAAAGGACATCCAGTAATTTGTATTTTCTTATATCCTTGTTCAGATATCTCATGCTGAATATTTCCATAAGTTTATAATAAATATCGTCTCTATTCCCATAATAAATCGATGAGATTATAACATTAAACAAAAAACTATCAGACAGGAAAATCTCTTCCAGCTTTTCACAAGCTTTAAAAGTATCCGGAGTTTTTTCAATAAGAAGGTGCGTATCTTCAAAAATCAACAGAAGTTTATCTGCACCATACTTAATAAACTCAAAAATCAACGTTACAGGCAGATTATTGTCAAATTCAATATCCTTAAAATATGCAAAAACATATTTATTATTCATAATTACAGGGTATGAATCATAATCACAACACTCATTGTCACAAATCTGAAAGTTTATTTTGCAATTATCAAAATAGCCATAGCAGTTTTCGCCCAGTGTTCTTACGGCATTTGCAAAACATACAGTTTTGGCTTCATCAACTTCCATATTCCTGTATACCGGAATAATTTCAGGCTCCTGAATCGAAAAATAATCTTTTGGATTTTCATTAATGTAACTTGGAAACATAATCTAATATCCCCTTTCTATGATTTAATATTTGTTTATTTATCAGAACATATATACAAATATAGCAAACATACCATTTCATTTGTTATCATCACATGAGAATAATTTAATTTTCTTTCTCATTGTGCAGCATAAGGACTCAAAATGACTGCATTATATAATTGGGAGACAGATTAAATGTATAACAAAACAGTTCTTTGTTGTGTTTCTTATTTTTTTAGTGTAACAGGTGCAAAACCCTCTTTAAAATTACCGGCTGAATCCCAAACAGGTTCAATAACCACTTTTCCCGTCTTATCTATAAAACCGCATTTACCATTTATCCTGACCAGAGCTAATCCCTCGCTGAAATTATATGCCTCGTCCCAGACAGGCTTTATAACTATATTTCCTGTTTTATCTATAAAACCGTATTTATGACCAATACATATTCTTGCAAGTCCTTCAGAAAAATCTTCTACATCGTCACATTCAGGTTCTAAAGCAATTTTTCCGGTTTTATCAATAAAGAAGTTTTTATTGTTTTCCTGATCTCTTACGTGAACCAGCCCTTCGTGAAAAAAGTACATATCTTCATAAACCGGCTCAATAATAATGTTACCTTTATTATCAACAGCTCCAAATTTTTCATCTTTAACACCTCTTGCAATTCCGTCTTCAAAATCCCAGAATCCATCCCAATCGGGTTCAGTTACTACTTCCCCTTTCGTATTTATAAAACCATACAGGCCTTTCTGTTCTATTTGAGCCAATCCATTATTGAAATATTCAACACTGTCCCATGCAGGTTCAATAACCACTTTTCCCGTCTTATCTATAAAACCGTATTTACCATTTTGCTCAAATCTTGCAAGACCATCCCTGAAATTTTCAACATTATCCCAGATTGTTTCAATCATTACTTTTCCTGTTCTGTCAATAAATCCAAGTTTACCATTAAGCTCAAACTTTGCAAGACCATCACTGAAAAATATTGTATCGTCCCAGGCCGGTTCAATTTTTATTTTACCGGTTTTATCTATATATCCGTATTTATCATCTATTTTAACGGCAGCTAATCCGTCACTGAATCTTCCAACATTGTCCCAAATTACTTCTATTACAACTTCTCCGGCATCATCAATAAATCCCCATTTACCGTCCTTACTAACGGCAGCAAGCCCTTCACTGAAGTATCCTGCACTATCCCATACAGGCTCTATAACTTTTCCCGCTCTATCAACAAATCCATACTTTCCTCTCTTTATAACCAAGACCAGACCGTTACAAAAATTTTCTACTTCATCCCAAACGGGCTCGACTACGACTCTGCCGGTTTTATCAACAAAACCATCTTTACTGCCCTTTTCAACTCTTGCAACTCCATCTTCAAAAGGAAATACACTGTCCCAAACGGGTTCAACGATTACATTACCAGTTTTATCAATAAATCCCTGTTTTTCAGAGCTGCTTACATCGTTGATTTTCTCAACTCTGTCAGTAACTGTAAACCCACTGTTTACATGAATATTTTCAATAATGAGATATTCAATATCTATATTCTGCTGCGCAGATTTTAATCCAAGTTTAACAGCTTTCTCCCAGTCGGTTATCGCTTTTTTACTTTCGTTAAAAGATGAATAACACATTCCGCGAAGGAAATATGCCTCAGCATATTCAGGGAATAATGAAATTGCTTCATTAATCAGTTTTAGAGACTGTACTGCGTTACCGCGATTGAACTCGTCTAACGCTTCTTTGTATAACCGTTCCCTGTTTACTGAATTATTCATAATAGATTTACTTTAGTGTTTTAGAAGTCTTTATAATATATAAATTAGTTTGTTAAAATAAACTTTACATTTGTTTTGATGTAATGTTGGTATTTAACTTAAAAATAAGGAAAATATAGATAATTTAAATAGCCAAATTCTTTCTACCCGATTATTTCCACTTGTATATCCATTTCTCATTACTAAAATATGATAAAATGTTTGGTTATCATTCTCACACTGTGAGAATAATTCAATGATTTTGATTCTTAAGTGAAATAAACAGCTGAATATTAAATTATTCTCACAGTGTGAGAATGATCATTCGGGAATTTTCAGTAACTTGTATTATAAGATTAAATTAAAGGACGGAGAAAGGAATATTATGGCAAACAGATATAAGAAAAGAACAAGAGAACAAGGATTTGAGAATGAAGTCCTTACGGGAACTGCTCTCAACTACAATGATGAAGTGAACCTTGTTAAATCGGTAAACATAAACAAGCGGAACTTTGTCTATCCTTTGTATCAGACCAGTTTGAAGGTTTTTGTGTATGAGTTTGTGAAAACTTACCTGCATTCCCTGTACATGGGAAACCTTAAAAACGAGGATATAGTAATAGAAAATTTTGCAGCTCTCGCTTCAAGCGCAAATCCCGTTATGACGGCACCACAGGTGGCAACATATAAAGAAAACGGAGCGGCGATAATAGAGAACCATTCAATATATGTGCATTTGAAGTACAAAGGTGCACCTTATCAGGTAACGGTATTTCTGATGAGTGCTAACAATGGAATGTTTAATGATATAAGATATTTTATTTCAGTACTAGGAATTGAGAATGATTCATATCAGACGAATCAGCTTGCAACCTATATTGTGGATGAGGCAATAAGAAACTCTATCTACAAGAATTCAATTCTTAACCTGAAGTTTGATTCCAACGGAAGGATTGACATAGAAGAGATGAACATTAAGGAATTTAAAAACGAGAAACTTGACGAGATATTCATACCAGCTTCGTATAAAACTGAAGTTAAGAAGTTTTACAAATGTGTTAAGGATTATAAGGATATAGGTCTGAGACTCAGGTACTTGTTCAGTGGCAAGCCAGGAACAGGGAAAACCAAATCTGTCAGGACGCTTATTAATATGTGCTATAAAAAGGCTACGATTATACTTACTGAAGGTGAAGTAGATTTTAAATCACTGTTTGATTTTGCGAAGTTGTTTGAACCTGCGATAATTTGTCTTGACGACCTGGACCTGCTTGTGGGAAGTCGTTCCAGGAATTATTCGCCGAGATTGCTTGGCGCATTCCTGCAGGAACTTGACGGCTTTGACAAGAATAACGTGTTTCTGCTTGCGACAACAAACGACAAGGAGTTAGTAGACATGGCAGCATCAAGACCGCTGCGTTTTGACCTAACGCTTGATTTTGGCAGGCTTGATAATAAAAATTACTATGACCTGGTGATGGCAAACACGAAGAATGAAAAGATACTGAGTATCTTTGATGATGAACTGATGGATTCGCTGAAAAAGAAAAAGGTAACGGGTGCGTTTATTGTAAACCTTATACATCAGGCAGAAATAATGGACAAGATAAACCCTGATACTGATTTGAAGAAGTACCTTCAGAACTTTGTTGAAATGGCATACAACGGCTTTTATAAAGAACAGGAGGAAGAGCATAAAGAATTCGGATTCAGTATGAGCAAGGCATCGAATGACGATTTTTTAGATTTAGAACTTTGAATACAATTAGAACAAAATGTATAATAATAATTAAAGCCGGCATAGTCCGGCTTTAACATAAAACTAATTTTATAATTTAATTCAGGAGCGTAGTATGCTGGTAATAATCGCAATATTAGGAATGTTTGGTTGTTTTATATAGATATTCAAAATTGGATTTAATATAGCTTCCTTATCATTCAGAGGGATACTGTATGTTGCTCCATTTGCGTTACCGCTTATGCTTTTGCCAAAATGGGCTTCAGTTAATATCGAAGTTATGGCGGGGTGGTTTTTACTTGGTGTCGGATTTACACTGAGATTTTTAATATGGGATATACCGGTTTTCATTTTGAATTTACTCTTTAACTAAATTATTAAAATAATATAATATGGAAGATTTCATAAATACATTGTTTCAGTTTTTTGGAAGTGCTGCAGCAATGAGCAACATTTTAAAAATCAGGAAGGACAAACAGGTAAAAGGTATTTCTGTCTGGGCCAGTTTGTTCTTTTCCATGTGGGGTCTCTGGAGCCTGTACTATTACAATGCTTCAGAGCACTCTATAAACTTTTATTACTTTGCCTTATTGAGTTTATTAAATATTATATGGCTGGTGATGGCATTCTATTACAAATTAACGAAAAAAACAAACACTCAGGACAGCACTCAGGACAGCACTCAGGACTGGGACTAATTCAACAATTATGAATGAAATTAATTAAAGATACAATAATAAGAAACCGGGATATAAAGGTCTGAAGAAAAATGGAAACAATAAATTATAATATTGAAGCGGCAGAAAAGTGTTTCACTCAGGGTTTATTCGGTGAAGCACTCGGGCACTACGAAAAGGCTCTATCTCAACATATTTGTTTTTATGGCGATGAAAACTTCACAGCAGCTGATATTTATAAGTCAGTAAGCAATATGTATTTAATGCTTTGCAACAATGAAATGGCGCTTGAAAATATAAACAAGGCAACGCAAATAACAATAAGTATATCCGGAGAGAGCAGTAAAGAAACATCGGAAAGTTACAACAAAACAGCACAAATATATTTTACCATGGATAATTTCGGGAAATCTCTTGAATATTTCAAGAAATCACTGAATATATATTTCCAAATATTTGGAGAAGAAAGTGTACAAACAGCAGGCAACTACACAGGTATCGCCAGGGTTTACAATGCTCTTAAAAAATACGACAAAGAACTGCAATACAACTATAAATCACTGAGAATCAATGTTAAGTTAAACGGAGAAGATAATTTAGATACCGCAACAAATTATCAGAATGTTGCAGATTCTTTCTGTTCTTTAAACAGATATAAAGAATCGATTGAATATTATGATAAAGCAATGGAAATAAGATGCAGATTGTTCTCAGAGAAATGTAGAACTGATTCCTGTAGCTTTACGGAGAAGTTTAATATAAGACTGAACAGTTATCTGAAATTGAAAATAACAATAAGTAAGGCTGGCATATTATCCCGGACAGGAAATTATGAACAAGCAGAAAGTCTGCTTAAAAATGCCATCCCTGAACTTATTAAAATTACCGGCGATAATACTATAACCATTGCAGAAGTTTTTGAATACCTGGGTGATAATTACAGCAGGCAGAATGACACAATTAATGCAAAAGTGAATTACAGAAAGGCTTTGACAATATTTACGAACCTAAAAGAAACCGAAATCAGGAAAGTAGATATTTTAAGAAGCAAGATTCGAAACCCTGCCTCAGCTGTATTTATATTCGGGGCAGGAACAAGCTGCAATTAAGTTAATTGATTGATAAAGGGATTGTTTAATCAGATTATTTTTTGTTATTTTAAAAATATAAATTGTATCTCAAAAGCGTTCCACGATAATTATATTTATTCAGCTGTTACTTAAAGAATTACTTTACAAAAAGATTTAGAATAAACTTTTTAATAAATATTAAATTCTAATAACATGAAAAAAGAAGAAGAATTAAGGGAAGAAGAATTATCTGGAGTAGAGAAAGTAGAAGAAGAAGAGGAAGAAGAACAAGAGGAAAAGGGGGACAAAGAAGAAGGCGAAGAAAAGGAAGACGAGGATAATGAAGATGAAGATGATGAAGAAATGAGTTATGAAGAGTTTGAAGAAATGGCACCATCTTTGTTACCCGGAATTTATCTAGGAAAAATGGAAATTGAAGGCGGAATGAGTTCAGCATTTGTTCATACATCTGCCGAAGAAAACGAAGACGGCTCATACAGCATTTATTTTGTACCAGACCCTTTCGAAGGATGTTATTTTGAACCATATTGTGAAGAAGCCGAAACTATAGAAAAGGAAGATATTAAAAAATGGCTTAAAGAAAACGGGCTTGATGAAAATGCACTGGATGAAAGAGAAGAAGAACTTTCAAAAGAAGAGGAAGAAGTGGGAGAGGATGAAAAAGGGGATGACGAAAAAGACGATGATGACGACGAAATGACACCAGAAGAATACGAGGAATTGGCTCAATCAATATTGCCCGGAATTTATCTTGGTACAATGGAAACAGCAGGCGGTTACTGGTATACCTCAGCGGAAAAGGATGCGGATGGCAGTTACGACATTTATATTGTTCCTTATGAGAGCGATGATTCATGTGAACCTACTTATTATAATTTTAATGAAATAGCAGATGGGGAGGATCTAAATTTAGGAAAAGACGATATCAAGAAATGGCTTACTGAACATGGCTTTGAAGAAAATGCTCTGGACGAATAAATTAAATCCAAACAATAATCAATCTTTTTAAGAATACCGCATACTCAGTCAATATGTCACTTTTCTTTAGTAAATAAACATAGATAAAGCGTAAGAGTATGAAAATTATAGGTGAAATGTGTTCAGTTGTCGTTGGACTGATATTATTAGGTTTATTATTCAGACTTAGTATTGAATCTTTTAAAGTTGTTATACTTGGATTTTTTGTAATATGTGGATTTATGGTACACCCTGCGTTAGGAATATTTTTATTAATTGCATTTATTGCATCATATTTTCGCAAATAATGGAACCGTATCAGGTATAAGGGTTTATTCAATCCTGTTGCGGTTCTTGTGAAAGAAGAAGATAGAACAAGGTAGTTAAAGCAAAATCATTTGAATCAAATTATAAAGGCGAAAGTAGTATTCCAGCTAATTGCTCTTAATGAATTTCAATGACTGCGCTGCAGTAAAACTTCAATAACCAAAAGTTCTTTCGTACCATATAAAACCTGTTTTTTTTGCTTTTATAAGATCCTTCCTGCTGCCTTCAAAATCACCTGTTTTATATTTTGAAATTCCCCTGAAGAAATACGAATCCACATCTTCCGGATTTAGAGAAACAGCTTTATCATAATCAGAAACAGCCTTTTTATACTCTTTTAATTTCATGTATGTGCCGGCTCTGAATTTATAATAATTGTAATCAGACTGTACAAGATTTATTGAATTACTCAGGTCAGCTGCTGCTTTGTTGTATTCTTTAAGATACTGATATACATTGCTCCGTGCAAAATAAGCAGGAGCATCACCAGGGTTAACTTTAATTGCTTTATTTAAATATGAAAAAGCTTTATTATAATCATTAAACAGGTAACTATAGGTATCCCCTAACGTAAATAATATCAAAGCATCATTTGGGTTTTCACGAAGGTACTCCAGAGCTGTTTCAAATAAACCTAAAACATATAATGCATAATCTGCTTTAATGTCTCCGAATTCTTTTCCTGTCATCCAGTCTGAAACCGCTCCCTGTGTGTCCAGGGAATGGTATCGCGCAAGTCCTCTTTCAAAATAAACCACTTTTGTTTCCGGGCTGAATTCAATCACTTTAGTAAAATCGAAAATGGCTTTTTTGTATTCTTTTAAATAACTGTACAGCATACCACGCTCCATATAGTATACCGGAACATTCCCAAAACCGGAATTGACTGCCGCAGAATAATCAGAAACGGCATTTGTATAATCTTTTAACTGTTCATATACCCGTCCTCTTGTTAAGTAGTATTCAGGGTTCGGGTTTATATTAATTGCTCTCGTTAAGTCAGCAACAGCTTTTTCATAATTAATTACATATCTGAAGTATACATTGCCACGGGAAGCATACGTTGTATCATTCGGATTTATTTCAACTGCTCTGTTATAATCTGATAATGCAGAAACAATATCCCCGTATTTTTCTATAAATAGTGAACCTCTGTTAATATATTCATGATAATCGCTCGTATCAATACATCCCGTTTCAGAGAAAACGGAAAAAGCACCTGAAAAGTTACCGGGCAAAATATTAACACCCCCATTTTTAATATATACGTAAATATCAGGCACATATTTAAAGTTCTGAGCAGCCCCACGGCAGAGAAAGGCTTCCTTTTTAGCATCGAAAGCGGAATAATCTAATCCGCTCTTATAAGAGTATTGACTGTACATCACTCCGGTTTTATTTAAATATTCCCCCGAAGTCTGTGACAAAACAGACGAACAAACAAAGAGAATAATTATGTAAAATATTATTCTTGTCATAAATGATTATTTTAAATTATAAAAATCAAATTATTAAACGTAAAATTTTTGTAAGCACTTTATGCGATATACAAAGACTTCTGCATTACAATGAATTAAACTGCGTTATTATTTCTTTGAATTCACCTGGCAATATATTCCATACCTTATTTCCGATTTCAAAGGGCAGTTCTTTGTAATAAGCAAGAGCGATACCGCCTGTTATACAGGCAATGGTGTCGCTATCACCTCCAATAGATATTGCCAGCCTTATTGCGCTCTCATAATCAGAACTTTCAAGAAACGCAATGATTGATTCTGGAACAGAGCCCTTACAACTTACATCGTAATTGTAAATTTTTCTTATATCATCAATTTTTCTGTTCAAATCATAATAAAAAGTATTCTCAATATAGTTCTTAATCTCTGCTTTGCTTGAGCCTTGTCTTGCGAGATAAATCGCTGAGGCTGTTGCCTGGGCACCTTTTATTCCTTCAGGATGGTTATGTGTCGGCATAGCACTGTTCTTTGCCGCTTCCAGTGAGTCAACCAAATAATCATACAAACTCCCGCAGGCACTAACCCTCATTGCAGAGCCATTTCCCCAGCTGTTGTATGGCTTGGGATTCTCCATGTATATCCACTTTTTAAAGAATCCACCGTAACATCTATGAGGATATTTTCTGCCGTAGTCCTGATAAGTCTTAGTATAATCTTTCCCGTTTAACAAACAATCAGCAACCGCAATCGACATAACCGTGTCATCTGTGAAATCCGACTTATCACAAAACAAATCAAACTCCGTTGACTTAACATTCTTCCATTCAAAAATAGAACCTATTATGTCGCCTGTTATTGCACCAAATAACGGAGTATTTATATCTGAATATTTTTCCATTTATATGATTTTATAATTTTTAAAATAATTTAACCAACCTGAATTAATTAATTGTATTCAGGCAGATTCACATTTACAACAAACGGATAATGCTGCTAAAATAATAATCCTGCCCGGACTGAAATGTCCGGACAGTTTTATACAACAATTAAGTATTTTGTTATTACATTTCAAAGCTACGGCATTTTCACAAAGAAATATAAACGATGTGTTGACAGTCTTTTAATTATTCTCAACTTATCTGTTAATCAGTCCTGAATTTCAGGTTTAGCATGATTGTATTTCGTGACATATGCTTCTTTTAGTTTTTTTGTTATTCTAAATGTCTTATTCGTATCACTCATATGTTCATTAACAATATCCTGTGGATAAACACCAATCTCATCAACCGAAAAGTCTTTTTTCGATAATTTTACAGTAACAAGATAATCGAACCCAATGGGCATTTTTATCGTTGGTGCCGAATGTGTTACTTCTTTAATCTGAATTTTCTCTCCTTTTTTTGATAATGCATCGTAATCTTTTTCGTTTTCTTTTGCCCTCACTAAGTCAAATTCATCACAAACAAATCCTTCAGTATAATGTTTAAAGAAATTCTTATGATAAGAACCGTCGTCTGACTTTCTGATATAAGGAAGCATCTCACGGTATTCGGCAATGATTTGCATTACCCTTAAAGCTTCTTTTTGCTCAGTTGTACTTTCTTGTCCAATTTTTCTTTCCATCTTTTTGTTTTAATTTAATTAATAAAATATTTTTAATTATTTAAAGATAAAACTGTTGAACCTGTTTGCTAAAATCGTTTACCTTACAAAGTTTTAGAATTAAGCCGGCAAAACGTCATTTTCAGGTACCTCCTTTTCTGTCTCAATTTTTTTAGTATATTGCAATATTTTTCTCCTTTAAATTAATTTATACTTCAAATTACAATAAATCCATATATGTTTGTTCTTACGGGATGAGAATAATTTTACATTTGAGAATCTGACCATTATTCTGACGTTTTTTCTCAAATTTCAGCGATTTTTACCTCTTCCCATTAAATAAATATTTTAGGAAAACATTAATTTATCCTGACTAACTGATTAATCCGTCAAAAAGAACAAGTACATATAAACCCGAAACGAATCGTTTAAAAAGAAAAAGTTTGAGTATTTATGATTATTGCTTTATACTTTTGTACTTTTTAATCAATTAGATGATAGTATTTCAACATTATCCTCAGATAATACCACAGCACTTAGTGTTCCCCAGAACACACAACCTGTGTCAACATTTATGTAATGCTTTTGCTTATGGATTACTCCTCTGTGCGGTGTATGGCCAATAACCTGTATCACGTCAAGTTTGGCAGGTTCTTCCCTGTTCCATAAACACGATTCAGGTTTTTGTTCTTTAATAATACCACCATGGGAGATAATACAGTCCCCAAGTTCTATTTCCAAAGGCAGACCAGAAATATATTCAAAATGACCTGAATCTTTAAAAAAGTCAGTAAATATTTTAAAACCTGCGCGTGTTGTTCCTGTGTAACTTTCTACTGTATCCTCGGCACCATCCCATAACCCTAAGGATGAATTACCCGCAGAATACAGTCCTTTCTTGGAATCCTGGTTTTCAATTGCTTTTATCAGCAAATCTTCGTGGTTACCCTTTACAGGTTTTATATTGTTGTCTATGCAGAATTGTATTACCTGCCTGGAATCAGGGCCTCTGTCTATTAAATCACCAACAGAGTACACTTCATCTGTAAAAGCAAAGATTTTTTCATACAAATCCTGCAGTTCGTCGAAACAACCGTGTATGTCGCCTATTACCGCTATTTTCTTATTTTTAATCATATACAAAATTACAAAATATCATCGTACTGATTATCTCATATAGTGAGAATATTTACTCCCGCAGAATTTTAGGAAGATATGAATATGTTGAAGGGGATGGTTTTGTACAGTTATTTTAAAGCAAAAAACAGGGAATATATACTCCAATGCTGATTTAGCATTGTCAGAATATATTTAAAGTATGAGGGAAACTATAAATATTATAAACTTAAGTTTTACTTGTCATATTTTTGTATAATCTCTCTGGCCCTTAGAAGAATGGCCTCTTTCAGCATTTCCGGCTTAATAACTTCCACCAGCCCTCCCCAGCCCATTACCCAGGATATAAAATCATAGGACACCTTGACCTTCATTTTCAATACATAATAATCCGAAAATTCTGAAATGTCCTGTTCTTCAATGTAAAATTTGGTGGCAAAATCATCTCCGACTTCCTTATTGAATTTAAGCTCAACATCGTATTCCCTGCCGCCTAAAAATATTCCCCAGGCATATTTAAACATATCATAAATATCAGGATAAAATCTGTTTCTTGTTTTCCCATCTGTGAACTCCACACTGTCAATTTTATCCATTCTGTATATTCTCGGTT
Source organism: Ignavibacteriota bacterium (assembly GCA_026390735.1). Lineage (GTDB taxonomy): Bacteria > Bacteroidota > Ignavibacteria > Tepidaquicellales > Tepidaquicellaceae > CAIKZJ01. The sequence goes on from JAPLFJ010000061.1 coordinate 41,332, forward strand.
TATTTGGGTTGTCATTTTCAAGGGCTATCAAATAAACATCCCTGCCGTTTCTTGTCAGACTGATTGGTGATACCTCTTTCCTGACGCTTTCATTATCTTTTTTACCGTATGAAATGTGGAGAATATGCCTCTTGGTGATTGCATTCAGTATATTTACAAATATAAGCAATGTCTCGTCTTTATATTTCTTTCTTATAAGAGTAAGATTCTTGATATGGTCATATTTGTTAAGCGCCATATATTTGCAAATCAGTTTATTTAACATTAGATCACTCCATTTGTCAAGAATATAATACTTCCTCTTTTTCGAACATATACGAATGCCTGATTTTCTCAGTTCCAGCGCGTCTCTTCTAACTGTTGAAACACTCTCCATAAAATAGTCGCTTAAATCATTTTCAGTATAATGATTTGGTTTTGCCATAATCAATGCAGCAAATTCAATCCGCCTCATTGATTCATCGCTTACAACTTTTAATGAATTCCTTGATTGTGTTAACTCTATTCTCTTTTCCATTAATGCTTTTGTTGATTCGTTCATACCAATATTATTAAATTATTTGTGGAATACTAAAAACTTGCTTTAATAACAGTGATTGCAACATATATTTAAAGTATTAAAATATTTTTTAAATTAAAAGTGAGTTTCCGATATAGTGGTTTTTAATTTTGTTGAAAAGTTCATTTAACTTATTAATGCTATTTATGAAATTAAATAAAGTTACCGTCTTTAGACATTTTTTCAAATATTAAGCTGTTCGTAACTATATATAGTAATACATACAAATGATAATGAGTAGTTATAGAAGCAGATTAAAGGCAAACTTATAAATAAACAGTAGACCTAAGTTGAGATTACTTTAATGTGAAATGGAAGATAGAGAATGGAATATTACAGAAAATAACTTGATAATTACAAAGAATGATAATATTTTCCATAAAAGATTATGTGCCTCGTTTCCCTCCTTCAACTCACATAATTGACCTCGCTTTGGGTTGGGGGAATTTTGACAAATGGTAATTGGAAAGTTAGTAAATATACAACTGAAAATAAAAATTAGTTTAACACTCATAAATAATTAAATAATAAACAATTATGGAATACAAAGACTTTGAAAAAGCCGTTTATGACCATCTAACGGAAAGACACAACAGGGAGAATAATTTTAATTTTTCCGTAAGGAAGGGAATCGCAGGAGGTCCTAGTAATATATTTAATGGAACAGAGAAGGATGGGCTGATAAAATTTTCACTCTGGAAGACTAAAGGAAGCATAATGGGTGATTTAATTGGTTTTTGTCTTGAGGACAAAAAAAACACACTTAAAATATATCTGAGATATGCGGCCGGTACAAATCCAACAGAAGAACAAGACAAAGCAAATCTTGAGCTTGGAAAGATATTTAAGAACAAAGTTGGTTTAATATATGAATTAATACCGGATAAAGAAGGAAATGCGGTTGCAGAAATATTAGTTTATTCATCAAAAGATGCAAAAAGTGGTTACAATAAGATTGAGGAATTGATGAATGCTGTTGATGAAATAATCAATAATTTAGCACCCGTTGTGGATCAATCGATCGAAGAAGTAAAGAAAATATATCCAAAATGGGAAATAAGCAGAATTACAAAAGAAGAATTTGACAAATCAATAATTAAAATGAACGAAAGAATAAAAAATAATCAGAATGTTTCACTTGAACCAAAAGAACCAAAAACTCCAAACAACAGCAATGAAAATGACGAACTAAACATAATACTTTACGGACCTCCGGGAACGGGTAAAACATACAACTCCATTGACAAAGCAGTTGAGATAATAGAGGGCAGAAAATCAGATGATCATAAGAAAAATAAAATCAGATTTGATGAGTTAAGGAAAGAAGAGCGGATTGAGTTCGTTACTTTCCACCAGAATTATTCATATGAGGATTTTGTCGTTGGAATAAAACCGAAAACTGACGGTGAAGTACTTACGTTTATACAAAACGAAGGTGTGTTTTATAAGATTGCTGAAAGAGCAAGAGACAACTATTATAAAAGCAAAGGGGAAAAAATATTATCTGATACTATAGATATTGTCCTTTACAACATTTTGGAACCAATAAAAGAAGGAAAAGAAGTTGAGGTAAAAATGGTATCTGGAATATCGTTTTATATCTATGACATAACAGATACTTCAATTCATTTTAGAAATAGTAATGGTGGTACATCACATACTTTAAGTTTAAACTCATTAAAAGAACTTGTCAAAGGAACCAAAGAAAACCTACCATTGGGTTTGGTCAGTTATTATAGGCCACTGGTTGAATTAATTAAACAAAAAATCAATGAATCCAACAATCCCGTCAACGATAAAACATTAAAAAAATACGTATTAATCATTGATGAAATAAACCGCGCTAATATTTCAAGGGTGTTTGGTGAACTGATTACATTGCTTGAAAAAGACAAGAGGTTAGGAGAAGTTAATGAACTTACTGTAACTTTGCCAAATGGACAAAAGGATTTTGGAGTACCTGTAAATTTATATATTTTAGGGACAATGAATACGGCAGACAAATCAATTGCACTTGTTGATATAGCCCTCAGAAGAAGGTTTCATTTTGAAGGGTATTATCCATCTGATAAATTACTTGCTAAACTGCTGGAAGACGGTGAGCTTATTGAAATCTCAGTTAAACTTATAACAGAACTAAACAAGAAAATATATAAAGCAAAAGGACCAGACTATTTGATAGGGCATGCATATTTTATAGGCAAGAAAAAGGAAGGGGAAATAATAGAAGTTATAAAAAATAAGATAATACCACTGCTCAATGAATATTATTCAAACAAGAATGACAAGATAAAAGAAGTATTTGAAAAAAGCCCTTACGAAGTTAAATATAATGAGGAATCATACGAATGGGAAATAACAACCAGCTCCTGACAGAGTAATAACAAATCATACGAATGAAAAATATCGAAAACATAGTATTTGAGTTTGACAAATACAGAGAACTGGATTCATTGGAAGAAGTGGAACAACTTGAAGAAACCCTTAAAGCAATATGGGAAGAACGGAAAATAAATGAAGTTGAAGAGGAAGAAAAATATAAAGAAGAGGAAGAGAAAGAAGATGAAATAAAGGACGAAGAAAAGGACGAACGTTACCAGCCCTTTCTGAAGTTTTCAGGTATAAGATATAAAGCAAGAAATTACACGGGTTTTATTTCTTCGAACGGCAGGTTAATAGAAATTTATCCGAAGGTCTTTATTAATTCCAATGAGAATGACAGAGGGAAAATAATAAGCCACATACTATTCTGGCTGCATTACTGCAAAAGAATAAACTTCCCTTTTACAGAGGCACCCTTAGGAGAAATAGAAGTAAGAAGTTTTCCAGAACTAATAATATATCTTTTTGCAGTTCATTGTTTAAACATCATTGAAACCAAACCATACAGCAGGTTTGAGGAAATAACTGAAGAACTCTCCAACCCCAGGGGAAGAATAGACTTCAAATCATATATTTCTAACAACGCTTCTTACGCAAAATTTCACATTATTGACTGTGTTCACGAACCTTTTGTATATGACAATAAACTAAACAGGGCAATAAAGTTTGTGAGCAGGCTGCTAATTAACTTTTCGAAGAATAATCAAACACAAAAATTACTGCAGGATATAATACACATTCTCGATGAAGTAACGGATGAACCCTGCAGTGCAAATGAACTGGAACAAATGACCATAAACCCGCTATTCACTGATTATATATGGGTAAAAGATTTCTGCGTAAGGTTTTTAAGACAGCAAATGTATTCACCTTTGAATTATGAAAACAAACAGTGGGTACTGCTCTTCCCAATGGAATACATATTCGAAGATTATGTTGCAGGAATAATAAAAAAACATTTCAGCGATAAATATGAAGTATCTACTCATAAACCAATAATACATCTTTCTCACAAACCTGATGCCTTCAGGATGATTAATGATATTTATTTGAAAAGTAAGATTACAAATGAGGTTATAATAATTGACACAAAATACAAACTGCGCAATTTGGACCTGGAAGATAAAAAAGAAGGTGTTTCACAATCTGATATGTATCAGATGCTGAGTTATGCATACAGGCATGGTTGCAAGAAAATAATACTTATGTATCCCAACGTAAAAGAGGAACTGCAGGAAGACAAAGAATTTCATATCCAATCAGCGTTCAACAGCGACGAAATAGTTGATATATATATCAAAGAAATACCATTCTGGTCTCTGAAAGGTGACTTTGATGAGAAGAAACTTGAAGAAAAACTAAAAATCAGACTTGAGGAAATTCTGATTAATCAAATAGCATAAACTATTTTGTAGGGTTATGCTTCAATTCTTTTAATGATTTGTTTCTATAAAGGTACTTTATTGAATCGCTCATATAAATAATAGTTAATTTATTAAAGTAATTTCGCTTTTTTATAACATTTAAATGTTACTTGTTTTTAAGATGAATACACCTCTGTTATTAACAAATAATTCATCAGAAGATAAAAGGGTTCTTCTAACATTTGCGTCTGATGTTTTACTCCTTACTTTGTTATTTGATCGGATATATTTTGCTAAATCTTTGAAGTGAACAGGGCTGTTAATTACCGACATCGCAGAATATACAACATCCACCAGGTTTTTTGAGAATTTAAGATTATACAATATTCTGTTGTTTATATATTTACCGTCAATAAAATAATCATTAAATAAATAAGAAATATAACTAAGGGATTCTCTGTTTATGTGGTAATTTATATCTGGTATTTTGTCATTAAGGCTGTTTCTTGAAATGTCAATTATTTCATCCAGTAAGACAGGTTCATTATTAATGTATCCTTTAATGAACTCATTTATCTCAGAAAAATATGAGACCTTGTTTGCCGGGTAAAGGTAATCCTTTTCCATCTTAAACTTATCATTATATTGAGCAGAATTAAAGATTAAATTATAGAAAAATATTCTCTTGCTTTCCGTTAATTGATTTCTCTGAATTAATTCAGAAAGGTATGAATTAATTTCCGTTACACTGCTTCTGTTTGCTATCTCATCAAAATTTGCTTTCAATATCTCTTTGCTTTTAAAAATTTTCTTTTCTGCAAGATTGGTTTTTTGCTGAATATTTGCCGTAGTAACATTTCTTCTTTTTGCAATACCTGCCCGGGTTATTTTTTCAGAACTGTAATAATTGTAATATTCAAGAAATACTTCATAAATAAGTTGACTATTCAATACTACTGATATATCCTGAAGAATTTTGTCTTCAGGATTTATAACGGGTAATTTGTTACCTGTGATATGTTGATAAACCAATAGTTGAGCATCCCTTACTGACTTTCCACCAAGATTCGTCTCTTTTTGCAAATCGGCTATACTTAAATTCAGCAGGTCTTTTACTGTCTTGATATCTACATACTGCTTAAGGAACGATTTAAACCTTACAGGGAAATTCAGTTCTTTCAGGTTAGTAGATAAATTGTGTTCAGGTAAATCACCAAGCGGAACACTGAAAAAAGGATATTTATTAGGTGATGTTAGTAGTTCAATATCAATAAACACTTCATTTCCTGATTTAGATGTTTTTTTAAAATAATCAGACAATACTTTTCTGGCTTCTTCAATTACTGCCTGATTGCATAGATTATTTTCCAGAAATTTATCCGGTATGGTATTTATTAAATCTAAAAAACTATAAATAAATAATACTTTACAAGCCTTTCTGAAAATTAAAGGGAAGCTTGGTGTGGGTTTTACTTCTTTGTAACTCAAATATACAGATTTCAGACAAACACCTGATTGGGGATTAAAGAATATTGAATTCAGGAGGAATTTCATCTTTTTATCAATAAATATGTTTTCAGAATTCATATATAGCGTTTTTAAATTTATTAAACTTTAGATATTTAAAATACCAAATATAATGTTTAGAAGTAAAGCGGAAATATTGCAATAAAGAATTTCCAACTATTAATTGTTCTGCAACTATATACAGTATATGCTGACAATAAAGGACAGAAATGAATAAAAGAATTAAGGATTTTGAATTATTCTCACCAGGTGAGATTATAGAAGGCTTTGAAATGATTATCTTGTTAAGTAATAAATAGTCAGGAAATAGTATTGGTAATATATAAACATTTTATAATTAAACTTAAAGGACCGTTAAAATGCCATTATGTAAGGGAAAAACCGGAGAAACCAACTGCGGGCAGACAATTTATATCTGTGCCAGTTGCGGGGCTAAAGGCTGCATCAAAGATGCCAACTGTACGCATTCTGTTAGTGACAGTAATAAAAGATGTGTGGGTTGCGGGCACACAATATTCATAGTCTATAGAAAAGGATGGAACAGAAGTTACAAAGAAAGTCGAGACAAATAATTAGATGATAATAAAGTCCTGAATTATATGTTTCTTGCGTCTCTGCTGTTGGTTTATTCCTGTAATAATCAGGATAACAGTGATAATGGCGGGATTGGAATGAAATATAAATACCATTTAGGCTTTAAATTCTTAACTTTATAAACATTTATTAATTTAAATAATAAAGAAAATGAGTAAACCGGCAAAAGATGTAAAATTCATCATCTACCAGGTTCTGTACATTTTTGTCATAGTTGTATTAACTATAAAAGGTGCAGATTTAGACCTTACTACAGTATTAGCTTCAGATAAAGCGGTTCCAAAAACTTACTCTGATAGTTTAAAGGCATACATTGATTCATTAGAATCTTTGGGGTTGGTTCCAAGAGTGGAATTTGATGCTGTTAGAAATCTCGATTATAAGATGCAACCCATTGTAGACATCAGAGGTATGGTCAGATTAGGTGATGGTCAGGTAATAGTAAACAAAAGTGATATCAGGACCGAAACACCTATTGAAACAACAGAAAAACCAATTCAGGATAAACAGATTGAATTAAAGATTGTTCAGCCAACTCAGTATACTAACAATACTATAAAGAACAGTAATAGTGAACCATTGCAGATATATGCAGATAATAGTTTAATCCAAACAATACCGGCAAATAGTTCGGGAGCATATCAGCTAAAGGGACAGTCAGCAGTAAAATTTGTATGTGGTAACAGCAGTAAAAGTGTTGAAACATTACCCAATCAAACACAGAAACTAACTTTTCAATCTTTTGGCGCAGGAAGTTCAGAAGCAAGTCTTAGAAGCCTGCAGGCAGTTGTTGGATGGAGAGTAACTGTAGATGATGATTTTATTGACCAGATAGATGTCAAGATCACAGGTTCGGTAAAATCCAAACAAGTTAGCAAGGGAATTTATGATATACAGTTAGCATTGTGCAGCAGTAAAGATCAGTTTGAAAAGATGTTTGATAATAAAGAGGCACCATACAGTGTATCTTTTAATGTTGTTACAACTGACAAAATATCCGGAAAAACGGTAAGTCAGCAGAGGGCGTTTACTTTCGGGGGGTGGTAGGGAAAGCCTTTAGTAAAACTTAATATGAAATAATTTCAAATGATTAAAACAATTATCAAATATGTAAAAGAGACGCCTGTAGAAGAGTTTTATACTGATATGATTAAGTGGTCAATTATGACGGCAGCATTTTTAATTATACTTGGACTTTTAGACTGAGGGAATAAACATTCAGTATGATACCGAAAACAGGCAGACAAACTATTTATATATGATGAAGAAAGAATATTCTAAAACAGAGATTTAATTTAATAATTTTAATACTTAATCGTTTATGCTTGCAATTTTAGCAATAATATCCATGATAGCAATTCCTATTGGAATTCTGATCTGGGGTTTTCAAGGAGCTGGGGCTGTAATTGAAGCCGTATTCACAACTAAACTGGGAGTATTTATTTTATGCGTTATGTGTTTTCCCGCTATAAACTGGACTTGCGGATTAGTAGGATTAGACAGTGAAGAAATAGCAGGATGGGGGTTATTAGGTATAGGTTATACAATCAAATATATTTTTCTGGCAATCTGGTGGGTAATATCTTCGATATTTGGTATATAATGATAAGAAAAATAGAAATTTATACCTATAGAAAATATTTACAAACAATATTTAAAACAAAAGAACAGCAGAATGGATAACAAGAAATCGGAAGAATTATTTTTTATTATGTTTATGATTGCGGCAGGAATATTGTTGATTTTCTTTGTAGATTTCCTTTTCACAAATTTTTTCTCTAATTTTATACAATTACTTTTATGGGCTTTGGGAATGCTGCTGTTTGCAGTGGCAGCAATAATAGATAAACAAAGTAAGAAAAAAGGATTAAAAGATTTAGCAGACGAAAACAGTGATACAGAAGATGATGAGGAAACCGATGATGAGGAAACCGATGATGAGGAAACCGATGATGAGGAAACCGATGATGAGGAAACCGATGATGAGGAAACCGATGATGAGGACACCGATGATGAGGAAACCGAAGATGAGGAAACCGGAAAAAGTAATATTTCGTTTTGGGGAATCAAACATCGTCACTTTGAACTTTGCAAATCACCTTAAAAGTTAAAACAATCATGAAATTATTTTTCCAAATATTCCCCCATCTGCAACTATATATCACATATGCAGACAAACTATTTATACATAATAATGTACAGCGTAGTAAAACTCAAAGGCGAGCTGCTAAAAGAGCAGGAATCGTATTTGGAGTTTATTAGTGGGGAGTGGGAAGAAAGTGAGGGGATTATTAGGATTGTGTTGGGGAGTGGGAAGGAATAATTTACCGTTTTTATTTAAAAAGATATTACTTACTTTATATCAGGGTCAAGAAATAACTAGGGAAATGGGTCGGATGTTCTTTGACATCATTTGATTTATTTTGATTCAACATCAGTTGAATGTAGTTGTATTGCCCTAATCGAAATTTCATATCTTAAATATTTTCAACAGTTAATAATCCTTGGTGCAGGGTGGCATTTCAGAAAGATTTTGTTCGTGGCAACTGATTATCTCAAAATATTTTTCCGAATTTTACCCCATCTGTAACTATATATCACATATGCATACGAACTATTTATATATAATAATGTACAAAGGCGAACTGGGCCACATTTATGGAAATGTTAGGACGTGAAAATACGTCAAAAATCGAAATCACGACATCAGTGGAAAGCAAAACAGAAACCACGGGAATAACACAAACCAACGGCAGCAAGGACGAAAGCGGCGACACATCCGAGAGTC
>JAPLFJ010000051.1 GCA_026390735.1 Ignavibacteriota bacterium
CTTCTCGCTACGTGGCTACAGAGTCTTACCACGAACAGGACTTAGCAGGGTCGCAACATCCCTGCTTCACCTGATTAGAATTCAATCCGTTATTTGTTTATGCGGATTTAATCTAAGCTTAGCTTGGCACTCATTTTACCAATAACATTCTTTTTGTCTCGCTAATTCCATTTACTTCAAGTTTATATAAGTAAACGCCGCTTGGGTTGTTGCTTCCATCGAATGAGACTTCGTAATTTCCTACACCAATTTTTTCATTTACTAAGACTGATATTTCTTTCCCAAGTATATCATACACAGATAATTTTACGAATCCCGTTTTGGGTAATGAGAACTTAATGTTTGTTGACGGATTAAACGGATTCGGAAAGTTCTGCCCAAGTTTATAATCTTTTTGCATTTCTGAATTTATTGGCTGTATCCAGGTTGAACCTCCGTTAGTGGTTTTTAGAATTCTGCCATTAAATCCACAAATCCAACCTGTGTTTTCATCAGCGAATTCAATATCTCTTAATGGATCTGTTGTTCCAGAAGATTGCTGTATCCAGTTTACAGCCCCATTAGTTGTTTTGTAAATTCTACCCGCTGTTGATACAAATATACCAGTATTTTCATTTATAAAACAAATATCTTGAGCAGGATATAATGTACCTGATGGAATGTAATTCCAATTTATTCCTCCATTTATAGTTTTAACAATGATTCCATTATTTCCACCTGCGTAACCAGTTAATGAATTTATTAACTGTATGCTATATAATGTACTATCAGCAAACTGTACAGGTAGCATCATATATCTTTGTGTCCAGTTAATTCCGCCATTAGTTGTTGTTGCTATTAAACCAGGTTCACCAACTATTGTACCTGTTAACGAATCGGTAAAACAAAGATTGGCTATCCCATAGCTAAAGTTTTGATAAATTAAAAACCAATTTAATCCTCCATCTGTTGAACGAATTATTCCACCTCCGATTCCGCAAGCATAAACCCAGTTTGAATTTACAAACTGAACATTTCTTAATCCGGATAATTGATGATATATTACTGCCCAGCTTGCCCCGCCATCAGTAGTTCTTATTAGTTGACCGGGAGGTCCAACAAATATACCAGTATCAGGATTAATAAATGAACATCCTCCATAGTTATCCAAAACAGGAGGTGTTATTCTAAACCACGTAATACCGCCATTTGTTGTTTTTACATTCTCGCCTTGCTGAGCCGCGCAATAAACAACATTCTCATTTACAACATCTAAACCAAATAAATGTCTTGATGTACCAGAATTTTGAAAAATCCATTGGGAATAAATTATATTACTTATCAACAGCAATAATACTAATAACCAAACTCTTTTCATATCTCTTCTACTACAACTTCATCAAAATATGCAATTAAACCTTTTGTAACAAATAGTTTAACTCTGGCTGGTATTAATTTAGTTTCGGAATCATTAATTTGAATATCAGGGCAGCTTGCCTGGACAAAATCAGTATAATGAGTATTCATATTTGAATCAAGTCTCATTTTAAAATTACCATTCTTTTTACGGTTGAATAATCTTCAGTGGAAAGTTTATAGAAATATGTTCCGCTCGGGCAGTTGCTTCCATCGAATGAGACTTCATAATTTCCTGCTCCCATTTTTTCATTTATTAAGACTGATATTTCTTTACCAAGCATATCATACACAGAAAATTTTACGTATCCGGTTTTTGGTAATGAGAACTTAATGTTTGTTGAAGGATTAAACGGATTAGGAAAGTTTTGCTCCAGTTTATAGCCTTTTGGTATTTCTGAGTTTATTGGCTGTATCCAGGTTGAGCCGCCGTTTGTAGTTTTAAGTATTGTACCATTAAATCCGCAAATCCATCCAATATTTTCATTAATAAACTCGACGTCCAATAAGGGGGTGTTTGTTCCGCTATTCTGAAGAGTCCAGTTAATACCACCATTAGTTGTTTTATTTATTCTTCCAGCTGAACCAACTGTATAACCTGTGTTTTCATTTACGAAATATACACCTTGTAATGTGTTTAAATTTCCATTTGAATAGTAAGTCCAGTTAACACCTGCATTTGTAGTCTTAATAAAAATTCCGTTATTGCCACAGGCAAAACCTGTGTTCTGATTTATAAAAGTTAAATCATATAAACTGCTGTCACCAAATTGAACGGGTAACATAACATAACTTGGAATCCAATTTATACCTCCATTTGAAGTCTTGGTGATCATTCCATTTGCACAAATACCAATTCCATTTGAAGGATCAAAAAAATGCATATCAGCAGTTAAATATGTAAAGTTTTGATAAATCAAAAACCAATTTAAACCACCATTTGTCGAACGAATTATTCCACCACCTACTCCACAAGCATATAACAAATTTGAATTTATAAAATGAACCCTTCTTAATCCAGATAATTGATGATATATTACATCCCAACTTATTCCACCATCTGTTGTTCTTATTAATTGTCCAGGAGGACCAACAAAAACACCAGTATCAGGATTAATAAATGAACAGTATCCGTAGTCATCAATTACAGGTGGTGATATTCTAAACCAATTTACTCCGCCATCTGTAGTTTTAACATTTTGGCCTGACTGTGCAGCACAATAAACAACATTCTCATTTACAACATCCATTCCATATAGATGTCTCGATGTACCAGAATTTTGAAATATCCATTGGGAATAAATAATATTACTTATGAACAGTAATAATATTAATAACCATAATCTTCTCATATCTCTTCAACAACAACTTCATCAAAATATGCAATTATACCAGATGATACTTGAATTTTTACTCTCACAGGCTGCAGTTTTGTTTCGGAACTATTAATAATGCCAATGGCTGAAATTTCCTGCCAAGTTGTCCCACCATTATAATTAGCAATAGCAAAATCTGAATACCCATCTGTTGTTTGAAGTCTAATAGTAATAGGATTTATTAGCAAATTTGTAGGGTCACTTCCCTTTGCCCAGCATCTTACACTATATTGCCTGTTTGTCCTAACTGGAATGTAATTCTGACTGACCCAAGTCTGCCCGTTTACTGCATCTACCTTTAAACAATATTGTCCGCTGTGTCCAGGCGATGATTTTTCAATATTTCCTGATCCCTCTTTATACCATCCATCTGGATTCCAAATACCCGGTGATATCTCTGTCCAGTTTTCAAAATTTGGATTATCCAAAAGGAATGGTTGTGGGAGAAAATTTACAGCACTTAATATATCTAATACATTTTTTGTAATTTGATGAATTTCATTCCAAGGGTCTTCTACATTTTGATTTTCAACGATATATAAAAGCCCTATAGACCAGTCAGTTGTTCCAGCAGTAAAACTAAATCCACCACTTAAAATATTTGGAACACGAAATATACCCATAGTTACCCATCCATTATGATTATTGTATCCGCTTGAGCCTAATCCATTCTCACCCCAATTTGTTAGGTTTGAATTTGCAAGAACCATAAAATCTTTTGGTGCAGATTTTCCAAGTATATCAATTGGAAGTTTTCCGGTTGGTAAAGGAAATTTAAATTCCCAATCGGTATATTCTGCTGCATCTGTTTCATAACCGATTGTCTGGTAATGTTTATCAAGAACCAAATTTTGATAAACTCCAAACTGACCATCAAATGGTAAACCTGTATTTTTTAATAACCAATGTTTATTTAGTTTTGCTTTGAAATAAGCATCAGGCATAGAGGGAGGATCGTGATAAACACCATTGTAAAAACTAACCCCTGTCATTAAATTTTCTGGTTTATCTATTTGAGGGGTATACCAATTTACAGTTTTTTTAGGGTATGGCATTGGGTCATAATATTCATCCTTATAACAGACTAACATTTTATTCTTTTTAACTTGCTCATATCTTACCTGCCACCAACAAGTATTCCCGCTGAAAAATGCAGTATTCCCGTTATTACTTGTGAAACTTTCTATATGATCTCTCATTTCCCAAGACCAATACTCATCGTGTCCTACACTTAAAAACAGTTTAAAATTTTGTAATAATAATGGATCTTCGTGTAAATCAACATTTGTACAATACTCTACAGTGTACGAGTTCTTTTCAAGCCATTGAATAAATGGTAATTCCCATTTATAAAAATCATAAAGGTTCATAGGACGGTTAAAAGAAACCTTGAATGACCTTATAATACTTGTATTTGGAACTGTGGGCGGACCATAAGAATTATAATCATACAAACTTTTTCCGTGAACACCAAAAGTGTTTTCTGCAGGATTACCCGGCCAGTTATTATATGCCTGTGATGTATTTGCAGATGACTGAAACAGAATTTTAGAATTTACACCGGGATTTGCAGACTTTACGAAGAACAATACTTCAACTGCAGCTCCTGATATAGTGAATAAAGCAATATATGCTCCGCTTGCCCAGTTAGAAGGAATGGTTAAAGTATAACAAATTGGCCATCCACAACCATTCATATATGGTTCTGTAGCTGTTGCATAATTTTCTGAATAGCCTGTATCAGTTAGCATTGATATATCAGTTATACCCTTTCTTATAAATTCTACAGTGAAATCAGAAGGTGTATAAGACCAAACGTGAAAATTAATTGTTTCATTTTGTTTTACAGAAGATAAATCAGCATAAGCCTCAATATTTCTCCAGGTGAAATCCGTGAATGGCTTAAGGTACTTCAATATTGATTCGTCCATAATGATTTTTATTTTAATATAATCCGTATTCTTTAATTAATCAACAGATATGAACAAAGGAAGAAAATTATTAAGAAAAGAGCAGATACGAATTAACACAAATTGACACGAATAGAAAAAGGGCGAATAATTTTATAGCCCAAGACTTCCAGATATCATTCCAATTAATACCATTCAGTATTTAAGTAAGAGACATCAGATATATAATTTAAACTTTAGAACGGATTTACTCTGTACGTTCTGAGCTCAGATGTAAGAGTTGCCTTATAGCCAAGGTCGTTTGCAAATATTCTTGGTTTAACATAATCATCCACAGAAGTGTAAGTAAGGTATTTGCTCACCTGCCAGGAATACTCGTTACCGTCTATGATGCCGCCTGCCATAGATTTTGGGTTCTTCAGATTCCTGTCTCTTGTAATTACGTAGAAATCGCCGACAGGAGCAAAACTATGAAAATGAGCCACATAGATGCCTGTTCCCGAACCCCAGTCCCAGGAAAAGATCGTGTTGTTTGAGACGCCCCAGTACTTATCCTGCGGAGAATCGAGTTTCGGAGCAGTTTCAGTTGGGATGTTCAGAGTAGCACCGGGATATGAGTATGTATAATTAACAAAACTTCCGTTATTCTTTAATGCGCCTCGGCCTTCAACTTTTAGTCTGTATCCGTAAGGTAAGGTCTGAGGAACAATAATCTTTGAGGATACTATATCGCCTTCAGTAACATTAAAAGACAACTCTGCATTCCTGTGCTGAGAAAGAAAATCACCATACACAGAAAATCCTTTTGAATCATACGCAAATGCAGGTGGATAGATTGTAACAATTGAAGTTCCAGGTTTACGTCCTAACGACATAGAATCGAAAATTACAGTTTGCGGATATCCCTCTTTAATAATAGTAATCGGATATTCATAATACTTCTCAAAGGAATTTGAAGTTTTCTCAAGAAAAACTATTCTTCCGTTTAATCTGCTTAGGTATGAAGGAAAATTAATATTCAGGACCTTGTTTCTTTCGCCCGCAGATGCAATAACGTCTTCACAACTGAAAACATCCTCGCCGAGAAATTTTATTATTGCGCTTCTTCCGTTGGATAATGCAGGGAATTCAATCTTAACAAACTCACTGTTAATGTTTTTTGATGCAGCTAATCCGAAGAAAATAAGTTCGGGTGTTGATGTACTTAAATCTTTGTAAAGCACCCCTGTTGAAACTGACAGGTCAAACATCAATAAATCATAATTGTTATTATCAGTACTGAGAGAAAAGGTGCCGTCCTTATTGGTTTTTGTTAACATTCCGCCTGTAACGGTAACTGAGATATTCGGCACAGGGAAATATCTTTCGTCCAGCACTTTACCGCTAATTTCAAAAGAAAATGCTTTAACACTGACAAGAATTAATATAGCTAAAATAATTTTCCTCATAATCTTATGATTTATTCTTCTGATAATCTTTTAATTTCATCCCTCAGTTCCGCGGCTCTTTCAAATTCAAGGTCTTTTGCCGAGTTAATCATTTCCTTTCGTAACTGCTCTACAAGTTCTTTTCTTTGCTCTTTGTTTATCTTTTTAAACAGCGGTTCGGTTATTATAGACAACGATGTCTTTTCCTTGCTTTTACCTTTACCTGTCTCGTACTTCCCTTTCGAATCTGCGACAATTGTAGATGACATTATTTCTTCATACGTTTTATATATTGTCTTTGGCTCGATATTATGCTCTGTGTTGTATTCACTCTGAATTTTCCTTCTCCGTGCAGTTTCGTCGATAACCTTACGCATAGACTCTGTTACTTTGTCGGCATACATTATTACAAGACCATTTACATTTCTTGCCGTTCTGCCCGCAGTCTGCATAAGTGATTTCTCCGAACGAAGAAATCCCTCTTTATCGGCGTCAAGAATTGCAACGAGTGAAACTTCGGGAAGGTCAAGCCCTTCACGAAGTAGGTTCACTCCAATCAACACATCAAAGTTGCCAAGTCTTAACCCGCGAAGAATTTCAATCCTATCGAGTGAATCTACTTCAGAGTGCATATATTTTACTTTTATGCCAATTCCAAGAAGATAGTCGGTAAGGTCTTCGCTCATTCTTTTCGTAAGAGTTGTAACAAGAACCCTTTCACCCTTCTTACTTCTTATTCTTATTTCATTAATTAAATCGTCAATCTGATTCTTTACGGGTCGTACCTGAATTTCAGGATCGAGCAGTCCCGTCGGTCGGATAACCTGTTCTACTATTGCTCCGCCGCTTCTTGTAAGTTCATAATCGGAAGGGGTTGCACTGACGAATATAACCTGATTAGTTGCAGTTTCCCATTCCTCAAAAGTCATAGGACGGTTATCAAGGGCCGATGGAAGCCTGAACCCGTGTTCAACGAGTGTTTTCTTACGCATTCTGTCGCCGTTGAACATACCTTTTATTTGTGGAACGGAAACGTGTGATTCATCGACGACGAGAAGAAAATCATTTGGGAAATAATCAAAAAGACAGGATGGTCGTGTGCCTGGTGCCCTTCTGTCGAGATGACGTGAATAGTTTTCAATACCCGTACAGTAACCGACTTCCTTAATCATCTCAATATCGAAGTTAGTTCTTTGTTCTATACGTTGCGCCTCAATCAGTTTCTCCTGGCTCTGAAAATACTGAACCTGATCCCACATTTCTTTTCTTATGTCAACGATTGCATCTTCTATTTTCTCGGGTGTTGTGACGAAATATTTTGCGGGATAGATTGATACGCTATCATCAACACCGATAACTCTTCCTGTTAACCTTTCTACGTAACATATTCTTTCTATTTCATCATCAAACATTTCAACACGAATTCCCTTTTCATCTTCATAAGCAGGAACCACTTCCACAGTATCGCCGCGGACACGGAAGTTACCTCTGCTGAAATCAGAGTCGTTTCTTACATAATGAATGTTCACAAGTTTCCTGAGTAAATCCTTCCTTGATATCTTCATACCTTTCTTAAGAACGAGTACCTGTTCGGCATATTCTTCGGGTGCGCCTATTCCATATATACAGCTTACGGACGAAACGATAATAATATCTTTTCTTCCTTCCATCAGTGATGCAGTTGCCCTCAGTCTCAGTCTGTCAATTTCAGCATTAATGGACAAATCTTTTGCTATGTATGTATCAGTAGAAGGCAGGTATGCTTCGGGCTGATAATAATCATAATAGGAAATAAAAAACTCTACACGGTTTTCTGGAAAGAAATTTTTGAATTCACCGAACAGCTGAGCGGCAAGTGTTTTATTATGAGACATAATAAGAACGGGTTTGCCGATATTCTGAATAACGTTTGAAATCGAAAAAGTTTTACCGGAACCTGTAACTCCAAGAAATACCTGACTTTTCTCTTTTCTTAAGATTGCGTTAGTTAATTCATCTATAGCCTTCGGCTGATCGCCGGTAGGTTTATAGGTTGACTGAAGATTGAAATTCATTTATTAAGATAATCTTTTGCAAGATTATTTTCAGGGTCTAAACTTATCACTTTTTCAAAGTCAGATTTCGCCTTTTCGGTTTCGCCGAGATTATAGTATGCCATTCCTCTTTTCAGGTAAGCATCGGGCGACCCCTGGGAAAAGACAATGTATTTATCGAACATTTCAACACTTTCTTTGAAAGCGGTTTTACTGAGATATTCATTGCCGATTTCCTTAACAAACTTTTCCCTGCTGATAATACCAGGAAGAGAATTCAGAAAATAAGGCAGAGACTCTGCATAAAAATCATTATCAAAATACAGTTTGCCAATCAGCAGTTGTAAATACCAGTTATCGTTTTTCCTGTCCTTGTATTTCTTAATCACATTTCTCACGCTCGGGTTTATGTTAACCGTATCATCCTTTGTTAATTTGATATCGACAAGGTCGCGAAGCATATCGTAGGAGATGGATTTATTAAGTCTGTTTATCTTTTCTTCGAAATCCTTCGTCAACTGGAACACTTTCCTGATTCTGCTGTCATTGTTACTGTATGTATCCATATACTGCTTGAAAAAATAAAGCGGTCCCAGCAAGAGTGCGTTTCTCACAGAAGTTCTTCCAAGGTAGACGTCAATGCTATAAGTCATCTGTGTTCCCATTGAATGGTAGTACATTTCAGAAGTACCGATGTTGAACAGACTGTCTATGAATGCATAAGGCCGTTTTTCTGTGATAGACTTGTATGTTTTTCTGAACAGTGCAAAATCCTTCTCGAGCAAAGCCGACGGCCTGTTTGCCTGAAGTATAGGAGCAAGATAATTTGATATACCATTATCGTAAACCTCTTCCACTAGTTTAATAAGTAGTGTATCCTCATTTGAATACAGATATTTTATGACATCGAGCTGTGCCCCGTTTTTTACGTCTGTAAAAAGTTCTCTGGTTAAGTATTTTGTGAGTAATTCATAATTATCACCGAAACGGGACAGGTCAAGAAGAATTTCTTTGTTGTTTCCTTTCCATCCGCAGACCCTTGTTCCGTAGGTAAGGTTAACGTACCTGTCGACAACGATGTTTGAGGGAAAGAACTGAGCAAGCAGATATGCGCAACTGAAAACAATATTCTGTTTCTCGTTCAGAGTAACTGAAAGTGTCGAAGAAAATTCATTGAAGTATTGATTCACCTTCCCCAAAGACATAAAACTTAACGGATTACAACTGATGTACACATTTGTCAGCGGGTCATTTTTCTTAACCTGGCGGAAACAGTTAATCAGTTCTTCTTTTGTTATACAATGGTTTGGAAACAATGCCAGATACGCGGTTACTTCGTCCGAACCGTAGAAGCTGTTGTAATCTTCTTCGCTTAACGGTTTTGAAAGATTATTAAGAATAAATTCGGCATCCCTTGAAAGAAAGTTAAGTTTTATATCGGACGGAATTTGTTCTGTTGTCTTCAGGAAATAATCTCTTTTGTCGAAAAGTTTATTTTCTTCCTGAAAAGAGTTTCTTAACTCCGTTAATCTGACCGCAGCCCTGACGATACCGCCAAAGTTGTCAGAAAAATCCACATTCTCAACCACGGGTGTGATCAGTCTGGCAAATCGTGACCTGTTAATGGCTAAATCAGATTCAACAATTTTTGGAAGAAGCCTGATTTGATTAAGGGAATCGAGTTTGGCTAACTCTCTGAAGAGGCTTCTTCCCTCATTAAGATTAACTTCATCACGCAGATACTTAACCTGTTCAAGAACGCCGAACATCTGACACTGTTCTGACAGCATTAAATCCACCCATTCCCAGTTTTGTTCAAAATCATAGTTGTACTTATTCTGAGCAAAAGAATATGCAGACGATAAAACGACAAGAAGAATTACCCCAAGAATTTTTCTTACCATAATAATATTCATAGAAATTATTGAATTTCAGTTACCAGATTTATCTCTTTCAGTACACTATTAATTTTCGATAGTTCACTTATCTGTCCAGACTTAACAGTCGCCTTCCCTTTTGTGTGTGCAATTACAGCTATCTGCTCACACTGAATAATATCAAATCCCGTTGCTTTTTGCAATTGCAAAATTACATGTTCCCACAAGTGCTGGGAGTTGAACAGAATCAGCTTCCTCAGCACAGGAGATTCAATATCGGTTACAGATTGTTCTTTTTCAAGAGTGCTCATTAATGAATAATTATTTTCTTGAAAACTGACAAAGGTACTCACATATTTTATCCTGTGTATCACGGTAAGGCTCCCAGTTCCCGCCTTTAAACCCGTTCATGCCTATGTAAAAAATCAGTAGTTCGTTATCCCTCGATATTGCATAACCTGTGAGAGTACTTACGCTGTTTATGGATCCGGTTTTTGCATGTACATTCTGTTCGGCTTCTGTGCCTTTCATTCTTTTCTTTAATGTGCCGTCCACGCCTGCTGTCGGCAGGGATTTATAGAATATATCAAACACGTTTTCACTGTCAAACAGATGCTTTAACAGTTGAATGTATACATTTGAAGTCGCAAAATTAAACCTTGTTAAACCCGAGCCCTCAAGAAATTCATATTCACTTCTTGATATACCAATGCTGGAAAAAAGGTCTATAACAGCGTCAGTTCCTTTTTTAAGAGTACCCGGAGGTTTGTTAAATACGGCACCCACGACTTTGAAGATTGTTATAGCAGAATGGTTATCGCTGGGTTTGTTCATATTTGCAAGCACTTCGGAAATGCTGTGCGATACCCTGGCGATTTCTTTTCCTGATTCAGGTGCATTCCCCGGAATTATAATGCCGCCAAGTTTAATATTCTTACCCGTAAATTCGGTCTGTAAAGTAGTTGCTATTTCAACAGATGGATTTATACGGCTTGCATTCCTGTTAAAACTTAAGGAGTTTACAAAAGGCCAGTATTGCAGTTTTGTATCACCTGTATAGTAATTTGCAAGACCGAAGTTTTCGTCATCAAGGTATGAATCATCATAAATGATGTTGCCAGTAATCTCAGTTATATTTTTAGAATAAAACTTCTTTATTAGTGCGTATAAGTCCCCCGTGCTGAATTCAGGGTCGCCAAAACCTTTGATGTACAGGTTTCCGTTAATTACTCCATCTGAAATATTCACATCATCTGTGTACAAAACAGTCTTAAACTCATATCCCGCACCGAGGTACTGAAGTGCTATTGCAGAGGTAACTACTTTTGATATTGAGGCAGGAATCATTTTCTTACCCGACTGATATTCATAAATTAAATCATATTTTATTGCGCTTGCCACCTGTACAGAAACATCACAATTTACGGACTTAACTATGTTATCAATGTTCTCTTTTAATTCCGATACCCTGTC
Source organism: Ignavibacteriota bacterium (assembly GCA_026390735.1). GTDB lineage: Bacteria > Bacteroidota > Ignavibacteria > Tepidaquicellales > Tepidaquicellaceae > CAIKZJ01. The sequence goes on from JAPLFJ010000051.1 coordinate 11,492, forward strand.
TTTCGGCTGAGCGGTCGCAATTACGGTAAGCCATAACGAAAAGAATAATACCGGATAGAATAGTTTTCTATTTACCATCTTCATATTGACTGATATATTTATTTACTTGTTTTAATATTTTTTTAGATTCTTTAAATGTAATTTTATCGAAAGCCTTATCGTAAGTAGCCCATTTAAAGTTAATGATTTCATTGTTGTCTATTTTAACTTTTGTAACAAGAGATTCTGCAATAAAGTAATCAACAATCTTTATTATTTTAGAATTCGTATTGTTAAAAGAATATTTATCCCTGAAAAGGACCTTCTTTCTCAGGAATGTTATCTTTCTGATACCTGTTTCTTCTTTAAGTTCGCGTATGGCAGTATCCATAAACTTTTCACCGCTTTCAATATGCCCTTTTGGGAAACCCCAGTGTCCCTGATGCTGTTTCACGAGCAGGTATTTTCTTGAGCGCGGAAAGTTATAATAAAGAATTATACCAACCGAATGATGTCTCTTTGTAATCAATGCATTACCCCTTGTTGTTATTTTTAACCCTTACCCATACTTCGTCCATTTCTTCAAGTGTCATCTCGTCGAGTACAAGTTTGTTTTCCCTTGCATAGTCCTCAATCTTCTGAAAGCGGAATATAAATTTTTCTATTGTTCTTCTTAAAGCATCTTCGGGGTTTATTTTAATAAACCTCGCATAATTTACTATTGAGAAGAGAACGTCACCAAATTCATCTTCAATCTTTTCCTGGGAGTCGGACTTTTCTATGTTTTCTTTCAGTTCGGATATTTCTTCCAGTATTTTATCGTAAACAGGTTTTACCTCTTTCCAGTCGAACCCGACCTTTGCTGCTTTTTCCTGAACCCTGTAAGCCCTGAACAACGCAGGAAGTTCTTTAGGAACCCCGTCAAGAACGGATATTCTGCCCTCTTTCTGTTTCAGTTTTTCCCAGTTAGTCTTCACTTCCTCACTTCCCGACACCACCACATCTCCGAACACGTGCGGATGCCTGCTGATTAACTTTTCAGTTTCAGCATCCAGCACACTGCACAAGTCAAAGGCAGAAGTTTCTTCACCCATAATTCCGTGAAAGACAACCTGAAGCATTAAATCGCCGAGTTCTTTTCTCAGTTCAGTCATATCATTATTATCTATCGCTTCAAGAACTTCATACGATTCTTCAAGCAGGCATCTTCTGAGACTTTTATGTGTCTGCTCTTTATCCCAGGGACATTCAACACGAAGTTTTCTCACGATGTTAACAAACCCTATAAACTTCTCTGCCAGTAACTTATCTTTATCGGTCAATAATTTTTGCTTTTAATATTAACTTAATCTTATCATATTACAAATTTAAGGAAAGATGTTCAATTTAAAAAACAATCAAAATGAGAACGTTCATATCCCTTAATCTCAGTGAAGAAACGGTATCCGTACTGAAAGATTTTCAGAGACTGGTAAAAGACAAACTCAGGTATGCAGACTCTAAGAATGTAAAATGGGAAGAGCCTGACAAATTTCATATAACTTTATTTTTCATCGGAGACATCGGAGAAGATAAAATTGGAGACCTTAAAATTTCTCTCGGAAACATAAACAAGGAAAAGACCGGAAAAATATTTCTTGAACTGGGAATTCTAAACGGCTTTCCTGATTTGAACAGTCCGCGGGTATTATTCGCAGAAGTTATTGATAAGGAAAATAAATTAAAGAGACTAAGCGGGATTATAAATAATATTATGAAAGACTTTGGGTTTGAACAAAGCAGTAAGTTTCACGCACATATTACCCTTGGAAGAGTTAAAAGGAATTGCACAATTGAAAAGATTATGGGCACAGGCATCAGTCATAATTTTGAGATAAACGGGGTGCACCTGATGAAAAGTGCCTTAAGCAGGGACGGAGCAGTGCATGAGAGTTTATTATTCGTGGAACTGTGAGGGGCATAAAAAAAGACAGAAGCATCAAGGAGGAGACGCTTCTGTCAATAAGGAGGAGAACAATAAAAATGAAAAACAACAATACAAAATTAGGCAGTTTTTGAAAGATCTTCTATACCAAAATTTACTCCTATTCGGGGTATAAATGAATATTTTGTAGATATATTTAATAATAAAATTGATGTATTTTAGACTATGAAGAGAGTTTTAGCGTATATTTTTCTGATGTTTTTATTGCCGGCTCTGCTGTTTGCGGATACGACAAGAGTGCTGTTTGTCGGAAACAGTTACACTTATGCAAATGATTTACCGTCTATGTTTAAGAATTTAAGTTCGTCTTTGGGTAGGGTTGTTTACACGGAAATGAGTGCGCCAGGCGGATACTCTTTCGAGCAGCATTTAACCGATGCAGAGACGCAGTTAAAGATATCGAAGGGAAACTGGAACTTCGTTGTACTTCAGGAACAAAGCCAGATGCCTGTTATTGATTTCTACAGGTACTACTCCACGTATCCTTCGGCACGCAAACTTGACTCCATAATAAAATCGTACAACAGTAACACAATGTTTTTTATGACGTGGGGAAGAAGATACGGCGGGATACAGTGTATAGATACGAGCTGCAGTCCTCCGTTCGGAAATTTCTCTCACATGCAGGACTCGTTGTCGTCCGCATACTTAAGAATAGCGAATGAACTGAGTGCCCAGGTATGCCAGGCGGGAAATGTGTGGAAGCAATCGGTAAACACAGATTCATCAACCGTTCTCTGGGATACTGATTTCAGTCATCCCTCGCCAGCGGGTTCGTATTTAACTGCCTGTGCTTTTTACACAAAGATATTTAATTCTTCGTGCATTGGTTCGGATTACACAGCAGGACTGCCTTCGTCGACGGCTCTTTATTTACAGACCATAGCGTCAAACTATGTTTTAAAAATTACGGGCGAAGGAATAATCATACCGCCTGAATTCATACTTCACAAGAATTATCCAAACCCATTTAACAGTTCTACTGTGATAGACTATGAAGTAAACAAAAGAACAGAACTTGACATAGACATATACGACGCAGAAGGAAGGCTTGTGGAAAGACTATTTAAAGGGGTTGTGAATCAGGGAAGACACAGAATAACCTGGAATGCAAAGAGCGGTTTACCTTCGGGTATTTATTTCATTACACTTAAAAACAACGTACAGATAAAAACAGGAAAACTGATTTATCTGAAATAGTTATTGCTTAACAAAAGGCAGAGACACGAAAAAAGTTGAGCCTTTTTCTGCTTCGGTTTCAAACCATATACTTCCGTTATTCTTTTCCACAAAACTCTTACAGAGAATAAGTCCGAGACCTGTACTTGCTTCGCCCGAAGTACCCTTTCTGGATACGACTTCTTTCAGTGCGAATATCTTTTTAGCAAGGGCGGGCGGCATTCCTATTCCCGAGTCTTTTACAGATATGACTATATTATTGTTTATCATGTTTGCGGCAATTACAACCGAACCGTTTTCCTTCGTGAACTTAACTGCATTGGTTATCAGGTTTCTCAAAACAGTTTCAAGCATGTAAGGGTCGTACACAAAACAAAAGTTTGACGGCATCTTAACATTAACGTTTATATTCTTTGCTGTTATATTGCTGTTCTGGAGATATATAATCCTTTCGACTAAATCGTACAGATTATTAGAGTCGGGCTTAAATTCAATATTCCCCATTTGCAGCCTGGCCCATTCGAGCAGGTTTGATAGCAGTTCATTCAGCTGACCAGCAGAGTCATTCATTATATCCAGATAGTGTTTTAATTCTTCAGTTGAATACTTTTCAACTTTAAAACTTAACATTTCTGTAAGTCCTGCAAAACCCGCAAGAGGATTCTTTAAATCGTGGGCTATAATTGAGAAAAATTTATTCTTCTCCTGATTCAGTATTTCAAGTTCCTGTGCGCTCTTTTCAATGGTGTTTTTGGAAATTATCAGTTCGGTGTTGAGTAATTCAAGTTCTTTATTCTTGTGCTTCAGTTCTTTTTCTGCTTCTTTAAGTCTAATCTGAGTAGAAACCCTTATTAAGACTTCATCACGTTTAAATGGTTTTGTAATATAGTCAACCGCTCCGAGTTTAAAGCCCGCAACAATATCCTCAGTTTCGTTCCTGGCGGTAAGAAAAATAACGGGGATGTCCTTTGTGTCAGGGTTTGATTTAAGAATTGTACAGACATCAAAACCAGAAAGAACCGGCATCATAATATCCAGCAGAATTAAATCGGGTTTCTTATCGTTAGCTATTTTAACGGCTTTCTCTCCGTTGTCGGCAACATAAAGGTTATAGTAATTTATAAGCAGGGTTCCGATAAGCTGAATATTCTGAGGCTGGTCATCAACTATCAGGATAGAATTTTTAATATTCTCTTCGGGTATCATATATTATAAATTGATTTTAATTTTATTTAAAGCATCGGGTAATTTAATAAGTCTTCGTTTGAGTGCTTCGATGTCAAAGTTATTATAATCTTCGCGCAGAAGTTTAATATAATTATCCAGCAACGGGTATTTACTCTGCCTGCAGTAAGTGTTAACATCATTAATAAACGTAATAATTTCGGATAAGTCCATATAATCGGGCAGTCTTTTACTTCTTTCGACAAACAGTATAATCAGTTCGTTTGTAATGGTTCTGAACAGTTCAATGCGGGCTGTATCGATTTCTGAAAAATCATAGTTAACAGATATTTCTTCCGCCTCGGGTTCGGTAACCCTGGTAAAAGGTAAAAATCTGATTAACTCTTTAAGCAGATCTTTCTTCTGAAGCGGTTTTCTGAGATAACCATTAAATTCTTTTTTAATCCTTGCTTCGTCACCCCTCATTGAAGAAGCGGTAAAGGCAACAACAGGAATATTCGAGGTAACGGGGTCTTTCTTAATCATAGCCGTAGCCTCATACCCTGTAATTCCGGGCATACGCAAATCCATAAGAATTAAATCGGGTTTAAAAACTTTAGAATACTCAACCACTTTACTGCCGGAATTCAGTTCGCCGAACCGAACATCCGAACCGTCTAAATATATCTTAACAATCTCAATATTCTGCTGAATATCATCTACGATTAATATTCTGGATTTACCAAAATTCAGTTTCTCCTTTCCCCAGTCAATTAACTCATTTTGTTTTTCGACCACATCAACCTTCTTCACGTTCTTAAGAGAAACGGTAAACTTACTGCCTTTACCGGGCTCACTCATTACGCTGATTTCTCCATTCATCATTTCGACCAGTTTCTTTGAAATAGCAAGTCCCAGACCCGTACCGCCGAAATGTTTTGCGCTGATACCGCTTGCCTGTCTGAAAGAATCGAATATGAGACTCTGTTCTTCAAGAGGTATGCCTATTCCTGTATCTTCCACCACAATTGAAAGGTCGTAAGTTTTTTCCCTGCGGCTTACAAGTTTCAGAACAACTTTCACGTAACCTGAATTCGTAAACTTAACAGCATTACCAACGATGTTCAATAAAATCTGCCGTAACCTGATTTCGTCCAGATAAAGATGTTTAGGCAATATATCGGGAATGCTCAGTTCAAAGTCTATACCTTTTTCTTCTGTCTTGTGAGAGAAAATATGCTTTAAATCAGTAATAATATCCTTAATATTTACGGGCTCGGACTGAAGTTCGAGTTTGCCCGCTTCTATTTTTGAAAGGTCTAAAATATCATTTATTAATGAAAGTAAAGTCCTTCCGCTGTTCAGGATGGTCTTTAAATAACTTTTAGGAGCGGGCTCGTCAATGGTATTGTACAGTATTTCCGAGAAACCGAGAATTGCATTCATAGGAGTCCTTATTTCGTGACTCATATTTGCAATAAATTCACTCTTTGCCAGGTTGGCATTATCGGCAATGGCTTTTTGCTTAATCAGTTCTCTTTCAAACTTATACCTGTAGATAGAACCTGCGATAATTTCGCCAGTAAGTTTTAACAGGTTAATTTTATCTTCATCCCATTCTTTCCTGTATTTAACGGAATCAAAGCCGATAAAGCCGATAAGCAGGTTACTGTAGAACAAAGGAACGGTAACTAACGATACTATACCCTGTGAAGTCAGCATTTCCCTTTCATCTTTATATTCATCAGGAATGTCTGATACTTTTGGTATATAAACGTGTTCGTTATTGTTAAACTTATCAAACCATCTCGGTATTAAATCATTAGAAATCCCCTGAAGATTATCTTTTTCCGGCTTTATTCCTTCGTTACACCATTCATACGTATTGTTCATCACATCATCTACAAGATTAAACTCAAAGATATAAGCTCTGTCAACATCGGTATACTTACCAAGTTTCTCCAGTGCGCTGTTAATACTGTCGTTTATTTCAATGGTCGGTTTTTTTATTAAATCGGATGATATTTCGTTAACTAGGGAATGAAGTTCATTGATTGCCTCGAGCTGCTGCTCTGTTTTTTTCTGCTCAGTAAAATCTCGGATAAGAACAAGCACTTCATTATCCACAAATTCCTTTATTCTTGCTTCGTAATATCTTTTAATCTCATTAATATCTATCGAATATTCATATGATTCTAGGTTATGAGTTTGCAGTGACTTTTCAATAGCCTGCTGAATTCCATTGGACAAATCTTCAGGTAGAATATCCCTGAAATTATTGCCTAAAAATCTTTCAGGGTCAACTAATAATTGTGAAGGGTCTGCGGTATGGTAATTAATAATTTCTCCATCTGCCGTCATGTTAAAAACAAGGTCTGGAATAGCATCCAGCAATGCCCTGTTTCTCTGTTCGCTTTTCTTAAGAGCATCTTCGGCAAGTTTTCTTTCAGTCATATCGATAAAACTTTCGATAATCATTTCCCTGCCGTTAATTTTAATTATGCTTGCAGACTTAAGGATATCAATTTTCTCACCGTTTGATTTCAGAAGTACTCTTTCGGACCTGTCAACTTTAATGCGAAGGTCGGTAACGGGACAGTTTCCGACTTCGGCAGGACAAATAAACTTATGGCACAAGGAACCTTCCACATCTTCCCTTTTTCTTCCCATCATAAGTAAGGCAGTTTTGTTTACGTCAGTAATTTTGTGTTCAGCAGGGTCTATTAACATAATCCCCGCCTGAACATTATCAAGAATCACACGCATTCTTTCTTCGCTCACCGACAGGAGTGCCGAGGTTTTATTCTTTTCTTCAACTTCGTTTTTTAACTGTTCATTGGCGAGGACTAATTCATTAGTCTTCACTTTAACCACTTCCTGAAGTTGAACATTGGCCTCGAAGAGAGAATAATCGTTACCAGACATCCCAACATTTTTCTCAACTTTAGACATCAGGGCTTTCTGTATCTTCCCTGATTTCTCTAATTCCTTTTCAAGTTGAAGAACTCTGGCTTCCAGCGCGGCGATTTTATCTGTTTGACTGCTCATCAGAATTTATTTATTACCAAAAGCTATTCCCGTTAAAGTTTGATTCACGTGAACAAACTGACACTGCTCACCGTAAGAATTAAACCCTATAATATTTTCAGACGAAAGGATTTTGTTCATCTCATCTGTCAGGTTGTTTTGTTCAACCTCCAGTCTTCGAAGAATACAATCGAATGCTATGATTAAACTTATGCTTCCCAACTCTTTTTTAATTTCTATTAACTGAGATTTAAGATTATTAAGAATGTCATTTCCCTTTGCAACGGTTAAAACCAATCCGACATCAATTGCACAGAAGAAAGTAAGACTGTAATCGTCGTTCATTTTCCCTATGGAACGAATGTACCAGTTGCCGCCAACGTTCAGCATTACGGGGTATTTAGCAAATATCTGAGTGTCGAGTTCTTTTACGTCGATACCGAGAATCTTAGCGTATTCGAGAGCAGCTTTCTCACCGTTTATTTCATAAACAATCCTTGTAGTAGTATCGGCATCGGTAATCACGAGTTTCTTTTCAGTGGGTTCAAAGTGCTGTGTTTTAAAGGAGATAAATGGAATCTCAGTTTCTATTATAAGCAGTTCAGCGGAATTTTGTTTAAAGTCACCGTCATCATAAATATGTGTACTAATAAAACGTAAGTCATCAGCTGAAGACCCGCCGACAATCTCAACTGTATCAAGATATTTTGAAAGCAGTGCTATCATTTTATCTTCCTGAAGGGAAAGCCCGTCAATAATGAGCAATCCGAGATACTTAGCGTTTTTCAACTCCGAGCCTTTAAGCAAATCGTAAAACTCTTTAGAAATCTTTTTTGCATATTCAGAATCAAAATCAGTTACATCGTTAATACGGAATCTGTGGAACTTCATCTTTGTGGAGGAGATTCCTGTGGCAACGATACTGCTTTTTGTGTAGCCTGCAGAAGAAATTTCACCTGAAGTAGTACAGCAAAACACACGTTCACCGAAAACTTTTTTGATTTCGGTTCCGAGGGATTTCAGGTCATAATTGGAGGAGCAAAAAATCAAACTGTACTGGTCTTTGCCGATAAAAGTATCTTTATAGATCTGGGAAACAGCTTCGACCGGGTTTTGGCTAAACGAAATACCGTTTTTAACAATAATATCATCCATAATGGGCAATAAGGTTTAGATGTGTAATAAAGTAATTATAAAATAATATATCGGTTTTTTCAAGTATATAATTTGTGAAGGGGGAAGTTTGATAGGGCGAAAATGTAGTATTTTGCGGAAGAGAAAAAACAGCACACTGATAAAAAACGATTAGAACTGATCTGCACTGATAAAAGATTTTTTCAGGGTTCAAAAGAAGGTTTAAATGCAGAGATATTTAGTATAAGAGGCAAATACACTGGTTTGATGACGATTGTTTTATACATATACATAGGGGAAATCGAAAATTTGTAACAAGGTGTAATCCCTGAGGAGATAAGAAGTCTTCATTCCTACTGATATATAATCCCTAAAGGGATAAGAAATATTTCTATGTTCAAACTACTAAGGTTTAATCCCTAAAGGGATAAGAGATATTTATTTCTTCACCTACTATAGTTTAAAAATCTCTACAGTCAGGGATTAGACTCATAAACACATGGGCTTTATATCCTTCCCATGCTGAGCTTGGGAAAGATATAAACTATTTAATCATAAGCATTCGTTTTGTCTGAACGAATTCATCAGTCTGAATTTTGTAGAAATAAACACCGCTTGAGAATCTTTCGCCATTCCAGATAGTTTGATACGTACCTGTCTGCAACTTTTCATTAACAAGCACTTCCAGTTCTTTTCCTGTTATATCACAGACCGACACCTTCACAATCGTTGTTTTTGATAATGCAAATTTTATTGTTGTTGAAGGATTAAATGGGTTTGGATAGTTTTGCGAAAGGGAAAATGATGACGGTATCTCAATGCTGATGTTATTTACAGAGACAACACTATCCGGGTTTGTGTAGGAGCGAACATTCAGGTACATTTGGGGATGACCACCTAATCGGGTGTCCCGCCAGAGATTAATGTATTTTTTATTGATAAGTAGAATATCATTGCCAGTCTTGGGAATGTTTAGAAATTGGTTAGAGGCAAGGAAATAAGTACCGATAGGATTATCGTTTTTATCTATTCTTAAGTTATACATACCACTACCGCTTACAGCAACGCTAATAAGAAAAATAAGATTACCGTCTTCATCAGAACTTAATTGATAATCATAAGAGTTGATGTTTATTATTTTATTGATACCAATTTTATTACCGTTTTTATTGAATCTCTGGTATTTAATTCTTGCGACACCTGAACTGTAAGGTATTTCTTTAAAGCCGACAACAAAATTGCCTGAAGAATCAAATGCAACATCAGGATAAGACCGATCATCTATAGTATCTGAACCATTTTCATTAACCTGAACATTATTTCCGATTTGTATCCCGTTTGGAGAATACATTTGACAATAAATGGTTTTAGGGTATAAATTTACGGAACCCAACCAAGAAATTACAAAACTACCGTTATTGTTGACGGCTATGGACGGATTTCCATAGCTGTTATTCTGGTTCACTTTAACATTGTTACCTATCTTTACTCCATTAGGATCTACAATCTGAAAATAAACATTTGGCTTGGCTGAATTGGGGATAGCGTAATCGAATGTGACAATGAATCTGTTGGTTGAATCGGTTCCAATATTATAATCCGGGACAAATCCAATTATTGTATCGTTTAGTTGTATTTCGGGTGATATGGGGACTCCATTTTTATTATATATTCTCAGTAAAATTATGGGGCCAAATGGGTTAGTTGACTTACCTGTCCATACTATCCCAAAAGAACCATCTTTTCTTACAGATACAAAAGGCTTGCTTTCATAACCAGAAGTAGAATTTAAACTGAAATTTCCACCAACTCTATTGAATAAAATATCGAAAATTTGAAAAAAACCTTTCCTTTCCCCCACTCCATTATTCACTTCCCAAGTTACTACAGTATTTCCTATAGTGTTTGAAGATACTGAAGAATAAAATTTGCCAGTAGTAAATATATTAGTGTCCAGATTCACTTTCATATCATTTACAAGTTGAGAAAAAAGAACGTTCGGAATTAATATTGATAGAATTATTATTATTTTTTTCATTTACTTATTGTTTCTTAAATTTATTAATTAAAAGTTAACTATATTTAGTTTAACGAAAAATGATTAAACATTTTCAATATTTATAAAGGGGGCAATATTAATGCCCCCTTCTTTGTTAATTAGATTATCATTTAATATAAACCATCATCTTTGTTTGAATAAAATTGCCTGCTTTAATTCTGTAAAAATATATTCCAGAGGATAAATCAGAGACACTGAAAGTTATTGAATAATAACCTGCTTTTTTAACGTCATTAACAATAGTCTTTATTTCTCTACTCGTAACATCGAATATTTTCAAGGTAACCATATTATCTTTCGGTAATGCATATCTAATCGTTGTCGTTGGGTTGAACGGGTTAGGATAGTTTTGAGAAAGCGAATATACCTTTGGAAGATTGTTCTCTACATCTGATTTTTCTTTCGTTTTGTATTCTTCATTTCTATTTGGAGGAACATTAGGCACATAATTATTAATTAATACATTATACATCATTTTATCTTTAATTATTTCTTTAATTTGCTCAAGCGATTTATTCTTTAAAACATTTATGTCAGTTGGAATCCTTTTCAAAAGAAAATCATATTTTGAAGTATTTACTGTCTTAGTAGCAGATTGTTTTTTAGAACTAATTTTATTATTAGAAGATATCTTCGAGAAACCAGAAACATTACTTAAGTCTGACTTTAAAAGATTAAATATCTCCGGTAAAGGAATGTTGTTATTTCCCACACCATAATTATCACCACCAGAAGAGCTATCCAGTAAACTTAAAATCCCGAGTTTATCAATGTTTGCATACATTAGTTCATAAGGGTTTGATGGGCTTGAAATAATAGAATCAAGACTAACTAATGCACTATGCAACTCTGTATTTATTACATTTGATTCGATTTTCAGACCTCTGAAATACTTTTTGAGTAATGTATCGTTACTGTTTGCATTAATTAAATTCTCATAATAAGCAGGAAGTGAAGAAATTCCCGAACCATCCAAATATTTATTGGTATAATACAAACGGGAACCCACTTTTTGGAATGCCTTACTTCCTCCAAGGGATGTCAACTGCTGGGAATAATTAGCAGCATTAACATAATTACCATTTATTCCAGAAGTCAAAGCATTTCCCAATATCAATGTTTGTTGAGGCATATATGAATTATCATCATTTACAGTGGTAATTTGACAATTCGAAGGAGGTGCTGGAATAGTATATAAAAAAGGAATATAATTAAAGTATTCAAAAGGGTATAATTTATCACCGGGATTTGGAATCACTCCCCAATAATTATTCTTACACTCAATAACTTCTGATGGAGTCCACCCTTGGTTTTCAATATAGATTAAATAATATTCACTGTTAACATTATCTTCAATTATGTTATATCCATCATTCATTAATAAATTATTTTTTGCATTTTCCGTATTGAAGATATAGATTTCATGACCCGAATTATTGTAAAAGTGATTATATCCGGCTAAATTATTAGTTTCACTAATTGAATATGCCGGAGACATAATGGGATAAGAATTGTTAGATAAGGACATTCCAATTCCATTTGTGTGAACTACATTTTGGTAAAGAACAGGTTGAGAATTATCAAGCACTATACCTTCATAGCAATTAGAGATTGTATTACAGTTATAAGAACCGCCGGAAGAATAACTGACAATTCCAATTTCCTGAGCGGCATTTCCGCCATGAATTGTATTATTTTTAACAGTCGGCATATTACAATTAAACAAAGCTATGCCAGTCCACTTAGTATGTGACATATCATTATTTTCGATTGAGATAGTATTAGTATTTAAGACCCATATATGAATTGGAGCATTATTACCATTAGGATAGAAAGTATTACCATATACACGACCGTTATCAGTTATATTGTTAAACACATAACCATTAATTGTCAAATCCTGATTTAAGTTATCAAAAGTGCAATTTGATATTTTTAAATCATTGGTTAAACCGTTTAGATTTAATCCCTTTGTTGCTCCTTTGATTGTCACACCGTTGAAGTTTATTCCTCCGCCTTCTAATTTTATTCCTTGCCAAATGCTTCCATCATATGGTTTCAAAATTAAAGTTGGGTCGTTTGTTAAATTGCAATTAGAAAAAACAACATTTGCATTAATCCCAAAAATACACGGCTGAGCCATCTTAATATTTGCGTCAGTAAGATTAATACTCGCTTGCGGGGTTGTAGAAATTTTATAAAGAATAGTATATAAACCATTAATATATAATTTGTTAATTAAACAATTATTCAATATAATTTCGGGATTTGTTTGATTAGGATAATCGGTAGTTATGTTTTCTATTTCAACAGGAACAGGAATAGGAGGATTTAATAAATATTTAATGTTTATAATATTCCTTGCATCTTCAACATTTTCAAAATGCACATTCTTGAAAACAGCTCCATCTACTTCGTCAAGGGTTGAAAAAGTAGCATTAAGCATTCCCATATAATTACAGAAATATGATTCATATTGGTTTTCATATCCTGTGCTTGCAAATATTATTTTATTATTTTCGTCCCCTATTGCCTTTATTCCTGCAAAATTCATACTACTTCCAGGTGCCATATCAATTCTTGAACCGGGGTAGACTCTGAAATATTCAAAAGTGTTTTCTTTGTGAAAGAAGGTCCTTCCCGTAAGATGTGTTATCTTATTACCTACAGTGCCTCCTCTGAAATCAATAATTGTATGGTTGTATTGAGGTGGAGTAGAAATTGCATAGTTTAACTGAAATTTCATATTACTGTTAACATCCAAATCATTTATTTGAAAAATATTAGAAACATTTATTCCTGTTTTTAAACCCTCTTGTGAGTATGATCTGTTTTGAAGGAAATCATAAAATATTGGATTTTGCAAATCATTATCATATGCAAAATAAAACTCCGGATCCCCAAAACTACCTTCTACCGATTCGAGTGAGACGTTTTCATCGGGAACAATAAGTTTTATTCGTTCATCCTGACCAACACCAGTTGATGGAAAATCTTTATAAGGTGAAAAATGCCAGATTAGCAGACCGCCTTTAAAGGTACTATTTAATAAAATGTCGTTCTCAATTTTTTCATCAAACCCTAACCTTCTTCTATTTTCTACTACATAACATTCACCTGATAAATGGTCAGGAGCCCCGGCTGGATTACCATAAATTGTTATAATCCCAACCTGACTACTTGTTTCAACTGGTTGAAGATTTACAAAATTATGACCAGTAATATTTTGGTTCAGATGAATTGGTGTAACCCAACCTTCCATTAATTTGAAAATAGGGTTTGGATGTGAGGGACAATTTACATCCTTTGTTTGTCGTGGATTCATAAGACAGTTTGTACCCCCCACTGCATGAGCCCAATGAAATTCAGCATGGGCAACTTCATGTGCTATGCAACTTATACCATCTATCACTCCATTGTCTGATATTATATTATCATACATACCTCTAACAAATGATGATTTTGTAGGAATATCTGCATATCCTTTTATTTGATTATGCCCACCTGCAAACACATAAATTATTAAACCACTATATCGTCTGACATCAAAATCTATTTCACCATTAATATAAGCATTTATTGTCGCAGTTCTGGCATCGATAAAAAATGTGTCGGAATTTTGATCTGAATGCATAGTATCATAATTTTTAAAATAACTATTGCTCCAACTTGTACCGTATTTGTTTTTTGGTAACATTATGCTTTGAATGCACTTAACTCCGTTAATCGTTATGATTTTATTGACTATTCCTGTTCTATACATATCCTCTGTTTCATTTGGATGTGTTTCCGCAGGGTAAATATTAAAATTATTTGCAGATACTTCTTTCCAGTAATCTCTGAGACTACCATACGCTTCAAAGCTTAAATCTGGGTTAGTCGTATAACGATGCGTTTCATAATCGGGATGTTTGTCCGCCTTATAAAATTTGTTTTCAGAAAAAAACATATTCCATCTATTAGCGTATGAATATTTAAATAATTTAGCATAATAATTTTGCGATATTTTAATTGGAGTTGTAGTATTAATTTGGCCAAGCTCTCCTACTGCATCATAATTTCCATAATAGTTTTTAATTGCCTGAAGCTCTTCATATGTTTCTGGAATTTTACTGTTAGTTCCCGGTACTCTTCCGTCAGGGAAATCAAGATAAACAACTACCACTTCACTTGATCGATTTTTAGTACTTCCGTCCTGATTAAATGCATCATAATCTTGCCTTGGAATATAATTAGCACCTTTTATAAAATCGTTGTAATATACTTCTTGTTGAGCAAACAATAGAATGGGGGAAAACAACAAAAATGAAACTCCCCGCCGCAAGCAGCGGGGTATCTATTTATTATATTTGTAAAAACCTTTCGCCGCAAGCGGCGGGGAATTTACCCTAAGAGATTAAAAAAATATGAGTTATAAATTTTTTTGACATACACATTTCAATTTCCTTTATATGAGTTTTAAAAAAGTTTGTTAAATTTATAAATAGAACTAAAGAATCAAAGTATCATGAGTTAAGAAATAATATATTTGTTTTTTAAAACATTATAATTCTAATTAACCATAAATTATTCTTTAATTATACCTCTAACCTCTTCATACTTTTGATTACGTAAAGACATACTTGATTTGTTATGGTCCTTTTGGCATTACACACTCCTTTTAAGTTTAAGTTATTGAAGAAATTTAGTGAGGATAATTGTAAAAAGTATAAATTAGTTGATATATAGATATTTTGATGTTTGAAGTAAAGAAAATACAGGATTAAGCAATGTAAGACGGAAATCGTTCCATGCGTGTTTGAATACTCTGTATTATTGTTTGGGGCTAATAACATATATATTTCATCTTTAAGATAATTAGAATATAGCTAATAATGTTTTCTTTGTTTAAATATACATACAGTACCTTTATACTGTTTATAACGAGTAATCTGTGCTTTGAAATGAAGTAAGAAATGTTCTGTTTTCTTGATGTTGAAAGCAGAAGTATTCTTTCCCACAAAACACAGATTACTTTAATACGCCATATCAAGCTTCTCCGATACCGCTTTCCAGAACTGGTGCCTGAGTCTTGGATGCGGTATTTCGCGCAGAGACTTGTATATGGCGTTTGTGATTTTATCACGAGGCAGTTTTGGGTAGAAATCCATTATTGCCTGAATGATGTATGAGATTTCATACATTTCCTCGCAGAGGACAAAGTTTGAATCAAACTTTGCCCTGTGGTTTTCGTCTATTTTTTCCCAGCACATTTTATTTTCCTTTATATTTATTTGTTTTTCATTTAATTCGAGCATTGTTTTGTTTAATCCCTATATCAGATATGTTTTAAACTGCTTTGCTTATATCCTCATCAAAAGACAAACCGAATATCAGGTTTTTAATCATTGGTGCAGTTTTTAAATGTTTTAACAAACGCTTTTCAAGTTTCTTATTTTTGTCAACGCGGACTTCTATGACGTTGTTTTCGTTTATTATAGCGCAACCGTCGAAGACGTGTATTTTTTTACACGATGACACTTCTACCATACAGCCGTTATAAAATCTGCTGTAGTCTTTTGTCCTGTTAACGAATGAACCTGCGGTTAATGAAGTGTAAATATTCATTACTTTCCGCGCATCATTATCTTTTATTTCCCAAGCAGGGTTTGCTGCCATGCCATTTAACAGGGCTTCTACTTTTATGTTTTTCATTTATATTTGAATAATGTTTAAAATGATATCAGAGCAAATCAGCCCGAATGACCGACGGCAGATGCCTGAATTATGTTTCCGTCAGAATCGTAAACTATAATCCAGAGTACTCCGTTAATCCATTGAATTTCGACACTGATTTCTCCGTTAAGTTGCTGTGTAATTGTATTAATGTTTCCGTCTTCAGCTTTTACGGTATTTGAAATACCGAACGATAAAGTTGATATAGTTATCAACATTCCCAGTAAAACAGATTTAAGTTTCATAATTTAACTTCCATAGGTTTTAATTTTAAAAGGTGTAAATTATGACAAAGTTTGTTATTTCACAAATATTTAATTGGCCAAAAAATGGTCGAACAATAAGAATGTTTTTTTATGATACCGGATATTGTTATGTTTTGGGGCTGTTTTGGCTGTTTTCCGTATGTTTTGGGAAGTGAAAAAAACACGCCGAGATTGTTCAAAAGTTTTTTTTGTAAATGGGGGTATGGTCAACAAATTTAAATATTTGGAAAAGATTTTACCACGAGAGCACACAGAGAGCACAAAGAAGAAAAGGAATGGCACACTGATAAGAGAGACGATTAGGCTGGTTTTCACTGATAAAAGATATTTTAGGTTAGAGATTCAGAGAAGGAATTGTAGGAGTAGAGATTCCTGCTAAGATCAAGCAGGAATGACAGGCAAAGGAGATACAATAAATTATAGAGATTAAAGTGGAGACTAATTGGAGACCAATCATAGACCAAGTATAGACCAAGATAAGAAACAGAAAAAAACAAAAGGAGTGAGTGTAATTAATACTGTTTGAGAGATGACGGCAAAAACAGGAAATAAAATAGTATTATAGGTGAAGGGGGGTGATTGTTTGTTTGAATACGCGATTTGATGAGTTCGGGTTTGTGTATTTATCATTTACGATAAAATATATACTTTGCAGAAATGAAATTATTAATAACATGAAGAAAATACTACTCGCATTAATTCTTACTCTAACCTTTTCATCGTACAGTTTTTATGAGAACAACGAACTTACTAAATACGTTAATCCGTTTGTAGGTACGGGCGGACACGGGCATACTTTTCCGGGGGCAACTGTTCCGTTCGGGATGGTTCAGTTAAGTCCTGATACGCGGCTGGAAGGATGGGACGGATGTTCTGGGTACCATTATTCAGACAGTATCATATATGGGTTTTCGCATACGCATTTAAGTGGAACGGGTGTACCCGATTACTGCGACATACTGTTTATGCCGTTTTCGGAGAATAAATTTACTGAATCGGATAAAAGTTATGCGGGAAATTATACTTCGATGTTCAGTCATAACGAAGAGAAGGCAGAGCCCGGATATTACAGTGTATTATTAAAAAGGAATAACATAAAAGCAGAGCTGACGGCGAGTACACGGGCGGGATTTCATAAGTACACGTATGATAAAGGAAGTAATGCGAATGTTTACATAGATTTAAAACACAGGGATGAAGTGATTGAATCACATATCAGTATTGTGAGTAAAAGAGAAGTGTCGGGATTCAGGCGTTCGAAGTCGTGGGCACAGGACCAAAGAGTTTATTTCTATGCCGTATTTTCGGAAGACATAAAAGAATCAAATTTATATTCTGATGACAAACTTTTAAGCGAGAAGATTTATGGAGAAGGAAAGAACATAAAAGCGGTATTGAACTTTGGCGAAACAGACAAACCATTGCTTGTAAAAGTGGGCATCTCTGCAGTCAGTGAAGAGAACGCAAAAATGAACCTTGATGCAGAAATAAAAGACCGGGACTTTGAGAAAGTGAGAGCAGATGCAAATATTTTGTGGAACGGATATCTGAACAAGATACAGGTGAAATCAAATGACGAAAAGAAGCTGAGGATTTTTTATACTGCACTTTATCACACTGCAATATGTCCGAATACTTTTAACGATGTAGACGGTTCATATCTCGGTCGTGATTTAAAAGTACACAAAGCGAGTCACAATTATTACACTGTGTTTTCTTTGTGGGACACATACAGAGCACTGCATCCGCTGCTTAACATAATAGAGCGGAAAAGGTCGGCAGATTTCATAAAAACATTTCTGCTGCAGTATGAGCAGGGGGGAAGGCTGCCAGTTTGGGAACTTGCGGGAAATGAAACAGACTGCATGATAGGTTATCACAGTGTACCTGTAATAGTTGATGCGTTCAACAGCGGGATAAATGATTTTGATACGAAGGAAGCGCTGGATGCGATGGTAAGCAGTGCAAACCAGAACATATACGGTCTGGATGCTTACAGAAAGTACGGATACATACCTGCTGAGAAAGAACACGAGTCAGTTTCGAAGACGCTTGAGTATGCTTTTGATGACTGGTGCATTTCGAAGTATGCGGGATGGAGCAAGAACAACACATACAAAGAAGAGTTTTATAAACGGTCGCAGTTTTACATAAATGTTTTTGACCCCGAGACAAAGTTTATGCGCCCGAGGTATAACAATGGATGGAAGAGTCCGTTCAGTCCGACAGATGTTGATAATAACTATACAGAGGCAAACTCATACCAGTATTCTTTTTACGTTCCGCAGGACATACCGCGGCTATCGGAATATATGAAAGGAGATTTAGAAGGCAAGCTTGACGAGTTGTTTAAGGCAGATTCAAAAACAACGGGCAGGGAGCAGTCGGATATAACGGGGCTGATTGGTCAGTACGCACACGGTAACGAACCATCACACCACATTGCGTACTTATACGATTATACAGAGAGCCCTTATAAAACACAGCAAATTGTAAGAAAGATAATGTCTGAATTTTACCTGGACAATCCTGACGGACTTATTGGAAACGAAGACTGCGGGCAGATGTCGGCATGGTATGTACTGAGCGCAATTGGGTTTTATCCTGTAACACCAGGGTCAGGTAGATTCATGATAGGAAGTCCTGTCTTTGACGAGGTGAAGATAAACCTTGAGAACGGAAAGACTTTTACAATCAAAGCGAACAATCAATCTGACGAAAATATTTACGTACAAAATCCTGCCAATGAAGACAAAAGACCATTTATATCATCGGATGAGATACTCAACGGAGGGGAATTTATTTTCGACATGGGCAAATCCCCTGCTAAATCTTTTGGTGACAAAGGCATTCAGAAATATCTTTACCCTGAAAACACCAGTGATATTTATAATGACCTGATTCCTTCGCCGTATATAAACACAAGCCAGATGACGTTTAAAGATTCACTTACTTTATCTCTGTCTGTGGATTATCCCGGTGCAGTAATATATTACAACATTTTACCCGGTCAGTTTACGGAATATAAAGGACCATTTACCATATATGATAATTCATCAACATTTACTTACGCATCAGATTCAAACGGAAGCAGAAAAAGTCATTACACTGGGTCTGCTTACTTCAAAATATCAAACGATGTAGAGGTTAAATTAATATCTACTCCTCAGGCGGCATACACTGCGGGTGGACCCGAGGCACTTATCGACCATATCCGCGGACAGGCTAACTGGAGGCTTGGAAATTGGCAGGGATACCAGGGACAGGATTTTGAAGCAGTGCTGAAGTTTAAAAAACCGATTGAAATTAAGACTATAGGTGCGGGATTTCTTCAGGATGCAAGAAGCTGGATATGGATGCCTGTATATGCTGAGTTTTTTGTATCGGAAGACGGGATAAAATATACATCTGTTGGTAAGGTTAACAATACAGTAGCAGATAATGATTTGAATATTTCAATAAAAGATTTTATAATAGAGCTGAATAAAAAAACAAAATGTTTATACATAAAGGTATCGGCGAAGAACTACGGAAAGATACCGAGCTGGCATCCTGGAGCTGGAGAGGATGCCTATATATTTACAGACGAAATATTTTACAAATAATAATTTCTATAAACTTAAAAAGGAGTGATAATGAAAAAGTATTTAGCTGAAATGATTGGAACGATGGTACTCGTTCTAATAGGATGCGGTTCTGCAGTGATTGCAGGAGGTTCAATTGGATTCCTTGGGATTTCTTTTGCGTTCGGTTTTTCAGTGCTAGCAATGGCATACGGTATCGGAGGTATTTCGGGATGCCACATAAATCCGGCAGTAACGGTTGGTGCACTGGTTGCGGGAAGAATAAGCGCAAAAGATGCTGGAATGTATGTAGTGTTCCAGATAATAGGTGCTATTATCGGAGCGGGTGTACTTTATTATATTGCATCAGGACTTCAGGGTTACAATATAAGCACAAACGGATTAGGTCAGAACGGGTTTGGTGAATTCTCACCGATGAAGTATTCGATGGCAGCAGGGTTTGTTGCAGAAGTAGTTCTGACGTTTATATTCCTGATAGTAATTCTTGGTGCGACAAGTTCGAAGGCACCGGCAGGATTTGCAGGAATTCCAATAGGTATTTCATTAGTGATTATACATCTTGTAGGTATTCCTATTACGGGTACTTCCGTTAATCCTGCAAGAAGCATTGGACCAGCATTATTTGTTGGTGGTGCGGCATTATCACAGTTATGGTTGTTTATAGTTGCTCCGCTTATTGGTGCAGTGATTGCGGGACTTGTGTGGAAGTATGTGCTGGAAGAGAAAGCGTAGGAGAGCAATGCGGAATTATGAATGATGAATTATGAATTGAAAAGAGTTAAAAGAAGAGAAAGAGAAGAAAAGAATTGAACGCGGATAAAAGACGATAAGAACGGATGTTCACAGATTAAAAGATTTTTTTAGGGTTAAAGATAAGAAAAAAACTAATAAACTAATAAGAGTCTCTGAAAAATCAGAGACTCTTTATTATATAGAGGAGATACATTATGAAAAAAACAATTAGGTTTATTGCTTTACTGGTTTTATTGATAGCTGCAAGAACTACGTTTGCGCAGGATGAGTTTGAGATGAAGGACGGAGACGAGACATACACGATAAAGAAATATTATATGTGTTTGCTGAAGGTTAGTCCAAACAGAACTCAGGATTCGGTAACCGCGGCGGAGATTCAGAAGGGGCACATGGAAAATATTTCGAGGATGTCAAAAGAGGGTAAACTATGCATAGCGGGACCGTTTGGAGGCAAAGGTGATTTAAGGGGGATATTTATATTTACGGTAAAGACGAAGGAAGAGGCGGAACAGCTGGCAGCAGAAGACCCGGCGGTGAAGTCGGGAAGACTGACGGCAGAAGTACTTGAGTGGTGGTCGGCGAAGGGTTCGATGCTGAAATAGGGAAAAATATATGAGAGAGTTTTTTACAACAGAGTTCACAGAGAAGAGATTTATTAGGGTTAAAGATTTTATTAGTAGAGATTCCTGCTAAGATCACGCAGGAATGGCAGAGTGGGGAAAAGATGCAAGATTAAAAGAGAAATAAGGTGTTACTATATAAACAAAAAAAGCGGACAGAGTCCACTTTTTTATTATTCAGATAATTTTATTGTTTATCTTTATTTGTCCATTGCAACTTTTACGAATTCGTTGAATGCTTCGAGATTATTGTAAGCTAAGTCAGCAAGTGTCTTTCTGTTTACACTAATATTTTTCTTTACTAAGGCACCCATTAACTGTGAGTATGATACACCGCTGATTCTTGCTGCAGCATTGATACGTACTATCCAGAGATTTCTGTAAACTCTTTTCTTCAGTTTTCTGTCTCTGTAAGAGTGTGACAGACCTTTTTCGACGGCGTTTTTAGCAACTGTGTACAGTTTACTTCTTGCACCTACATAACCCTTGGCCTGTTTAAGAATGGCTTTTCTGCGCCTGTGTGAGGCAACTTTGTTTTTAGATCTTGGCATTTAAATAATTCCTTTCATTAAATTTAAAAATTGAGGCATTCTGCAAACCAGAATTTTGAGACCTCTTCTTGTTTAAATTACTTCCGCGTGTTTAATTAATCTTTATATTTAACATCATCCGGAAATAAATATTTCAAAGAACTTTTATGTCTTTCTTCAGGACAAATCCCTTCAGGGATTACTCGGCAAGGACTAATCTTTTCATTCTTCCTGCGTCACTTTTGTGTACCAGTGTAGCTGTTCCTAATTGTCTTTTATTCTTAGGAGACTTCTTGGTTAAAATGTGACTTCTGCCGGCTTTTTCTCTTTTGAGCTTTCCCGTACCTGTAACCTTAAACCTCTTGGCTGATGCACGGTTTGATTTCATCTTAGGCATTTTGTCTAATTTGTTTATTTATGAATTTATATCTTCTTCTTTTGGTGTATCTATTACTGCATCTGTGTTAACGTTCTCTGCTTTTATATCTTCAGTCTCTGCGTTTACGGGTTCGGTTGTTTCAACTGTTTCCGTTTTAACTTTTACCTTATTCATCTTTGCAATTTTGGAATTGTAAACCGCTATTTTATTCTTATCGGGTACAACGTACGTTGTTAACATCTTTCCTTCAAGTTTTGGTTTAGATTCCAACTTGCCTATATCGAGTACTTTGGCAAGAACCTCTTCCATTAATTTCTGACCAATTTCAGGGTGGGTTATCATTCTACCCTTGTACAAAACTGACGTCTTTACTTTATGACCGTCGAACAGAAACTGTCTTAAGTGCTTTGTTTTGAAATCAATGTCGTGATCATCTGTATTAGCATTGAACCTGATTTCTTTTACGGTCATCACGCTTTGATTCTTTTTCTGTAACTTGTCCTTCTTTTGTCTTTCGTAATTGTACTTACCGTAATCAATCACTTTACAAACAGGCGGCTTTGAATTTGGTGCAATTTCCACCAGGTCTAAACTTCTAGACTGTGCAAACCTTAAGGCTTCGTGCGACGGCATAACGCCCAATGGCTGTCCGTCTTCATCAACTACTCTTACCTGATATGCGGTAATTTCCTGATTGACTCTTTCTTTGTACTTTTTGTCTTTAATTAAAGTAACCCTTCATTAGTTTATAAATCGTATTTATGCTTTTTATCCGCAACATTCAATTTAACCTTTTGAATGAAATCATTCAATTCAAAAGCGCCTTTATCTCCGGTTCCGTGAATTCTGAGCGATACTGTCTTATTTTGCTTTTCTTTCTCTCCAACTACTAACATAAACGGAATTTTCCTGTTTTCCGATTCTCTTATCTTATAATTTACTTTTTCACTTCTGTCGTCAAGGTAGACTCTGAAGCCTTCTTCGAACAATCTGTCGTAGATTTCCTTTGCATAATCTTTCTGAGCATCCGTCAGAGGAAGAACTGCAATCTGAACAGGTGCAAGCCAAACGGGGAAGTTACCCGCAAAGTGCTCCGTAAGGATTCCAACGAATCTTTCAAAGCTTCCGTAGATTGCCCTGTGAATCATAACAGGTCTGTGTTTCTGTCCGTCTGAACCTTCATAAGTAAGATCAAATCTTTCGGGCATATTAAAATCAAGCTGAACGGTAGCGAGCTGCCAGGTTCTGTTTAAAGCATCTTTAATGTGTACGTCTATCTTTGGTCCGTAGAAAGCACCGTCTTTTTCGTTTATCTTGAACTCAAGGTTGTTTGCCTTCAGTGCATTTGCAAGAGACTCTTCAGCCTGGTTCCAGACTTCGATTTCTCCCATTGCCTCATCTGGTCTTGTAGAGAGATAATACATCGGAGTAAATCCGAATGTTGAATAAGTCTCTGTCATAAGCTGTAATACCCTAGTAATTTCATCGAGTATCTGGTCGTTAGAACAGAATATATGGGCATCGTCCATAGTAAACTGTCTGACTCTGAACATACCGCCGAGTGCTCCGCGGATTTCGTTGCGGTGCATTCTTCCGAGTTCGCTAAGGCGGACGGGTAAATCCCTGAAGCTGCGAAGCTTCGAGGAATAGACGAGTGTTGCCTCGGGACAGTTCATAGGTTTCAGGTACATAGTTTCATCGTCACTTGTAATCTTAAACATATTTTCTGCGTAGTGTCCTGTATGTCCTGATGTATGGAATAAAGATTCTTTTACTATTATAGGTGTGCTTATTTCGTCGTATCCATATTTATACTGAAGTTCGCGTGAGAAAGCTTCGATTTCACGATAGATAATCATTCCGTTAGGCAGCCAGAAAGGCGCGCCGGGAGACACTTCGTGGAAGAAGAAAAGCTCAAGGTCTCTTCCGAGTTTACGATGGTCTCTCTTTTTAGCTTCTTCAAGGTTCTTCAAATGCTGGTCGAGTTCCTTTGTTGATGGGAATGTGATTCCGTAGATTCTCTGAAGCATCTTATTCTTTTCATCGCCTCTCCAGTAAGAACCCGAAACTGCGAGCAGTTTAACTGCTTTAACTTTTGCGGTATTTGGTAAATGCGGTCCGCGGCACAGGTCGGTGAATCCGCCCTGATGGTAAAGGGAAACGACTTCTTCGTTCTGCGCTATGGTTTCAAGAATTTCTACTTTGTATTCATCGGGTCTTTTTGTTTTAAAGTAATCGATGGCATCTGTTCTTTTCATCTCTTCTCTTACAGGCTGTAAATCACGTTTAGCTATTTCGAGAATGCGCTCTTCAATTTTCTTTAAATCTTCTTCAAGGAATTTATGGTCGGAATCTATATCATAATAAAAACCGCCTTCGATTGCAGGACCAACACCGAATTTAGCACCCGGATAAAGTTCTTCAATTGCCTGCGCCATCATATGAGATGAAGTATGCCAGAAACAATGTCTGCCTTCGTCAGAATCGAACTTAAACAGAACGAGTTTGGCGTCAGAGTTTAAAGTTGCAGAAAGGTCTTTTTCCTTACCGTCGACGTGTGCGATAATAACCTGCTGGGCAAACCTCTCGCTTATGCTTTTAGCAACGTCGAGAATAGTAATACCCTTCTGAAACTCTCTGACAGAGCCGTCAGGAAACGTTATTTTAATTATGTCTTCCAATATTTATTGTATAAATTTAATCTTTTGTTCCGTTTACCCTGTAAAGAATTTTTTAAAGAATTGATTTAGGCGAGAATAACGGAACGTATATATAAAACAAAGTGGGCGATAATGGACTCGAACCAATGGCCTCCACGATGTCAACGTGGCGCTCTAACCAACTGAGCTAATCGCCCTAATCATTTAAATTAATAAATAAATAGACCTTTTTCAAGTGAAATTGGAAAGAAAAGGGGGGAAGGCATTAAGAAATGATTCACCACAGAGCACACAGAGTGCACAGAGAAGAGATTTTTTTAGGATAAGAGCAATAAGAATTTATTGAGTAAATAACGCAAGCTGGGAGAAAAGATGATTGCTTTGAAGCCTTCCCAAGCTAGAGCTTGGGGAAGGAGGGAACGGGAGGTTGGAAAAGAGATTTCTGATTAAATTGTAATTACATTATAATAAGCGTAATTTTGTATGATACGGTGCTAAAAGGGAGGGGAATATGGACAATTGCTGAATAATAATTGAACTTTTTGGGATTTGACGGGGTTTTAAAGATTAGAAATACGACTAATTTAGTCCTGTTTAGTTAATTGCTGAAAATTGCGTGTTTAGGTTTTGATTTTTGGCAAATAGTTTAAAGAAAAATTTAAATGATTAATGTTTTAATATGAGTGACGATATAATTCAAGAAAAAATTGAAGGTGATTATGAGTGGGGATTTACCACTGATATAGAAATGGATATGCTTCCGAAAGGATTGAGTGAGGATACGGTAAGGTTTATTTCGAATAAGAAGGGTGAGCCGGAATTTATGCTCGACTGGAGATTGAAAGCATACAGGCACTGGCTGAAAATGGAAGAACCAAAATGGCCGAATGTGCACTATCCGAAGATAGATTATCAGAATATTATTTATTATGCTGCACCGAGGAAAGAGAATAAGCTAAATTCTTTAGAGGATTTAGACCCTAAGATTAAGGAAACTTATGAAAAGCTGGGGATTCCGCTACTTGAGCAGCAATTCCTTGCAGGGGTTGCAGTTGACGCAGTTATGGACAGTGTTTCTGTTGTAACTACATACAGAGAAAAGCTAAGCGACCTGGGGATTATCTTTTCTTCAATCAGCGAGGCAATAAAAGAGCATCCTGAACTCGTGAAGAAATATCTCGGTTCGGTTGTGCCTTATACGGACAACTTCTTTGGATCATTAAATTCCGCAGTATTCAGTGATGGTTCATTTGTTTATATACCTAAAGGTGTAAGATGTCCGATGGAACTTTCAACATACTTCAGGATAAACGCAGCAAACACAGGTCAGTTTGAGAGAACACTGATTGTAGCAGACGAAGGTGCTTATGTATCTTACCTTGAAGGATGTACTGCTCCGATGAGAGATGAGAATCAACTGCACGCTGCAATAGTTGAATTGATTGCAATGGACGGTGCAGAGATAAAGTATTCGACTGTACAGAACTGGTATCCCGGCGATAAAGACGGTAAGGGCGGCATATATAATTTTGTAACAAAGAGAGGTATATGCGGGAAGAATGCAAAGATATCGTGGACACAGGTTGAGACAGGTTCTTCGATTACGTGGAAATATCCAAGTGTAATTTTAAAGGGTGACAACTCGATTGGTGAGTTTTACAGTGTTGCATTGACAAACAATTACCAGCAGGCTGACACAGGAACGAAGATGATTCATCTTGGAAAGAACACAAAGAGCAGGATTGTATCGAAGGGAATTTCAGCGGGCCACAGTCAGAACAGTTACCGCGGACTCGTGAAAGTTGGAAAAGATGCAGATGGTGCGAGAAATTTTTCACAGTGCGACAGTTTACTTATGGGAGACAGGTGCGGCGCTCATACATTTCCTTACTTTGACATAAAGAATAAAGAAGCGATAGTTGAACACGAAGCGACTACTTCGAAGATAGGCGAAGATATTTTATTCTATTGCAGTCAGAGAGGTATTTCACAGGAAGACGCAGTAGCTTTGATTGTAAACGGTTACGCG
Source organism: Ignavibacteriota bacterium (assembly GCA_026390735.1). Classification (GTDB taxonomy): domain Bacteria; phylum Bacteroidota; class Ignavibacteria; order Tepidaquicellales; family Tepidaquicellaceae; genus CAIKZJ01. The sequence goes on from JAPLFJ010000051.1 coordinate 38,554, forward strand.
AAGGAAGTGCTGAATCAGTTGCCGATGGAGTTTGCGGTAGAGGCACAGAAACTTCTGGCGATATCGCTTGAGGGAAGCGTGGGATAAACAATTTGAAATTTGAAATTGTAAATTTGGAATTTGGAGAAGAACATTACGAAACAAATATTTGAAATTTCAAGTTTCAAATCAACGAAGAAACATTACAGGAATAAAAAACGATATATTAAAATACGATTTTAAAAAATAGAAAACTTAAAGTATGTTATCAATAAAAGGATTAAAGGCAAGAATAGACGACAAAGATATTTTAAAAGGTATAGACCTTGAAGTTAAAGCAGGTGAAGTTCATGCGATTATGGGACCTAACGGTTCTGGAAAGTCAACACTGGCAGCGGTTTTAGCGGGTAAAGATGGATACGAAGTTACAGGGGGTGAGGTTACTTACTTCGGAAAGAATCTTTTTGATTTAGCCGCAGAAGACAGGGCAAGAGAAGGAATATTTCTTGCATTCCAGTATCCTATTGAGATACCGGGAGTGTCGACAACTAACTTTATGAAGACTGCCATAAACGAAGCAAGAAAGTACAAAGGACTTGAGCCTATGAAGGCCGGTGAGTTTATGAAAAGATTAAGGGATAAAGCAGCACTTGTTGAACTCGATGTTGAGATGACGAAGAGATACGTGAACGTAGGATTTTCCGGGGGAGAGAAAAAACGTAATGAGATATTTCAGATGGCAATGCTTGAACCAAAGCTCGGAATACTTGACGAGACTGATTCGGGATTGGATATTGATGCATTAAGAATCGTTGCTAACGGTGTGAATAAATTACGCGGTAAGGATAATGCATTTGTTGTGATTACTCACTACCAGAGATTACTGGATTATATAGTCCCTGACTTTGTACACGTATTGTACAACGGTAAGATTGTAAAGTCAGGCGACAAGAGTCTGGCATACCAGCTTGAAGAAGAAGGATACGACTGGATTAAAGAGGAAAGCGTGGTTGGATAGATGGGACTTAAGAATGTATTAAATACAGTTAATAAATCTGACTCAAAGGTACTGGAAAGCAGACGCGCAGAGGCAGTTACAGAATTTGAAAGAATCGGGTTTCCGACTAAGAAGAATGAAGAATGGAGATTTACAAACGTAACACCGATAGTGAATACAGATTTTACTGTAAAGAATGACGGCGCAAAGAAAAACTTAATAGAAAAACTTGCAGAGTATAAGTTCGATGCAAACGTGGTGGTAATATACAACGGAAACTATTCATCAGAGCTTTCAAAGAATTCAGAAGAAAGCGGTAAAGTATTTATAGGGAGTTTTGCAGATGCTTACAGTAAGGGATTTGATAAGGCGTTCGAAGAACACTTTGGAAAGTATGCAAGCGACAAGGTTGACGGGTTTACTGCTTTGAACACGTCGATGATTAACAGCGGACTGTTTGTTTACGTTTCGAAAAGTGCTTCTCTTAAGAAACCTGTTATGGTAATCAATTTCATTGAAGATTCAGACACGGAGATATTTGCAAACCACAGGAATCTTATTGTAATTGAAGAAGGTGGAAGCGCTGAAGTGAGTGAAGTATATTATGCAAACGGAAAGAGGGCAAGTTTCTCGAACGTTGTAACAGAAGTATTTATAGGGGAGAATGCTGAGCTGCATCACAATAAAGTACAGAACGAAGGAGACAATGCATATCACGTTGGAACGACACAGGTTGAGCAGAAAAATCACAGCAGACTTTATTCATCAACAATATCATGGGGCGGAAGTTTATTAAGGAATAATCTAAACTCAGTAATAAACGGAGAAGGAATAGACTGTTACTTCAGAGGGTTTTATCTGACGAAGGGTGAGCAGATTATCGACAACCACACACTCGCAGACCATGCAATGCCTAACAGTCACAGTAATGAATTTTACAAAGGAATATTAGACGATAAAGGAACGGGAATATTCAACGGGAAGATAATGGTAAGACAGGACGCACAGAAAACTAATGCATACCAGACGAACAAGAACGTGCTGCTTACTAATGAGGCAACGATAAACTCGAAGCCGCAGTTAGAGATTTTTGCTGATGATGTGAAATGCAGCCACGGTGCGACAACAGGGCAGATTAATCCCGACGAGATATTTTATCTGAGGGCAAGGGGGATTTCGGAATACGAAGCAAAGAAACTTTTGCTTTCCGCTTATGCACACGAGATAATAGATGAAGTAAAGAATGAAGAGTTGAGGAATTTGCTGGTGAAGGCGCTGGAGAAGAAACTGGGGTAGAGCTTTTTTCTTTGGTAGGTTCACAGAGTACACAGAGGATTCACAGAGTACACAGAGGGTTTTTAGGGAAAGAGATAAGAACAGACACGAATTTACACAAATTACTCTAATTATCAAAAATATTTCATGGTAAAAACTATTTATTGAAACTCGGATAGAATATTTGACTAAAAGAAAATGGTAAATGTAGCGATATTTGTAATATATAATATATGACAGACGTTGATAAAATAAGGGCGGACTTTCCGATACTGAAACATAAGATATACGGCAAAGATCTTATCTATCTTGACAATGCGGCAACGACTCAAAAGCCGCAGGTTGTGATAGATTCGATAGCGAAGTATTATTCAGAACTGAACAGCAATGTACACCGCGGTGTACACTTCCTGAGCGATAAGGCAACTACTGCATACGAGAATTCAAGAAGCAGGATTGCAACATTTATTAATGCAAAGAATTCATACGAGATTATATTTGTAAGAGGAACAACAGAAGCAATCAACCTTGTTGCGAACGGTTACGGAAATGAGTTTGTGAAAGAAGGCGACGAAGTTATAGTGTCGTACCTTGAACACCATTCAAACATTGTTCCGTGGCAAATGCTCTGCCAGAGAAAGAATGCAGTTCTGAAAGTTATTCCTGTTAACGATGACGGTGAATTGATTATCGATGAATACAAAAAGTTATTGTCAGAGAAAACAAAGATTGTTGCAGTGGGACATACATCAAACTCACTGGGGACGAAGAATCCGGTTAAAGAAATCATTGAACTCGCGCATAATTCTGGAGCAGTAGTATTAATAGACGGTGCGCAGGCAGTACAGCATACGAAGGTTGACGTAAGAGAACTTGATGCAGACTTCTTTGCTTTTTCGGGACATAAGATATACGGTCCGACAGGTATCGGTGTACTTTACGGAAAAGAAGATTTGTTAAATGCTATGAGTCCATACCAGGGCGGCGGTGATATGATAAAGAATGTTTCGTTTGAACTGACAACATACAATGAATTACCTTATAAGTTTGAGGCAGGTACTCCTGACATATGCGGTTCTATTGTTTTAGGAGATGCGATTGAATACGTATCACAGGTTGGACTTGATAATATTTCGGAATACGAGAGTGAATTGCTTAAATACGGAACAGATAAGTTGAAAGAAATAGACGGGTTCAGATTGTATGGAAATGCAAAGAATAAGGCGAGCGTAATATCGTTTTTACTTGAAGGAATACATCCTTATGATGTAGGGACAATACTAGATAAGATGGGAATAGCAGTAAGAACAGGATTACACTGTACAGAACCGCTGATGAAGAGGTTTGGTATTCCGGGAACGGTAAGAGCATCGTTTGCAATGTATAATACGAAAAATGAAATTGATGCACTTGTTGATGGAGTTAAAAAAGCAAAGAAAATGTTATCATAATAAATGGAAAATACTACAATAGAGAATATTGAGAATGAAATAGTTGAAGAGTTTTCCTTCTTCGACAACTGGGAAGATAAGTATGAATACATAATAGACCTCGGCAAAGGATTAAAGCCGATGGATGCGGCGTTTAAAACAGACGGGAACAAAGTAGCGGGATGTGTGTCACAGGTGTGGCTTCATACGGAAATTAAAGACGGTAGAATTTATTTTAATGCAGACAGCGATGCGATAATAACCAAGGGGCTTGTTGGGCTGCTTGTGAAAGTACTGAGCAATCAGAAACCTGAAGATGTGGCGAATGCGAAGCTGGAGTTTCTGGACAAGATAGGGATGAAAGAACATTTATCACCGACCAGGTCGAACGGGCTGGTGAACATGATAAAGTTTATGAAGAGAAGTGCGGAAAGGTATGTTAATGGGATTGTGTAAATAGGTTCACGGAGATCATCCGCCAAGGAGAGTGGCGGACCTTCGGCGAATCACAGAGGGCACGGAGATTTATTAGGGGTAGAGATAAAGATTAGAAACAGCAGACACGAATTAACACGAATTTGATAAAAAACTTAAAGAAAGAACTATTCACCATCCGCCGCGGCGGACACACAGAGACCACGGAGCTTTTTTAGGGTTAGAGATAAAGAAAAAGAATTGTAAGAGTATAGATTCCTGCTAAAAACATGCAGGAATGACAGATGTGGAAAATAATATTAATTCTATATATGGCAAAAGAAAATAACGGCAACAAAGAAGAGAAAAAGACCGAAGAGAACATGGGCAAGAAGCTTGAGGAAATCAAGGAAGAGGTAATCAAGGTACTGCGTAACTGTTTTGACCCTGAAATACCCGTGAACATTTATGATTTAGGATTAATATATGATGTTAATGTGGCAACAAACGGAGACGTGCTTGTGATAATGACGTTAACGTCGCCTGCGTGTCCCGTGGCTGGAACATTACCGATAGAGGTACAGGAAAAGTTAAAAGAACATCCGATGATAAACGACGCACGTGTTGAAATAACATTCGACCCGCCATGGAGCTTTGACAATATGTCAGAAGAGGCGAAGTACGAACTCGGGTTTATTTAATTTTATATTGCTTCGGCTACGTAACCTGCTTTGGCAAGAGTATCAACTACAAGCTGCTTATCAATCTCATCACCTTTAACCACTAATATTTTATCAGGATTAGCAGTATCTACATTCCATTCAGAAATCTTTTCTTCGCCATCCATAAAAGGAGTTATCTTTGCAATACAATGACCACAGTTGACGTTAGTCTTAAATTTTAATTCTTTCATATAATATTTATTTATACAAATCTAAACAATATAACATTATTAAATAATTCAAAAGAGAGGGCAGATTTTCATTGAAAGAAATATACAGAAAGACTATAATAAAGACTAAATTATAGTCTTATGAAATTAAGTGAATCAATAAAGCCTATCAGTTATCTGAAGACGAATGCTTCGAAACTGATAAAGGATGTATCGGATAACCAGAAGACACTTATTATAACTCTTAACGGGGAAGCAAAGGTTGTTTTGCAGGACGTCAGAGTATTCGAGAAGACACAGGATACACTTGCCCTCCTGAAGCTGTTGTCAATGAGCACGAAGGAACTGAAGAACGGAAAGACACGCAAGATCAGCGACACAGAAAAATCTATGTCGAAAAGGATTGCTGAATTTAAGAATTCACAGAAATGAAATATACTGTAATATTCATTCAATCTGCCGAAGATGATTTGTTTGATATATACAAGTATATTTATGTGAACGATTCACCTTCGGCAGCAGACAAGATCTACAATGGTATAATGAGCAAATGCAGAACGTTGGAAAATTTTCCGATGAGAGGTCACGTGCCGCCTGAGTTAGCGTCAGTAAACATGAAAGAATATCTTGAGGTTCATTATAAGCCGTTCAGGATTATATACCAGGTGGGAAAAGGTGAAGTGTTTATACACTCTGTACTTGACGGAAGAAGAGAAATTAAGACAATACTGGAGGAGAGGGTTTCGAGGTAGAGAAGAGCAATTATACAGTTACGAGTGAAAACGTGCACAAAATGGCAAGAAAAGATAAAAGAAGAAATGGCACACTGATAAAAGACGATTAGAGCTGATTTTCACTGATTGTTTTTTAGGGTTAAAGACAAGAAAAGATAATTCTGGTTTACCAGCGTATGAATTATGAATGAAGAATTATGAATTTAAAAACGTTTGCGAAGAGTTTATTTGAAGGAAATAGGATTACTTTAGTAGAGATTAGCTTCGCTGAACAAAGAACGTTTCCTGCTAAGAAACGCTTCGCGTATCTGCTTCGCGAGTAGGAATGACAGATGGGGAGGAATGACAGATGAATGGTTTAATAAATTATATTTATTATAGAAATTAAATAAGGTATGAGAGTTTGTCCAAACTGCAAGAGCGGTGAGAATAGATTACGGATTAAGGAAAAGGAATTTCTGGTAGTGGAATGTAATTCCTGCGGACTGGTTTATTTGCTGAACCCGCCGGATGAAAGTGTTATATACGAGGACTATTATCAGATTGAGTTTAAAGGAACAGACTACAGGGAAGATTCGAACTATCCTCATTTACGAGAAATATTTGAGATTAATAAACAGCGGACGGAATTATTAAAAGAGATTACAAAAGGTAAAGCAGGTTTAAACTTACTTGATATAGGATGCGGGTCGGGGTTGTTTTTAAAATCGTGCAAGGATGAAGGAATAAACGGAGAAGGTGTTGATGTATCGAATACTGCTTTAGGGTTTGCAAGGAATGAATTCGGATTGAGTGTATATAACAAACGGGTTGAAGAACTTATTTCTGAATACAGGAAGTATGACGTTATAACTCTATGGCATGTACTTGAGCATTTTCTTGAACCGATTGATGAATTACAAAAGATAAAGGAATTGCTCACACCTAAAGGAATACTTCTTATAGAGGTGCCAAATTTAAAAAGTATTAAGTTCAGGTTAAGCGGAAACAAATGGAAGGGCGGGAACCATCCGTTATACCACAGGAGTTTCTTCACGTCAAAGACACTTAAGAATACACTTGCAGAAAGCGGGTTCAGCGGTGCAGAAAGGCTTAAGTTTACTTATCAGTTATCGAATAAAGGATATTTATACAATATGTCAAAGAAAGTGTTTAACACATTAGCAGCAGATGCATTTCTAAACTTTACGGCAAGGAACGGCAATGAATAAAAATAAGGGAATTGAAGACACCGGACTGAGTTCAAAATTCCAGACACACACACAGAGAATAATTGACCGTAACGGAAACTTTAATGTATTAAAAACCGGAATAAGCAGACATGAAGCTTTTAATCTCTACCATTACCTGATAAACGAATCGTGGGGGAAATTTTTTTTCCACTCACTGATATTTTATGTGTTAGCCAACTTAGTTTTCTCGTTTGCTTATTACTGGGCAGGGGTAGAGCATCTTGGAATAGATTCTACACAGGGATTCTTGCACAGTTTCATAAATGCATTCTTCTTCAGCGCACAGACACTGACAACGGTAGGGTTCGGAAGAGTGAACCCGCAGAATTTTTCCACGAATGTAATTGCAACACTTGAAGCAGGAATAGGGCTGATGGTATTTGCGATTGCAACGGGGCTTCTGTATGGGCGGTTTTCAAGACCTGCAACGAACATAAAATACAGCAGTAATGCAATCATCACAAAGTGGGAAAACGGATTAACGGCTTTTCAGTTCAGGCTTGCGAATGCATACTCAACAGTAATGATGGATGCAGAACTTAAGGTAATGGCATCGTGGCTTGAAACGGAGAACGGAGAAGAAAAGCGAAAGTTTTATACTTTAAAGCTTGAGTATGACAAGATAGTATTCTTTCCGTCGCTGTGGACAGCAAATCACATAATAGACGAGAACAGTCCGATGTATGGAAAAACTCAGGAAGATTTTCACAAATCAGAAGCTGAGTTCTTAATTCTTTTCAAAGCATACGACGATACATTTATACAAACAGTTAACTCAAGAAACTCATACAGGCACGACGAAATACTCTGGAACGTAAAGTTTACACGGGGTATACAAACAAACGACGACGGACAATTACTGATCGATTTAGCAAGATTAAACTTAACAGAAAAGATTGAAAATTAAAAACGTAATAATAATATTATTTATACTCGTACCTGTTTATGCATTCGGACAGTCGGTAACAGGCAAAAAACTAATACCTCCTTCAACGGGAATATACGCAGGAGTCTTTCCTGATATGGGCAGTACCGAAGACAGCGTAACGAGCGACAGAATAACTGAATACATAAACCTTACAGGCAGTAATCCTGTTTGGGTATGTTTTTCAAACAGCTGGTTCTGGGGAATCAAATTTCCATTTGAGAACGTAAAGACGATAGCAAAGTTTAATGCAGTCCCATACGTAAGAATAATGCCAAGGCACGACTGGACATCGGGAAGAGCAGACCCTGTTTACGGACTTGGTGAAATAGCAGATGGCACGTATGATGACGATTTACGCAAATGGGCAAAGGACGCGCGAAAGTACGGAAAGCCATTACTTGTTGAGTTTGCGCCGGAAATGAACGGCAACTGGTTTCCCTGGAGCGGAGCACATAACGGAAAGAAAGACGGAGCCGAACTATACGTAGAAGCACACAGACATGTTGTGGAGCTGATGAGAGATGAAAAAGCTGATAATATAACCTGGATGTTTCACGTCAATGCAGTATCTGAGCCGAACAAAAGCTGGAACAAGATGAAGGAATACTATCCAGGCGACGACTACATAGACTGGATAGGAATGAGCATATACGGATCACAGAAACCCGGCTGGGAATGGACAAGCTTTTTAAGTGTGTTTCAGAGTGCATACTGGCAGATGGAAAAAATATCCAAGAACAAACCGCTTGCGATTGCAGAGTTCGGAGTTGTTGAGGACCCGAAATCAGGCAGCAAACCTGAATGGATAAAAGAGGCATTCGAAACGATACTCAGCGGAATGTACCCGCGCATCAAAGCAATATCATACTGGCACTCTTCATTCGACGACCACAAAGGAATAATATCAAACATGAGAGTAGATTCATCACCCGAGGTATTGCAGGTTTACAAAGATTACATCAACATGGATAAGTTCAAAGCAAAGGCAGAGTTTAAGTAAGAGAAGAGAAATTAATAATAAGCGACCGAAATTACCCAACCAGATAGAATATAAAATATGACATCACATTTTGTATTATTCCTTTTTAAAACCGTTAAAACGGTTACAATATATTCTTGTTCAATATCCCACGACTAAAGTCGTGGGCTTTATCTAAGAACTTTTAGAAATTTGCGTGACATTACTTGTTCAATCTCCACGGCTACAGTCGTGGGCTTTATCTAAGAACTTTTGGAAATTTGCGTGACATTAGCAGTAATTCCCCCGGTTACACCGGGGGTTATTTACGTTTACACCTTCCTAATTTTTCAATTCATACATTCGTGATTCAAACAATATTGATGTTTATTCCAATTTATTTCCGAAAGCAAAGACGGAATATATTTAATCCTCAAAATGAGGAGGAAATTTGATTTCAATATCAGAGTCTTCTAAGAGCATAGTGCTGAGGGGGAACGTACAGGAAGAAGATATAACATTTTCAATAATGGTGGATTCGCCGTTATCGTTTTCCTCTATTTCGGTAAAGAAGTTTATGAAGAATGCGAAGGTGCGATGATATTTGTACGAATCGAATTCTTTGTTGAGTTCGGCTGATATTGGAATACTGAAAGTTCTCTTTTTGTTTTTGGAGTATAACTTTGGTTCAGAAAGAGCATTGCTGATTACGAACTTTGGTTTACCCTGGACGACGGGATTGGTCATAACGTGAATGATAACGAGACGGCAGTACTCTTTCGGGTTTACCAGTTTCTTTTTAACACCGTTTACGAATGATACACAACCGTCAAAGTTAACTGAGTATTTGTTTTCATCATCGATGACTTTATCAACTGTAACCCTGAAATACTTTTCAGTGATTTCATATTTACTGATTTCAACATCATAATCAGAATATGGAACGAGCTGTGGTTTAAATTCGAAGATGTTGTCTTTGAAGTTTTCTGAGTTAGCATAATTGAATGCTTTCTTTGGGTCATCGTACTTGTAGAGGTCGGGAAACATTGACCAGAAGTCTTTTAGAATTTCGATGCTGAGTACTGATTTTGTTAGTGCTGATTTAAAGTGTTTTGTTTTCATGATTTTGTTTGGTTAATATTGTTTAAAAATGATTTAAGAGATTTCTCACCACAGAGCACACAGAGCGCACAGAGCTGAGAGAAGAAATCTGAGAAGGCAAATGTTTTCATGATTTTGTTTGGTTAATATTGTTTAAAAATGATTTAAGAGATTTAGAACGAGAGCAGACCCACCCCGTCTTCGACCAAAGAGCGGTCGAATCCACCCCTTCCGCCCAACAAGACGGCGGATCTGCGACCGGAGGGGAATCTTTTAGTTTTTGAATTCATGTGTTTAGGAGGCTGATTGTTTGAGAATTCTGAACGAATGTTTTTTCGCTGTTGAGAGCGAGGAACGAGACGAAGACAGAATGATAATTGTAACGGGAGAATGCTGCCGAGTCCTGCTGGTTCATGGATTCGGCGGGTGACTCCTGATTTTCTGAGAAGGACAGATTGAATGAGAGGTTCTGACCTTCGACTATTTCTACGGGTGCGGAGAGATAGTTTATGAAATTGAACTTTGAATCGGACTGATCAATGGGTTCTTTGCAGAAGATGATTGCTGCCATCTGAAGATACTTTGGTGAATTGACACCAGTGAGATGAGAATCTTCGGGGATGAAGTTTATTCGGAACGATTCTTTGTTGATGGATAAGGATTCCGGTTTGATGAGGAAATCAATTTTTGGGAATATCTGAACGTAGTCAGAGATATAGTCGTAGAAGACAGCCTTATAATTATTTTTGAAAATAAGGTTGTACGCTGACATTTTTCTGTTTGTGTGCTGAGACCAGAGGTCATAAGCGGGTTGAAAGTTTTTGATGCACTTAGAGAGCATTGCAGTGAGTTTAAAGCGAAGTCTGCGATGCACAGAGGCAATGTCAGTGCCCGGAGTGAATGACTGCGGGCGGATGCCGACGACTGTTTTGTCGGGGTAGTTACGAAAGACAACGTCGCCAATGCGACCAGAGATTCTTCCGAGCGGTGATGGAACGATTAGTAGAGCCATGTTTTAGATCCTTTATTAATTATTGTTGATAAAATGTTAATTTGGTTTATAAATTTATTGCGTAATTGAAGAATTTGAAACTTCAAATTTGAAATTTCAAAGTTACATTTAAAATTTGAAATTTGAATTAATGAACTTATTTGAATAACAGATAATCCAGACATGGAGATAGCATAGAAACAAGAGAATGAGAACAGAGATTGATTGCTTTGAGGCCTTCCCAAGCTGGAGCTTGAGGAAGGAGGAACGGGAACCCACCCCCCGGCTACGCCGAACCCCTCTCCACCACGGCGGATCTTCGACAAGGAGGGGAATCTTAATATAAACAGGGGGCGGGAAGCGCCCCCTGAGATGGATGAGGTAAGATAAGGATTGGTGACGGACAGAGATTGCACGGATTTTACGGATGCCGGAGTTACTGCTATCAGGAATACTGATAAGAGTAATGAGCCGGACAGATTTTTGAGAACAGATTGCAATTTGTCCGTGAACTGTTTCGATATTCTACCCCGGGTGTTCATTGTTCTTTAGTTGGTTAGATTTACAGAATAATGAACGGCTTTACCATCGTCTTTAAGAGTTACGAGAGCGAAGTAGCTCTTGTGAGTGGTAAAGAGTGAATATAGTTCAGAGTACTGGTCCGAAAGAGTGATACTGAAAGATAAAGTACCAGACAGAGACATCGGAAGGACTGCTGATTTTAACGGAATTAACATCAAAGACGGAAGTTCGGCTTCTGTAGCATCTTTGCATTTGATAACAACAGCAAGCTGGATGCCAGTTTCAACGAGCGGATCTATGCCTGCGTTATTACCGATTGCGCTGATAGCGACAGTGACAGAAGTTTCATTGATTGCAACGTTTGTGGTTGTGATATCGAACCCAAAGAGTAACGGCACAACCTTAGCGGAATCTGAAATATCTGTCGGAGTAACGTACGGATAACTTGCTTTGAAGATACCATTGTACGGGGAGATATTGTTCGGTGTAGCGTTATCCCATACGGACTTCAAAGAAGGAATTGCATTTACAGCTTTAGAGAACTTCGCAGTATTGCCGAAGCGATGTCTGCGGTCAACTGATTTTTGATCTTTGCCCGGCATGTAAGAGACCGGACGTGTTCCTATAATTGTTCTTCCGTCTTTGAGGCGGAAGAGAATATCACCGACAGCTCCTGTCGGCTTTCCAAGTACTGATTTTTTTAATATACCCATGATTTTATACTGAGTTTAATTGTTAATGAAAATTTTGAAAACTGCAGACCGATAGAAAATGTCTGCAATGCGGACTTTACTTAGCAACGCCGAGGCGGGCGTGCACGGTAATTGAGGATTATAACAGGGAAATTTAGTCTGATTATTTTAAAAATATTTTTTGTAAATTGCTGAAAACCCCAGTCGAGGAATGAACGAGGAATGAACCTATCTGGAGCGAAGTTAGAGCGCAAGGTGAACGAGAAACATACGAGAAATGAACGAGAAGCAAACGAGAACAAGCGAGAAAACGATTCAGTTTTCAAGTTTTTGTTGAATTTCTCGGTCTTGCTGGTCAATATTTTAGTTTTGCTTTTCAATTTCGTTTTGCCTTATATCGTTAAACTGCTCATTTTTCAGAAAAGAGACGTTTTCAAAAAAATTTAGGAACAGCACGTTGGATTTCAAGAAAAGGAGCAGTATATAGATATAGGAAAGAAAATAGGTTATAAGATGCTATTTCAACAACGGCAGACGAAAAATAGCTTTTTAGAAAACTAAAAATTGAGTATGGAAACAGTTACAAGTTAAAAAACAGGAAAATAAGATAGGGTAACCATATGGTAAAGGAAATAAAAATAGAGGATTTTGAAAAAGAGAGGGTCATCACCTTTCAACGAATAACAAAATCCGTGGAGAAGGCTCGAAACACTGAATTGAAAGAGTTGCAAAATTCATCCAGAATAAATTCTTTAATAGAATCCCTTATAGAAATTGGAATTACAAAAAGAATGGGAAAGATGATAATCTGTTTCATTTATGCCAAAAGTCGAAGTCTCGGAAAGCCCCTTGATGAGTTTAGATTAATAATAAACAGCAATTGTAATTTTCAATATTTTATAAGGAGGAAAAATTTTGGATTCTGAAAGAACTGAAATAATCAGTAAGAAAATAGAAGAGTTTGTACAAGAAAGACCAGATGATTTTCTTGAACTGATAGCGCAACTTGACAGCAAAGCAAGATGGAAAATGAAAAAATACTTTGATAAAGATGAGCATTGCGGAACAGAATTGTTCAAAAAGGCGACAGAAAAAATGGAAAATGGAGAGCGGGAATGGGATTATGACAAAGTAAAGATAGAGGCTATGATTCATCAAACAGTAAGAAGTCTAATTTCGAACGAATTAGTCAAAATAACAACGATTGATGCAACAATAGTTTCTTATGACGATTTAGCGGGTGAAGAGGGAAAAGAAGAACCCGGAAAAGAAAAAACAAATATAAGAAGAACTGAAAACACATATACAAACACCGAAATAAGTGATGACAGAATAATAGAGATGGTAAAAGATAAACTGCCAAAAATTGACGGAGATATAGATTTGGTTTCAATTATGGTAATGGATGAAATAATGGGAAACAACGGAACAACATACGAAGAGATAGCTGGTAGTTTGAAAATTGGTGAAAAGGAAGTTAAAAATGCTTTTGAGAGGATTAGAAGAGCGAGAAATAAAGTATGGGCAAAATTGGGAGATACAGATAAAGAATATTTAGAGAATTTGAAAATAGACTATAAGCTGAAAGATGTTGTGAAGAAGATTAAGAAATCTGAAGAGAAAGAAAGAAAAAAAGAAACAGAGTAATAAGATTTAATAGGATAAAACCTCATTTATAAAGAATAAAGTAATAGGTAATTGTTTAAAGAGTATGGGAACAATTATTATTGGAAACAACAGACACCAAAATTATTACTAATTTACCCCGGATGGCAGCCGGAGAAGAGAAATAGGACAACACAATGGCAGAAAGAAAATCGAATAAGTTGATTGAGTTTTTAATGAGTACAGAAGGAGAGACGAATGAAGAAGTGAGAGAGTATTTAATGGAGGTTGGGATTGACCCAGAGGAAGCAGTAAAGAGCGCATTAAAAGCGATAAAAAAGAGAAGAGCAGAAAGGAAGAAAGCAGAAGGAAGAAGTTTGGTTGAGAGATTCAATGAAGCTATTCAACACACGAAGGAAGGGTTAACAAAAGAACCGACTGAAGAGAATTCAAAGATTGAAGGAGCTTTTGCTTTCAAAGGAATGAAGAAGACAACTGACGAGAATATAAAGATGCTTGAAGAAGATAACAAGAAATTAGAAATTTTAAAGAAGGTTAGAGATGATAACAGAGGAAAGTCTTAAAGCAAAGGCAAGAGAGCTGCTGGATGTATATTGTGTAGATAACGTTAGTGAGTTTGAGATTGAAGAGATAGCAAATGCAGAAGGACTGATAATACAGGAAGAGAAGATGAGTAATCATCATGGAAGGATAAATCACAAAGGAGATTATGGGATAATTACACTTAACAATAAAATATCGAGTGTAAATTTCAGAAGAATAGTAATAGCACATGAAATGGGACATTATTATTCGATGAGAAGGTACAAAAGATGCAGCACGGCAGACTTGCACAGTTACAGGTCAGACCAAAACGATGAATACATATCAAACGTATTTGCGAATGAGTTTTTAATGCCTGAGGAATGGTTTTTGAAATTCACGAAGAAGACAAAACCGAACATTCAAATTTTAAAAGACATAGCTAACAATTTTCAAGTGACAATAAGTGCGGCATGCTATAGATATTCAAGTCTCGGAGATTATCCTGTTGCTATAATAATGAGTAAGGGTGGAAAAGTGATATGGAATACAATAAGCAAAGCTTTTCCGTATCAATTTGTAAAAATCGGCAGCAAAGTAAATTCATATTCTAATGCATACAATTATTTTCAAGGGAAACCGATTGAGATTGGCGAGCACGAAGTGATGGCAGAAAGCTGGTTTTCGGAGGATTTTAATTTCAGAAGAGGTGTATTTTTTACGGAAGAGAATTTTGTGATGAGTAATTTAGGAGCGGTGTTGACAATAATTAAGGAGAATAGAAGGATATTTAAGTAAGATGACAACCAAGAAGTAAGTTACATTATTAGACTATAACTATTTTATAATTTAAAATATGGCAATATTAAGCATATTTCGCGATATATTATGTTACATCTTGACATTATAAGATAAACATATTATATTTGTAACATAATCAAACCAAAACAATGGAACAAAGTATAACAATTGGGAAAAATTTAGCCTTTTTAAGAGAATTAAATAATATGACACAGGAAAAGGTTGCTGAATATTTAGGAATTAAAAGAGAAACTATAAGTTATTATGAAAACGGCAGCAGAAATACACCATTAGATATATTGAACAAATTATCGGATTTATATCAGGTACAACTGATAGATATATTAGAGATGAAAGAAGAAGACAGGAAGGTAAAAACTGCTATGGCGTTCAGGGCAGAAGGATTAAGTGCAGAAGGATATAAGGCAATTGGAGAATTCGGAAAGATAGTAAAGAATTATTTAAAGATGAAAAGTATAGAGGAAAGAAAATGAGTCACGAATTTGAAATGAAAATATTTGCAAAGGAATTCAGGGTTGAGAATGGTTTTGGAAAGACTGAGCCAATCCGGCTGAAAAGTCTGCTAATGAAATTAAACGTAATAACATTTTTCAGAGATATTGACGAAAACATTTCAGGCGTATCTTTGAAAGTAAATGACAACAGATTTATATTAATAAATTCATTGAAACCATTAGGGAGACAGCATTTCACTATTTGTCATGAATTGTATCATTTGTTTTTTGAAAAAGAATTTGAGCGAAATGTATGCTATTCAGAAACACCAGGGAAAAGAAGTAATACAGAGATAAGAGCGGATTTATTCGCATCATATCTACTATTACCGGAAGATGGTATTTCTGAATTGATTCCAAAAGAAGAAAGAGTACATAACAAAATTACATTGATGACATTAATAAAGGCAGAGCAATATTACTCATGTTCGAGAGGGGCGCTTTTAACTGCACTAAAGAGAATGAAATTAATAAACTCAACTTTTTATGAAAAATTTAAAAAGGATGTAATAGCGGATGCAGGCCGGCTAGGATATGAAACAACTCTATACGAAAAAGGAAACAAAGGAATTATAATTGGAGATTATGGAGAGAAAGCAAGACGACTGTATGAATCAGGAAATATTTCAGAGCAGAATTATATTACAATGATGCTGGATGCAGGGATAGAGGTATAAAGAGGAAAACAATGAGTAAAGATGAGGATAAAACTAAAATATTATTGGATGCTGATGTTATAATAAACTTTATTAATGGGAATAAACTTTCTTTATTAGCTAAGATATTCCCTAATAGATTTTGCATTATTGACAGGGTTAAAAAAGAATTGAGCAAAAGAAACAGCGCGAAGATTTTAGTTGATAATTTTACACAAACAGAAAATATCGAAGAAATTTCGTTTCCTGACACAGATTATGAAATACTAAGAGAATATTCGATTTTAGTGTCAACAGATTATGGGCTGGGAGACGGAGAGAGTGCATGTTTAGCGTATGCAAAATTCAGAGCTACCTACATATCAAGCAGTAATTTAGCAGATGTGAGTAAATATTGCAAGGAGCACAACATCAAGAACATACCAACGATGGAATTGCTAAGAGAAGCGATGAGAAAGAGAATAATGACAGAACACGAGGCAGATGTATTCATACAAAACTGCTTGAGCAAAGGTGACAGATTACCAGCAAGAAATTGGAAAGATTACGAGAAGATATCAAAATAGTTATAACAATTAATAAATTCAAAAACCAATTTACAACCCTGTGGGTTTGATTCTGCCTTTCCGCCGCGGCGGATCTTCGACGAACCTGCCCCATACGTTCCAGTAATCGAGAGTGTAGCTCTGATATACTGCGATTTCTTTTCCGGATGCGTCACGAGAATAGTATTCGTCTTTCATATAATTTTTGCTATATCTATTTTACAACAATTATATCCTTTGATTTTATAAATCCATGTTTAATTAGAATATCTTCACGGGCTTCTTTAAAATAATACACTATAGACATTGGTAAATAAAATTTTTTCTGATTTAATTTAAAAATAGCCGCATCAAATGATGCTTCAAATATTATATAACTAATTTTATCATTACTTTTTTTCCAAATTGTTTTACCATTTAATACATCTGTTGTTAATATTTGACCAATCCATTTTTTATCATTTGAGAAACAATGAATACTTGTAAATATTTGATAATAATATAAGAAATTAATTAATTCACCTCTTTTACCATCTAAAAAACTAAAATAACCATCATAAACAAACATATTAGATCCAAATAAATCATTTATTCTGCAGGAATCACAATCAAGCCTCACTAATGCACTATCTATTATAAGTTCTCTATTTTCGGATTCATATCTTTTTTGGTACACAAAATAAATGGTTGGAGAAATATCGCGGTATTCGAATGTTGTATCCGGTGGGTGCACATATTTCCAATTTATTGTATTTGAATCAAGTTGGATTATTAAATACCCAGAAAAACCACTTTTAACATCAATTAATTCAATATTATTAAAATCAATTTCATAGTTATATCTAAAGTTATTTGTAAGTCTTAATCCTTGGCTTAAAGAAAAGGTAATATTTTGAGTATATGCATTTTCAAATAACATATAAAATAATGTCAAGGATACAAATAAAACTATAGAGAATTTATAAATCTGTTTTTCCATATTAATTGATTAATTATGAAATTTGTTAATATTGCTAAAAAGACCTCTTCTGTTAAGCTCAAAAACACTTTTCCAATCTTCAATACTAACTTTTGCTCTATAATACTTATCCCCATTTGGAGACAACCTAGGACCCGCAATAGAATTAGCTGGTATTAGACTTGTATTTGATTTTGGGTTATCAACATAAACTTTTCTTGCATCACTATGTTTTAAACCAAATAAATGCGCTAGTTCATGCGCACCTGAATCATCAAAATATTTTAAATCACTTGAGATATATAATATATCATGAATATCACCTTTCTCAACATTTGCAGTTGCGACACCAATCCCAGGTTCATCTAATTCACCTAACACTTGACCTGTAGGATTTAAAACAAAATTATCATATTGACCTTTAAAATTTGATTGCATTTGATTCATATTCATATTTTTCGCTTCCAAAAAATTAACGCTTACTTGAGTATTCTCTGCAATGCTCCAAGATTCCATACTATATTTGATTTCACTTAAGGCATCAATTTGATCATTGTTTAAGCCATATGTTTTATCATTACTCTCTCTTACATAATAAAAAGTATAATTGACAATTGTTAAATTCCCTTGTGTTGTAATTCTGGGTAATAGACCACCTTCGTCTGCCAATTTCATTGGATTCAGCAAACCATACTGATAAGGTGAATAGGAAAAATATTTTTCAAGTAGCGGCTCAATTCCACCCCATCGTGCAATTCTTGCATCATAATATCTTGCCCCGAAATAATCATAACCGGTTTCTGCGTCTCTTTGTTTGCCAGTGAATTTGTAATTTGTGGATGTGGAATCCCAGGTTCTGGCGATGTGACCCCAAGGGTCATAATCCTGTGCCTGAACTAATACATTGTTCTGGTTTATTACTGCACGGATTGAGCCGAGATGGTCTTTGAGGTAGAAATATTTCATACCTGTGGGTTTTATTCTGCCTTCGTTATTGCTACCCCACACGTTCCAATAGTCGAGAGTGTAGCTCTGATAGACTGCGATTTCTTTACCCGACGCGTCCCTTGAATAGTATTCGTCTTTTGTGATTGTCCAGCCAGAAGGAAGGTCTTCATTTTCTTCAGGTAATGGAGGAGGATTTGAATCATTACTTCTGTAAATAGTTTTCCTTGTTCTGTTTCCTGCCTCATCGTACTTATATCTTGTAATGTCTGTTACAGGCGGGTCTTGTGTTAAATCCTGTCTTGTGAATTCGGTTATCAGGTTTCTGTGGTCATATTTAATGCCGGTGTTGTTGTTTATGTAATCGTTTGTTTGATTGCCGTTGTAGTCGTAGGTATATTGGTCGGCTGAGCCTGTTATTTTCTTTAGTCTGTTTGTGCCAGAGTAATAGTCGTAAGAAAAATTATCGCTGTTGTAGCTGCGAGTGAGTGATGTGAAGTTGCCATCGGAGTCGTAAGAATAATCGCCTGTAAGGTCGAAGTATTTAGAGTTGTATTTTAATATCTGTTTAAGCCGGTTGGATTTATCATAGGTAAAACCAGACCTTATTTCTTTTGTGTTTGAAAAGTTACTTTTATAGGTTCCAGAAATACTCTGGCTGTTTACATTACCATTAGCAAGATAATCGAGAGAGTAGCTGAAGAGACTATAGTTATTAGTGCAACTTGTAATCCAGTTGCGGTTATTAAACGCATAGGATGCAGTAACATTAGTGTTGTTGAGAAGCAGACTGTCTGTCTGAGAATTCTCATTATACTTGTATTGAGCAAAGACATAGTTATAGTCAGGAGGCTGACCGCTTTCCTCTGTTGAGACGGAATGCATTCTGCCTGCGAAGTCGTAGTTGTAAATGCATCGTTTGTAATCTGTATCGGATTCAGACTGGTATTCGAGTTTAGTTAACTGATTCTGAGAGTTATATTCATATTTTGTTATTTTCCAGCCCAGCCCTGCGATGTAGTTCCACATTTTTATTACTCTACTGCGAGCATCGTAACGGTAATACTTATAACTCCACTCATCTGTTCCGAGAGTGCGGTATGCAGCGGCACAGAGAGTGCCTTTTGTGTTGTTTGTGTTAAACGGGGACGAGGTATAATAATCAACGGGAACGTGGCTGCCAGTGAATAATGTACCGGCATTTGCCGGATAGTTTGTGAGCGTATCGTAGACATTGATAACGAGAAAATTGTTCGGAGTACTGGAATAGGAATCAAAGTTGTATGTATTATCAGGGTTGAGATTAGACCATAAAACAAGTTCAGATTCATTATAGGCATCGCAGAGATAGAGAATGCGGTTTAAGCCGTCGTATCCGCGGTAAGAAAGATACCTAGCAGGCGGTCTTTCTGTCGGTTTATTTGCCTGATTATTATCCTGAGAAAAACGGAGGTTATCGTTTTTATCGTATTTATATTTTACTTCGCCAGCGTCGGGGGTAGTGCGTGAAGACTGCCGACCGAGACCGTCGTAGGTGTAGTATATATGTTTTTCGTTCGGTGTTTTGACTTCGATGACACGGTAGAGGGCGTCGTATTTGTAGTCGGTACAGAGCGGGAGAAGATCACCCACCCCGTCCGCCTTCGGCGTCCACCCCTCCCGAGAGTGGAATCTACAATTCCAATATTTATTAAAGCCATTTATCATAATGCAGAATGTATAAATAAGTTCACCCACCCCGTCCGTCTGCTAGAGCGGACGTCCTCCCCTCCCGAGTGGGGAATTCTTAATATGCACGCATTTTTCATTGTCATTGTAAGCAAATTTACTATTAAAATTATGATAAGTCAATATTATACGTGAAATCAGCGTATTGATTTTTGTATTCTTCATAAACGTACGTGAGACCATCGCCTTTCATAAAAGAAACACGACGGTTCCTGTAAGCGGGTTGAGTAGAATATTCAATAAATTCAACTCTTGCTCTGGAATAATCATCCAAGCCATCGACATAATAATCGCCGATATAACAACCGTCGTAATTGATTCCAAAAGAGCAAGAACTCTCAATTCTCTTCAGATACATAGCAGAGCCGTCGCCTCGCATCAGAATAATTACATCACGCATTCCAGATTCAAGAGACCGAAGGTTATCAGTAAGGTGGTAGCCCATAGCGAGCATACGGACACCAGAATTTACGATAGAGTCACCGCTATTTGGAACAGAGAAGAAATTTGTTTCGAAGTTCAGCATTTGAACAGCCATACCGTTAAGGCTGAGAATCCATCCCGGTGCAGAAACATTGTGACGAGGGAGAGAATTACCCGTAAGGAGGCTATTAGCGGCGGGTATTACCTGATAATTAACCGAACCATTGTAGTTCAGGGAAAGGTCTAAATGAATATCGCCGGGACCTTTAAGGCTGTACATTGGAAAGGTGTAGCAGAGATTTCCATTGAAATTATTTATCATTTCACCTTCATCGGGCGAGACTGAGCCCGACTTGAGGAAGCCGCGTTCATTGAACATGCCGCTGACATCAAGGGGGATGTTCGGCTGAGAGAGCAAAGACGGGGCAAAGAAAATAATAAAACATAAAGCAAAATTCACAAGAGAGAAATATCTCTTTAGTTCGGTAATTATTGTATCCATATTAATTATAAGTTTATTTAATAAGAATAATTGATTCAGGGTTTAGTTTGTTAAATCTATAATTTCAGCAGTTGGAGCGTTTGCTTTAACAGAGGCAATACCAACTTCACGGGATTGCATGGTTTGGTACATCTGACTTGTACCGATAACTTTATTGTTTTGAGCAGTCAGAGTAAAATAATACCTGCCATCAGAAGCCGACAAGCGGTTGTATCTATTATCGTAAGGTGTATTAACTTTTACAGAATCAATGCCATCGTAACAAGCTGCTTTTGTGGTATAGCCTTCGCTAACGAGGATTACCTGGTTATTATCTGCTTCAAGAACGAACTGAAATTCGTTGTTAGATCTTTTAGAGATTAAGAATCTTCCCATAGTATTGTGTGTTTTAATTAATAAGTTGTTGGTTTATTATTGCCAATGCTTAATTTATTTAGGACAAGACCAGTTAAGATTGTCTGCCTTATCAGCATTGTTTGACCAGTGCAATGGCTGTAAATTACTTAAGTCATCACTACCGCCATTTGAAACAGGATTTATATGATCTATTTCCCAACCATAAACAGAATCCCTGTTTCCGTGTTCTGAATATTTCATGTTTTTACCACATTTGTCCTTCCGCCAAAAGATTGGGTCATTTCCAGAAATGAATAGAGCTTTACCCCATACAGCTTTCTTGGTGTCTTCCGACCAACTACCACCATCTTTGTTTGTGTTAAATGTTCTTGGCATAATTTTGTTTCCTTTTATTTAATTTTAAAATGTTTTTGGTAAAGGTGTTATGTAACGATGACGACTGTTAAATAATTTAATTCTTGGTTTTCTTTTGGGTTTGGGAGGATAGAGTAACTGCATTACTTTTCTCATATCGTCGTAATTTTTCTTAAGTGCTTTTTCGAGAATGATGTCTCTTATGAGATTATTTTCGTCTATAAGGAATTCGAGAACATCGTCACGAGAAACGTATAATTGATTATTAATGATTTTTATCTGAGAGAAATTAGTTAGGCAAAGGTCGAAAGTTACCATTTCCATTTCAATTCTCGCAAACCCTGCTTTCATATTTGTTTTCAGTTTTTTTAATATTCTGAAAATCTTTCTGATATCAGTTTCGTTAAGTATAACGATTAACGAATTACAGTCTATGTCCAGATCGAACACAACATTAATGACGGCGTAATATTTAGTTTCCATTTTCATGTAATAATAAACAGCCCTACCTCATACTGCGGCAGGGCTGTTTTAAAAGGATTACTTAATTAACACCATACGCTTAACGCTAATAAAATCACCGCTCTGAATCTTGTAGAAATAAACACCGCTTGAAAGTACTGAACCGTTAAAGTCAACAGAGTAATATCCAGCCTGTTTTACTTCGCTTACAAGTGTCTGAATTTCTCTTCCCGTAATGTCATAAATCTTCAAAGTCACGAATCCTTGCTTAGGCAATGCAAAGTTTATCTTTGTAACAGGGTTGAATGGGTTTGGATAGTTCTGGGAGAGATTGAATTGTTTAGGGGTTTCGGGATTAACAACGAATCCATCTCCATCACCACCCTGTAATGTTCTATATTTCATTTCAGGCGATGGATCTGATTCCTGATTGTCCAAATCCGAAGATGTAACTTTATAAACTAAAGAAGTATAATACGATGGAGGCAGAAAACAATCTTCATAAACAATTTCATCATAGTCTATAAATTCATTGTATTGATTATTCAAAGTTGCTACCAATTGATACTGATAATAACCTTCTAATCTTTTGTAAATCTTATATTCTTTAAAATCAAGTTCGCTTCGATTATTAAACTTTATTAATGGATGATAATTAACTCCATCTTTGTAAGCTCTTCTTTCAACTGCCGGTGGAGCTGGTTTAGGATTTGAGTAGTTATCAGTTGGGTTAAATCTTGTGATACCTTCGATGTCCCATAACTGTTGATTATTGTATGTTATTGCCCTAGCACCGTTAATTAAAAGAGAAATACCTCCCTTACCGTTCAGGTCTGCGGCTATTGACTTCACTGGTTCCTGAAAATGTTCAAAAGATTGATTTGGAGTTGAGGTAAAACTGCCATCCTGATTGATGAATATGCTTGCTTTTTGAGTTGAAGAGATAATCAAATCATTAAACCCGTCAACGTTAAAGTCAGCAATACTGATTGCAGGTCTAAACGATATTGCAGAACTATTCTGAATCGTTATACTTGCACTGTTTCCGAAATAATCACCTGATTTAGTGTTCAGAAATATTTGCACCCTTGAACTTGGCCCGCTAACAAATTCCGAAAGGATAATATCGTTATAGCCGTCGTTGTTAACATCTTCGACAGCAACGTCGAAGATAGTATATCCGGGTGTAATAGTTTTTGTAAGAACCAGATGGTTATTATCATCGTTAGAGAAAATTTTGACAGTATTATCGTCTTTGACTATCAAATCCGGTTTTCCAGGTGACTGATTGCCGAATAAATAAGCACCATCAGATTCGTTTATTCTTTTAACGATTAACTTCGGGAATAAACCCGGTGCATTTACTTCAGCGTCATAATATGAAGTTTCGCCAATGTAAGGATATACATCACCGTTTGCTTTATAAATAGAAACAAAGTATCTTGTAACTCCTTTTATAACTAAGCTTCTGTAAACGAATACGTCTTCTAAAATATCTTGCCAATTAAATTCCCCGGCTGCAGTATAGTAGCCGTTTGAATAGACGAAGGATTGTCCTTCAACTACAGAGGCATCGTTGTTTACGAGAAACAGTTTCAGGGCATCATCTTTAAGGACTACAAAGTCTTTTAGTTTAGGATGCTGAACAATTGAACTTCTGATTTTAGCGAATGCGAGACCTTTGTTAAACACAACGTTTGAAGGTGGTGTTTGCAGAAAAATCTGGTTATCACCTCCGAAATTTATGTTACCTGAGTTTTCATTCCAGCCACAAAACGAATGAAATTCCTGAACTGGGGGTGCATACAATGTGTAGTTTACAACCTGCACTAAGTCGGGCTTATAGTTATTTGCTGCATCGAGCGTGATATTGCCAAGCCCTAAGTAAATAGTTCTCAGGTCAGTAGAGTTTATATTCTGCGGATAACTGCTTACAAATTGTTGTTCTGCATCGAGGTAAGTTTGTGAATAAGTCTGACCCGTTAATGCTAAGATTATTACTGTTAATAATATCAAATGAATTTTTTTCATTGAATATTTTGTTTAAATTTTAAATAGGGGCTTGGCTTAATTATTTACTGAAGTTACGCAAAACTATCTTTAGGTAAATTCAAAGCCCAATTAAAGTTTTTAGGCACAACACAATCATAAAAGACCATTCGAATTTTATAAATAGTACTAATGCTCATTTTAATTCTAAATTCTTCAAGTTTGCAAAAAGCAATTAAGGTTAAACAAATATGATTTATCTGTGCAATCTGACTTCTTGACGAGCACCCTTCAATTCTTAATTCTGATTTTAGAATTTTAAAAAACTCTTCAACAAGTTGACGTTTTTTGTATAGTTTTTTAACAGCAGTTGATGTTAAACTAATATCGCTTGAAGCCCAATAATTACCGTTATCATTGACAATTAACGCTTTTATGCCTTCGCTTAGTTTACCAACTTTATTACCGTATCTATAAGTGAAAGTATCTCTGACCTGTAATTTATCAACGAGCCGATTGGGTTTAAGTTTTACTATCCAGTGCCATTTTAACTTACGAATAAGTTTTAGTAATTTTGCAGCTCCATAGAAAGAATCCATCAATACATAGTCAGGTTTTATTCTAAGTGTCCTTTTTGCTTCTTTTAAAATCTCCATGGCTAAATCTAATCGGGATTTATTGTCTTCTTTTTTCCATATTTTAAATCCTATGGGGAAACGGGTGTTACCGTCAGTCCAAATGACAAAAACCACATTTAGGCCGTAAAGATATTTTGCATCGCCACTGGAATATAACCAGCTTAGTATTTCAAGCTCTTTACTAAACGGTTTTGCTATCACTGTATCATCAATAATCAAATAACTTGTTCTGTGTTTCTTTTTGTTGTTTATTTTAAAAGAACTGGTTTTTTTAACTAAATGACCGTATTTTTGTACTATATATAGATTCCAGTCTTGTTCAGTCTGCAAAAATCTTTGCAGTTTATCGTGTGAGATATAAGAACATTTGGAATCACAAATAATGTTTCTGTTATATTGCTCAGATATTTTAGTACATGTTGGTCTAAAATTTCTAAAACAGATTGCATTTATATATGCAAATAAGGCAGTTTTTAATATTGTTCTTCTCATAATAATTATATAACTGCCTTATTTTGTTTTTAGTTAACAGTGTTGCGTAACTTCAGTCAGTAAATACTTAAATTATCAGAACCAGTAGGACAGATAGAATCTGTGTTCGGTTAAGTTTAAGTCGGTGGTTTCGATGTTCTTGTAGATGCTGTGTCTGTGGTAATAGATAAATTCAGCACCTGCGCCAATACCCTTATAAACCTTAATAAAGAGTTTTGGGTTAAGAAATCCCATAGTATGTTTACCGACGATACCATCGACAGACTTCATCCAGTAGAACTTATATTCAAGCTGAAGGCTGAAAGGACCAGCGTCTAAAATAGCTTCAGCAAGGACTTTGTCGCCCATCAGAAAATCGTAGTCTCTATTTTCACCGCCTCTATAAATGGAGTTTAAGGCGGAAAGGATTATTAAATTATTATGAACATTTGCAGAAAAATTAAACTGTTTACTTATAGGCACGTGAACTATTAAGCCCAGACCAGCGCTTTGTGAGCCGAGTTTATAGATAGTATTGTTAAAAAAGTCAAAGTCCTGAAACACTCCAAGAATAAGGGCTTTATCTTTAATGCGGACGAGATTTTTGCCGTACAAAATTCCGTACATATCAACCCAGGACGAAGGCTCTTCGCCATCTTTAGCATCTAAACCAAGTTTTAGCCTGAATATTTCAAAGGGTTTAAAAGACTCGCTTGATAAATCCTTTTTATAAATAAACACGAGTTCTGCGAGGGCATTATCTTTGTTAATGTTAGTTTTCTTTCTACGGTCGACGTTTGCATAGCCGAGACTGAATCTACTGCTGACAGGAAAAACATCGTTTACGTTTGTTTTTGTATGCCTGTTAACATCGCCGTGTAATAACCTGTTGAAACCTCTCACGGGGTTTATGAATGTGCCTAATATTTCTCTGGAAACCCTGTCGAAGCCATAAGTACTTTCATCAAGCACTAAAGATGACAATCTGTAAGTTATTTCGCCGAGCATAATACCGCCGAGAGTAGTATTAATAAGGTCGTTAGTTTGCGGCGGGTCTGTTTCCATAGTGGTTTCCCACATTAAGCTACCGCCGAAAGTGAACGGAACGGATTCCCAGAATGAATAACCGTTACTACGTGCAGAATTGAAGTAAAGGTTTCCATGATAAGGATGAGCAAACTGATTGGTTACGAAGAAATCGTTATCCCAGACAAAACCTGTTTTGAAATTATTTGCTATTGAGCTGAAGGAAATCTTTGCGAATGGTTCATGAGAGATATAATTGTTAAAAGCACACAGACCAAAGTTAATTCCGACAATTTCAGAAAGGGGAAAAAGAATACCGGACTTTTTGTGGAAGCCCTGAATTTCGGGATGGTATTCACTCGAATCCTTTTCAATATTTTTTATATCGATATCCTGTGCATAACCATTAAGAGCAAAGAAACAGAGCACAAAGAAAACCGCAGCACTTTTAATCAAGACTAATTTATTTTTGGAATAATATTAATTATAATATGAGATAATAAAAATACTAATAGAAATTCTACGGTTTATAAGACCTTTATGCATTCCACTCTATCTCAGGCAAGATGCCTGAGTTACCCTCTTCTGACCAGAACATTTTATAATTTGAGATAATAAAAATACTAATAGAAACTCTACGATTTATAAGACCATTATAGCATTCCACTCTATCTCAAGCAAGATGCTTGAGTTACCCTCTGCTGACCAGAACATTTTCTAATTTGAGATAATAAAAATACTAATAGAAACTCTACGATTTATAAGACCATTATAGCATTCCACTCTATCTAAGGGAAGATGCCTGTGTTGCCCTCTGCTGACCAGAACATTTTCTAATTTGAGATAATAAAAATACTAATAGAAATTCTACGATTTATAAAACCCTTATTGCATTCCACACTATCTCAAGCAAGATGCTTGAGTTACCCTCTGCTGACCAGAACATTTTCTAAAACGAATTATTTTGGACATATGGGAAAAGTAACAGCTCGTTCGAGACTTTCAACGTTGAATATTCAATATATTTTATATAATTTGCCATTAGCAACTAATATAAATATTAAACAATATAAATATAATATGAAAAAACATTTAAAAGGAACGGTGGCAATTTTTCTGGTGCTCGGTTTGTCAGTATTGACATCCTGCTCAAAGAAAGAAGAGCCGAAAACGGAATTAAAAACCGGAATAAAGACTCAGAACGTAAACAGTTCAAAGAGCAATGACAAATCAAAACTGGAGCATTTAACAAAAGAGACATTTAAAACAAAGGTGTTCGATTACGAGAAGAACAAGGATTGGAAATTTGAAGGAAAGAGACCTGCAATCATAGATTTTTATGCGGACTGGTGCGGACCGTGCAAAATGGTTGCTCCGGTACTTGAAGAAATTTCAAACGAATATGACGGCAAGGTGGATATATACAAAGTAGATACTGAGGCACAGCAGGAATTAGCATCAATTTTTGGTATTAAAAGCATTCCTTCTATTTTGTTTGTTCCGGCAAACGGGCAACCGCAAATGTCAACAGGGGCTATGGCAAAAGATGGTTTTGTTAAGGCTATAAACGAAATTTTACAGGTACAGATGAATTAATAGGGGCTTTGAATATTGTGATTGTGATTAGAACTACGATGAGATCGTTCGGAATTGCAAGAGAAGTTTTTAATAGTATATTGTTTTTAAAACAATAGAATTATCTTTATTTAAAATTAATTTCAAACAATATAATTAAATAATAGAATGAAAACACTGTTCATCTTAAATGAGGCACCATACGGAAATGAGAAATCATACAATGCATTGAGATTGGCAATGAACATACAAAAGGAATGTGCGGAATGCGAAGTAAGGATGTTTCTAATGGCGGATGCCTCGGGTTGTGCAATGGCAGGTCAAAATACACCAACCGGTTATTATAATATTGAAAGAATGTTAAAAAGTATTATAATGAAGAACGGTAAAGTGAAGGTTTGCGGTACCTGTGTTGAAGCGAGAGGAATTAAGAAAGAAATGTTAATGGAAGGGGCAGAGATTAGCAATATGAAAGAATTAACAGAGTGGACTTTATACAGCGATAAGGTATTAACATTTTAAATGATTTATAGTATTATATTTTAATAACTCAAGTTGACCGCCTAAAACATTTAAGCGGCTTTTATTAATAGTGATTTAAATTCTTTTTTAATTTTCTTACTTAACTTTAACGGCATTTCATCAAAATGGTGTTCAATACTTTCTACATTTATTTGATACCGTATTTCACCAAGCATTTCTGTTATTGAGAACTTTGATATATTCTTCGCCGTTAATGATTTGCCTTTTGCACGCATATCTTTTATGAATGCGTGGGTCAGTAGATTATAGGACAGCATTGACAATGCAATTCTTGATCTGATTGCACCTATGTCTCTGCTTTGGTATCCGTTAAATCCTAAATTTTGTTTACTCATTTTGAAGAATACTTCTATGTTCCATCTTATCCGGTAAGCATGCATTATTTCAGAAACAGATAGAGCAGTGTCGGTAGTTACAAGTACCATCGCAGTATGATGCATTGGATGCTTGGTAAATACCAGTTTTACCGCTCCACCTGTTTTCAATTCTACTTCTCGGCTTTCAACTCGGTAAGTAATCTTACCAAGTTTTATTTTCTTGCTCTTTTTAAAATCTTTTATGGTATGTTTTAAATATTTACTAACATTTGTCTCATGTCCATTAACTTTGAATACTCTGTTAAACTTTAAACTTGACACAAAGCTTTGATTATTGTTCCTGCAATAGTTCATTATAGGCTCTGTGGCATAAAAAGTGTCGGCCAATATAAATATCTTTTGATTGTCGTCGGCTTCAAAACTCTTTAATTGTTCCAATGCTAACTGTGTTTTCTTTTTGAATGTAATTCCGAGTTCTAAACATTGCTCTTTGGGAATATATACATCAAAGCCGTAAGGTATTATTAATCCTCTGTATGATATAATGCTGCAAACTATTTGTTGTCCCTTGATATACGTTTTTGAAAGATGATCGTAATATTTAAACGCTCCTTCTATGTGTTTGCCTGTTTTCTTATTTGTTGTATCATCGAAAATAAAATATATCGGTTCACCCGTCTTCTTCAACAAAGATAATACTGTATGCGCATAATACTGAAGTGCTTTTCTTATAACGTCTGCTGAATTTATGATAAACGCATTATGTTTACTGCGATGAGTGCCAAAGCCAAGAACTTTTGACATCCCGCAAAGTGTTGGTTTAAAAGGTGTTATCAATAGTGATGCTAAAAGACTTTGAAAATGCATCCACTGACAATCGTCAAATAGAAACTGAAGTTCCAATATCAACAATGTAATCTTCTTTGGAAGTCTTTTTATTTTAAACATCTTTAATCTATTTTTATTCAGAAATTAGGTTATAAAAACATTACTTTATATTCAAAACGGTCAACTTAAGTTAATAAGATAAGAATATAGATGACAGTATTTGCATTTATTTCGTCATTAATGTCGTGTATTTTAAATTTATACTCAAATTAAACTGTATTAACCATTTATTTTTGGCATATCAATTGCAGTATGTTTCGATATAACTTAAAACATATATAATGTTAAAAAAATCTACGGCGCTCACAATTTTAATAATGATATTTGTATCGTTTAATTTAAACGGACAGGATTCAAACACATCACTTAAAGGTTTAGTGATAGATGGAACGGATAATAAAGTACTTGAAAATGCGATTGTGCGAATAGTTTCAGCAAAAGACTCAACTAAGAAATTTGGAATGGTAACCGATTCGAAGGGAGAGTTTGAGTTTAAAGATTTAGCTTTTTCAAAATACAGAATAACGATAAGTTTTATTGGTTATTTGGATTACAGCAATGAAGTTAAGGTAAACCAAAGCACACCACAAGTAGATTTGGGAAAGATTGTGCTTAAAGGATCACAGGATTCAACTTCAACAATAGAAGTGAATGCAGAGAGGTATTATTATGAGAATAAAGATAATATGAAAGTTTACAATGTTGAGAAAAACATTGTTTCGGAGAGCGGGACAGCAAGCGATGTTTTGAAAAGTATTCCCTCGATTACGGTTGACAGTGAAGGAAGAATAAGCATTAGAGGAAATTCGAATGTAGTATTTCTTATAAATGGAAATCAATCCGGAATTATTGGTTCAGACCCATCGACTGCGCTTGACCTGATACCTTCTAATATGATAGAATCTATAGAGATAATAAATAATCCTTCGGCAAAATATGAATCGGAAGGCATAACAGGTGTTGTGAATATTGTTATGAAGAAGAATTCAGAGGCGGGTAAGCCGAAAGAAAACTTTAGTATTTCGCTAAATGCCGGAACTGAGGATAAATATAATGTATCGGCAACAGCAAACATTAAGAGAAAGACATACTCCTTGCTCGGTTCTTATAATTTCCGATTGTTTAATATGTCAGTGAATGGGAACACAGAGACACAGAATTTTTTAAATGATTCTTTATATTTTCAAAATCAAATTAACAAGGTTGCGAATAGATTATACAGCCATACAGGTAATCTTGTATTGGGATATTTCCCGGACAAAGAAAACGAATTTGGAATATCCGCAACATATAATAACAGACAAAGAACGAGAAACGAGAACACTACATACAGGAATTATGACATCACAAACAATCCTGTTTACTTTTATGATAGAAAAAACATTTTTGATATAGAAGGGAACGCTATTGATTTATCTGCTTTTTATAAAAAGACTTCTGCAAAAGAACATTTCATAAATATATCTTCTCTTTACAGTTATTCGAAAGATAATCTGGATTTAGGGATAACACAAACTTATCTTAATACCGATAATACACCGAAGGATTCGCTGCCATATTTAGAGAATGATGTAACCGAAAGCAAATTGCATATATACAGTTTGCAAGGTGATTATTCACATCCAATAAATGATAAAAGTAAACTTGAGACTGGCATAAAAGGAATGTACAGAGAGAATGATGCATATTTCAGGGCAAGTTATTTTAACAGTGGTAATAATAATTGGGAAGATATAAATACAATGAACAATGATTTCATTTACAAAGAATATATTAGCGCAATTTATGGGAATTATTCGAACAAGTATAAGCAACTAACATTTCAGGCAGGGATAAGACTTGAGCAGACAAATACAAAGGCGAACCAAATAAATATGAATTACATCAAAGACAGAAGTTATCTGGATATTTTTCCGAATGTATATTTAAAACAATTGATAAACAGTAAATCAGAGGTTGGATTTAATTACTCGAGGCGAATTAACAGACCGGGAACATCTATGTTAAATCCATTTGTAAACAATGCTGATCCTCAGGTATTAAGATACGGGAATCCGGATTTGCAGCCAGAGTACATTAATTCTTTTGAACTTGGATATACATATTATTTTCCAGGAGTTTCAGCCACGTCATCTTTTTTCTACAGAGATATAAATGATGTGATGACAAGATATATTTATACTGACAGTAATGGTGCATCAAATTTCACTTATCGCAACCTTGCAAATTCAAAAACATATGGATTAGAAATACTTTTAAACGGAAGTATTTTTAAATGGTGGAGTTTTAATTCAAACATAACATATCTTAAAGCATCGTTTTCAGGAAACGAAGGGAATAGCAATAATTATGACAGTTGGGTCGGAAAAATTAATAGCAGTATTACACTGCCGGAAAATATTGAGTTTCAATTACTGTTTAATTATCAAGGAAAAACTTCTGCGGCAATGGGTGTTGGTGACCAAACATTTTTTTCCGGGGGCACGAGGGTGTCGCTGGCGCAGGGTTATAACGAGCCTGATTATTATCTGGACATCGCAATTAAGAAAGATTTTTTTAATAAGAAGTTATCGCTTGTGTTTAAGGTGATTGATGTACTTAATACATCAAAATATAAATCTGTGATATCGGATAATTCATTTTATACGGAATATTACCGCAAACGAAATTCACGCGTTGCATTCCTGACTTTAGCTTACAGGTTTGGAAGTGATGGGAAATCACAAAACGGGAAGAAGAAATTATTAGAGGAGCATAATGAGGAGTAGGGATTAATTTTACGGATGATATAATAGCAGGATATATTTTAAGATAAGAAATTGACAAAAGAACAAGTAAACAAATAAGCAGATGAAATAATCCCCAATAAATCGAAAAAGTGTAGAATAATAGTGCAATAATTATGAACCAAATTGCACTTTTGACAGAAAAGCCAGAAATATGTGGAGTTAATACGCATTAATAGCACATTATGCCCTATTTTTCCACACGAATAATAATAGCTTCACAAAAAACTGAAAAAACACGGTTTAAATTGGCACGCAAATTGCATTTACTAATATAAATTATATCTTTTTTAAAAACAAACTGGAGGTTTAAAATGAAAAGGTATACAATGTTAGTTTTTGGTTTAGCTTTGATTTTAATAACAGAATCATTATTTGCCCAAACCACAAGTTTCCATATGCTAAGAAAAGGTCACTCTTACTTTTATTCAGCAACAAATGGCGGTTTTGAGACGATCTCAAACATCCCGATTAATACACTTCGCTGTTTGAAATGCCATCCGGGAAAATTAGCAAACAATACACCTATTGATACGGCAACTTATCAACCCGGTTGTAATGATTGTCACAATTTTTCTGTTGGGAATGCAGTACCCGACACAATTTGCTCGAGATGTCATTCTCGACAAGTGACGGAAAAATCTTTTTATACAGATAAGCATAGGTCAGCAGGTATGACTTGTGTAACCTGCCATATAAAGGATGAAATGCACGCAGACGCTACACCTTATTCGACACCGTTTGATACAGTGCAAGGCAAGACCTGTCAGACAGTTGGTTGCCACAATGTAATTCCTGTAACACCGGATGATTCATTAGCGCACTCGACTCACATGTCAAAACTTGAGTGTGCGACGTGTCATGCAAGGTCTCAAATAACCTGCTACAACTGCCATTTTGAGACAGAGATCTGGCAGGGAATGAGGGGTTTTAAGAGACCTATAGCAAAGTTTAAAGATTTCATAATGCTTGGAAGAATTACAAAGACAGGAAAAGTTGGAATAGTAAATTATCAATCAATTATATATCAAGGGAATAAAACCTTTAATGCCTGGGGTCCATACTATCCACATACAATAATGCCTAAGGATTCAACAAGGTCTTGTACCGGCTGTCATAATGCACCAACGATAACAGAATACAACAACACAACAAAAATAGTTGTGGCAAAATGGGATTCGGTATCCACACCCAAAAAGATAATTCACACACAGGGAATGATTCCAATCCCACCCGATTATCAAACTTCGTTGCAATTCGATTTTGCAAATTATATTGGGAGAGTAGATACTGCTTATACAAATCCAGCACAATGGGCTTTTGCCAAACACGGTCTGACGGCACAGCAAATGCTTTCACAATATGTTATGCCTTTGACAGCATCACAAATGACTAAGCTTGGTTCTACTATTGGCATAACACCTATTAGTTCGGAGGTGCCAGGAAATTTTGATTTATTCCAGAATTATCCAAATCCGTTTAACCCATATACGATTATTAAGTTCAATGTAGCAAAGACATCGAATATTACATTAAACGTATATAACAATCTTGGAAAATTAATTACAACACTTGTTTCACAAAGATTAAATCCAGGTGTTTATCAGGTTGATTTTGACGGTAAGAGTTTACCAAGCGGAATATATTATTATTCGTTAAATGCAGACGGCAAAGTAAGTGCAACAAAGAAAATGTTGTTAATAAAATAATTTCTTTTCATAGTACTTTTTTATTCGAAACCGGCATTCATAATTTGAGTGCCGGTTTTTGATTTTTAAATATATATATTGAGTTAAAGATATAACAATTCATATAATTTTCAAATCAACCCTTTTTGCTAATCTCAACGAGCTTATCTCTATTTTTAATAATTATATCTTTTTCTTTAAGAGAGATTAGTTTATCTTTTTCAAATGATTTGAGAAGTTTGATTGCGCTTTCTGTTGAAGTACCTGCAAAGTCAGCTATATCTTTTCTTGAAAGCAACGAAAATAAACTTTTGTTATCTGATTTAAAACTATCAATATAGAGAATTGTTTCTGCGAGGTTACCGTGCATTTGCTTGAATTTGATATTTTTAATCAGTTCGAACAATCCTGCATTCTGTTCGCAGTATCTTTTAATAATATTAAAACCAAACAGACCGTTGTGTTTAACTATTTTCTCAAGGGCTTCTTTTTCTATAAGAATTGCGAGTGTTTCTGTTATTGCCGAGGTGGAATAATTAAAAGATTCTTTTGTGAAGACTGAAGAGAGACCGACAAACTCCCCAGGTTTTATAATTCTAAGGTTAAAGTTTTTAATGCCTTCATCTTCCACATACTGTTTTACAAAACCGTTTACTATAAATAGTACGAAAGAGGCAAAGGCTCCCTGTTTAGTGAGGTTTTCACCTTTTCTGAAAAGTACCTGTGTTTTGCTATCGCTAACAAGTTTTGCTTCTTCCTGTGAAAGGTTCTGGAAACAAACTGCGTTTATATCGCAGACAAATTCTTTATCGGATTCGGTAATAGTTTTCATTATAAGTTTGATAACACTTTACACTTTGACAATAATACATTAATTACACAAAGATAACGATAAAATATTTTAACCGCAAAGTACGCAAAGGTCGCAAAGATAGGAATTAATAGTTGAGAGTTTCATTTTATACCCCAATAGACATTAATAAAAAAGCTGTGCAATATCAGTTCAAAAGGTGTGTCATTTCAGGTTCTAAAGCTATGCATTAATGTTTAATATTTGTAATTTTGTACAATGGAATTTTAATAAATTAAACAAACAAAAAATGTTAACCACAAACTTAGAACACCTGCTAAAAGCAGACGAGCATGCAAAAGCAATAAAAGAAAATGAAAACGTAATGGTATGCTGCGGACGCATGGGACCGATGTGTATTCCTGTTTACGGAATAATGGAAGAGCTTCAGGAAGAAGGAAATTACAAGCACGTAAAGTTTTATGATATGGAATTTGACAATCCGGAATCACACGTAATACGTAATTTACCAGAAGTGAGAAATTTTATGGGAATACCTTTTACGATATATTACAAGAACGGGAAAGTTGTTGAAGCAACATCGAGCATACAGACGAAAGACAAGATTACAGGTATACTTGACAAAGTATTTGCAGTAACAGAAAAAGCATAATATAATGGACAATCATTTTGATGCAATAATAATAGGTGCAGGACCTGCCGGATTAACGGCAGGAATATACCTTTCGAGGGCAAGGCTGAGAACGCTTATACTTAATGAGAATACAATCGGCGGACAGCTTGTGCTAACACACGAGATAGCGAATTACCCCGGAGTCGAAAGCATAAGCGGATACCAGCTTGGAAACATAATGAAGAAACAGGCGAAATCGTTTGGGTGCGAGATAAAATCCAACATTAAAATTAAAGATATGGATTTGCAATCGGATGTAAAGAGCGTAATACTTTCGGACGGAACAACATATACGGCTAACGGAATTGTGCTCTCACCAGGCGGAAGGCCTCGTAATTTGGGTGTAAAAGGAGAGGACACATTTAAAGGAAAAGGGGTTTCGTATTGTGCAACATGTGACGGCGACTTCTTTACCGGAAAAGAGATTGTTGTAGTCGGAGGTGGAAATTCAGCACTTGAAGAAGCGGTTTCTTTAACAAAATATGCAACAAAAGTAACCATAGTACATCAGTTTGATAATTTTCAGGCATTTGAATATGCAGTAGAAGAGGCAAAGAATAACCCGAAGATTAATTTTATAATGGAGTCCATGATTGAAGAGTTTATTGGTAATGAAAAGCTTGAGAGTGTTGATGTAATAAATCTAAAGACAGGAATGATAAATAATGTAAAGACTGACGGCGTATTTATATTCATTGGATACTTACCGAACTCGGATTTTTTAAAGGATACTATTAAGCTAAACAATAGTGGAGAGATTTTAGTAAACGCTGAAATGGCAACGAACATAAAGGGAGTTTATGCCGCAGGCGACAGCATTGCGAAGAAATACAGACAGGTAACAACTGCTGTGGGCGAAGGAACGATAGCTGCTTTAGCACTTTCAAATTATTTACACGAAGAGAAGACAAAGAAGAAAAGAGATGAAGATAAGAATATGAATAGGTTGGCGGAATTGATAGATAATTCAAAAGAATATAAATAAACTCCATTTAACAACCTTTTAGGGCTTAAAGATACTATTCTCGACTAAGAACTGAAAGGTTTTATAATTTTTAAGAGTTGTGATAAGTTTTCGTACATAGAGGGAATTATGATTGTTTGAATATTGAGTTTATCGAGAAGTTTTTTAACGGTTATTCCATAATTACCAGACATAACAGCGGATATACCTTTTGAGTGTAAGAATTCAACAGCTTTTTTACCGGAATGTTTTAATAAATCATAGCCAGGGTTCGGTATAAACTCAATCTTGCCAGAATCATCATCAATGAAGCAGAAGAACTTAGTTTTTCCGAAACAATCTTGGATTGGTGAATTAATATTGTCTTCTTTAACGGTAATTGCTTTCATAATATATTATTCAGGGTTTGTTATGTTAATAAAATTAGTACTTTTACAAACGGGGCAAAGTTCAGTTTTTGATTTATCGACAATGTTATAAACACATTCACAGTTTTGGCATTTATGCCAATTGTCGCTGTAATATATGTTTTCACCGGAGAGTTTCAGTGCTCTTTTTTCGACAAGCGATGCTGCCAATTTAATTCTAGCCCTTTTATAGATTCTTGTGAATGTGGGTCTGGATATTTTCATTAGCTTAGCCGCCTTAGACTGGTTTAAACCTTCATAGTCAATTAATTTAATGGTTTCATATTCCTCAGCAAGGAATAAGATACTATCCGAATCGGATTTATTATTTCCAGCAGGGAAAAAACTAATATCAGTGAAAGGTGATAATATCTTTCTTTGTTTAACAGGTCTTGCCATAATTTATTATAATCCTAATTAATACTTTTATTCTCATTAAGGAGTAAATCAATTTTAAGTGCTATATCAATAATTGCTTTTGATACTTCGCAATCAGGTTTTTCATGAACAATAGGTTCACCTTTATCGCCAAGAATTCTTGCCTGAATATCGATTGGTATTGAACCCAGAAAATGAACATCATTTTCTTCTGCAAGTTTTCTGCCTCCACCAAAACCGAAGATGTCAATTTCTGCGGAACAATGCGGACAAATAAATCCAGACATATTTTCGATTATACCTATATGAGGAATACTAAGTTGTTTTGCCATATTGATTGCCCTTTCTGCATCAATAACAGAAACCTGCTGAGGTGTTGTAACTATTACAGCAAAATCGGGTTTCATTTCCTGCCCAATAGTGATTATTTCATCGCCAGTTCCGGGGGGCAGGTCGGCAATAAGATAATCGAGGACACCCCAATCAACATCTGCTAAAAACTGATTTATCAGTTTCGAGCGTAATGGACCGTGCCAAATAAGAGGCTGGCCTTTACCGAGAATACTTGCGGCAGAAATCATCTTGACCCCATACTTTTCAAATGGAATAATTACTTCGTCCATATAAATTAAATCACCGTAGACATTTAACATTTTAGCAACATTTGGACCAGTAACGTCTGCATCGAGAATCCCTGTGGCAGAACCTAATGATTTCAAGGCATATGCCAGATTAACGCTGATTGTGGTTTTTCCGACCCCACCTTTTCCGCTAAATACTGCAATACGGTGTTTAATTTTAAAGATGGTTTCTTTTATTCTTCTTTCTACTTCCTGGTACGACTTTGTATTTTCTCTAGTATTCATGTATAAATAATATTTACTTAATTATTATGGCAGCAGAATTGCGGCGGATAAAACAGTCGTCCATAATCCGTTTTTATCCCCTTTCGCCGTTTGAGTAACATTAAAAGTCTTCACAATTTTTTCGGACATTTTAAATACCTGCTCTCTTTCATTCCAATCGGTTTCAGTATTAAACTCTACATCCAGAGTAGAAGCAAGCATTTGAGCGGCTAAGTCTTCTGCATAGTCACCGCAGATTTTTTCAGTTACTCCTTGCGGATGGTATTCAGATAAATATCCATACTGTGAATTATCAGAAGGAATTGCAACACCTATTGAAGAAGCAATCAACCTGTTAGGTTCATTAGTAAAGTTTCTTGCCATTACCGAAAAAGTTATTTGCCCCTGAGATATTTCCTTTAGGCCTTCTTCCCTTGTCAATATTTTACAGTTTGGAGGGAATATGCTGCTGACCATTACAAGGTTACATATTTCTATTCCAGCATCCCGCAAAGCAGATTCAAAAGAAGACAGGTAATCTTTATGCCTTCCAACACCTTTTGTAAAAAATATTTTAGCAGGGACGTACAAATTATTTAGTGATTATGACCTTTACATTTTTTATCAGGATCGCTTTTTAATTTATCCTCCAGAAATAATTTTACTGCAACTTCAGCATTTAATTCATCGGTAAAAAATACCTGGATACCATTGGCATTTAAATCATCTATTAATCCGGGACCGCCAGAACAGCAAAAGAGATAATTGCAGTCTTTCAGACCTTCAATAATCCCTAAATGTCTTACGGTGCCCTGGTGTTCGTGATTATGGTGATGCAGGTGCTCACCGTGTTCATGTTGACGACCTTCCTTTTTATGCATCGTGAACGTGTTTACTCTTTTTTCAACATTAGTGATTTTTTTATCAGTGATGTCAAAGACTATTAACGTATCACATTTTCCGACATGCCCTGTTATTGTAATACCGTCGTCTGAGGCTGCTGCTATTTTCATTTGATTTTAAATTAAGTTTTGTTATTTTTGTTATGAACATATGTTCATAACAAATTTATGTAGAAATATTTAACAAGTCAAGAGCAAAACTTTTACAATTAATAATTTTCCACAAATGTATTATAACAATATTCTTGAGTTAATAGGACATACGCCTCTTGTAAAGATAAATCACCTTACTAAAGGTTTGAAGGCAACAGTACTCGCTAAAATAGAGTTTTCCAACCCGGGCGGCAGTGTTAAAGACAGGGTTGGATTAGCGATGATAGAGGATGCAGAAAAAAGAGGTTTGCTAAAACCCGGTTACACGATTGTAGAGGCGACAAGCGGAAATACTGGTATTGGACTGGCGCTTGCAGGAAGGGTGAAAGGTTACAGAGTAATACTTGTAATGACGGATAAGATAGGCCAGGAAAAGAGAAATTACTTAAAAGCACTTGGGGCGGAAGTAGTGATAGTCCCAAAAGAAGCCGCACCAGATTCACCTGATTACTACAGGAACAAAGCAAAATCACTCGCGGGGGAAATACCGAATGCAGTTAATTTGAATCAATATGCAAACGAAGCAAATCCCTTAAGTCATTATTTAGGAACGGGTGCAGAAATATGGAAAGATACAGAAGGCAAAATAACACACTTTGTATGCGGCGTTGGAACGGCAGGAACTATTACAGGAATATCTAAATATTTAAAGGAAAAGAATCCAAATATAAAGGTAACGGGGGCAGATCCTGTCGGTTCAAATTTTAAAGTATACAAAGAAACAGGACAGATTGGCGAAACAACACTTCATCAAATAGAGGGACTCGGGACGGATATTATTCCTCCAATCACCAATTTTGATTATGTTGATGAGATAGTAAGCATTAAAGATATAGATTCGATTAATATGTGTAAGAGACTGTCATTAGAAGAAGGAATATTTTGCGGGGCATCATCAGGGACGGCCGCATATGCGGCACTTGAGATAGCAAAGGAACTTGATGAAAACGCGATTGTAGTCTTTATTATATGTGATACAGGAGAAAGATATTTATCGAAGTATCATAATGATGAATGGTTAAAAGAGCATAATTTGTAATATAACAAAAGAAAGACAAGTTAGAAAACATATTTTTTTAAAATAATATTAGAATAATGGATACAAAAAATCTCGGTTTTAATTCAAAGCTCATACACGGAGGTGGTTACAAGGATAAATACGGAAGTGTGAATGTACCTATATATCAATCATCGACATTTCAATTTGAAAGTGCAGAAGAAGGTGCAAGATGTTTTAACGGTGAAAGTGATGGTTACATATACACACGTCTTGGAAACCCGACTATCAAAGTACTTGAAAATATTATAGCAGACCTTGAAAAAGGATACGGAGGAATCGGCACAAGTTCGGGGATGGGAGCGGTTAATACAGTCTATATGGGATTGCTGAAACAGGGAGACCATATAATAAGTTCAGATGCAGTTTACGGACCTTCGAGGGTTGTTATGGAAGGTCAATATTCATGTTTTGGAATAGAGTCAACTTATGTAACAACTTCAAACATAGAGAATATAAAGAGAGCAATTAAGCCAAATACAAAAGTGTTATATTTAGAAACACCTGCCAATCCAACGATAGAGATAAGTGATCTGGAAGCCTGTGCAAAGATTGCAAAAGAAAACAATCTAATAATGGTAGTTGACAATACTTTTTCAAGTCCTTACTTACAGAGACCTTTGGAGTTTGGTGCTGGTGTAGTATTACATTCGTTAACAAAGTTTATAAACGGGCATGCTGATATTGTTGGCGGGATTGTTGTTGCTAAAGATGAATTATTATACAAGAAATTACGATCAACGATGATTAATCTTGGCTGCAATATGGACCCGCATCAGGCTTATTTAGTTATAAGAGGATTAAAAACATTAGGAGTACGCATAGACAGGGCACAGGAAAACGCAATGAAGGTTGCAGAGTTTCTTGAAAAGCACCCAAAAGTAGAATGGATAAAATACCCGGGATTGAAATCACATCCTCAGCATGAGCTTGCAAAAAAACAGATGGACGGATTTGGGTCGATGATTAGCTTTGGGTTAAAAGGCGGTTTTGAAGCAGGAAAGACTTTGATGAATAATGTAAAAATGGCAATGCTTGCTGTTTCACTTGGAGGTGTAGAGTCACTTATCGAACACCCTGCTTCAATGACACATTCGAAAGTATCACAGGAAGACAAACTAAAAGCAGGGATTACAGATGGACTAGTAAGATATTCGGTAGGGATAGAGGATGTCAATGATCTGATAAATGACCTTGAACAGGCGCTTGCGAAAATATAAGAAAAGACAATATTTAAATTTAACAAAAACAGAAAGGATTTTATAATGAAAGTAGCAATTCCTTCACACTCAGGAAAAGTAGATGACCATTTTGGTCATTGTGAGTATTTTCAAGTATTCACGACAAATAACAGCAAAGAGATAATTCACGAAGAATTACTTGCTTCACCAAATGGCTGCGGATGTAAATCCAATATAGTAGAGAAGTTATCCGAAATAGGTGTTAAAGTTATGCTTGCAGGAAATATTGGTGGCGGGGCTGTAAATAAATTAAGTGAACATGGTATTGCGGTTGTTAGAGGTTGTTCGGGAGATGTAAAGACTGTGTTAAGTGAATGGTTGAATGGAAACATCAAGGACAATGGTGAAATGTGCAAAGAGCACGAACATCATCATGAAGACGGACAACAACATCAGCATCAACATCGCCATGGTGATGATTGTGACTAATTTTTAGGATTTATTGAAAACCGAAACAAAGCATAACCATCGCATCGAAGCAGATACAGATAAAGGAAAAGCTATAAAATTATCTCCCTTAGGATATATTTTAAAGTTAATATCAAAGTGGATAGGTTTTACAGGTTTATATGCAGCTTTTTCAGTCTGCCCATTTTGTGGGCAACCCGGCTGTTCAGTTGGGGTTGGTTCAGCAAGTATTGTAGGTGCATTTTTTGTCTTAATATTACAGGATTGGAAAATACTTTATATTTTTCTAAAAGAAAGAATAAAACCAAATAATGGATAATCTGATAATAATAGTGGTTTTCGGGCTTTTGATGAGCGTTGTATCTCTTTCGGGAGGGGTAATTATGCTATTCAAAAAGCAGGTACAATCTAAGTTACTGTTACCTCTTGTTGCATTTTCTGCTGGTTCGCTTATTGGAGGCGCATTTTTTATGATGATTCCTGAGGGATTACATCATTTTGGGAATGTGAAAGTTTTCTTTCTGATTCTTGTATTAGGATTTAGTCTTTTCTTTGTACTCGAACAGTTTTTGCATTACCATCATTGCAAAAAAGCGGAAAGCGATTGCAGAAAACCTATGTCATATTTGATATTAATTGGAGACGGGCTTCATAATTTAATAGGTGGTTTGTC
Organism: Ignavibacteriota bacterium; assembly: GCA_026390735.1. Lineage (GTDB taxonomy): Bacteria > Bacteroidota > Ignavibacteria > Tepidaquicellales > Tepidaquicellaceae > CAIKZJ01. Next base: position 81,526 of record JAPLFJ010000051.1, read on the forward strand.
AATTTCGGCTTTATTCTTAATAGATTTTAAACTAGGCTTAATTGCTTGGCTTGGAGCTGTTTTTCACGAAATCCCGCAAGAGCTTGGGGATTTTGCCGCACTTGTTCATAGCGGTTGGGAAAAGAAAAAAGCTATAACATATAACTTGCTATCTTCATTTACATTTTTAATTGGCGGTTTGATTACATATTTCGTTTCAGATAAAATTGACATATCATTTCTTATCCCTTTCGCAGCAGGAAATTTCCTGTATATTGGAGCAACAGATTTAATCCCAGAGGTTAATAAGCATACTACTTTAAAGAACAATATTGTTCATTTTTTATCTTTTTTAATGGGCATTGCTTTGTTGTTTGTTCTTAGTTTATATCACAATCATTAACTAAGGGTTCTTTTTTATATAAGTAATCGGATTTACTTTTTGTTCATATAAGGATTGATAAAATGGTCACAAAGGTTTTTGCTTATTTAAATACTTATCAATGGAAATATACTATCTCCATTGATAATTTACACAACAAACTTTATATTGAAATATTCTTATAACAGAATAATTCTTATTTAACAATAAATGAAGAATAAAGATATAATAGAAAAACTTCTAAATAAACGACTAAAAGTCACCCCACAAAGAATAGCTGTAATGGAAGCAATTGAGGGATTAAAAAATCATCCTACTGCAGAAAAAATAACTGGTTTTGTTAAAATTCATCATCCGAATATAGCTACCGGCACTGTATACAAAGTACTTGAAACGTTTGTTGAAAATAAACTTGTAGCTAAGGTAAAGACTGAAAAAGATGTAATGAGGTATGAAACACATTCCGAAGTACATCATCATTTATACTGTTCAGAGTCTGACAGAATTGAAGATTATGAAGATGAAGATCTTAATATATTGCTAAAAGAATATTTTAATAAGAAAAAACTGAGAAACTTCAGAATAAGCGATATAAGATTGCAAATAATCGGTAAATTTACAAACAATAACTCCATAAAAAACTAATAATTATAATCATGAAAGAAAAAAGTATTGAACTATTGAACAAAGCTATTGCAGATGAACTATCTGCTGTACATCAGTATATGTATTTTCATTTTCACTGTGACGACCAGGGATATGATTTACTAGCAAATCTTTTTAAAAGAACGGCCATCGAAGAAATGCTCCATATAGAACTTATATCAGAAAGAATTTTATTCCTAAAGGGTGATGTGGAAATGAAAGCGACGACCGAAGTAAACAAAATTCACGTCGTTAAGGACATGCTAAAACTTGCAAAGATTATGGAAGAAAGCAGTGCAAATGATTACAACAAATGGGCTAATGAATGCTCTCAGAATGCAGATTCTGCATCAAAGAAATTATTTGAATCTCTTGTAGAAGACGAGGAAAGGCATTACTCGCAATATGATGATGAAGCTGAAAATATGGTAAAGTTTGGAGATAACTATTTAGCTTTACAATCAATCGAAAGAAGCAAAACTGTGGCAACAACACCGCCCGCAGGAAATCAAAATAAAAATTAAAGGAAAGGAAAAGAAAATGGAAGAAAACCAAATAATTCCGATACCACGAATCGGCGAAAAGGCTCCTGTGTTTAAAGCAGTTACAACGCAGGGTGAAATAAATTTCCCAAATGACTACGAGGGAAAATGGGTTATCTTATTCAGTCATCCTGCTGATTTTACTCCAGTATGCACCTCTGAATTTATGACCTTTGCAACTCTGGAAGATAAATTCAGCAAAGCAAATTGCAAGCTGGTTGGTCTTTCGGTTGATGGATTATACAGTCATATTGCATGGCTTCGTACCATTAAAGATAAAATAGAATACAACGGTATGAAGGATGTAGAGGTAAAATTTCCGTTAATAGAGGACATCACAATGGATGTTGCAAAAAAATATGGTATGATTCAACCCGGGGAAAGTTCTACAAAAGCAGTAAGAGCGGTATTTTTTATTGATCCAAAAGGGATTATACGCGCTATCATTTATTATCCATTAAGTCTTGGAAGGAATTTTGACGAACTTTACAGAGCATTAATTGCAATGCAGACAGCGGATGCATTTGAAATCGCCACTCCGGCTGACTGGAGACCGGGAGATCCAGTAATAATACCAACCGCCGGTTCCTGTGGTGTAGCAAAAGATAGAATGGAAAACAAGAAGGATCTTAAATGTTATGACTGGTTTTTCTGTACAAAAGAACTCTCAGAAAAAACGGTATTTGATAAACTTATAAAAGAACGATAAAATGAAAAACTTATTTATTGTTGCATTATTGTTTTTGATTATTACCGGGTGCAACCAAAGTGATAAAAAAGAAAGTACAACACAGGGTACAAAAACCCCTGTTAGTTCTGACTCAATAAGAGACGGCATATTTATTCATATCACGGAAAGTTATAAAGACCCGCACAGAATACTTATGCCACTGAAAATGGCTGAAATGATGTCAAAAGATAAGGATGTATTAATTTATATGGACATTCATGCGGTTGAAGTGCTTGTAAAAACTGCAAAAGATATTGAATTAGCCGACTTTGAATCCGCACACACTTACATAAAAAGATTAATACAAAACAAGGTGACAATTATGGCTTGTCCTACATGCCTTAAAATTGCAGAATTCAAACCGGAAGATTTAATGGATGGTGTTCAGGTTGCACAAAAGGATAAATTCTTTAGTTTTACAAAAGGAAGAATTATTACTTTGGATTATTGATTAACTGAATTCTGTTTGGTTTTAATTTGATGTATGTATTTTCGTATTAAATAATTTAGTATTTTCTAATGGTTTATAATTAGAAAATGCCTCCATTTTAATTGTAGTATGATCAAAGGATTTATTATCATTTAATTCCCCAAGGATAATACCGCGGGGAATTAAATCTATTTTACCTCAGATCATATTAATGATTACAAGTACCATCATCGTGATTATGGTGGTTACAAGTTTCTTCCGAATCTTTGAGATTACCTTTAAGCCAATCGTTAACGACTACAGATACTTCACCCGAGCAGCCTCTGATAACTTCAATACCAAAGGAATTAAGTTTATTCACTGCACCATCACCCATATTACCGGCGAGCATTGTCTGAACACCCATATTAAACAGAGTTTCAACTATGTTAGATTTACAGCCGCAACCGTGAGCGGATGCAATGATTTCCTCGTTAACAGGTTCGTTATTTTCGTTTATTGTATAAACAGTGAAATATTCACTATGACCAAAATGGTCTTCTACTATTCCACCGTTTGAAGGGATTGCTACTTTCACTTAATATTTTCCTTTATATTCTTGAGTTTACAACATTTCGGACAATTGGTTTTATCTTCTATCCTGTCCGTCAGGATAAAGTTGTTTTTACATTTTCTGCATTTGTGTTTATTTGTTTTCCCTAAAACATAACTACCGCCTTCAATTTTAATAGCTTTTCCGTTAATTACAGCATCGGCGATTGTTTTATGTGCCAAATCTATAATTCTGCCAAAAGTCTGTCTTGAGACTCCCATCTTATCAGCCGCTTGTTCCTGGTACATACATTCAAGGTCAGATAAGCGGACAGCTTCAAGTTCTTCAAAAGATAGAACAACCTCTTCGAGTTCGTTAACAGGAATTCCCCGCGGCTTGAAGTAACTTATTTCGGGTAAGACAGAAACCTTTCTTATGTTTTTGGGTCTTGGCATTTATATTCTGCAATCATTTAATATGGGCATATGCCCATTAATATACAAGTAACAAAAGAATGACTGTATTTATCCTATTAATGCACTTCAATTACAGGTGTATGTTAATATTTTTACGCAATCATATATAAAAAGAATATGGATACAGAGATTCTTGCACGGATACAATTTGCTTTCACAATTGCTTTTCATTATATATACCCGCCTATTAGTATAGGTCTTGGGGTCTTACTCGTGATTATGGAGGGTATGTACATTAAGACGGGGAAAAAGATCTATGAAAACATTACAAAGTTCTGGATAAAAATATTCGCATTGGTTTTTGCGATGGGTGTTGCGACCGGGATTGTTATGGAGTTTGAATTTGGAACTAACTGGGCGACGTATTCAAGATTTGTAGGAGATGTGTTCGGCAGTGCTCTTGCAGCCGAGGGGGTTTTTGCATTCTTTCTTGAGTCGGGTTTTCTGGCAATACTTGTTTTCGGGTGGAACAGGGTTTCCACAAAGATGCATTTCTTTTCCACTATAATGGTTTCGTTTGGTGCAATGCTAAGCGCAGTATGGATTGTGGTTGCTAATTCATGGCAACAGACACCTGCAGGTTATCATATTGTTAATAACGGAGGATATCTTCGAGCCGAAATTACAGACTTCTGGTCTATGGTTTTCAATCCTTCATCTGTTGACAGACTTCTTCATACATTATCTGGTGCCTGGCTGACGGGGGCATTTCTTGTTTTGAGTGTGTCTGCATTTTATTTACTGAAGAACAGACATGTTGACTTTTCGAAGAAGTCAATTAAGATTGCGCTTTCTCTTGCAGTCTTTGCATCATTATTTCAATTATTAACAGGACATCATAGTGCACAGGGTATCAGCAGTACACAACCTGCAAAACTTGCAGCGTTTGAAGGACATTACAATACATCCCCTGCCCCGCTTTATTTATTCGGGTGGGTTAATAACAATGAACAGAAAGTGAACTTTGGTGTTGCTATACCGGGAATGCTGAGTTATATGATATACGGAGACTTTGATAAACCGGTTAAAGGTTTGAATGAATTCAAACCTGAGGACAGACCACCTGTCAATTTAGTTTTTCAGTCATATCATCTTATGGTTGTAATCGGGTTTACATTAATCGGGCTTAGTTTGCTTTCACTTTTGCTTTTAAGAAAAGATGCTTTATTTAAGAATAAACTTTTCCTGAAGATACTTGTTGCATCGGTACTTCTACCTCAGGCTGCGAATCAGCTTGGATGGATATCGGCAGAGGTGGGCAGACAGCCGTGGATAGTATATAATTTATTAAGGACAAAAGATGCATTATCTAAATCTGTAGGATCAGGAGAGATTGTATTTTCACTTATACTTTTCACGCTGATATATGCTCTGTTGTTTGTGCTGTTTATATTTCTGCTTGACAGGAAGATAAAACATGGACCTGATGAGGAAGTCGAAAAAGATGGAGTTTATTCAGAACAGAAAGTAATATTTAAAAACAATTAACGGAAGAGAATAATGGACTTAAATATAATATGGTTTATACTTGTAGGAGTTTTACTCACCGGATATGCAATACTTGACGGATTCGATTTAGGAGTCGGGGCTTTGCATTTATTAACCAAGACAGACGAAGAAAGAAGAATTTCAATAAATTCAATTGGTCCTGTATGGGACGGGAACGAAGTCTGGCTCGTAACAGGGGGAGGTGCGTTGTTTGCAGCATTCCCAGATGTTTATGCAACAGTCTTTTCAGGGTTTTACATAGCTTTTATGTTACTGCTTTTCGTATTAATATTTCGTGCGGTTGCGATTGAATTCAGAAGTAAGCAGGAAAGCAAAAGATGGAGAGCTATGTGGGATATTGCGTTTAGCGTATCGAGTATAGTCATAGCATTGCTGATGGGAGTTGCGCTAGGAAACATAATCAGGGGAATTCCGATTGGTGTCGATAAAGAATTTATTGGAACGTTTCTTGGTTTACTAAACCCATATTCTTTATTAGTTGGAATAACGACAGTTGCACTTTTCACTATGCACGGAGCTATATACCTGGTTATGAAAACCGAGGGCGAGTTACAGAATAAAGTGAGAACCTGGGTGAATAATACTATAATATTTTTTGTTATCTGTTTTGTTACAGCAACGATGGCAACTTTGATTTATTATCCAAATATGATAACTCATTTTAAAGATAATCCTTCATTCTTTTTAGTTGCTATAGTTACAATGCTTGCAATTGCAAACATACCAAGAGAGATAAACAACAAAAGAGAGTTTAGGGCATTTTTATCATCCGCTTCAACAATAGCCCTACTACTTGTTTTATTCGCTATAGGAATATTCCCGAATATAGTGCTTTCAAATCCGATACTAGAAAACAGTCTTACAATTTACAATGCGGCCTCTTCACAGAAAACATTAATGATAATGCTAATAATGGCAATAATAGGAATGCCGTTCGTAGTGGCATACACAATTATCATTCACAAAATATACAAAGGAAAAGTGAAGATTGACGATACAAGTTACTGAGTATCACAATTTGCGACTATTTTTTATTAGCAATTACATCAGTTGTTCTTTTGTTTGCCCGGTGCTCCATAATAGAGAGCGCCGAACTTACAGGAATTTAAACAGGCACCGCACAGGTGACAATCGCCACGAATTAAACTTCCATCAACTATAGATTTAACAGAAGAACAGGGGGCTTCTTTCTGGCACGCACCACATCCGTTACATTTTTCTTTGTTGAGTCTGATTTTAAAGAATGAAAAATGTTCAAGTATCCACGTAAATAAACCCATAGGGCAAATGAAGTAGCAAAATGGTTTAAACAAAAAGACACTCGCAGACAGGATTAGCACAAGAAACACTATAAACTCAATTAAGTCAAAAAGAGGCATATCAAATTCCCAGTGAATAAGGTCGAATAGATTATAATAAAAGTAAGATGATGTCTTCAGTGTTACAACAACGAACAGGAATACAACAAACAGAATAACTCTAAATGTATTAGTAATCCTGAAAGGAGTTTTAAACTTCTTAAATACAGGAATTTTATAGAGCAATTCCTGTAAACCTCCGACTGGGCAGGCAGTAGAACAAAACCCTTTAACGCTTATAAGAGATAAAATACCAACAGCAGACAGAGTTGCCAGAAACTGTGGTTTTAATCCGAACAAAAATGGTTTTGTAGTGGCGCAAACAGGAGAAGGGGTAATAAAAAGCAAAGGGAAAAACAACGGCAATACTCCGAAAACAATGAATGAAGAAGCCACAATAACCAATCTGGTTTTTGGGCTGAACTTACTGTACCAAAGTGATGCGATAGAAATACATGCAAACGCATAAACAAAAAGATACTTTGCAGATAAAAGAAAGTCCCATAAGCTTTTTCCACTCTTCATATTTTCGTGTTCCTGAGCAAGAAGCATTATAGGAAATAATAATAGTATAAATGTTACAAATAGTTTTCTTTTGGACGTCATAAGATTTTAAAAAGTTATAAACCTGCAACTGCCTTATTAAAAAGCAGAAGCAGGAAGTTTTAAATTATGTTATTTATTTCTCCAGCAGTTTCCTCTTAAATTGCCGTTACCATTTCTATTACCATTACCTTTATTGCTGCCCCATTTTGGGGTGCCATTATCATCGGCTAAAATGAGTTTACTTCCGTTTTGTTCAATAGTGAATGGATAAAGATGGTTTTGACCATTAATCGTTTTTACGTTGCCCTTAATTGAGGCATCGGATAAAGACAGATTATAATTGTTGTTATTCCAAAACCAGACAGGACCAAGATGAACAATATACTCTGTTCCATCTGAAGTCTTTAAAGAGGCACTTGGTCTTTGATTATCCGTAATAGTACCGGATATTGTTTGAACGTTTTCGTTACTCCACTGATTATTTGCTCTTTGAGCAAATGAGGTGGTTGTGATAAGCAAAAACGCCAATAGCATTAATAAGTTTTTCATTGTTTTGTACTTTAGTTGTTTTAATAAATCCTTTTCACTATTAATGAAGCAATTACTGTGCCATTAACAACATTGATTTTTTCAATTAAATCAGCTTTTTTAAGAATATTTAGGACAAAACATGCCGAAATTCGTCAATTTCGTCGACTATTATATAATGAATTACAAAAGAAGATATGATAATTATTGGTTTAGAAGTGAGGATGAGTTGGTATTTTTGTGAAAGATAATAAAACTGCTTCAATTTTAAGCATATATTGAAGCAGTCGCGTTTGTAAATTTTACCTACTTACCAATTTCTTCGATTATTTCTTCTGCCGTTATTTCCGCTGCTGTTACCCCAATTCGGCACACCTTTTTCATCTGCAATAGTAATGACAGAACTGTTTTGCTCTATAGTGAATGGGTAAATGTGTAATTCACCATTTTCAGTTTTTACATTACCTTTGATTTTTACCGCACCTGTTTGCAGCGAATAATTATTCTCATTCCAGAACCAGATTGGACCAAGATGAACTTTGTAATAAGAACCATCGTCTGCTGTCATATAGCTTGTCGGACGGGAATTATCATAAACGATACCAGAAATTGTTTGAACATTTTCATTACTCCATTGGTAATTTGCTCTTTGAGCAAAAGTTAAAGTGGAAAGAAGTAAAAAGGCAGATACTAAAAACATTTTTCTAAACATAATTTGTTTCCTTTCAATTTATTAACAACCTTAAATGGTTATTATTTTGAAAAACTTGTTATATAAACCTAAGAAATTATGAATGCATATGTAATAGTCCGATAGGACGAAAAAGGAACTACTCCGTATAGGTTAGCAAGTATTAATGTTATACAAGTTATAGCATCATTTAAGCAGAATTTTGCTATAATACAAATGTCAAAAAATAACCTGTAACACCCTTAAATCAGATTAAAAAGAATACAGAACACCAAAAACAAAATTTCTACCTGTTTCATATACACGAGCACCGCTTGAATACGGGTTTCGGGCATAAGAGAGGAAATTATAGTATGTGTTGTTTAAGATATTTCTAACCTCCAATGACAAGCTTAATTCTTTCAACACATAATTTAAGCCAAGGTTTATAACGTTATAAGTATTTGATTTGCTTTCGAAAAGTGTTTCATCAATCCTTGTTTGTGCGTTATTGTATATATGAGTCAAGTATAAGCTGGTGCCCGCAAATTCCGGGGATACAATATTGGTTGTTATTCTCAAAGGAGCTATCTCTGATAATGGAATTTCGTTTGAAACATTCTGACCATAAGTGTAAGATAGTTCAGAAGATAAAAATTTGTATTTTAAAGCAATATTTGCACCCCAGATGTACGCATTAATATTGTCATAAGTCAGATAGTTCTTTGATAAAGCTACTTTTTTGGTCAAGTTAACATAATTATAAACATAGTTACCATATAATTCTAATTTAATTATATTATTGTTAAGCATAGCTCTCAACGTAATTTTCGATGGATTAATTAAATCAGGATTGCCAGACCACCAAGCATTATTTCCGGGGCGGCGGATAGCAATATACAGATTCTCCGGTTCGGGTGCCTCCGTAGAAAATTCGAGAAATGTTCCGAAATAAGTATCTTTGTTTAATTTACTATTGTAACCGCTGCTGAGCGAAAGTTTATAAAACAATTTTGTATCAGAAATATCCGGATAGTTCACTTTATAGTATTCCATATTTTCAGAGCCTATAACATTAATCAAGCCACCGGCTTTCATGTTAAAGGTAAAATTTTTATGTGAAAATATTTTTTGTCCAGTTAAAGAATACTGCCTTAAATTCGGAATTGCCTTATTAACCAAATTGACATTGCCCATAACTATTTTATTATCAGAAAGCCAGTTACGGAAATAAAATTCCAAGAAATCATTGAATATTCCTAACGTAAAATTACGCGCCTTTGTTTCCATATAGGAAGGACTTACACGTAACTCATTTGTCATTAAGTGATCAGTATAATTAAAGTATACCTTGTATGATTTATATTTGAAATTTGCACTGGCCACATTATTGAATATTTCATCCATCTGTAAATAAGGGAACAAAATGTTATTCGAATGCGAATACGACAAACCGTATTTCAAATCATCTTTTATTCCGTTCAATGTTCCTTCGGCAAAAGAGTAACTATAGTTATCTTTATAAGAATAAAGTGTTTTATAATCTCTGTTTTCTCCGTCTTTATATGGCTTTCCAAACGAATACCTTAAACCTATTTCGTTATGCTTATAATTAGTATTTAAATATCCATCAAAAGTTTCGGAGTTACCCTGCGAACCGCTAATACCCGTTTTAACCTTGAAAGGTATTTCAGGTTTGTTTCTTTGAAACTCTACGCTACCGGCAAATCCCGACTGTAATGTCGAGTTTGTTTTATATAAACTTATTGAGGACATAGAAATCGGATTTATCCTTGTTAATGGAGGATCCATTCTGTTAGGACAAGCATTGTGATACCTCTCCCCGTCAATAATAATATTTATATCCCCTCTTTTAAAACCATCTGAATAAATATCCTGAGCAAAGAAGACCCCTTTAGAAATTAAACTGAACCCGTTTCTTGAAAGTACATCGGTATAATTACCTTTTTCTATTTTATGATTTATGCTTACATAAGAAGAAGATTCTATTAAAACCGGCTTCAGCCAATATACTTTTAATGTGTCGTTTTGTGATAATAACACATTGCTTATAAGTACTATTATTGTTAGCAGTATAATTTTTTTCATAAAACTATAATTTTATTAATTGACAATATTTCTTTCACAGAAATGCTTTTCCTGAATATTACTAACTGGATATCCTTTTCTTCGAGAAAAGTTTTTGCAACCGGACCAAAATCACCTGATATAATTGTATTGATACCATTATCAATACAATATTTAATTGTAACTCTACCTTTGTGCTTAGCCTTTTTGTTTGCAGGATTTTCAAAGAAGTCATATTTCTTACTAACAGAATCATAAATGCAAAAATATTCACTTTTCCCAAAACACTCCGAAAGATTTGTTTCTATATTAGGTTCTTTACAAGTAATTAAAACTTTTGCCATATAAATTATTAAAATGATGTAAACAAATCAGTATTACAAATTGGACATAGCTTATCAAGAAATGCGACAGGAATAGTAAATATTGCATCACAGTTGTAACATTCATACCAATCACCCTGCAAAACAGCGTTACCCTTGCTAAACTTTATCCCTTTTGCCTCCACAAATGCTTTAGATATCTTTTTAAGTGCCGAATTAAAAATTCTTGTGAATGTCGGACGAGACACTTCCATATGTTTCGAGGCTTTCAAATGGTTTAAATCGTCATAATAAACTAATTTAAACGCTTCATATTCTTCCCACTTTAATTCAAGGTATTCAATTTCTTTCTTTGAGGATGAACACGGAGAAAAACTCCTTGTCCGAGGGGGGGTTGATACTTTCCTATTTATAAATGGACGCGCCATGGACCTGAAAGATATTTAAATTATAAAAAATGCTTTGACAGCAGAAACAAATACAATATGTTTAAAAAACCAATGACAACTTATCTTAAAATGCGAAATCGTCAAAACCTCGGATATTGAAAATTTTGTAACTCATTTGTATATTAAGTATAACAGTTATAAGCGATTGTTCATAATAAATATAGCAATAATAATTAAATTTAACAATTTAATGATTAAGTAAATATAGTGATCTTAATTTACCCTTTATTTGCCATTGACAATTAAATCCTTTATGAATAATTTATATATCTTAAATTTTAATATAACAGCTTAACTCTATAAGAAAGCAAAGTTATGAACGATTACATAGAACCATTTTCCCCAAGATGAAAGAGTCTTTGAAAACAGAACGAACAATAACAATTATCTCATATAAATTTATATAAGAAAATATTTCCATGAAAAAAGTATTTATAGCAATTACCTTATTTGTACTGGCAGTGACTGCAGCAGCCATATTCCTGATGCCGAATCAGCAGGACCAGAACAAGGTTGACAAATTACGAGAAAAATATTCGACGAAGACAAAATCGTCGGTTGATCACTCGAAGTTTGAAACATTAAAGAAAGATTTTAACACACCTCAGGAAGTAACTGCTGCCTGTAATACCTGCCACACAGACAGGCACACAGAAGTGATGAACTCAAGCCACTGGAACTGGGAAAGACAGGAGTACGTGAAAGGCAGAGGGATTATTTCTATCGGAAAGAAGAATGCCATTAATAATTTCTGTATCGGTGTTGAGGGTAATGAACAAAGTTGTGCAAAATGCCACATTGGGTTCGGTATGACGGACAAAACATTTACGTTTACAGACCAGAACAATGTTGACTGCTTAGTCTGCCACGATAACACTGAGACTTACGCAAAGGGAAACGAAATGTCAGGGTATCCAGACCCTAAGCTTCATTTAAGCAATATTGCACAACACGTAGGCAAGCCCAAAAGGACGAATTGCGGAGTGTGTCACTTTTTTGGAGGCGGTGGAAACAACGTTAAGCATGGTGATTTAGAGAAGTCAATGTTTGAGCCAAAGAAAATTGTTGATGTGCACATGGGAACTGACGGAAAGAACCTTCAGTGCGTTGACTGCCATACGGCAGAAAAGCACAATATTCTCGGCAAAGTTTATTCGTTGTCATCGATGAACAGAGACCGTTCTACCTGTGAGCAATGCCATACTGAAAGTCCACACAAGAGTTCTGTTTTAAATGAGCATAACGTGAAAGTTGCATGTCAGACTTGTCATATTCCCGTTTATGCAAAAGTGAATTCAACAAAGATGGAATGGGACTGGTCGACTGCAGGAAAGCTCAAAGACGGCAAACCATACGAAGAGGATGATGCGGACGGTAATCACACATACCTTTCAATTAAAGGAAGTTTTAAATGGGGAAAGAATTTAAAACCTGAGTATGTATGGTTTAACGGTAATGCACAGCATTATTTACTTGGAGATACAATAAGCGATACTACAAAGCCGCTTGTGCTGAACAAATTACTTGGTTCATACAACGACAGAGACTCTAAGATTATACCAGTAAAGATACACAGAGCCAAGCAGCCATACGATCCTGTGAATAAAATGCTGATACAGCCAAAACTTTTTGCAAGCAAGACAGGAGAAGGAGCACTATGGAAAGATTTCGACTGGCAAAGGGCTTCAGAAGTCGGAATGAAGGATGTTGACCTTCCATTCAGCGGGCAGATTGCTTTCATCAGAACCGAAATGTACTGGCCGATAAATCACATGGTATCTCAAAAAGATTCAACGCTTAAATGCATAGACTGTCATACGAGAACTGACAGCAGAATTGCAAACCTTAAAGATTTTTACATGCCCGGAAGAGATTACAATAAGATAGTTGATTATACAGGAACGGGAATAATACTGGTAACATTTTTAGGAATTGCAATTCACGGAACATTAAGGTTCAGATCATCAAAGAAACGAAACATCAAAAAATAAGATTATGTCAAAAAACGTATTAATATACAAATCATTCGAAAGATTCTGGCACTGGATGCAGGCACTATTAATATTCTTTCTTGCGGCAACAGGCTTTGAAATACACGGGACTTACACATTCTTCGGATTTGAGAATGCAGTTACGTATCACAATATTGCAGCATACGGATTTATGATACTCATAGTATTTGCCGTATTCTGGCATTTCACTACGGGTGAGTGGAGACAGTACATTCCAACGCTCGAACACATAAGGGCACAGTTAAATTATTACCTGTTCGGGATTTTCAAGAATGCACACCATCCGACAAAGAAGACGGTATTAAGTAAATTGAATCCATTGCAGAAACTAACATACTTTGGTTTAAAAATGTTAGTGATACCTATCATGGTAATATCAGGTTTATTATACATGTTTTACAGGTATCCGCAGAACCAGGGAGTGGAAAGCATTAACATAGACTCGCTTGAAATAGTAGGTGTCCTGCATACGGCAGGTGCAATAATGCTGGTTGCATTCCTTATAACGCACTTATACTTAATAACAACGGGGGAAACACCGACATCTAATCTGAAGGCGATGCTTACGGGATATGAAGAGCTCGAAGGAGAAGAAGAAACAGCGGTAGAAAATTCAGAAACTTTAAACAGTAAAATATAATATGAACACAAAATATATGAATCCTTACTTAGCGGGATTTTTACTGGGATTACTTTTATTAGTAACGATATTTATTACAGGAAGAGGACTTGGTGCAAGCGGAGCGGTTAAGAGTGCAGTAGTAGCAACAATGAACACTGTATTGCCATGGCATACCGAGAACACTCACTTTTATCAGGAGTACAGGGAAGAACATGCCGAGAGTCCACTGAAGAACTGGTTAGTGTTTGAAATGATGGGGGTAATAATAGGAGCGTTTATTTCGGGATTAATATCGAACAGATTAAGTTTAAAACTTGAACATTCACCGAAAATAAAATCACGCACAAGAATAATCGGTGCAATTATCGGAGGTTTGTTGTTCGGTTTTGGTGCACAACTCGGAAGAGGATGTACAAGCGGAGCTGCATTGAGCGGAATGGCAGTATTATCAGCAGGCGGAATAATAACGATGGCGGCAATATTTGGCGGAGCGTATGCCTTTGCATACTTTTTCAGAAAACTTTGGATTTAAAGAGAGGGAGAAATTATAATGGCACCTTTAGTTCCTGACATAATAGGAAATGAATTAAACCTTGTGATAGCAATAATAATTGGTATTGCATTCGGGTTTATACTTGAGCAGGCAGGTTTTTCTACATCAAAAAAACTTGTGGGTTTATTTTACGGATATGATTTTACTGTACTCCGCGTATTCTTTACGGGCGGCGTAACGGCAATGATAGGAGTAATAATTCTCGGACATTACGGCTTGCTTGATTTAAGTCTGATATACGTGAATCCTACTTTTATATGGTCGGCAGTGGTAGGAGGATTAGTGATGGGTCTTGGATTTGTGATTGGCGGATTCTGTCCGGGTACGAGTGTATGCGCGGCAGCAATAGGAAAGATTGACGCGATGATATTTGTGGGAGGTTCATTCCTCGGAGTGCTGGCATTTGCAGAGGGCTATCCTTTGTTTGAAAACTTCTACAAGGCAGGCGCATGGGGAAATATAAGAATATTTGAATTAGCGGGAGCATCGCAAAGTTTATTTGCATTCCTGCTTGTGTTTATGGCGGTTACTGCGTTTGCAGTTACTACAATGATTGAAAAAAGAAATAACGGATTTATCGATTCAGATTTGAAACCATTAAAGTTGTACTATGGATTAGCGGTAATAGCACTTGTTATAGGTATTTCAGCATTTGCATTTCCCGAAAGGCAATCTTCGTTAAAGCTGGAATCAAACAATCCTGAACTGGTTGCAAAGTCGAAGTTTGAAATGATGGATTCAGATGAATTAGCATTCAGGCTACTGGACAACGACAAATCTATACAAATACTCGATTTCAGGACTAAAGAAGAATTCAAAGAACTTAGTTTACCAAAATCTTCGAACTGGATGATGGATAATGTTTTCGGAAAAGATATTCATAAAAAACTTGTAACAAAGCATATGAAGAATGTTATTATAGCGAATGATGAAAACGAAGGTAAAAGACTTGGATTTATAGCGAGTGAACTGGGGTATAAGGATATATATGTATTAAAAGGCGGAATGACTGAGTTTAAGAATTTAATCTTATACTTTAAAAGACCAGAGACTTCAACAAGGCAGATGTTGGCGACTTACGATTTCAGGGAAAAAGCAAGCAAGAAATTACCCGAGCTGATAGAAGCGAATAAGAAACTAATGAATACAGACGAAAAGAAGACTAAGCGTGTAGTTGGCGGATGTTAGTATAGGGAATGACATTTGATTTAAAGGGAAGCTCCTTGTGCTAAAACGTGAGGAGCTTTTTTATTGACAAGAAAACGAACAAATTTGGGAAAGGACCGACAATTATGACGAATAATATTTAAAATATATTGATTTTTATTGTATATTCATCGTTAATATCTGGTATGATAATTGCTTCAATAAATAGTAAATTAACTTAAAATACCATGAAAAAATTATTAGTATTAAGCTTCGTTGCGATTGCAGCTATTGTTATTGTTACAAAAAGCGTGAGTTCAGCGAATAAGGTTTACAATTCAGGTTTCGTAAACCAAAGTGATTCATTCTATTGCAAAGCAGCAGATTTTTCGAAGCAGGATGTTTCTGCATCGGAAGAGAAAGAACTTTTATACATGAGAGAAGAAGAGAAAATGGCTCACGATGTGTATTCGATGATGTATGATAAATGGGGTTTAAGACCATTTTCCAATATTATGGGTGCAGAAGAAAGACATATGGCTGCTATAAAATCAATGATTGACAAATATGCGTTGACCGACCCTACGAAAGATGTAAAGACAGGGGCTTTTACGAATACTGAAATCAAGAAACTTTATGCAGGATTACTGGAGCAAGGGAATATTTCGGAGTTGGATGCCTTAAAAGCGGGAGCCGAGATCGAGGAAGTGGATATTAAAGATTTAATTCAGGCAATAAAAGATACCGATAATAATGACATTAAATTTGTGTACAACAATTTGCTAAATGCATCCGGAAATCATTTACGCGCATTTATGAGAAATATAGAAAGAAGGGGTGGGATTTATATTCCTAAACATCTTGATAAGAAAACTTTTGAAGAAATATTAAACGATTAAATGACAATTAACAAGAAACACTGGTACGACGGAATATTTTACGATAAAGTAATTGCTCCAAATCAGGACAAAGCGTTTAAAGTTACAAAGGATATGATGAATGAACAATCCAGTGTTTTAGATGTAGGATGCGGAACAGGAAGACTCTCGTTTCAATTGGCAGATAAATGCAAAAAGACAGACGGCATAGATTTATCCGAAAAAAACATAAGAGTTGCTAAAAAGAATCTGGAACTGAAACCATCGGACAGGATATCGTTTTATCATACAGATGCAGATAATTTCCTGAAGGTAAACAGAAACCACTATGATTATTCAGTACTTTCGTACGTAATACACGAAATAGATGAACCCGACCGTGTACCGCTGTTAAAATTGTTGTCAGAATACAGCGACAAAATTATACTGATAGACTACCTTGTTCCAAGGCCGAATGGTTTTACAAACCTTATAAACGGCATTGTCGAGTTTGTTGCGGGGAAAGAACACTACAGGAACTTTAAATCTTATGTGTTAAACGGAGGAATAAAAGGTCTGGCAGAACAAAGCGGGCTATCGATTAGAGAAGAGGTTTTAGACTCACCTAAAACAGTGCATATTGCAGTTCTTTCAATGAACTGATTGTTCCTTGCTACTGACAAGTAATATAATTATTTTCTGTTATAAATCATAACAGAAGAATATTGAAAGATAAAATCAAAAATAACATAATTACAATAGCGGGATTTGGTATCGGAATGGTTGGAGGATATCTGTACTGGCAATATGTGGGTTGTGCATCAGGTACATGTCCGATAACGTCAAGCTGGAAGATAATGTTAATTTACGGCGGTGCCATAGGCGGACTGCTTGGGAACATGGTGCAGGATATTATAAGGAAACACAAAATCAGGAAAGCAAATATATAATGGAAGATAACTTCTGGAATAAGAGATATGCCGAGCCTGAATATGCATACGGTAAAGAACCCAATGAATACTTCAAAGAGGTTATAGACGGTTTAAAGCCCGGCAAAATATTACTCCCGGGTGAAGGAGAAGGGAGAAATGCGGTTTATGCAGCAACAAAAGGCTGGGAAGTAACCGCAATAGACCTGAGTACTGAGGGCAAAAACAAGGCAGACAAACTTGCAAAAGAAAGCAATGTGAAAATTAAATATATAGTTTCGTCATTTGAAGAATATTCTTTTATAGAAAACGAGTATGACGCAATAGCATTAATATTTGTTCATTTCAATCAGAACAACAGAGAAAACACCCACAGAGCGATTGCTAACTCATTAAAAAAAGGCGGGGTATTATTAATTGAAGCCTTTAGTAAATCACAAATCAATAATGATTCAGGGGGACCGAAGGATATCTCCTCTTTATACAGCATTGAGGACATTCGGCAAGATTTTTCGGAATTTACCATTGAGTGTTTATCTGAGCATCAGGTACAATTATCAGAAGGTCCATACCATAAAGGCACTGCTGATGTAATACGTTTAAAGGCTATAAAATAGATTCCTCTTCCTACCCCCACGACAACATTAAAAACAAATTCTATTTATATGATATTGACATTTTGAATTAATCTTCATAATTTGCTAATAACAACATTTATTAATATTAAATAATTATGCAAGATAGAATCGTAGATTTAATACTTTCGTTAAAAAGCAGATGTCTCGAAAAAGAAGAGTCCATAAGACTTGAGTTCGGTCTATCTCCCGCTGAATACAGGGGAATACTTGCGATGCAGCCGGACGAACCCTGTAACTGCAATGCTCTTTCAAAGAACATGGGACTTTCCGTTTCAAGGGGAAGCCGCGTAGTGGAGAAATTAATAAAGAATAAATATTTAGAGCAGGAAGTTTCGAAGGCAGACAGACGGAACATTATTCTAAAACTTGCACCGAGAGGTTTAAGAGTCAGAAAGAAAATTGAAGCAATGCTGAGCGAATGCGAACAGACAATTGAGAGCAAACTTACAGATTCTGAGATTAAGAACACGATTAAGATTTTTCATAAGCTGGAAGATTGTTTGTAGATAATCCGCCACGGGGGACACGAAGAACGTGGAGTTAAGAGTTTGAAATTAAGAAACCGTTAAAACGGTTAGTATCAGTTGTTTTTCAT
This sequence comes from Ignavibacteriota bacterium, assembly GCA_026390735.1. GTDB lineage: Bacteria > Bacteroidota > Ignavibacteria > Tepidaquicellales > Tepidaquicellaceae > CAIKZJ01. Next base: position 100,065 of record JAPLFJ010000051.1, read on the forward strand.
ACCCACGACTAAAGTCGTGGGCTGAATTTAAAAGAATTCAGCTGATATGGTATAATGAATAAAGTATATAATTAACAAGTTATTTTCCCCTTCAAAGGGATAAAACCTTTGATTTTAAAATATGGACGTTTCAAGACGAAAGTTTTTAAAGATTAGCGGAGCCTCGCTCGGACTTGTAGCTGCAAGTTCAACAATCGGCGGCTTCGTAAAGAAATCCAATGCCTTCTTCGAAAATAAATCAGAAGATTCCAAGAGCGTTAAAAAAATCCCAACATACTGTGACATTTGCTTCTGGAAATGCGGTGCGATTGCATACGTACGTGACGGCAAACTGTGGAAGATAGAAGGCAATCCCGATGACCCGCTCAGCAAGGGACGACTTTGTCCGAGAGGCACAGGCGGAATCGGCGCGCATTACGACAAAGACAGGCTCACATCACCTCTCATCAGAAAGAATAACCGCGGAGAAGAAGAATGGGTAGCCGTTACGTGGGATGAAGCACTTACATACATTGCCGACAAGATGCAAAAGATAAAATCAAGTTACGGACCTGAGTCGATGGCATTTTTCAGTCACGGCATCGGCGGTAATTTTCTCAAGCATATGATTAAGGCATACGGTTCGGCAAACATTGCAGCACCGTCGTTTGCACAATGCAGAGGCCCCAGAGACGTTGGTTTCAGAATGACTTTCGGCGAAGACATTGGTTCACCTGAAAGAACTGATATAGAAAACGCGAAGTGTCTTGTGCTGATAGGTTCACACCTTGGCGAAAATATGCATAACACACAGGTACAGGAATTCGCGAAGATGAACGGTGACGGCGGAGTTATAATTGTTGCAGACCCGAGATTTTCAGTTGCGGCGAGCAAGGCAAAGTATTATCTGCCTGTAAAACCCGGGACTGACATTGCATTAGTTAACGCATGGATGAACGTGATAGTGAATGAAAATCTTTATGACAAAGAGTACGTAGATAAATACGGATTTGGTTTTGAACAGTTTAAAGCAGAGATACAGAAGTACACACCAGAATGGGCTTACATTGAAACAGGTGTTTCACCTGAACTGATAAGAGATTCTGCACGAGAAATGGCAAAGTATAAACCTGCAACGTTGATTCATCCCGGACGGCACACAACCTGGTACGGTGACGATGCACAAAGAAGCAGAGCGATTGCACTGCTGAATGCACTGATGGGGAGCTGGGGAAGAAAGGGCGGCTTCTTTTATCCTGTAAGTATGGATGTACCTGCGTATCCTTATCCTGAATATCCGCATTCCGATAAGCCTAAAGTTGATAACCCTGATAAGAAATATCCTTTTGCACACGAGACATTAACCACAGGAATAAGAGAAGCTACGATTACGGGCAAACCTTATCCTGTAAAGGGGTGGCTTGTTTACGGTACTAACCTTATGCAGGCATTGCCGAATAGGGATGAGACTATTAAGGCAATACAGAATCTGGATTTGATGGTGGTAGTAGATGTGGTGCCGAGTGAGATTGCAGGATGGGCAGATGTAGTATTACCTGAACCTGTATATCTTGAGAGATACGATGATATGAACGTTGAGTTCTTCAAAGAACCGTTTGTGGCAATAAGGCAGCCTGTGGTTGAACCGCCGAATGAGCAGAAGCCAAACTGGTGGATTGCGAAGAAGCTCGCGGAGAAGCTCGGGCTTGGAAATTACTTCCCGTGGAATGACATTGAAGAGTACTATAAGACAAGACTTACTAATGCAGGGCTGAGTTTTGATGAACTGAAAAAGAAGGGCATTATTAAAGGAAAGAAACAGCCTATTTATTTTGATGAAGGTGTTCCAGATAAATTCCAGACTCCATCAGGAAAAATAGAGTTCTATTCGTTACAGTTACAGGAAAAGGGATTCGACCCCGTTCCGAAATTCAATAAACAAAAAGAACCTCCTGCCGGTACATTCAGATTACTGTTCGGACGAGCACCCGTACATACATTCAGTAAGACACAAAACAATCCTTTACTTTATGATATGATGAGCGAGAACGAGATATGGGTTAACAAAGATGTTGCCAATAAGTATGGACTGAAGTCCGGTGATTACGTTAAGCTGAAAAATCAGGATGGTGTGGTGAGCAATAAGATTAAAGTTAAAGCAACAGAGAGAATAAGAACGGATTGCGTGTATATGGTTCATGGTTTCGGACATAATGCAAAAAAACAGACACTGGCTTATGGCAAGGGTGCGAGTGACGCGGGATTGATAACAAAATATGCGGTGGATCCTCTTATGGGCGGGAATGGGATGAGTGTGAATTTTGTGAGCTTAGAAATGCAATTATGAATTCAGAATTATGAATGATGAATTGAAAAGATTAAGAAAAGATATCCGCGAATTAAACGAATTAAGCTAATTACGCGAATTGGAAAAGCGAATCGCAAGCGATTTAGAGAAAGAGATTTTTAAAATTTTATAGATAACAGATTATGGCAAGATTCGGAATGGTGATTGACACAAAGAAGTGCGTTGGATGCATGGATTGTGTTGTAGCCTGCAAGACCGAGAATAATGTACCCGAAGGTTTGAACAGGGACTGGATAGTTCAGGACGTGAAAGGTACTTATCCGACTTTGAATATGCAGATAAGGACGGAAAGATGCAACCACTGCGACAATCCGCCATGTGTTTACTGCTGTCCGTGCGGAGCAAGCCACATACACGAGCTTGGCGGTGTTGTTCTTGTTTATCACGACAAATGCAGCGGGTGCAAAGCCTGTATGGCAGCGTGTCCATACGATGCAAGGTTTATACATCCTGACGGGTATGCTAATAAGTGCACATTCTGCATTCACAGAGTTGAAAACGGAATGGACCCTGCGTGTGTTTCGGTTTGTCCGACACACTGTATGTACTTTGGAGACTTAGACGACCCGAACAGCGAACTGAACAAGCTTCTGAATTCAAGAAAGCACAGAGCACTTATTACCGAAGCAGGCACAAAACCACAAATATTTTATCTGGATTAGGAGAGAATTATGAATGAGATTACAATCACAAGAAATAATCATTTAATAGACCCGACTCTAAGCATATGGGGATGGGAAATTTCTGTTTACCTATTCCTTGGCGGTCTGGTAGCGGGAATGATGATTTTATCAGGTTACTTTTTATACAGGGAAAGACACAAACAGTTTATTACTTCCTGTACCGTAGTACCATTGATTGGAATTGTACTTTTGAGTGTTGGTATGTTTGCCTTATTCTTAGACCTTGAACACAAACTTTACACATGGAGAATGTACACTACTTTTCAGCCTACATCACCAATGTCGTGGGGCGCATGGATTTTACTGTTAGTATATCCTGCAATGTTTGCAATGCTATTAATAAAAGTACCGGGCTTTATTCCAAAGAAGTTTACTTTGCTTTTTAAATGGTCGGAGTACATTAATAACAACAAAAGAGTTTTACAGAGCATTGGAATTGCAAACATGGTAGTCGGTTCAGGACTTGGGATTTACACGGGTGTGCTTTTAAGTTCATACGGCGCAAGACCTTTGTGGAACAGTTCAATTCTTGGGATTTTGTTTTTAGTTTCAGGATTATCAACGGCATCAGCTTTAGTTCACATGATTGCAAAAGACAAAGAGGAAAGCCGATTATTAGCAAGAGCAGATAATTTATTCATACTGTTTGAATTATTGATACTCGGATTATTTATAATAAATCTTCTGAGTTCAACTCAGGCACATATAAACGCAGTGAAGATTATACTTACAGGTCCTTATGCAGCAGGTTTCTGGGTGTTTGTTGTAGGGCTTGGACTTGTTGTACCATTATTAATACAGTCGCTGGCTGTTTCACACAGAATTAAGCATACTGCCGTGGCACCGATTCTCGTGATAGTTGGAGGATTATTATTAAGGTTTGTGATTGTAAACGCAGGGCTTTTAAGTCACTGGACAAAGGTAATCGGATTAGAATAAATAAAGTCAGTAACTTACAAATTTAAATTTATGATAAGTCTTTTAAATTCAGCCCATGACTTTAGTCATGGGACAAAGAATTATCAAAGAACTTTAACCGTTTTAACGGTTTTTACGCTGTGAAATTAATTAGAATAAAATAATTTTATAATTTTTAAAGAGGCAAAATTAATGTCAACATTAGTTCAAACACCGGATACAGAGAAAAAATCTGTTTCCGTACCTAAACCTTACTGGAACCCGTATTTATCGGGAATAGGGTTGGGTCTGGTTTTACTGTTATCATTCGTGATAATGGGAAGAGGCCTTGGAGCTTCGGGAGCATTTTCTTCGGGAATTTCATACGTTATGGAAAAAATTGCACCGACACACACAAAGGCAAATGAATTTTACGGCGAGTACTTAGGGGACGGAACAAAGAACCCTTTAAAGGACTGGCTGGTATTTGAAGTGCTTGGAGTTTTTGTAGGTGGGTTTATATCGGGAGCCCTTGGAGGAAGGATAAAGAAAACAATCGAAAAAGGTCCGAACGTTACTGACAAGAAAAGATTAATCTTTGCTTTCATAGGCGGAGCACTTATGGGAATTGGCGCAAAACTTGCAAGGGGTTGTACAAGCGGACAGGCACTGACAGGAGGCTCAGTACTGAATTTAGGAAGCTGGGCATTTATGATGTGCGTTTTTGCGGGTGCTTATGCACTGGCTTATTTCATGAGGAGGCAATGGTTATGAATATACCTTTCTTTAAGTATGGAATGTTCGGCGACGAAGTAAGTTTAATAGTCGCTTTTATAATCGGAATAGGGTTTGGTTTCTTTCTTGAGAGAGCCGGGTTCGGCAGTGCGCGAAAACTTGCCGCACAGTTTTACTTTACCGATATGACAGTGTTGAAAGTGATGTTCACTGCAATCGCTACTGCAATGCTTGGGGTTTATTATCTGAGCATCATCGGATGGATGGATTTATCGATGGTATACCTGACACCGACAAACATAATGCCCCAGGTAGTGGGCGGATTACTGCTCGGGTTTGGTTTTGTGATTGGGGGTTACTGTCCTGGAACGTCTTGTGTGTCGGCTGCAACGGGAAGAACAGACGGAATTGTATATCTGCTTGGAGTCGTGTTTGGAATATTCGGATTCGGAGAAGTATTTCCTTTAGTAAGCGGATTTTACAATTCAACTCTGATGGGACAGGTAACACTACCGCAGTTCTTTAACCTACCTTACGGAGTAGTTGTATTTCTTGTAGTGCTAATGGCAGTAGGTGCTTTTGTTGCCGCAGAGTGGGGTGAAAAGAATATGGCAAAAAAAGCGGAGGCAAAGAAATGAAGAACTTAACTTTAAACAATAAACTGGCATTCATTGCTATCGGTCTTGGATTTATAGGTTTATTTCTTGGAAATCCTTATAAGGGAAATTTAGTCTCGATGAACACAACCGAACTTGGAATGATTGTTGAGGGTAAGGTTGACCACGTATCTGTTCAGGACCTTGCAGACTGGATAATACAGGCGAAGATGGATTTTAAGTTAATAGATTTAAGGACAGAACAGGAATACAACGAATATCACATTCCGAATTCTGATAATATAACTTTAACTGCACTTGAGAAGACAAGCATTCCTAAGACCGAAAAGATAGTGCTTTATTCTGAGGGCGGAATTCACTCTGCGCAGGCGTGGATGCTGCTTAAGGCAAAAGGTTATAAGGGAGTTTACATTTTATTCGGCGGGCTTGATGACTGGAAAGACCAGATTTTATTTCCAAAACTTTCAGAAACTGCAACACCTGAACAGATTGCAAAGTTTGAGAAGATAAAGGAAATATCAAAGTTTTTCGGCGGGACGCCATCAGTTGGTGGAACAGCGGACGTGAAGACAGAAACCCCAAAGATGGAAATGCCGAAACTTGATAATCAGTCAGGGAATAAAGCACCTGACGGAGCACCGAAAAAGAAGAAAGAGGGATGCTGAGTCAATTTTAAATTGTAAATTTGAAATTGCAAATTTAAAGAGATAAAGATTAAAATTTAATACAACAAAAAAGGCTGATAATATCAGCCTTTTTTAATTTTAGGAATTAATTATTATTATGCTGTTGGAGGAGGAGTGAATACTCTTGCCTTCAACTCAGAATCGATAATGAACAAACCACCGACGTTATCACCGATGAGTCTCATTTTATTAACAAGCTTATTGATTGTTGATTCTTCTTCTACCTGTTCGTCCACATACCATTTCAGGAAACTTATGGTTGCGTGGTCATTTTCCTTCAGGGCTAAATCCATTAAATCATTAATAGATTTTGTAACAATCTTTTCGTGCTCGAGTGTCTGTTGAAACACATCGAGAGGTGATTTGAAATCCTGCGGCGGTGTATCGATTTGCGACAATACAACATGGCCGCCTCTTTCGAGTAAATAGTTGTACATTTTCATTCCGTGGAATGTTTCTTCCTGATACTGAACGTGGAAGAAGTTAGTAAAGCCATCCAGGTCTAACGAATTGCAGTATGCTGACATCCCAAGGTAGAAATATGCAGAATAAAGTTCTTTATTGATTTGTGCGTTTATTGCGTCTTCAAGTTTTTTAGTTAACATGTTTAATCTCCATTATATGTTTTAATTATACCTTCAATATATTAATTAACAGATATTTCAGGTGTGTAGTTTCAAAATTAGGATTAACTAATTGCAAATTCAATTTATTAATTTTTCTGATAAATCTCTATGAATATTATAAAACATTACCACCAATCTATGCACACGACAGTAAATTAACAAGGTTATAAAACTCATCAAGATAACAATTTATGTTACATATGATTTTCCGTAAATACTTAAACCCTTGATCGAAAATACTTTTAACCCTTTTTGGATTTGTGATTACTTTAATTTT
>JAPLFJ010000029.1 GCA_026390735.1 Ignavibacteriota bacterium
AAACAGGGACTTGCTACATTGAGAATCTATGACGTACTTGGAAGAGAAGTAAGAACACTCGTTAATGAAGTTAAATCAGCAGGAAACTATTCAGTTGATTTCAACGCATCTGAATATTCAAGTGGTGTATACTTCTATAGATTAGAGTCTGAAGGCTTCAGCGATATAAAGCGAATGATGCTTATCAAGTAAGAGTAATACTTTTATACCTGCAATCACAGGTAATTATAAAAAAAGGCAGTCTTACTCAGACTGCCTTTTTTGTTTGAAAAACCATTTATCTGTTGATTTTATGAAATTAATCAGATAATTTTAATGAAATTCAAATTAGGGTGATATTTTAAATAAATTTTAAATTCTTTTAACTAACTAAATTGACAAAAATGAAAAAAGCTCTCTCTATTTTATCAATTTTTGTACTCGGTTTCATTATCTTTACCGGTCAAAAATTTGACAATGACAGCCCGAGATGGAACGTAAACCCTGCGATGACAAGGCTTACACCAGTCGGAAAGTATGTAGATTTACCTAGTTATCCTAATACAGGTGATTACGTAAATCCAAACACAATAACTTCTTATTACTACTCACCGAATGGTGTTACAGCAGTAAGTCCAAACTTTATGGTTAAGCCATCAGTAGTTGCGGCTTCTACTCAGAGTGAAGTTAACATTACTTCGAGTTTAACAAACCCAAGTTTGGTTTTAGCATCATGTAACTATTTTGATGGTGCATCAACATTTAGTACACCTGGTTATGTTTCTACAAACGGTGGATTAAATTTTGCAGGTAATGACGTATCGGTCAGTAACTATGGTGACCCTGCACCAATGATTGATAAAAATAATAATATGATTATTTCTTTTATCACATTAGCAGGTAGTATGGGTTCTACTCGTTCAGTAAGTCCATACACAACCTGGTCAGCAGCTTATACTTTCCCTGGTGCATCAACAAGTGCAGATAAGAATTTATCCGGTACGAACTATGCAGCAGCAAGTCCTTATTATGGACACTCCTACACAGTTTATACAGAATTCGCAGGAACGTATATAAACAGAATAGTATTTACAAAAACAACAGACGGTGGCGTAACCTGGACATCTATTGTTCCTTTAAGTCCAACACCTTCGTCAGGTCATCACCATCAGGGTTGTGACGTAACAGCAGGACCGGAAGGCAATGTCTATGCTATCTGGGCTAACTGTACAACAAACGGTCAGAACTCAACAGAAGATTCACTTGGCTTTGCAAAATCAACAGACGGTGGAACAACCTGGGCAATATCAAAAAATAATGCAGTAGATATGAATGGAATCAGAGCAGCATCTTTCGGCCCATGGGGTGTTAGAGTTGCAGGTTTCCCAAGAATAGACGTTGACAGAAGCGGCGGCGCAAGAAACGGTTGGATCTATGTAGTAGCTCCTCAAAAAACCGGATTAGCAAATGCAGACGCATCGGATATCTTTATGTGGAAATCAACTGACGTTGGCGTTACATGGAGTGCTCCAATAAGAGTAAATCAGGACGCAGTCGGTTCAGGAAAATTACAATATCACGCAGCAGTTAACGTTGATGCAGGTGGTGGCGTAAACGTAGTATATGAAGATTGCAGAAATTCAAACGCAAACGACTCAGTACAAACATATTTATCACGTTCGGTAGACGGTGGTGTAACATTTACAGACGTTTTAATCTCTGACCATAAATTCAGACCGGCTCCTATCTCAGGAACAGCAACAGGATATCAGGGTGACTACATTGGTATTACATCAGGTAATAACAAAATCATCCCTAACTGGGCAGAAAACAGAACAGGCAAATATCAAACATGGGCAGCCATAGTAGATATTGGTCCTTCAATCACACATACAGACCTTGGAAATACAGAACAAATTGCAGGTAACAGAGCAGTAAATTGTATAATTACTCCTGCGGGAAGTCCTATTACACCTGCATCAGTAAAATTGTATTATTCTTTAAATAGTCCAACACTTACTTCTTTCGTTACAATGACAAACAGTAGTGGTGATAACTGGACAGCAAACCTTCCGCTTTCAGGCGCAGGACTTTACAGATATTACATCACAGCAACAGACGGATTAGCAAGAACAGCAACATATCCTGCGGGCGCACCTGCAAACACAGTTCAGTTTACAGCATCACCTGACTTAACTCCGCCGGTTATTACAACAACTCCTATTGGACCAACACCAAAAGCAACATGGCCGATAGCAGTATCAGCTACAGTTACAGATAATATCGGTGTTGACTCTTCATGGGTTATATGGCGCATTAATTCCGGTGTTAACAAACGTTTCAAATTAACTAACACATCAGGTAGTGTTTATTCAGCACTGTTCAATTCAGTAAACGGAGACGTAGCTGTTGGAAACACTATTACTTACAAAATATATGCACAGGATAATTCTGCAAATCATAACAGAGATTCTTCTGCATCTATGAGTTTTAATATTATCAATCTGACTACTTCCTGCATCGGAAACGGTACAGTTCAAATGGGAAGCGCAAGCGGTCCATTCAATACTTTCTGGTATGGAAACAGAACTAATTTACTCTGGACATCAGCTGAAATATTAGCTAATGGCGGAGCAGTTGGTAACATAACAAGAATCGGATTTGATATCGCTACAGTTGGTGGACAGGCAATGACAGGTTTAACATACAGATTCCAGAATACAACAGCAACATCTCTTTCAGCATTCGTTTCGACTGGCTGGACAACAGCTTATTCAAACACATACACAGTTCCTGGAACAGGAATGCAATACATAGATTTAACGACACCATTCTACTGGAATGGAACAAATCTATTAATGGAAATTTGCTTCCAGAATACTTCGTATACAACAGCAACAGTTGTTAACGGTACAACTATTTCAGGAATGGAATGGACTGAATACCATGACTTATCGACAGCTTGTTCATACACAGGATTCACAGCAGGTACAGCACAGACAGCAAGAGCAAACGTATGTCTCGTGATAGCACCTGTAACAGGTATTGTTCCGAACAACGGTAATATCCCAACCAAGTTTAATTTATCACAAAACTATCCAAATCCTTTCAATCCGGTAACCAAAATTAATTTTGCATTACCAAAACAGGGAATGGTAACTTTGAAGATTTATGACGTACTCGGAAGAGAAGTAAGAACACTCGTAAACGAAGTTAAATCAGCAGGACAGTTCTCAGTTGATTTCAACGCATCAGAATTTGCAAGTGGTGTATACTTCTACAGACTGGAATCAAACGGTTTCAGCGACATCAAGAGAATGATGTTAATCAAGTAAGAAGGGTAAATATTTAATATAATAAAGGCGGTCAAATCCAGACCGCCTTTTTTTATTCCCAAAACTGATTCAATCTTTTTAACAAAACCACACTTCACTATTTCTCAATTGATTTTAAACTAATATTGCTTTAAATTATTATGCTATGATTAAAGTCATCATTAAGACAAACGGTTAACATCCGGGTAATTGTTTCGTTATTCTTACTTTAAATTTAGAAAAGATATTAATAACTATTATATTTTTCTATTAACTAAATTTACAAAAATGAAAAAAGTTCTCTCCACTTTGGGAATTCTTGTAATCGGTTTAATGATATTTACCGGTCAAAAATTCGAAGATAATCCCCGTTGGGTTAATAATCCCGCCTTTACTGAAATGAGGCAGGGAGTATATAATCAATTACCTGTCAATCAGGAAGTATATATACCAACAACATCACCAAGATATGTTATGTCACCTTCAGGTGTGACAGCGGTGAACCCGAGTTTCCGTGTTTTCCCTTCGACGATTACTCAGAATGAAGTTATTATAGTTTGCTGCAGGACAAATCAAAGCTGGATGTTTGCTTCTGCAAACACAATACCAGGTTCGACTATTAATGCAGGTGATTATTATACAACTAACTCAGGTGTAAACTGGGCTGGCTTCGATTATATTAATAATGGTAACACTGCTAATCAGCGTTCGGACCCTGGTCCTGCTTACGATAAAAATGGTGTTTTGCTTTTTACGCATATTACAAGTGCGACTAATTTTGGTGCTGTTACGGGTATCGGCGGTGAGTATTCATCCAACAGAGGTGCAAACTTCTCCGCTACTTTTCAGATTGATAACAGTGCTGATGACGATAAAAACTTAGCAGGTACTGATGACAGTCCTTCGAGTCCTTACTATGGGAATTCATACGTAGCCTGGTGCAGGTTTACTGCAGGAAATTTCCCCGCTGTAATTTATGCTTCAAGAACAACAAATGGTGGCGTAAGCTGGGGTACACCTGTACTGGTGAATTCAACAAATGCAAACCACTTCTCACAGGGCTCAGACGTTTGTGTCGGTCCAAACGGATACGTTTATATAACATGGGCTCAGGAATCAAACGCAAGTCCTTATCCGGGTGACTCAATAGGTTTTGCAAGGTCTACTGACGGTGGCGTAACTTATACATCAAATAATAATGCTTTTGACTGTGCCGGTACAAGAAGTTCTTCTTATAACGGATGGGGATTCAGAACTAATGACTTCCCGAGGATGGATGTAGATAAATCCGGCGGTTCGAGAAACGGCTGGATTTATGTAGTACGGCCGCAGATTAATCTTGCACCTGCTGGTACAGATGGAGATATAGTCTTAAACAGATCAACAGATAACGGTTTGACATGGTCTTCAGGTATCAGGGTTAATCAGGATCCGCTTAACAACGGAAAAGTTCAATGGTTCCCTGCGGTCAGAGTTGACGAATACGGCGGTGTAAACGTAATTTATTATGATAACAGAAGTTGGGCTAATACAGGCGATTCTGCTACTATCTATGTCTCACGTTCTATTGACGGTGGAAATACTTTTACCGACATTAAATTATCAGACCATAATTTCAAACCAAACTGGAGCACTCAGATTGGTGATTATATCGGTATCACTTCAGGTAATAATAAAGTGTGGGGAATCTGGATGGATAACAAAGCAGGTCCTTGCAACGCATGGGTTGCTTCAATAGATTTAGGTCCTACGATTAATCATACACCTCTTGGTAACACGGAGCAAACAGTTGGAAACAGAATAATTGACGCAAGCATCATTCCTGCAGGAAGCGGTATAAATCCCTCTACTGCAAAATTGTATTATTCACAGGATAATCCGTCTATCACAACCAATATTGCCTTAACATATTCCAGCGGTACAAACTGGAGTGCAAATATGCCGATATACGGTCCGGGTCTTTACAGATATTATCTGATAGCAACTGACTCACTCGGAAGAACTGCAACAGCACCTGCTGGCGCTCCTGCTAACTATTATTCTTTCATTTCTACACCAGATACTGTAAAACCTGTTATAGTTACTACACCTCTGGGAGATGTCCCAAAAACATTATGGCCAGCTACAGTTAGTGCAACAGTGACTGACAACATAGGTGTTGACTCAGTATGGGTAAAATGGTACAGGAACAACACAGGGACGGGAATTAAACAATTCAGGCTTCCTTTCATTAGCGGATCGAACTATGGTGCAGCATTTAATTCATTAAATTCAGACGTACAATTTAACGATTCAATATTCTACAGAGTCTTTGCAAGAGATAACTCTTCAGGTCACAATGCAGACTCAACTGCACTTTACAAATTCAAGGTAATCAATCTGACAACTTCCTGTATCGGAAACGGCACGGTTCAGATGGGAAGCGCAAGCGGTCCATTTAACACTTTCTGGTATGGAAACAGAACAAATATACTCTGGACTTCAGCTGAAATATTAGCTAATGGTGGAGCAGTAGGTAACATAACAAGAGTCGGCTTTAGTATTGCTGCCGTAGGTGGACAGGCAATGACAGGGCTGACATACAGATTCCAGAATACAACAGCGACATCTCTTACAGGATTCACATCAACAGGATGGACAACTGCTTACTCAAACACATATACAGTCCCGGGAACAGGAATGCAATACATAGATTTAACAACACCATTTTACTGGAATGGAACAAATCTTTTAATGGAAATTTGTTTTCAGAATACTACTTATACAACAGCAACGGTTGTTAACGGAACAACGATTTCAGGTATGGAATGGACTGAGTACCATGACTTATCAACAGCATGTTCATACACAGGATTTACAGCTGGTACAGCACAGACCGCAAGAGCAAATGTATGTCTCGTGATATCACCATTAACAGGTATTGTCCCGAACAACGGTAATATTCCAACAGTATATTCATTATCTCAGAACTATCCAAATCCTTTCAATCCGGTAACCAAGATTAATTTTGCATTACCAAAGCAAGGATTTGTTTCTTTAAAGATTTATGACGTACTCGGAAGAGAAGTAAGAACACTCGTAAACGAATTTAAATCTGCAGGTCAGTATTCAGTTGATTTCAACGCCTCAGATTACTCAAGTGGTGTTTACTTCTATAGACTGGAATCGAATGGTTTCAGCGACATCAAGAGAATGATGTTAATTAAATAATTTCTGATTATAATCCTGCAAGAGCAGGAATCCATGTAAGGCGGTCTTTTGGGACCGCCTTTTTTATTTGAAACTTTAATTGTTGTTTCCAGAGTTATACATTTTATAGGAATAAAAATTATTTTGAGTTTTACAGTTGGAAGGAGGATAATTTTATTTCTAAACTTAAAATGGGACAACTATGAAAAAAACTCTCTCCACTTTGTTCATTTTTGTTGTAGGTTTTCTAATCTTTACAGGGCAGAAAATTGATGACAGAAAATGGAATACAGACCCAAGGGTCGCATCTATTATGCCTTCGGGCGAATATACAGGTATGTTACCAGTGGTAACGCCTGTTACAAGCAAGATATTTACAGCACCAGTGGGATACAATACTCCTAATGGATTTATGCTGGTAAACCCAAACGTGAGGGTTCATCCTTCAGGGACAACCCAGTCAGAGGTGCCTATTACGAGACATCCTACAAATCAGCAGATATTATTCGCAAGTTCTAATGCTGCAAGGATGTCGGGTTCTACACTTTCATTCATCAGTGAAGGTATGTATGTTTCAACTGACGGTGGATTAACCTGGGGTGGTTCTGACACAACTGCTGCTGCACCGCTAACTAATCACGGTGGTGACCCCGCACCTGCTATCGGTCCGAATGGTTATTTTTATCAGTCTTATTTAGGTTATACAACATCAGGTATTTTCACTTCTTATTCAACAAACAACGGTTCTACATGGGCAGCATCAAATACCGTTGTCACAGGTTCGCAGGATAAGAACCATACTTTTGTTAATGATGTTGTTGCAAGTCCTTACTACGGTAGAGTTTATGTTACCTGGTCTTTGTTTACAGCAGCGTCACCTAATTGCGTTGTTTCTTATTCGACAAACAATGGTTCAACATATTCAGGAGTTATCAGTGTTAATACTCCTCCATCCGGCCATTATGCGCAGGGCGTTAACGGTGCAGTGCTGCCGAACGGCGACGCAGTTATTTGCTGGCAGAGTCCGATTTCTGCATCACCATACACAGGTGATTATATAGGTTTCGGGAAATCAACTGACGGCGGAGTAACATGGGTAACTAATAATAATATTTATGATTGTAATGGTATCAGAGGAACATTATTTGCAGCAGGTATCAGAGTAAATGATTTCCCCTGGATGGCAATTGACAGAAGCGGTGGTTCAAGAAACGGTTGGATTTATATTGTTGCAGCAGAGAAAAGTTTAGCACCTGCAGGGTCAGATGCAGACATAGTCATGCACAAGTCAACAGATGGTGGTACAACCTGGTCAGCAGGTATCAGAGTAAATCAGGATGTATTGAACAACGGTAAGGTTCAGTATATGCCGGCTTGCAGAGTTGATGAATCAGGTGGCGTTAACGTAATTTATTATGATAACAGAAATGTTGGTGGCGATTCTGTTCAGGTATATGTATCACGTTCAGTAGATGGCGGCTCAACATTCTCAGATGTATTAGTCTCAGACCATAGTTTCAAACCTGGTTCTATTCCTGGTTTAGCAGGTGGCTATCAGGGAGATTATATTGGCATTACTTCAGGCAATAGCAAAATATACGCTTACTGGTCAGATAATTCAAGCGGTCTATACCAGGCATGGATAAGTACAATCGATTTAGGCCCGGCAATCTCTCATACCAACCTTGGAAATACAGAACAAACAACGGGAACAAGGGTAGTTAATTGTGTAATTACCCCTGCAGGAAGTCCAATAAATCCAACAACAGTAAAATTGTATTATTCATTGAATAATCCGACTCTTACATCAAACGTATCACTAACAAACAGCAGCGGTAATAACTGGTCTGCAAACCTGCCTATGTCAGGTGCAGGCCTTTACAGATATTACATTACAGCAACAGATAATTTAAGCAGAACAGTTACATATCCTGCAGGAGCTCCTGCAAATACTGTATCATTTATTGCATCACCTGATACTGTAAAACCTGTAATAGTCTACACACCTTTAGCAAACCAACCCAAACAATCCTGGCCGGTGAATGTTTCAGCTTCGGTTACAGATAATATTGGAGTCGATTCCGTTTGGGTAAGATGGTATAAAAATAACACGGGAACCGGTGTGAAACAGTTCAGACTAAATTTCACAAGCGGTACTAACTATTCATCATTGTTTAATTCAATTAATTCCGATGTAACACCCGGCGATTCTATTTTCTATCGTATTGTAGCCCAGGATAATTCATCAAACCATAACAGAGATTCTTCCGTGATGAATAGATTTGCTATAACAAATGTTGTCTCGACAAGCGTTTGCAGAAATGTATTTATTCCGATAAGAGATAATGTTACTAATTATGACAGTTTCCAGGTTGGAACACATTCTAATATCATAAAGGTTAATTTCACTATGGTCGACCTGGTTCATACATGGGATGGTGATGTAACATTTTCTTTGAGGTCACCTTCAGGAACTGAAATAGTTCTTTCTGCTAACCATGGCAGCAGCGGTGATAACTATACTAACACTTTGTTTAACGATTCAGCAACTTCACCAATCGCAGGAGGCACGCCACCGTATACAGGGACGTTTAATCCTGATAATCCACTTTCTGCTTTCGCGAATCAGGATCCTTTCGGATGGTGGAGATTCAGTGTTAATGATAATGCTGCAAGTGATACCGGGCACATTAGTCAGTATTGTGTGCAGATATTCGCCGGTGGTTTGGTAACCGGCACCAATAATAATGGTCAGGTTCTTCCTGTAAAATATGCATTGTCACAAAACTATCCGAATCCCTTCAACCCGGTAACAAAGATAAATTTTGCATTGCCAAAACAAGGATTGGTTAATCTGAAAATATACGATATTCTTGGCAGGGAAGTTAAGACACTGGTAAATGAATTCAAATCACCGGGAGAATATTCTGTTGATTTCAATGGTTCAGATTTAGCCAGCGGAATTTACTTCTATAGGCTGGAATCGAATGGTTTCAGCGACATCAAGAGAATGATGTTAATCAAGTAAGCAGGGTAAATATTCAATGTAATAAGGGCGGTCTTTTTAAGACCGCCTTTTTTAATGATTTATATTAATCATCCCTGTAACATATTAAATAATCTCTGCTTCTAACTCATAATTGTCTAAAATCATACTTCTTTTTACTCTTCATTATTGACTTAAATTCCAACTCTAAATTTGTTATTTTGCATTATGATGATTTGGAAGGAAAATCGGCAGATTGAGTTAATAGATGCTGAAAAGGCACTTATAAAAAGCGGTTGGGGAAATGAAACGCTTGAAAACGTTTCATTATCTAAGATTATATATAATTCTGAAGGTTATGATGTTGAAGGTTTTATTTGCAAACCCAAAGATTCTTCTGTAAAATATCCTTTAATTCTCTGGAACAGAGGAGGCGATGAGGATAACGGTAAACTTGATAATTTTCTTGCATGGGGGATTCTTGGTGAGATTGCATCATGGGGATACGTTGTTATCGCTTCGCAATACCGCAAAAATGATGAGTTTGGCGGTAAAGAGATTAATGATGTGATGAACATTCTGAAAATTGGTATGCTGCTTGAAGAGTATGACGGTATGAATATCGGAGTTGAGGGTTGGAGCAGGGGAGGAATGATGACTTATCAGTTATTAACAAAATTAAAGTTTATTAAATGTGCTGTTGTTGTTGCAGGACTCGCGGATTTACGGACAAATTTTGAAAGAAACCTGAAACTGAAGAATAAGTTCAATTCGTTATTCCCGAATGCAAGCGAAGAAAGAATTAATGAGGAAATCAGGAAACGTTCGGCAGTTGAGTTCCATAAGGATATAGATATGGACACCCCAATACTCTTAATACACGGTACAAATGACAATAAAGTGCTCTACGAAGATTCGGTTAATATGTATATGAGATTGGTCGACCAGAGCAGGGCAGATATTAATTTCGAAACGATTCAAAAGGGTGACCACTATTTGAGCAGAAACAGGAAGGAAGTACAAACTCTTAGAAAACAATGGTTTGATAAATATTTGAAATTAAATTAAGGACAATAATGTTTTAACTTTAGTATAATTAAACTTAAGTTAAAATGAAAATAGAATTTAGTATGTATGATCCAAATTTAGTGAGGCCGATGAGAGATGAAGTTGTAACTCTTGGTTTCAAAGAACTATTAAATAAAGAAGAAGCAAAAAAAGAAATAGAAAGCGAAGGCACTGCACTTGTTTTCGTGAATTCAGTTTGCGGATGTGCAGCGGGAAAAGCAAGACCCGGATTAAAGATGGCAATTAATTGGGCAGCGGAAAACAACTGCTTGCCTGACAGACTCCTGACTGTGTTTGCAGGGATGGAAAAAGAAGTTGTCGGAACTGTAAGAGGGTATCTTCAGAACAATCCTCCTTCATCACCGCAGATTGCAATGATGAAAGACGGTAAACTGGTTTCCATTATACAAAGACATGAAATTGAAAACTCAGACGAGTTTAAGGTGGCGGAAAAAATTGTAAAATTATTACAGGATGGAAGAAAGGAATAAATATTATGGATAGTAATTTTTCACAAAGAGTACAGGAAGTTATAAGATTAAGCCGTGAAGAAGCCATAAGGCTTGGTCACGATTATATCGGTACCGAACATTTACTGCTTGGTATCATAAGAGAAGGGGAAGGTCTCGCAATCAGTATCTTTAAAAATCTGAATGTGGATATTCCTACTCTCAAACAGAATATTGAGGATACCGTGAAACATACCGGCAGTACACTTACTATCGGTAATATACCTTTAACCAAACAGGCAGAGAAAGTTTTGAAGATTACATATCTTGAAGCGAAGTTGTTCAAGTCTGATATTATAGGCACGGAACATTTACTGCTTTCGATGCTTCGCGAAGATGATAACCTTGCCGCACAGATTTTACATCAGTTTAATGTTAACTACGATATAGTAAAAACCGAACTTGTGAATATTCTTACAGGTAAGCAGTCGTCTATTCCGTCTTTTCCTTCGGCAAAGGCTCCGGAAAAGAAAACAGATAAATCGAAAACTCCCGTTCTTGATAATTTCGGCAGGGATTTAACGAAACTTGCGATGGAGAATAAACTTGACCCGATTGTCGGACGTGAGAAAGAAATTGAACGTGTCGCACAGGTACTGAGCAGAAGAAAGAAGAATAATCCTGTTTTGATTGGTGAACCGGGTGTCGGTAAAACTGCTATCGCAGAAGGCCTTGCACTCAGGATTGTTCAGAAAACGGTTTCGCGCATACTCCACAATAAACGTGTAGTCACGCTTGATTTAGCTGCACTTGTTGCAGGTACAAAATACCGCGGGCAGTTTGAAGAAAGAATGAAAGCTGTAATGAATGAACTTGAAAAGGCAAAAGATGTAATACTTTTTATCGATGAATTGCACACTATTGTCGGAGCAGGTGGTGCCAGCGGTTCTCTCGACGCTTCAAACATTTTTAAACCTGCACTATCACGTGGTGAACTTCAATGCATTGGTGCGACTACATTAAATGAATACAGACAGTACATTGAAAAAGACGGAGCACTCGACAGAAGGTTCCAGAAGATTATGGTTGAGCCTACTTCGGTTGATGAGACAATACAGATATTGAAAAATATAAAGAGCAAATACGAAGAACATCATTCAGTCAGATATTCTGATAAGGCTATCGAAGAAGCAGTACGCTTAAGCGACAGGTATATCTCTGACAGATTTCTGCCTGATAAGGCTATAGACGTTATGGATGAAGCCGGCTCACGTGTTCACCTTGCACACATTATAGTCCCAGAAGATATTGCAAAACTTGAGGCAGATATTGAATCGGTGAAACTGGAGAAGACAAGAGTTATTAAGACGCAAAATTATGAGGAAGCTGCCAAACTGAGGGACAGGGAGAAGAACTTACTGTCTCAACTTGAAGAAACAAAGTTTGACTGGGATTTAAAGTCACAGAATACTTTCTATGAAGTATCAGAACAGAGTGTCGCAGACGTTGTTGCGATGATGACCGGCATTCCGGTTAACAAGGTTGCAGAGTCTGAAACTCAAAGGCTTGTTCACATGGAAGACTATCTTAAGAAAGTTATCATCGGCCAGGACGAGAGTATTGAAAAAATTTCAAAGTCCATCCGCAGGGCACGTGCAGGGCTTAAAGACCCGAACAGACCTATCGGTTCTTTTATTTTCTTGGGACCTACCGGTGTCGGTAAAACTGAACTTGCAAAACAACTTGCTTTGTTCCTGTTTGAATCGGAAGATTCACTTATCAGGGTTGATATGAGTGAGTATATGGAAAAGTTTAATGTTTCCAGACTCGTAGGAGCTCCTCCGGGATACGTAGGTTATGAAGAAGGGGGACAACTTACTGAAAAAGTCAGAAGAAAACCGTACAGTGTTGTGCTTCTTGATGAAGTTGAGAAAGCTCACCCTGATACGTTTAACGTTCTGCTTCAGGTACTCGACGAAGGTATGCTTACTGATGGTCTTGGAAGAAAAGTGGACTTTAAAAACACGATTCTGATAATGACTTCAAACGTGGGCACAAAAGATATTAAACTTGATAAAGTTTTTGGTTTTGGTGATTCAAAAGATGAAACCAGATACGACAAAATGAAAACAGGGATTGACGACGCTGTTAAGAAAGCTTTTTCCCCTGAATTTTTAAATAGAATTGACGATTTTATTGTGTTCCATCAGCTTGATAAAGATGCTATTTTAAAGATTGTGGACATTTCAATCGAAAGATTACAGAAGAGATTGAAACATCAGAATATTACTATTGAAATCACAAAACCTGTAAGGGAATATCTTGCTGATAAAGGTTACGACCAGAACTACGGTGCAAGGCCGCTCAGAAGGGCTATACAGAGATATCTTGAAGACCCTTTGAGTGAAGAGATACTAAAGGGCACTATCAAAGAAAATACAAGGGTTCGTATAAAAACAAAGAAGGGCTCGGACGATTTCATTTTTGAACCTTCGAAGATAGAAACACCTGGTACAAACCCGAATGATGAAATAATTGAAGAATCTAAAGAAAATAAAGGATAATTAAATGAGTCACAAAGGACCTTATAATGCGTATGTAAGTGCTGTTGGGCATTATTTTCCCGACAAAGTAATACCTAATTCATATTATGAAAGTTATCTCGATACTACAGATGAATGGATTAAAACAAGAACAGGTATTTCTGAAAGAAGATTTTTAGAGCCAAATCAACCGACATCTTTTATGGCAATCAGAGCCGCACAGATGGTTCTTGAAAAACGAGGCATTTCTGCCGATGAGATTGATGTCATCATTGTTACAACTGTTACACCCGATATGTTATATCCTGCTACTGCGGTCATCGTTGCCGAAGCAATCGGTGCAAAGAATGCTTTTGGTTTCGACCTTTCAGCAGCATGTTCAGGGTTTATTTTCGGGCTTTCGACGGCTATTCAGTTTATTCAAAGCGGTGCTTTTAAAAAAGTTCTTATAATAGGTGCCGATAAAATGTCATGCCTTGCTGATATGTCAGACAGGAACAATTGTGTTCTCTTTGGTGATGCAGCCGCGGCATTTTTACTCGAGCCGACTGAAGATAAAACAATCGGAATCATCGACCACATACTTCATGTTGATGGTTCAGGAAAAGATTCGCTTTATCAGCTTGGTGGTGGAAGTCTGTATCCTCCTACACATGAGACAGTCGATAAGAAGATGCATTATATCTACCAGGATGGTAAGGTTGTATTCAAAGCTGCTGTTAAAGGTATGGCAGATATCTCTGCAGAGATGATGGAAAAACATAATCTGAAACCTGAAGATGTTGCATACCTCGTTCCGCATCAGGCAAACATGAGAATCATACAGGCAACTGCTGACAGAATGGGGGTAGGACTTGATAAGGTTATGATAAACATAAATAAATATGGCAATACTACATCTGCAACTATTCCGTCTTGTATTTCTGAATATTACTATGCTGGTAAAGTTAAGAAAGGTGATAATTTAATTCTTACTAGTTTCGGTGCCGGTTATACTTGGGGCTCGATACTTCTTAAATGGGCTATATAGGATTTTTTTAAATTAAGGTATTGTTGTAATTGCATTTTTGTTATTAAGCAATACCTTTATTATATTCGATGATGATATTAAAAGCACCGGCAAAAATAAACATAGGATTACGAATTCTGAATAAAAGGGAAGATGGTTTTCATAACATTGAAACTATTTTCTATCCTGTAAGATTATTTGATGAAATTAATATTCATATCTCAAAGTCGGCTACTGATGCAAATTCCATTATTGTAAAAACCGAAAAACAAACCGTTCCTTTAAGCAGAAATAATACATGTTTTAAGGCTGTGGAAGCAGTCTTTAAAGCATTCAGAATAAGGGAAACATATAGGATGGAAATCTTCCTTACAAAACATATTCCTGTAGGTGGTGGTTTAGGTGGTGGTAGTTCAGATGCGGGTGCTATTATAAGATATCTCTTAAAGTACTTTAATATTAATCTTTCCGAAAACCGCGAAAAGGTTATGAATTCAGCACTCGAAGTTGGCAGCGATGTTCCTTTTTTTCTGATACAGAAACCCTGTTATGCAACTGGGAAGGGAGAGAAACTGCATCTGCTTAATAACTTCATTCTCGATTATGATATTTTGCTCGTGAATCCGAATCAGCATGTGTCAACAAAATGGGCTTATGAGAACCTGTATTTTAAAGAAAAAGACACTTTTGAGCCGGTTCTGTCAGGAGTGAATGCCTTTAACCCTGTGGATAAAGAGCTGTTCAGGAATGATTTTGAAAAAGTTGTATTTCGAAAATATCCTTTGCTTCAGAATACAAAAGAATCTCTTTTGAATAAGGGAGCAGTATTCTCTTCTATGAGCGGAAGCGGAGCAGTTATTTATGGTTTATTTAATAAGTCAGATAAAGATAAACTTATTTCTGCCCGTGACGAATTTAAGAAAGCAGGTAACTTTACCGCAATCGTATCATGAATTATTTTGTAAATCAACGAATGAATGATTAATTTACAAAATTATTTCTTTAAACTAATTGATGAAACGGAAGTTACTTTATCGTAAACTTGACAGGCTGATTGGAATCCCAATTCTGATGCTTCTTGCTTTGTTCTTTAAAAGGAAGAAAAATTTTCCGCAATTCGATATTAATAAAATCCTTGTAGTTAAATTTGCTGCCATCGGTGACAGTATTATGCTTATTCCGATGCTCAGAACTCTTAGACGGGCATACCCTAAAGTTGAAATCACATTTCTCTGCTCCGACATCAATGTATCGATTATTCGTAAAGTCCCTTATCTGGATAAAGTCCTTGTTGAAAATGTTCATAATTTCCTTTCAAACCCGATGAAATTTATTAAAATGATTTATGAACTTCGTAAGAATAAATATTCCATTATTATAGATACAGAGCAGTGGTCGAGAATCAGCCCTATTATAATAGCTCTTTTAAAGTATGATTTTTCAATAGGTTTTAAAACCGAAGGGCAGTACAAACACTTTATGTTTAATCGTGTGATTAACCACTCGCGTGAAAAGCACGAACTTGATACTTTTATAGATTTGCTTACACCATTGTTTGTTACAGTATATAAGAGCGATTATGCACTTCAGTATTTTTTAAACGAAGGCAATGAAAGTACTGCGGATAAGTTCTTCGAGGATAACAATCTGTCAGGAAAACGTGTAATCACTCTCCATCCCGGGTGCGGGGGAATTGGGGCACCGCGTGAATGGGATATCGACAGATACGTAGCTTTAGGGAAAAGGCTTATTGAATACGATAAGGAAATTGTACTTTTAATTTCAGGGGCACCGAATGAGAAGGAAAAATGCGGAGAACTTGAAAATGGTTTGCGCGATATCTACGGGGACAGTCATAAAATAATAAACTTTTCCGGAATTTATTCCCTAGACGATGTTGTTGCAATCATTAAACGTGTAACTCTGATAGTATGCAGTAACACAGGTATGCTTCATCTGGCATCATGTATGGGAACAAAAACTATGGGGCTTCACGGCCCTACTAATCCTGCTAAGTGGGGTGCTTACAGTAAAAATACTGTGCTCATTCAAAGTGATAAGTACTGCAGCCCTTGCCTCTATCTTGGACATGATTACGGCTGCAAGATTCCGTCCTGTATGAACCACATTTCAGTGGATGACGTTTTTATACATATCCGCAAAGCACTGAATCCTGAACTCTTCCCTGAAGAACTAAAAGTACTTAATTAAACTATCATTCTATACTTATGATATTAATTATCACTTAAGCAAAGTTTTTATTCCTCTGTCATTTACCGTAAAGAATTCATTACCCTCAAACCAAAGTGCATTCATAAACCCATTCTCAGTATTAATTCTGTGCTCTAAATCGATTGCGATAACTTTTCTTCCGTATAAATATTTAATCTCATCAAATATCGTATGCCCGATTACCATTTTATTTGCTCCGAATGTACTGAGCACCTTATCCAAGTCATTTTGTTCCATTTTCCCGTCGGCAATTCCTCTGTACCAGATAGGGCTGTTTCTTCCAATAAAAACATCATTCCGTATTCCATCTTTTGTAAGTTCTGCATCTATACGGTCTCTGAAACAGGAATTTATTCCATCTAACGAGTATTCCGTATAAGGAAAATCTTTGCTTATTCCGCCATGTACAAAAATCATATCGCCGATTCTCACGATGCAGTTTTTACTCCTTATCCATCTTCCGAGTTCTGTATTCCTGTCATACCATTTACTGTAATCAAGTTTAAGAGAGTCGGCATTAACGAAATATTTCTGTCTGACGTACCTGTAATCTTTCTTCAGGTTCATTACTTCGTGATTTCCAAGAACAAAATGTACTTTTCCGCCCTTTTGCACGGATTCAGTCTCGAGTTTGTATAGAAGCCAAAGGCATTCAGTGACGTTCGGGCTTCTGTCGAAGATATCACCGACAAAAACAAGATGACCATTACCGAAAGTCCAATTGAATCCCGTATCAATAACTCCTGCACCTTTTAATATAGACTGAAATCCTTTGAAGTTTCCTTCGATGTCAGATACTATAATCATTTTATCGGGTAAATCATAAACAGAATTATCGGCTATAATTGTATCTTTTAGTCTGAATGAAAAACTCTGTTGTATCTCATCAACGAAACAATATAACTTGCCAGACTTTTCAATTATCTGTTGAAGGGATTTAAAAGAATTGCCATCGGGAATAATCCTGTAATTAATAATTTTACCACTATCATAGACTATGACTGGCCCGTCACTGCAGTACAAAGAATCTTTATCATTCTGAGGTTTAGAACTGTCAGTATAACAATGGCTGAATCTGAAATCAAAAGTCCTCGAAAAAGCAACACTTGAATTCAGTATCAGAACTAGTAAAATGAAATACAGTTTATGAGTCATAATTGCGAATATATTAGCATAATATACTTATAATGAAAAGTTTAATCTATTTATTAAAGTTAAGCGCTTTTATGAGCGAAATCCTTCCTTTCAGTACTGATATTGTCACTTCTTTCTTAAGATTTATTAATTTCAGTCTTTAATATGATATGTTGTTTTGGTAATTTTGCTAATGTATAATTTTATGCTACAAAAACCTTCTGAGAATAATATATGAACGATTTTGTTTTTAAACCTTTTGATGAAATGACAGATGACGACTACCAGCAAGTGGGCTTTATGTCTGGTCTGGAAATTCATCAGCAACTTCTAACCGAAAAGAAACTCTTTTGCCGCTGTCCGGCGGGAATGTATAACCAAAAATTTGATGCAGAGATTTTAAGGCATATGAGGCCTACTCTTTCAGAACTTGGCGAGTATGACGGTACAGCTTTAATGGAGTTTAAAACTAAGAAAGATATTATATATCATATTAACAGGGATACGGTCTGCACTTATGAAATGGATGATACACCTCCTTTTGAAATCAATGAACAGGCACTGGATATTGCTCTTGAGATTGCATTGCTGTATCAGAGTGCAACTACGGATGAAATTCATATTGCGAGAAAGCAGTATCTAGACGGAAGTATTCCTACAGGTTTTCAGAGAACGGCAATCGTCAGCATTGGCGGAAAGATTCCTTACAAAGACAGAATGATAGATATTATTCAACTCTCGATTGAAGAGGATTCCTGCCGTGAAGTTAGCGATGTGGGGCATCGCAGAGTTTACATTGCGGACAGGCTTGGAATGCCGCTGCTGGAAACTGTTACTGCACCTGATATGAAGACTCCGGTTGAAGTAGCAGAAGTTGGAAAGATACTAAGTAACATAGTAAAGAGTACAGGAAAAGTAAGAACAGGTGCCGGTGCTGCGAGGGAAGATGTAAACGTCAGCGTAACGGGCGGAACAAGGATTGAAATTAAAGGTGTGCCGAGTCTGAAGAGAATACCTTTACTTACGTACAATGAAGCAATGAGACAATGGAATTTACTTAGACTCAGGGAAGAACTTAAGAAAAGAGAAATTACAACTGAAATTTTCAGGTCGAAATCAGACCACGTAACACGACTTTTAAGAAAGACAACTTATACACCTATTGCTGCTGCATTGCAGGAGGAAAAAGTTGTTGGTTCTGTCATTCTTCGCGGTTTCAAGGGATTACTGAACTGGCAGACGCAGACCGAAACATATTTCTCGAAAGAGATTTCTGACAGAGTTAGAGTCGTTGCCTGTTTAACAACATTGCCGAATATAATTCATTCTGATAGTACTTCGGAAACGATTTCGATTGCAGAGTGGCAAAAAGTGAAAAAAGCAATTGGTGCAACTGATAAGGATACTGTTGTAATTGTCTGGGGAAATTCAATGGATGTGGATACTGCTATGAAAGAGATTGCCATCCGCGCAAAAGAAGCAACTTTAGGTGTACCTTCAGAAACCCGTCAGGCATTAAAAGATGGCACAACAGGTTTTGAAAGAATACTCCCTGGTCCTGAAAGAATGTATCCCGATACAGATTTACCACCAAAGAGAATCCCCGATGAAAGAATTGCAAAGATTAAATCACAATTGCCGGAATACTATTGGGAAAGGGTTAAGTGGTATAAGAAACTCGGAGTACCGCAGGACTGTATAGAACCTCTTGCAATTTCAAAACTTGCACTGCTTTTTAAAAAAGCCGTGAAGGAATTCGGGGTTAATCCGAAATTGGTTGCAGTGGTTTTAATCCAGCTTCCGAAACGCCTGAAGAAAATGCAGGTTGAGTTTGAAAGCATTGAAGAGAATGTCTTTGAAGGATTGCTGAGAGCATATAAAGAAGGACTTGTTGCTAAAGAGGGAATTCTTCCTGCTCTTTATGATGCAGTGAAGTATGGTGTGTTTGACCTTGATAATTTACCTCCTCCGATTGAAGATAAAGACATAAAAGGTTTTGTAGAAAACAGTCTTACTGAAATAAGAGTAAAAACATTACGCGATGAAGATAATTTTGAAGCAGTTTATAAGGGAATTGTGATGAATAAAGTCCGGGGCAGGATTGACGGAACGGTTGTTTCAAAAGCAGTTATAAAATACGTAAAGGAGATTAAATAATGGCTGACGATTATAAAGGATATAAAGACGAAGCATTAGCAGTATTAATGAAATATGAAGCAATGGTATGGTGTGACGTTGTGGTATCAACTGCACAGACTAATTTTATAGGAATTATTCTTCCTCGTTCCGAAACATCTGACCACTTGCACATAGTTTTGAAATTGCGTTCGGGCTATAATGTTGGAATACTTGCTGATAAAGTTACAGATATTAAAATTGAAGGCAGAAAAGAAGCTATATACAAAATTCCTGAGAAGGAGTTTCCTTATGACCCTGTAAAACCTAACGTGAAACTGCTGGGTACAGGCGGTACGATTGCCAGCAGACTGGATTACAGAACAGGGGCAGTTATTCCTGCCTTTACTCCCGGAGAACTTTACGGTTCGGTCCCTGAACTTGCTGATATTTGTAATCTTGATACTGAGAAACTTTATGGCGTGTTCAGTGAGAATATGGGACCTGAACAATGGAAAGGAACAGCTCTTGCAATTGGTAAAGCTATTGAATCAGGAGTCGCAGGAATTGTTGTAGGACACGGAACGGATACAATGCACCACACTGCAGCGATACTTTCGTTTATGGTACAGAATTCACCCGTGCCTATTGTGATGGTTGGCTCGCAGCGTTCAAGCGACAGACCTTCATCCGATGCAGCTTTGAATTTAATGTACAGCGTGAAGACCGCAGCAGAAAGTGACATCGCAGAGGTACTCGTATGTATGTTTGGTCCGACTTCTGATGAATATGGATTGCTTCACAGAGGTACGAGGGTAAGAAAAATGCATTCTTCTTACCGTTCGACTTTCAGAACGATTGGTGATATACCTGTGGCGATGGTAAGCAGAAAAGAAATCACACCTTTGAGACAGGATTATAAGAGGCGCCGCAGTGACAAGAATGTAATTATAAATACTGCGTTTGAAGAAAAAGTAGGAATAGTATATTACTACCCGAACATGAAACCTGATGTGATTGATTCACTCATTGATAACGGTTACAGAGGGATTGTTATTGCAGGTACCGGATTAGGTCACGTAAATAAACCTCTTTATCCTGCACTTCAGAGAGCGAAAGAAAAAAACATTGCTGTATACATGACAGTTCAGACTCTTTGGGGTTATGTCCAGATGTACGTTTATGATACAGGCCGAGATATGATGGAACTTGGAGTTGTGCCTACTGCTAATATGCTTCCGGAAGTTGCATACGTTAAACTTGGATGGGCGCTCGGCCAGACAGATGATATGGAAGAAGTTAAGAGAATTATGCTTACTCCTATAAACGGTGAGATAACAGAACGCGAACCGAGTAACGGTTATTTAATATATCAGGGAGGTATTCCTGAAGTAGAAGAATTTATTTCAAAACACAGAAAATAGTCTTTAGAACCCGCGGTGGGTACGCGGGTTTTTGTTTACCCCTTAACGAATAATATTTATATTTCATTTTATGGAACGAAAGAAGTGGGTCGTTTTTACTGCCGCTATATTAATAAGTCTTGCACTCGGTATTCTTTATACATGGAGCATCTTAAAAAGCACGATTGAAGCATCAATAAATCAGCATACCTCTGGTGGATTTAACTGGGATATTTCAACTCTCAACGATCCTTACTCAGTTGCGATACTTGTGTTCGCATTCGTGATGATAATATCGGGGAAAGTTTTTGATAAAGTCGGCCCGAAGATAACTTCATTGATAGGCGGAGCACTTGTAACTGCCGGATTGCTGGTTTCAGCATCTTCAACGGGTTATGGAAGCTGGATACTCGGTTATGGAGTTCTTATCGGTGCAGGTACAGGTTTCGGTTATGCAGTGATTACACCTGTTACCATTAAATGGTTTCCCCCTAATAAAACAGGTTTAATAACAGGTCTTGTTGTTGCAGGATTCGGAATGTCATCCGTTTATATGGCGCCGCTCTTTACTTTCCTGATTAAAGATTTCGGACTTTCACATGCACTAACAGTTTATTCTATTGCCTTTGCTATTGTAATCGGAATTTGCTCTTTCCTCTTATTAAATCCGCCAAAAGAAGAAGTAGGAAAAGCAATAGTAAATCCTGCATCAGCTAAAGATGACATAAAAGTATCTGAAATTTTTAAGAAGTCGGAGTTCTATATCTTGTGGACTCTTTTCTTTATTGGTTCTGGAGCAGGTTTGATGGTTATAGGTTTTGTATCAGATATGGTGAAGAAGGGTCTGGGTGAACAGGCATTCCTTGGAGTTGCAATTATTGCAATTGGCAATTCCAGCGGAAGAGTGCTGGCAGGGTATTTATCAGATAAGATTGGAAGATTTAAGACTCTTTTAATAATGTTTTCATTCCAGTGTACTTTAATGGTAACTGCAGCTATAGTTACGGATAAAGGAACCAGCCCGGTTTTGCTTCTGATAATGGCAACGTTTATCGGACTTAATTATGGTTCTAATCTATCCCTGTTTCCTTCAATTGCTAAAGATTTATGGGGGCTTAAAAATTTTGGTACGAATTACGGAGTACTCTTTACTGCCTGGGGAGTAGGAGGGTTTGTCTTAAGCCGTGTTTCACAGATGATAAAAGCAACTACAGGCTCACTTGAGTATTCGTTCTGGCTTGCAGGAATTCTGCTTGCATTGGGGAGTATATTGCTGATTTTCTTTGAGAGATTAATGAAACAAAGAACCCTTTAAGAGAGTATATTGGATATACAATTTTGTATAGCTATTTTTAAATTAAATTTTTACAAACTAACAAAATAATAATGATTAAGAAGACATTTTTATCGCTCATAATTGCAGCGATGTTTTTCTCGGCAAATTTATTTGCAACAGATTACCCGGGCGATATAGCCGGCGCAAGAGCAGATTATCTTTATAAAAAGCTCAAATTAACGAATGAACAGTACTCCTCTGTTTATACAGCTTTCTTTGATGCAGCATCAAAGATGGATGCAATGAAATTAAACAAAATGGCTGACGACGCAAAGAAAGATCAAATGACCAAGTTGCACGACGAAACAATGAAGAGCATTGAAAAGATTCTAACAAAAGACCAGTTAACAAAATGGGGTGTTGCAAAAGAAAAAGTATGCAAAGTAAAACCAAGAAAAGTTGTAAAGAAAGTAACAGATGAGAAAAAGGAAGAAGTAAAAAAGGAAGGAGTAAAGAAGGACGAAAAGAAAGAAGTAAAGAAGGACGTTAAGAAAGAAGATAAAAAAGATGTAAAGAAAGACGTTAAGAAAGAAGAAAAGAAAGACGCAAAGAAATAATGTAGGTTGATATTATCCCGTGAGTATAAATTATTCACGGGATTTTTATATATTTATTAAAACATTTAATTCATTAATCAATTCTTTATATGCCATTAAATGAGTGGAAGCACAAGTCAACTAAATCCATGTTCAAAAATCTATGGTGGGAGTATTTAAGGGATGAGTGTTATATCCCTAACGGAAAAGAATATGAATACCATTATGTTCATACCGGAGGTTCTGTAATGACAGTCCCTGTGATGGATGACGGAAGAATAATACTGGTTAAGCAATACCGCTATTTAAACAGAAGGTTTAGCGTAGAATTCCCGTCGGGAGGCATCAAACCTAACCAGGAACCTATTGTTATTGCGCATAAAGAATTAATTGAGGAAACAGGGTATGACGGGGAATTCCAGAAAATCGGTATTTTTAATCCTTATAATGGAATTACCGATGAATACTGCCATGTTTATATTGCAAGGAAATTATTTGAATCGGAAAAAGAAACAAAAGACGAGCAGGAAGAATTTGAATACCTGTATTTGACCCCCCAGGAAATAGATGAAATGGTAACTTCAAATGAAATTACGGACGGTATGACGATGGCTGTTTGGGCTATGGTAAAACAGTATTTTATCTGAAAATTGGATTAAACCTTTTTGCCGCTCTATTTGTCAAATAATCAGAAATTATAGCAAAGTTTACTTTGTTTTCATATAGTATAAAAATTAAATCAGAATAATGAGATATTTATTTTTAGTTGTGTTATTTGTGTTTATGTCTGCCAGTTCGTTTTCTCAGGAAATTGAAAACCAACCCAAAAAGAAAGATTTTTCAAACGTTAAAACTAAAATTACGGGCAGAGTTTTAGATGCCGAAAGCAGCAAACCAATCGAATCAGCAACAGTTCAGATATATTCGCTGAAAGATACAACAAAGTTAGTTAAGGGAAATGCTACAGACAAGGACGGTAATTTTGTTCTTGCTGATTTCAGACCCGGAAGATATGAGTTAAGAGTGTCGGTAATCGGTTATAATACTTCTAAGATAAAAGAGGTTGATGTACTGCCTGCGAATCCGGAAGTATCCGTAGGAGACATAAAAATTAAGGCCGGAAGTGAATTTGTAACTTCTGAAATTACTGTAGAAGCTGAGAAGAACCTTATGGAAATGGGAATTGATAAGAAAATATTTAACGTTGAGAAGGATATTATGAGTCAGAGTGGTTCAGCAACTGATATACTGAGGAATATTCCTTCTATAACTGTTGACAGTGACGGCAATGTAAGTTTAAGAGGAAGCGGTAATGTTAAGATTTTGATAAACGGTAAACCCTCAGGCCTTTTAAGTTCAGACCCGGCATCTGTACTCGAACAGATACCGGCAAACACAATTGAGAGGGTAGAAGTAATAAATAACCCTTCTGCAAAATATGACCCGGAAGGAATGGCTGGAATTATTAACATCGTCCTGAAAAAGGGACAGCAGGAAACAACGGGCTATAATTTTAATCTGAACCTGAATGCAGGCACCAAAGATAAGTATAATGTAACAACAGGATTAGCATACAAAACAAAGGGCTGGAATTTCTATGGAAATTACAGCCTGAGATTCTTTCATATGTATCCAACAGGAACGCTGGAAAGAACAAATTTCCTGAGTGATTCATCATTTTACCTTAAAGAGACGGATAATTCTTACATGAAAATGTTAGGTCATTTAGGTACTGTTGGAATTGATTATGATATTAATAAGGATAATTTTGTCGGTGCATCTGTAAGTTATAGTCACAGAGACAGGAATAGAAATTCTACAAGTTTATACCAGAACTATAATCAGATATATAATCCAACATTCTATTATGACAGAAATAATTCTGATGATGAAGTTGAATCAGGAATTGATGCCAATCTGAACTATAAAAAGAAGTTTGAAAAACGGGGACAGGAATTATCCGCTTCTTTCCAGTATTCAAATTCGATTGAGAATAACACACTCAACATAGTCCAGAGGGATCTTGATTTTAATAATAATCCTTTGCCAGGTAATAACTACAGGGAGAATGATTATACGAATGAAAGGTTTGACTCTTATTCAATTCAGGCAGACTATACACATCCTTTAAAAGAAGATATTGCAAACCCTACAAAAACAAAGAGTAAGTTTGAAGTAGGTTTTAAAAGTCTTTTCAGAAAAACTGATTCTGATTTCAAGGTAGAAGATTATGATTATACCACGAACTCTTTTCTGCCGAATAATTTCTTATCGAATGATTTCTTATACAAAGAACAGATTCATGCAGTATACGGAACTTTCGATAATAATTATAAAAATTTCGGATACCAGATTGGTCTGAGGCTTGAAGAGGCAATAACCAGGTCTGAACAGAAAGTTACAAACTCGGTATATGATAATAACTATTTCAGTTGGTTCCCGAATATTTTTATGAAGCAGGGGATTTCCACTACAACAGAGGCGCAAATTAGTTTTACGAGAAGGATTAACAGGCCCCGTTTACAGAATCTGAATCCTTTTGTAGATTATTCTGACCCTCAGAATTTAAGATATGGAAATCCTTATCTTAAACCTGAATATATAAATGGTGTAGAACTTGGTTTCGTAAAGTATCTTACAACTGTTGCTTTAACATCATCAGTATTTTACAGAATTACAGAAGATGTTATAACCCGTTATATTACTGTCGATTCAAACGGCATCTCAACAATGACTCCTAAAAACCTTAACAAGGCAACAAGTTATGGTTTGGAATTAATAGGTAACGGTTCATTGACAAAATGGTGGTACTTTAATGCCAGTGCTTCATATTTCAGAACTTTGCTTGATGGTAATCTGAATTCAACCGAACTTAATAACAGTGGGTACAGCTGGACAGCGAAACTGGTTTCAAATATGACCTTCCCGAAGATAATCGACGTTCAGTTGTCGATGTTTTTGCAGGGTAAAAATGTTACACCACAGGGATATACTGAGCCAATGTTCTCGGCAGATTTAGCATTTAAGAAAGATTTTTTGAAGAAAAGAATTGCTCTCGGTCTAAGAATCAGTGATTTATTCAATACACAAAAATTTGGTTTTAATTCTAATACAAGTACGTTTAATACTACTTTCGAAAGAAGAAGAGATTCCAGAACTCTGTTCTTAACTTTTACGTACAGAATGGGTACTGATGAAAAGAAACAGCAAAAGAAGAAACCAAATCAGGAAGAAAATAATGACAGAGAAGGCCAGGAATTTTAAATATGATTTAAATTGAAAAGGGAAGGGGACTTATCAAAGTTCCCTTTTTGATTTACTTAAAACTTTTGTAAAGACTCAAAAGCCGTTCAGCGCCCTCAGTTGGAAGAATCTCCCCGTTGAGGATTTTACTGTTAATCAGATTAAACTCTTTCTTTAT
Organism: Ignavibacteriota bacterium; assembly: GCA_026390735.1. Lineage (GTDB taxonomy): Bacteria > Bacteroidota > Ignavibacteria > Tepidaquicellales > Tepidaquicellaceae > CAIKZJ01. The sequence goes on from JAPLFJ010000029.1 coordinate 26,715, forward strand.
TTTATCATTGTTAAAAAATTCCGAATGTAATCTTTCTTCAATCATTTTATTCATCCATTCAATTGCCTGGTTCTTTCTTCTGTCGTAAAATACACCGTTCGCTTTTGTTGTCTCCTGAAACTTTCTCACGACTTCCCAGAACTCTTTAACACCTTCACCCGTGAGCGCGGAACAGATATGTGCTTCTGTCTGCCATCCTTTCGTTGCAGGCTGAATGTAGTGTAAGGCCATTCCAAAATCTGATTTAGCAAGTAGGGCTTTAGGTTTATTATCTCCGTCCGCTTTATTTATTAATAATGTATCTGCCAGTTCTATAACACCTTTTTTTATACCCTGCAATTCGTCACCTGCACCTGCTATCATAACCAGTAAGAAGAAATCAACCATCGAACGGACTGTGGTTTCGCTTTGACCAACTCCTACTGTTTCTATTAGAATGGTATCATATCCGGCAGCTTCACATACAAGCATTGTTTCCCTTGTCTTTGTTGCAACACCTCCAAGTGTTCCGCTTGAAGGTGAAGGTCTAATAAAACAGTTTTGCTCACGTGATAGTTTTTCCATCCTTGTTTTATCGCCGAGAATACTTCCTTTTGTGACTGTGCTCGAAGGATCAATCGCTAATACGGCTATTTTATGCCCCTGATTAATCAGGTAAATTCCAAGAGTCTCAATTAAAGAACTTTTTCCCGCACCCGGAAAACCTGTTATCCCGATTCTTAATGAATTTCCTGTGCCTGGAAGAATTTGTTTCAGTACTTTTTGTGCTGTTTCATTATGATCAGGTGAATTACTCTCTATTAAAGTAATTGTCCTTGCAAGAATTGTCCTGTCGTTTTCTAAAACTCCTTCAATATAATCAGCGATACTGAGATTTAGTCTCTTTTTTCCTGATTTCTGTTTCTTAACAACGTCATCCATATCAACTCCCCGTATAACTTTTGTTGCAAAAGCTTCACTGGCATTTTCAGGAACCCAGTCAGGATTATATGATTTATTTTTCTTGGCCATTATTACAATATTGGAAAATAAAGTAATACCTTAAAGGAAAAAATGTATGCAAGAGATAAAATCCATTTTTCGTTTGTAGATAAGTTCTTTATTTTTAAAGCGAAGTTGGTTATATTTTAATAACTTAAATTCTATAATAATGAAAAAAATTATTTTACTACTTTTAATAGTAATCAGTTCCGGAACTTTGTATGCTCAGTGGTCATCAAATCCTGCGGTAAATCTTACTATTTGTGATACAACAGGGGATCAGGTGTTACCAAAAATAGCAGCTACATCAGATGGTGGTTGTTATATCGGTTGGTTCGACGCAAGAGGAGGAAGCTATGCTGTTTATTTGCAAAAGCTGAATTCACTAGGTATTAAGCAGTTTCCTGCGGGCGGTTTACTTATAAGTAACAATCCTCAAAGTTCATCATTAGTTGACTGGGATCTGGCAGTGGATGATAGTAATTGCTGTGTACTCTCATTTACGGATACAAGAGCAGGCAGTTCAATTAATCCTTTTGCTTACAGAATAAGTCCTTCAGGTCAGTTTCTCTGGGGAGCAAATGGAATTGCATTAACAGATTCAGTTGCGGTTTATCAGGCAAACCCGAAAGTTATTTGTACATCCGACGGTAACTTCATCATTCCGTGGCAGTACAGTAATAAAATCGGAGTGCAGAAAATTAGTAAGGCAGGAACAAAAGTATGGGGTAACGTTCCGCTTATGGTAATTGGTAATCCCGGAATCAATGAGAAATTTAATTATCCGGCAGGTGTTAAATCTGATAACGGTAATTTCATTCTTTACTGGATTGGTTATACAGGTTCATTCATCAGCCCTGCAAATTACAAACTCTATACTCAAAAGTATTCTCCCGCAGGTACAGGTCTCTGGGGAAGTCCTCAGGATACAATCTGGAATTTGGGAAATGCACAAGGAACGTATCAACCTTCAATTTATCCTGACGGTAATAACGGCGCAGTTTACGTATGGCAAAGTTATGTAACAGGTCCTACTGTTTGTTATGTTCAGAGGAAAAATTCTGCCGGTGCAATACAGTTTCCTGTAAATGGTTCTGCGGTTACAACAACAGGTGCGACAATGCTTAACTTTGCTCCTGCGGCATCATACATGCCTTCGACAGGTGAAACGTTTGTATTCTGGCAGAGAAAGAATTCTTTACAGTCAGTAATCGGAGTTTACGGACAAAAGTTTTCGGCAACAGGTACAAGGCTTTGGGCAGATTCAGGATTAGCTGTAAAACCTCTTGACGGTAACTCATTCGCAAGTCTTTCATCCTTTACAAAAGACACAAGTGTGATGGGATATTATATGGAAATAGTTACTGCAGGAAACACAGGTTTAGCAAAGGCTTTTAAATTGAACAGGGATGGAGTCTTGCAATGGGGCGGAAGCATTATAACTCCAGGTGCTTGTGTAAGCGGCAAGGGAAGAATGAGCACTGCTATTAATTCAAGCGGAATGTCAATGCTTGCATTTCAGGATAACAGAAATGATGCAGGCGGGATGTATGCACAGAATATAAATTTCAACGGAACTTTTGGTGCACCAACAGGAATTATTAATCTGAGCGGATTAGCACCAGAAAAATATTTATTGTCGCAGAATTATCCGAATCCGTTTAATCCTTCAACTAAGATTAAATTTGAAATTGCCAAGAACAGTTTAGTAAGTATTAAAATATTTGACGTATTAGGCCGCGAAGTTAAAAACCTAGTTAATGATAATTTCAAAGCAGGAAGTTATGAAGTAACATTTAATGCAAGTGAACTTTCTAGCGGAGCATATTTCTATAAAATGGTAAGTGGAGATTTCTCTCAGATTAAAAAATTGATGCTATTAAAATAATTGAAGTTTACTTTCTTAAATAATTTTGTATTTTTAGAGCACGACAATTGACGTGTCGTAAAGCATTCATCCAAAGAAGTGTTGTGAAGATTCCTTCCAACACTTCTTTCTTGTATGTGAAGTTGTTTCATCTTTAAATGAAAAAGGGGCTGTAAGCCCCTTTTTGTTTATTGAAGTCAGAATTGAGTTTTAAAACCTTTTGATTACTTCTTCCATTATTGTTATTGCAGCTTCGGGGATTTTTGTTCCCGGGCCGAAAATAGCAGTTGCTCCATGTTTGTAAAGGAAGTCATAATCCTGTGCAGGGATAACTCCGCCGACTATTACGATGATGTCTTCACGTCCGAGTTTCTTTAGTTCATCTATAAGCTGCGGAAGCAATGTTTTATGTCCTGCAGCGAGTGAACTCATACCGATTATGTGTACGTCATTTTCAACTGCCTGCCGTGCTGTTTCTTCGGGAGTCTGGAATAGGGGACCCATATCAACATCAAAACCCATATCGGCATATGCGGTTGCAACTACTTTTGCGCCGCGGTCGTGTCCATCCTGTCCCATCTTTGCAATCATAATTCTTGGTCTGCGACCTTCTTTCTTTGCGAATTCATCTGTCAGCTTCTTTGCTTCTGCAACTTTGCTGTCGCTATCCGATGAATATTCTGTGCTGTACACACCTGATATTGTTCTTGTCACGGCTTGAAACCTCCCCCATATTTTTTCTAATGAATAAGATATTTCCCCTAATGTTGCACGGAATCTTGCTGCCTTTATTGCAAGGTCGAGCAGGTTGCCTTCGCCTGTTTCAGCACATTTGGTTAATGCTTCAAGCGCTGACTGAACATCAGCATCGTTTCGGCTTGCCTTCATTTCATTTATACGTTTTATCTGTGAAATACGTACTGCGGAATTATCCACTTCAAGTATTTCCATCGGTGCTTCTTTGTCGAGACAGTATTTGTTGACTCCGACGATTGTTTCGCGCGAAGAATCAATCCTTGCCTGACGGCGTGCCGATGCTTCTTCAATTCGAAGTTTTGGAATTCCAGCTTCGATTGCCTTTGTCATTCCGCCGTATGATTCAACTTCGAGTATGTGCTTCCATCCTTGCTTTAATAATTCGTTCGTTAGACTTTCTACATAATATGAACCGCCCCACGGGTCTATGACTTTGCATATATTTGTTTCGTCCTGTAAATATAACTGTGTGTTACGTGCAATTCGTGCTGAGAAATCTGTCGGTAGTGCAATTGCTTCATCGAGTGAATTTGTGTGAAGCGACTGTGTATGTCCGAGTGCCGCTGCCATTGCTTCAACGCAGGTTCTTACTACGTTGTTGTATGGGTCCTGTTCTGTAAGACTCCAGCCCGATGTCTGCGAGTGTGTGCGAAGCGCCATTGATTTAGGATTCTTTGGGTCAAACATCTTAATCAACTTAGCCCAGATAACTCTTGCTGCACGGAGTTTTGCAACTTCCATAAAGTAATTCATACCTTCTGCCCAGAAGAATGAAAGTCTTGGTGCGAATGTATCAACATCCATTCCTGATTGAATACCTGTACGGACATATTCCAGTCCGTCTGCAAGAGTGTATGCCATTTCAAGGTCGGCAGTTGCACCTGCTTCCTGCATGTGATAGCCTGAAATACTTATGCTGTTGTACTTCGGCATAAAGTCGGAAGTGTATTTAAAAATATCAGCGATGATTTTTATCGAAGGTGTAGGAGGATATATGTAAGTATTGCGAACCATATATTCCTTTAGAATATCATTTTGAATCGTGCCTGTAAGCTGTTCCAGTTTTGCGCCCTGTTCTTCGGCGGCAACTATAAAGAATGCGAGAACGGGAAGAACGGCACCGTTCATAGTCATTGAGACTGACATCTTATCGAGCGGGATGCCTGAAAACAAAATCTTCATATCTTCAATCGAATCTATTGCAACGCCTGCTTTACCAACATCACCAACTACTCTCTGATGGTCTGAATCATATCCGCGGTGAGTTGCAAGGTCAAATGCTACCGATAGTCCCATCTGTCCTGCTGCGAGATTTCGTCTGTAAAAAGCATTGCTTTCTTCGGCAGTTGAGAATCCTGCATATTGACGGACAGTCCATGGACGCTGAACGTACATAGTCGAGTATGGACCTCTTAAGAAAGGAGGTACACCTGCCATATAATTTATATGTTCGTAATCCTTGATGTCTTCTTTTGTATAAAGAGGTTGAACGTCAATCTGTTCCATTGTTTGCCAGATGAATTCGTCGACGTCTTTTCCTGTATCTTTCTTGAATTTCTTTTTCCAGTCTTCGTAAGAAGTTTTCTTAGAAGAGAGGTCAAGATTAATATTTGCAAAATCGGGTTTCATATATAATGAGTAATTTTAATTTTTAAAGTAATGAATCATAATTAAAGACTGTTCAAGAGCATTTTGTTAATCTCGTACACATCCGCACCAAGGAATATAAAATCATCAACTCCGTTTTTCTTGTGCTCATCAATTTGTTCTTTAGGATAACCAGCAAGAATAACCTTCACGTCTTTCAACTTCGATTTCAAATCCTTTATGTAAGCAGGAACAAGCTCAGGATATGTATCGTCTGTAGAACAGATAACAAATATCTTTGCACCGGATTTTACTGATTCTGCGGCTGCTTCTTCAATCGTATCAAATCCTTTTCTGTATATAACATCAAAACCGCCAACTTCAAAGAATCCTCTGGCAAAGTCAACGCGCGGTTTATGCTGTTTCAGCGGACCGAACGATGCAAGAAACATTTTCGGAAGATATCCGTTCTTATCCTTGTAACTGAATGATATGTCCCTTAATTCTTCGAATATTTCCGAAGCTCTCTTTAACTTTAACGGCTTAAACTGAAAGTCCGATGCTTTTCTTTGTAACGATTTCCCAACTTCACCAATCGTTGCACCGTTTGTAAATGCATCAATCGTAACATCCACTAAATTATCGGGGTTTGAAGAAATCTCCTGTAATAGTCCCATAACTTTATTATGTACTTTATCTTCACCCATTACTCTGAAATTCTTAATGTAATCTTTGCGTGACAATTCAAATTCTTTTAAATCGTTTTCTTTTGGTGTAACTTTATCTTCTTTAATGTTTGCGTACATATTGTTCCCGACGAGAACATTCTTTCTTTTCGCATAATCCTTGTGTTTGCTTGCGAATACCTTTTCAATCTCGTTTTGTGGAACAGCGTCTTTCAATGCTTTCAGCATTCCGCCATTAGATTCGATTGATTTGAGTAATTCCCACGACTTTGTTGCAACATCAGAAGTAAGTGTTTCAACATAATATGAACCGCCCGCCGGGTCTATCACATTATTAAGGTGTGACTCTTCTCTTAAAACTATTTGTGTATTACGTGCAAGTCTTCTTGAGAACTCATCGGGTAAACCAATGGTTTCATCGAAAGGTGATGTGTAAATACTGTCTGCACCGCCAACTACAGCAGAGAATGCCTCTGTAGTAGATCTCAGAAGATTCACATAAATATCATTCTGCGTTTGATTGTAAACAGATGTTTTCGAGTGTATGAAAATATCTTTGGACTCTTCTTTGCCTTTATATGCATCTATAATATTCGACCAAAGAACTCTGGCAGCACGAAGCTTTGCAACTTCCATAAAGTAAAAAGTTGTGGTGCCAAATGTAAAATGAATTCGAGGTGCTATATCATCAATGGTAAGTCCTCTTTTTATCATCTGGTTGATGTACTCAATCGCCGATGACATTGCGTAAGCAAGTTCCTGAACAGCACTTGCACCTGCGTTAATGTATTCATATCCGCAGATACCGATTGTCTTGATATTAGCTTTATTATCAACAGACCATTTTGTCATTTTGTAAATCTCATCGAATGCTGCGTCAACATCAAAAGGAGTCGTACCGCTCGCCATTGCATAAACAAATGGGTCTGATAAAAATGTAGCATTAATTTTCTTTAAGTTAATGCCTGTCTTCTTGAAATATGAAATAAAAAGTGAAAATATTGGTAACGCAGAATAACCGCCATTTATAACTAACGGATATTTTGTTATGTCTACATTCTTAAAGCACGCTTCAATATCTTCGTAAGTAGAAACTGAAGTACCTCCGAAACCGATTTCATTTTCATCGGCAGTATCAGGGTCTTTAGAAAGCAATGTTGCTTTATCAAGTTTAAAGTTAATTGTAGAAAGTCCTCGGGGCAGGTCGAATTTCAGTGCTGCATTGTATTCTGCAGGACTGTAATAGGGAAGTTCCTGCGATACCAGCCAACTGTTCTCAACATTACCTTTTGCTTTATTTCCGCGAACATGATTATGAAATCCGGGAAAGCTGTTTACGAGAGGATTATTGCTTAAATCATCATTTGTGTAAATCGGCTGGAGATCTATTCCCTCATAAGTTTTAGTGATTAGTTTTTTATCGAAAGGCAGACCCTTCAGGTCTTTTTCTGCTACTTTTTTCCATTCATCAAAAGACGTATAAGGGAAATCTTTCTTGAGGTCTAAATTATCTGAAAGTTTGCTCATATAAACGGTTTGTTTTAATTAAATATGTACACAAATATCTGAATTTTAAACTTAAGATTAAATTCAAAAAGTAATATAAAGTATATTCCGAAACGATTTATAAGGATTAAGTGTTTTAAAATTTGTATATTAATTTAGATGAAAAGCTATAATAAAATATTGTTAGCAATATTAATCTCTCTGTCATTGTTCCTGATGTTAGAGATGGATGTTTTTCATCATCATATTGGCAGTAATTCTCACAGTGAATGCCCTTTATGTGTTCTAAATTCAGTAATCACTTCAATTGCAATTTTAACAGTTTCTACAATATTATTTAGGCCATTATTTAGTTTCGATACAGTTATTCCTGTTTTGAAAATAAATATTGCTCAAAACTATTCCTCTTATTATTATCCTGACCGCGCTCCTCCAGTAGCATAACGCGTCATTCGTTCCATTCTAAATAAATTTTAAAAAACATAAAAATTACTATGTATAGAATAATAATTTTAGCGATGCTAATATTTGTCGGTACTTCAAATGCAGAAGTATTAACCGGAGAATTAAAGGGGAAAGTATATGATACTGATAATAAACCTCTAAAGTATGTAAAAGTTACATTGACAGAACCTGGTATTTCAGTAATAACCGACGATAAAGGTGAATATAGCTTTAAAGAAATACCTTATGGCTTGTATAATATATTGATTAGCAAGACTGGCTATGTTTCAAAGAACCAATTGATTGAAGTGAAAGAGGCTTTAATGAATTTAAATTATCAATTAGAAAGTAGTTTGATAGAAACATCTATAATTGATGTCACAAGTTCTTTCGAAGCTCAGGACATATCTCAAAGCACGTTTTCATTATCCACATTAAATTTAAAAACATTAACACAAGAGCGCTCACATAATTTAAGCACAACTATTGAAAATATTCCCGGTGTAAATTCAATCTCTACAGGTATTGGAATAGGGAAACCCGTTATAAGAGGTCTTTCCTCAAACAGTGTATTAATTGTTCACGATGGTGTGAAGCACGAATCCCAGCAATGGGGTGATGAGCATTCACCCGAGGTTAGTTTGTATGATTTAGACAGAATAGAAATATTAAGAGGACCCGCGAGTTTACTGTATGGTTCGGAAGGTATTGGCGGAGTAGTGAATATTATTTCTAAGCCATTGCAGTTTTCAGGTACAGGTAAAAATTTAATTTATGGCGATGTTGACCTTGGTGGATTTTCTGTGAATAATGAAGGAACGGGAAATGTGATGCTCGGGCTTGGTCTTAAAAATGTCGGTTTTAAAGGGCATTTGGGTTATAGAAAATCTGGTGATGTAAGTACTCCCGATGGAACTCTGCTGGTGAATACACTGAATCCATTAATCAAAGATACAATTAATGGAGGTATGTTATCTAACAGCGGTGCTAATGAAATTGAAGGCGGGGTATCGTTAGGTTACAGAGGTAGTTTCGGATATTTAGATGCGGGTTTTGAAACATTCGACAGAGAAATACAGATGCATGATGCAGACCCTCTTGCTACCGGCAATCAGAAACTTAATACTAAGCAATTTGAATTAAGCGGCAATTTCAAGTTGAGTAAAAAATATCATTTGGAAACGATATTGTCATATCAGATTCATGGCAGAAAAGAATTTGAGACCATAGAGGATAAGGATTTAAATAATCCAAACTTAAACTGGAAGTTAAATACTTTTCAGGGTGACCTGAGATTGCATAATGATTTGAATAAATACTTATCAGGTACTTTTGGTATTTCTTTAACAAATATGGTGAATCAAAGTCTCGGTATCGAAAAACTGATTCCTAACTTTAATTCAACAAGTTTTGGAATTTATGGATTTGAAAAATATAATATGAATAAATTTACATTCTCAGCAGGTTTAAGATATGATTTTAAAAAGGATAACATAGAATCCACGATTATGGAAACTGATTCGGTTGGTAATATAACGAAACAAATTAATCCGAGAAGCATAGACTTCAGCGCTTTTTCAGGTTCATTTGGTATTGTATTCAGACCTAATGATATGGTAGATATATTCTCAAACGTCGGACGAGGATGGAGGGCACCTTCGGAATTCGAATTATATGTTGACGGTGTACACGAAGGTACCAACAGAGTAGAAAGGGGAATCATAACTCAAAATCCGGATGCATCGCCTATACCAGAATCATCTTTAAATATAGATTTAGGTATCCGAACAAGGTTTAAAAATATAAATGCAGAAGTATCTTTGTTTAATAACGTTGTAAACGATTTTATATATCCATCACCTACGAATGAAGTTGACCCTGTAAGCGGATTGCCGATATTTAATGTAAAGCAGGATAAAAGTACATTCAGAGGTTTGGAATATTCTTTCCAGTATCAACCTGTTAGTTATTTACTGTTGTCTCTAAATGGTGATTATGTATTTACAAATAATAAAGCAAACGGAAGCCCATTACCATTCACTCCACCCATGAAAAACATTATTGAATTGAGATTTCAAAAACAACAGATAGGTGATATTTATAATCCATATTTTAAATTATCGGCAAAGATTGTTTCCGGTCAGAATAACGTAGACCCTTTTGAGACTACTACAGATGGTTATACTATATTCAATGCCGGAATTGGGATGGACGTTATATTTGCAAAAACTGTTGCATCAATTGATTTAAGTGCTGACAATCTTGCAGATACAAAATATGTAGACCACTTAAGCAGGTTCAAAAGTTTTGCTATGAACCCCGGCAGGAGTTTTAATTTAAAAGTGACAGTCCCATTTCAGTTTTGAAATGTTTGCCAATGATTATTTTATATATTGATTAATCTTTAATATATTGATATTTTAGACAAGACTTAAACAGTAATTATAAGTTTGACGTATTGTAATTACCGCATAAGTATTGATTAATTTAAATACAAGGAGTTAAAAAAATGGAAGAAAATAAAATGTCTAAAGGTCTATTAATGGGATTTTTAGCGGGTGGAATAGTTGGTGCAGCGGTTGCACTTTTGTATGCACCTAAATCAGGTAAAGAATTAAGAAGCGACATAAAAATCAGGAAAGATGAATTCCTCGATGATTCTGCCGAGTACATGAAGATTGCTAAATCTAAGGCAAGTGATTTAATCAATGATGGTAAGCATAAATCTGAACAAATTATCAAGGAAGCAAAAGAAAAAGCAAGTAATCTGCTTGATGATGCCAATTCAGTACTGAACGAAGCAAAGAGCAAAGCTACAGATAAATTTGGAACCGCAAAAGACAAAATATCTCTGGAAACCGACAGGATTAAAGATGCTTTTAAAGCAGGAATAGACGCTTACAAAGACGAAAAATCTAAAGGTACCGAAATTTAATCACAACAGAATTGACATTAGAAATATTAAATATTGTTTCTGTCATAATTCAGATAATTCTTTTTGTCGCGTTAATCATTACTGTAGTCTCGTTAACCAAGTATGTTAAATTATTAATGGTAAGGGTTGATGGATTACAGGAAGATCTCAACAAGTTCAAAACAAGTGTTGACCCACTGATTGAAGATACCCGCACTATGATTCAAAAGATTAATAAGGTATCTGATAAAGTGGATGAGAATTTTGTGTATGTTACAAAAACATTAGAGAAGTTAGGTAATGCTACTGATGATATCATTAACTTCAAAGACAGAATTCTTAGAAAAGCTGAACCTCCAATCTTTGATACTATAAGTGCATTTGCAGGAATAGTAAAAGGTGTAAAAGTCTTTACAGATACCTGGAAAAGTAACAGACCTGTAAGGTCACATCAGCACCATATTGAAGAAGATAATTTGCTCTTTGATGCAAATGGTGAAAGTGATTTTGAACTTGAAAGAGAGTACGACGACATAAACAAGGAACTGAATGAAGTCAGAAAGAAACTTGAGGAGATGAAAAGAGTCTAACTCTTCTTATCTTGCTTTATGGAATTTGAAAAAGGTTAATTGCAAATTGCAATTAACCTTTTTTAGTCTTAATCTCAATAGAAATAGGGCAGTGGTCGCTGCCATATATATCATTGTGTATCTTTGCATTTACCACATTCTTTTTGAAGTCATTTGACACCATAAAATAATCTATCCTCCAGCCTACATTCCTTTCTCTTGCACGTGTAAAAACATCCCAGTAAGTATACCAGTTTGGTTCTTTATTATATTCCCTGAATATATCTGTGTAACCTAAGTTAATAATCTTATCAATCCATTCACGTTCTTCGGGTAGGAATCCTGTATTGGTTTCATTAGGTTTTGGTCTTGCGAGGTCTATTTCTTTATGTGCAGTGTTGAAATCACCTGTTATGATTACACCTTTTCTGTTATAGTATTTCCTCTGAAGCAGAAAGAACAGTTCATCATAGAAATCGAGTTTGTATTTCACCCTGTCGGGTCCTCTGCCGCCGTTAGGGAAGTAACAGTTTACGAGTACAAAATCCTTGAACTCTAATAAGATTGCTCTCCCTTCATCGTCAAATAAATCATTTCCGATACCTAAATTTACATTCTCTGGTTCAATTTTACTGTATATCGCAACACCTGAATAACCCTTCTTTTTAGCTGAATGGAAGTGCGATTTATATCCTTTTATTTCCTTTAGTTCTCCCGGAAGCTGCTCGAAGTGCGCCTTCGTTTCCTGCAAACATACAATGTCAGGTTTAGCAGAAGCCATCCAGTCAAGGAAACCCTTTTTTAGCGCTGCCCTGATGCCGTTCACATTCCAGGAATATATCTTAATGTTGTTGTTTTTGGCCATGGATGAAGATACAAATTATTATAGTAATTTTTTATTCCATTTCTTTTGCAAACCATTTAGAGTAAATTTGTATATCAAATAATCAATCATTCTTACTCATAGATGGGAGTTCATAAGTTAGATAGTTTCTTCAATCCCCGTAGAATTGCTATTACCGGGGTTTCCATTAATCCTAACAGTGTTAGCGGTAAAGTTGTTACAAACCTTGTCGGCAGCGGTTTTAAAGGTGTCGTTTATCCCATAAATCCAAACAGCGAAGCAGTATTCGGTATTCCGTGTTATCAGGATTTAAAAAGCATCCCTAAGACTCCCGATCTGGTAGTCATTTGCAATGCATCTAAAGAAGTGCCTGATGTTGTCGAAGAAGCAGGTGAAATTGGTGTACGGAATATCATAGTGATGTCAGCAGGTTTTAAAGAAATTGGTGAAGAAGGTATAAAACTTGAAGAGAAAATTAAACTTTTATTAAAGAAGTACGATGGGTTAAGAATATTGGGCCCAAACTGTCTGGGAATCATTGTTCCAAGCTTAAACCTCAACGTTAGTTTTGCTTCTGGAATCCCTAAGTCAGGTAATATAGCATTTATTTCACAGTCAGGTGCGCTTTGTACTTCGGTTCTTGACTGGGCTATCGAAAAGAAAATAGGTTTCTCATACTTTATTTCAATAGGCAATACACTCGATGTTGATTATGCGGACTTAATAGACTTTATCGGTGAAGATGATAAAACAAAATCTATAGTACTTTACATAGAATCTGTTTCTCAGGTCAGGAAGTTTATGACAGCTGCACGTTCTTTCGCAAGGACAAAACCAATTGTTGTTTATAAAGCAGGGAGGTTTCCTGAATCTGCAAAGGTTGCTGCATCGCACACAGGTGCTATGGCAGCAGAAGATGCAATATATGATGCTGCATTTAAACGTGTTGGTATTACAAGGGTGTTTGATATCGGTGACATTTTTGATGTCGTGGAATTAATAAGCAGGAATAAAATCCCTAAAGGCCCGAGACTCGGTATTGTTACAAATGCAGGTGGTCCCGGAGTTATGGCAACGGATGCTTTGATTGCGGAAGACGGATTGCTTGCTGAACTTAGCGAGGATACGTACAATAAACTGAATGAGAGTTTACCTGCTTACTGGTCGAAGAGCAATCCCGTTGATGTACTTGGAGATGCAAACTCAAAAAGAATTGCAAAAGCCACACAGATATTATTCGATGATAAGTCTATAGATGCCGTATTAGTTATATTGACCCCACAGGCAATGACGAATCCGACTGCTGTGGCCTCTGAATTGAATAAAATAGCCGAAGGGTGCAAAAAGCCTTTGCTCGCTGCTTTTCTTGGCGGTGAGAAAATGAGGGAAGGCGTAAGATTATTAAATGATAAGGGTATTCCTGTCTATTCTACTCCTGAACAGGCTATCCGCGCATTTATGAAGTTAGTTGCATACGCAAGAAACCTTGAAATACTCTATGAAACTCCTAAAGATATTAACGTAAACTTCTCACCTGATATTAATAAACTAAGAGAAAATTTTGATCAGTTAATTTCTGAAAAGACTAATATTCTGTCCGAAGATTTATCAAAGTCAGTACTCGAAACGTATGGCATAAAAACTTCTAGGCCGGTAAAAGTTAGCAATGCGGATGAACTGAAACAGGTAGCTGATAAAATAGGTTATCCTTTAGTAATGAAGATTGATTCTCCTGATATATCTCATAAAACCGATGTAGGTGGAGTTATACTGAACATTGAAGATTATGAAATACTATCAGCTTCTTATAAAAGAATGCTTACAAGTGTTAATGAGAAAATGCCTGAAGCAAAAATAAGCGGTGTTACTCTCCAGCAAATGGTTAAGGTAAAGGATTCTGTTGAACTGATACTAGGAATCAAACGCGATGATACATTCGGAACTGTGATTATGGTTGGTATGGGAGGTACAGGTGCAGAATTGTTTAAGGACAGAGTTATCGGCTTCCCGCCGTTGAATGAAAGTCTTGCTTATCAGATGCTTGAATCCCTTAAGATATTTCCTCTGCTTAAAGGTTACAGGGGAAGCAAGCCTGTTAATATGGAAAATCTTATAGAAACATTAATAAGACTTTCTTATCTGGCAGCAGACTATCCTGAGATTGTTGAACTCGATATTAATCCATTGCTGGTTTACGGCGAAGGTGCTACTGCACTCGATGCAAGAGTGGTCGTGGATAAATCACTATCGACAAATGACAAGCATTCATATAATCATCTTGCAATAAAGCCATATCCTGAAGAGTATGTTAAAGAGATTAAACTGAGCGACGGAAAAGATATTACATTCAGACCTATAAAGCCTGAAGATGAACCGTTGTGGACAGAACTTCTTGCAAGTTGCTCAAAGGAATCAATCTACTCAAGGTTCAGGTATTTCTTTCAGTGGGACTCGCACGAAGTTGCTGCAAGATATTGCTATATAGACTATGACAGGGAGATTGCAATAGTTGCTGAAATAATTGAGAATAATGTTCGGAAACTTGTTGGTGTCGGAAGACTTATTGCCGACCCTGACCACGAAACAGTTGAGTATGCAATTCTTATACTCGATACATTCCAGAACAAGGATCTTGGCGGACTTCTGACAGATTACTGTTTTGAGATTGCCAAGAAATGGGGATTAAAGAAAATTGTAGCTCAGACTACTGCTGATAACAAAAGAATGATAGCAGTGTTCGAAAAGAGGGGATTCGAGATTGAGATGGATCCCAGAACTTCGCTCGTTGAAGTATCAAAACCATTGGATAATTAAAACTAAATAATATTATATGAGTACAGACTTAAGCAAATTCTTCTATCCGAAATCGATTGCTGTAATAGGTGCTTCTTCAAAGCCTGGAACGCTTGGCTATGAACTGCTGGGGAATTTAATGAACTTTGGGTATAATGGGAAACTGTTTCCTGTGAATCCAAAAGCAGATGCTATACACAGCATTAAATCATATAAATCGCTCCTTGAAATAAAGGATGATGTTGATTTAGCTGTGATTATGCTCGGGAAGCATTTAGTTCTTACTGCAATAGATGAATGCAAAAAGAAGAAAGTGAAATCTGTAATAGTTATTACTGCAGGATTTAAAGAAGTTGGCGAGGAAGGTGTAACACTCGAAAAAGAACTGATAGCAAAGACAAAGAAATACGGGATGAGAATGCTTGGACCTAATTGTATGGGTATTATCAACACAAAGAAAGAAGTACAGATGAATGGTACCTTCATAAAAGGAACACCTGTCCCGGGCGGTATTGGCTTTGTCTCGCAGAGTGGAGCGCTTGGTGCAGCTGTGCTAAGGATTATAGAAAAGTATGATATTGGATTCTCACAGTTTGTCAGTATTGGTAATAAGGCAGACGTATCGGAAAATGATGTTATTGATTACTGGAAAGATAATGATGATGTAAATGTTATAACTGTTTACCTTGAATCATTCTCAGACCCTAAAGAATTTCTGAGGATATGCAAGGAAGTTACAAAGACTAAACCTGTCATCGCTATCAAAGCTGCAAAGACAAATGCAGGTATGAAAGCTGCTTCCTCACATACAGGTGCATTAGCAAGTGCAGATACTGTAGCAGAAACTTTGTTCGAACAATCAGGCGTTATCAGAGTCAACACAGTAGAGGATATGTTTAACCTCGGTAAAGCATTCGACAGGGCTAGACTTCCTGTTGGTAACAGAGTTGCTATTCTGACTAATGCAGGTGGACCAGCAATTCTTACTGTCGATGAAGCAGACAGATGCGGACTCGATGTCGTCAATCTATCGGAGAAAACCAAAAAGAAACTTCGTGAAATAGTCGTAGCAGAAGCGTCGGTGAATAATCCTGTTGATTTATTGCCATCTGCAAATGCGGATGTTTATAAAAAAGCGACAGAACTGCTTCTTGCAGATGAAAATGTGGATGCCGCAGTGCTTATTCTCGGACCTCCGTTGATGTTTGACACTGTAGAGATAACAAAATATATGTGCGAGGCAGTTAATAAGAGCAATAAGTGTGCGATTGTCGTTGTAATGTCTCAGGACGAAATAATTGCGGAAGTCGCAAAGCAAATGCCTGTTCATCCTCCTATATTCAACAGTGCTGAAAAAGCTGCCTGGGCCATCGGCGAGATGCTCAAATATAAAGCCTGGAAAGAATCACCAGATGGGAAAGTAAAACAATTTAACGTAAACACAAAAGGTGTCAGAAGTATAATAAAGAAATACAAGACGGGTAATGTTTATCTTGATTTCGATGATGTATATGATATACTGAATCATTATAAGATGCCAATTGTCGAAACTCTTATCGCAAGGAATGTACAGCAGTCAATCTATGATGCTAATAAAATAGGCTTTCCTGTAGTTGCAAAAGTTTTCGGAAGGGAACTTGTTCATAAATCTGACGTTGGCGGAGTCGCTTTAAACATTCAGGATGAAGATGAACTGATAAATGTGGAAAGCAGAATTATTGCCAATCTGAAAGAGAAGGGGATTGATGATAAGCTTGAGGGATTCATACTCCAGCCTTTTGCAAAGATAGAGGATGGTGTTGAAACAATCCTTGGTGCAGTGAAGGATGCAAATGCGGGCCATTTGCTTATGTTTGGACTCGGCGGTATATTCGTTGAAGTATTTAAAGATGTTAAGTTTAAGATTGCTCCATTGACTACAGCAGATGCAAAGTCGATAGTGCGTTCGATAAAGAGTTATGAAATTCTCAAAGGTGTTCGTGGTAAAAAATCAGTCGATATAGATTTCGTTGAAGAGAACATCCTGAAGCTCTCTAAGCTTGTAACAGACTTCCCTGAGTTTACTGAGATTGATTTGAATCCATTTGTTTTCTCACCAAACAGGAATAAATCTAAGATTCTTGACGCAAGAATAAAACTTGGATAGAAATATCATTCAATATTATAAAAGCAGAAAAGTAATATCACTTTTCTGCTTTTTGTATTAAGAATTACTTGTCTGTCTTGGAAATAAAATAATCGTAAGTAGCTTTGGATATATTTGCTATGATTGCTTCATTCGTTTCATACGATTCGTATGTATTCGATACAAAAACGGCAATTGAATAAACCTTTCCACTTGGGAGTACTACAACTCCAATATCATTTATTGCAAATGTCATACCTCCGTCATTAGAATCAGAAGTCCCTGTTTTGTGTGCTACAACAGTCCCTTCCGGTAAAAGTCCCTTCAGACGTTTTGGCCCGGTTGATGTTTCAGTCATTAATTGCCAGAGATATTTATGTGTCTCATTCTGAGCATAATTGCTTGTGAATTTATTGAGAAGCATACATGCAGCTTTAGAAGTACTCCAGTTAGTAAATTGCGCATCCATATCTTTATGCATCTGTTCTTCTGTTGCAGATATTGACACATCATTTATTCCGATTGAATGAATGAAATCATTTACTACCTTGGTTCCGCCTATAAGTTTAAATAATATATCGCACCCGTTATTATCACTATGCGAAACAGTATATTTAAGTATCTCTTCCAGTGCTAAGTTAACATTACCATCGGGAAATTTATCCCTTAAAGGACTCCACGTATCAGTTTGTAAGTCGGATTTGGGTACAAAAACATTTTGCTTTAATGATAACTTACAATTCTCAACGTGAGATAAAACTGCAAGAGCAAGGTGAAACTTGAAAACACTTTGCATTACGAATTGCTCGTTACCATTTATTGAAAGTGTATCTTTTGTCTCAAGACTGCTTATTGCAACACCCACTTTGGCTCTTTTACCGCTTAATATATTCTCAATTTTGGAACGAAGTAAATCAATCTGCGAAAATACGGCGCTGTTTGAAAGAACAAATATTAAAATTAGAATAATTTTGCTTATCATAAAAGTAGCTGGTTTAATTGTTTCATTCAATATATGCAATTAATATTAATTAAAATATTGATACGGAATAACTATAAATTGTGCAATACATATTGAATAGTTTAAAACTTACATATTAAATATATTTGCATAATTAAATTACAGACAGACAAATGAAGATAGCAAAAGAATTCAGGTGGGAAATGGGACATCGTTTGCCGGAACACACAGGGCTTTGCAGAAACATACACGGACACTCGTACCGAATGGTTGTTGAGATTACAGGTGAAATACTCGCAAACGGAATGATAATAGACTTTTATGACCTTGGAAAAGTAGTGAAGCCATTACTCGATGAATTAGACCATTGTTTTCTGGTATATTCAAAAGATAAAGTGGTGCTGGATTTCCTGAAGAAACATAAGATGAAGATGGTTGTTGTTGATTACCTTGCAACAGTTGAAAACATCTGTGCGGATGTATCAGCGAAGATAGTTACTGCATTTAAGAAAAAGAAGATAAAGAACATCAGTGAAATATCAGTAAAGATATTCGAGACTCCGAACTCCTTTGCACAGATGAGTCTGAAGATGTGACCTTTAGTAATGGATGTTTATCAAAGAGTGAATGACATATTTAAGTTACCAAGGAAATAGCTGGAACTTTGTGAACCGCTTAAAGACATATATTTAAGATTAATACCTGCTGCGACTATTTTTGTAAAACTATAATCAACTCTTAAAGTCACTCCGAATCCTGATTTTACTTTTGCTAATTCATTTATGTTAAAATCTACGGACGGTCCAAAGTATAAAAACATCCTTCCGCTATTATCACTCTTCCCGAAAAGGGGACTGAATGAAAAGTTTTTTGATGTTACATCTTTGTTAGTGTTTTCATGTTTAATGTATTCAGGATAAATGTTTGCAGCGAATTCTATAAACAGATATTTCGTAATTGGTTTTAAAGTAAACCTTAAATGAAAACTGTATGAGTTTCTTATCGGCACTTTACTATCCATATCAACTGCAACTATTCCGTAACCGACTCCAAACCTTGATTTTATATTATTAGCAGAATCAATTTCATACTGGGAATGCGCTGAACATACAGAGATTACGAAAATTGTTAATGTAATAAGTAGTTTCTTCATAGTAATTATTAAGTTGGGACTAATTTATACTTTCATAAATAATAATATCTTATGTGGGAAAATAAATCTATGCATTAAAGGGTACATAAAGATTTTGGATAATAATTAATGATTATGAATTATTAAACGAACCTATGCTTTGGTAACCGATATCCCTAATTTACAAGTAGAAGTCCATGACCATAGCGGAGGTAAATCAGGAAGGTTAGCGGTAACAATGGCAAAGTAAATGATGGCGTCACTGAATTCGTTTAAAGTATCCCTTTGTATGGTTTTATTGGTTAAAAGATGCTTTAGGGGCTTACTTTGAATAATGTCTATAATCCTTTCCTCTGCCGATACAAGAACATATTTCTTCTTTGCAGAATCATTAACAGGATTGTATGCAAAGATGACTGTTTCCATATAAAGCGGATAATCAGACAACTTGTATTTCGGATGCTTGTATATTGAATATTCTATCTGCAAACCTTTAGGCTTAAATGCGGCTTTAAAACTTTCGAGGGCTAAACTGCGATAGTTAAGTACATCCATACCCGGGGTTATATCGTTGGATGTAGTAAGCATATTGGGGTCTGACATTTTAATATTTGCTTTCAGTATTTTTGTGTAAGAATTCTTCCCCGGCATTTTAGCAAACTTCCATACGTCGTTTAAAAGCGACGACCGCTTTATAACTTTAGCAAGTTCAACTGCGATTTTGAAAGTTTTACGAGCATTCTTCAAAGTTACGGATTTAGTAGTCTTGTACTTTTTAGGTTTTGAGTAAATAACTTCCTTGCCGTATCTGTGACGGATAATAAACTCTCCAACCTTACCGCTTGGAATCCCTATCATAGGATTTTTAAGAATACCCATACTATTATGCTTTAATGTTAAAACTATGATTATAACTCATTGTAATACAATATTAGTTATTCTATTACATAGTTACA
This sequence comes from Ignavibacteriota bacterium, assembly GCA_026390735.1. Lineage (GTDB taxonomy): Bacteria > Bacteroidota > Ignavibacteria > Tepidaquicellales > Tepidaquicellaceae > CAIKZJ01. Next base: position 46,836 of record JAPLFJ010000029.1, read on the forward strand.
ATTCTAATCTATAATATATAAAACAAATAGGGAAGGTTTCTCGGACGTGTCTGAAACGTATCTGAGAATTTTAACTTACTGTATTAACAGTAATAGACAAGCTTAGGATATTAGCTGAAAAACAGCTAAGGGATATAGAGAACAGTAATATTTGGCGTTGAAAATCCATACCTGCAAATATAACAAAAGAAATGTTAAAAGTCAAGAAAAAAATATCATATCGGTAAAATAATTGTATGCCGGCAACAGCACTACCTTACCAAAGGTTTACCTGCTCTGTGCCAGGACATTATTCCGCCTGAGAGGTTTAAAGCAGTTTTGATTCCTGCTTTGTTCATTTTTGAAACTGCTGAAGTGCTTCTGCTGCCACTTGCACAATATACGAGGTACTTGCCTTCTTTGTCGAGTTCGTTAATTATTGAGATGAAGTCGGATTTGTATATATCGATTAGTTGAGCACCCTGTATGCGTGCGTCATTGAATTCCTGTTGTGTGCGGACGTCAATTATTGTGTAACCTTCTTTTATGAGTTCGTCGAATTTTTCTGCATTGATTGATTCTACTGATGAACCGAATATGTTAAACATTATTTTGTAATAATTTGATTTTAAATTATAAGCCTTCCCGAAGAATATTCGGGAAGGCAGTATTGTGTATGTTTTACTTAATTACTTATTTCCCGAAATTATGTTAAGTGCTGAGCCTGATTTAAACCACAGGATTTGCTGTTCGTTGAATGTGTGATTCAGCATTATTTCATCTGTTGTATCGTCGCTGTGCTTGATGATTGCTTTTACCTGACTGCCAGGAGCGATGTCTTTTACATGTAATGTTATTAAATCGTCTTCTTTGATTAAATCGTAATCAGAAGGATTAGCAAATGTCAGCGGAAGCATTCCCTGTTTCTTTAGATTTGTTTCGTGAATACGTGCGAAAGATTTCACAATGATTGCCTTGCCGCCAAGGAAGCGTGGTTCCATTGCTGCGTGTTCACGTGAAGAACCTTCGCCGTAGTTTTCTTCGCCGACAACAACCCAGGGGATGTTGTTTGCTTTGTAGTCACGTGCAACCTTTGGAACCTCATCGTACGACCCTGTGATAAAGTTCTTTACTGTATTCATCTTATCATTAAAGAAATTTATTGCACCGATGAACATATTGTTTGAGATGTTATCAAGATGCCCTCTGAATTTAAGCCAGGGGCCTGCCATAGAAATATGGTCGGTTGTACATTTGCCCTTTGCCTTAATGAGGATTCTCATATAACTAAAATCCTTTTCGAAATCAGGAGCGGTGAATGCTTTAAGTATCTGAAGACGCTTGCTGTTTACATCAACTATAACATCAATTCCTTTACCGTCTGCCGGCGGTGCTATGAAAACTAAATTACCTGCATCAAATCCTTTTACAGGAAGTTCGTTACCTGTAGGAGGTCTAAGCATTATATCTTCGCCTTTTGAATTCTTAATGGTATCAGTTAAAGGATTGAAAGTTATTCTGCCTGCGAGTGCAAGTGCAGTTACTATTTCAGGAGATGCAACAAATGAATGTGTTGCAGCGTTTCCATCGTTACGTTTTGAAAAATTCCTGTTGTATGAAGTTATGATAGAATTCTTTTCGCCTTCAGCAATGTCGTGGCGTTTCCACTGACCGATGCAAGGACCACAGGCATTTGAAAGAACAACTCCTCCGATTTTCTCAAAAATTCCGAGTTGACCATCGCGTTCTATTGTTGCGCGTACTTGCTCTGAGCCTGGGGTTATTACAAATTCTGATTTTGCCTTTAGTCCGTTTTCAAAAGCCTGTTTGGCTAATGATGCGGCACGGTCCATGTCTTCGTATGATGAGTTTGTACAGCTACCAATGAGGCCGACTTTCAGTTCTTCAGGATAATCGTTTTCTTTAACTGCAATCTTGAACTCAGAAAGTGTACGAGCAAGGTCCGGTGTGAAAGGACCGTTGATATACGGTTCGAGTTCATCCAAATTTATTTCAATAACTTTATCATAGTATTTTTCTGAACCTTCGTCGTATGTTAAACACTCTTTGATGCTGTCTGCGAGGTCTGCAATGTCTTTTCTTCCTGTGCTTCTTAAGTAATCATAAATCTTTGAATCATAAGGGAAGAGGGAAGTGGTTGCACCTATTTCGGCACCCATATTGCAGATTGTTGCCTTGCCTGTACAGGAAAGTGTTTTAGTACCTTCACCGAAGTATTCAACAATTGCACCTGTGCCTCCTTTAACTGTGAGTATTCCTGCGAGTTTAAGAATAATATCCTTTGGCGAAGCCCATCCACTTAATTTACCAATGAGCTTAACACCGATGAGTTTAGGAAATTTTAATTCCCACGCAAAGCCTGCCATAACATCGACTGCGTCTGCACCACCAACGCCTATTGCAATCATACCAAGACCGCCTGCGTTTGGAGTGTGTGAGTCTGTACCTATCATCATACCGCCTGGAAAGGCGTAGTTTTCAAGCACAACCTGATGAATGATACCAGAGCCTGGTTTCCAGAAACCTATTCCGAATTTAGCTGATACTGATTCCAGAAAATCATAAACTTCTTTATTGTCTGTAACTGCTTTAAATAAATCCTTTTCAGCACCGACTTCTGCCTGAATAAGGTGGTCACAGTGAACTGTAGATGGTACTGCAACTTTAGGCATTCCTGCTGACATAAATTGAAGGAGAGCCATCTGTGCAGTAGCATCCTGCATTGCGACTCTATCTGGTTTGAAGTCAACGAAGTCGTTACCTCTTTCAAAAGGCTGTTTAAATCCGTTATCCCAGATATGAGCGTAGAGAATCTTCTCTGCGTAGGTCATATCGCGGCCTAATAACTTTTTAGCGTAATTAACTTTGTCTTTAAAGTTAGAATAAACATTCCTGATTAAATCAAGATCGAATGCCATGATTAATTTTCCTTATAAATTATTTAATAAATTTGTTAATTCTTCTTTGGTTGCAACGGGTAAGTTACAAGCGAAATTCTGACAGACATAAACTTTGTTCTTATCCAGTTCTGTTACTATATCATTCAGGTAAGGAATCATCTTTGCCGAAACATTATTATAATAGATCAAATTCTTATTAGGGAAATACTTCTTCTTGATTTCTGAATGAAAAACGTTAAACAAGTCTGACCTTAAATCACCACTCAATATAATACTTGTATTATATTTTAAAAAGTTAAACAGTGCGTTTAAATAAAAAGGACTTGAGAACGGATTTTCAGACACTTTTTGGTAGAAAAACTTAAAACCCTTCTCGGCGATGCTGAAGTACTTGTCATCTTTATATATAATGAACAGACGATTGAGATTATCGAGCATAACTGAGTTGCCAGATGGTTCTGCACCGTCATAAATATCCTTGGTGCGAAGAATGACGTCTTCTCTGTCCTTCCCGGTATCGAAGAAACCTCCGTTTGATTCGTCGTAGAAATCAATGATTGCTTTATCTGTAAGTTTCCTGGCGAGAGCAAGAAGTTTCCCGCTGAATGATATGTTATGGAAATCGAGCAGGGCTTTAATCAGGAAAGCATAATCTTCTAGTGTCGCATCGAACATCACCTCACCGTCAATATAACGGTGGTAAAGTTTTTCTTCTTTATCGTTGTAAAGATTATAAATCACAAAACTTACAGCACGAACTGCGAGTTTCTTATATTCTTCATTCTCTGTAACCATATAACCCTTGACGAATGCTGAAATAATAAGAGAATTCCAGGTGGTAAGAATCTTTTTGTCAAGAAATGGTCTTGGTCTTTTGTCACGTTCAATTTTAAGTAAAGCGATTGACTCTTTTAATATGACATCTATGTTTTCAGGAGTTGTTTCAAACTTCTTTGCTATATCGAATATATCGTTTGTTTTATAAAGAACGTTTGAAGTGCCGAATATATTATGCGGGTCGGCTATAGTGTTACCTTTGTGCATAATACCAAAACAGGCGCAGAATATTTCTGCGTTTGTAGTGCCGAGAAGTTTAAAGATATCATCTCTTTGCCAGATATAGAAATAACCTTCCTGCTTTTTAGTTAAGTCATCTTTGGAAATTGCACTCTCTGCATCTTCAGCAGAGTAGAAGCCGCCTTTTTCATCGAGAAGAAAGTTCTTAACGTAATCAAGAGTATCACAAGCAGCTGATTTAAAGTAATTAGTTTTAGTAATTGAATATGCGTCAAAGTAAGTGTTTGCTACCTGAGCCTGGTCGTAGAGCATCTTTTCAAAATGCGGAACGCGCCAGTATTTATCAACTGAGTACCTGTGAAAACCCTTATCAATGTTATCGAAAATACCGCCATCGTGCATTTTCTTTAATGTATACGTTACAATATCGAGCGCTGACTTGTCTTTTGTAGAATGATAATACGTAAGAAGAAAATCGAGTAAAACTGGTCTTGGGAATTTGTTGCCCGAACCAAAGCCACCTTGTTCTTCATCGTATAACTGAGTTGAATAATTATAAGCGTCTGAAAAGACCTCTTCGTTTAAATCTGAATCAGACTGTGAAGCTGTGTTGCTTAGCACTTCTGTAATTTTTAAAGAACTGTTAATAATATCTGTTCTCTGGTTTTTCCAGAGTTCTTTTATCTGGTTTATTACATCTTCGAATCCTGACCTGCCGTACTTTGCTTTTGGCGGAATGTAAGTAGCACCATAGAATGGTTTTAAATCAGGAGTGAGAAACATACTCATAGGCCATCCGCCGGAACCTGAAATTGACTGAAGTGCTGACATATAAATACGATCGATATCAGGTCTTTCTTCGCGGTCTACTTTGATGTTTACAAATGTATCGTTTAGTAATTCAGCGATTTCCTGATTCTCAAAGCACTCACGCTCCATAACGTGGCACCAGTAGCAGGTGGAATATCCGATGGAAAGGAAAATCGGTTTATCGAGTTCTTTTGCGAGTTGCAGAGTTTCGTTATTCCATGCATTCCAGTTTACAGGATTGTAAGCGTGCTGCAATAAATACGGACTTTTTTCGTTTATTAATTTGTTTGGTTTTAAATCAGACATTAAAAGTATTTGAATTTGTTAAAAAATACAACAATTACAGATATTTAATAATTCAAAAAATGTATTAAATTAACTTTATTTTGAGTTAATACTTATTTATTTTTAAAAAAATTAACTATTTAAATATGAATATTCTATTCGAGATTAAATACACTATTAAAGACAGTAAGAGGGAAGACTATTTAAACCTTCTTGCTAAGATTAAAGAGTATTACAAAAAAGACGGTATTGACAGATATATGACCTTTGAGGACGAGAAGAAAAAGAATGAATTCACAGAGATATTTATTTTCTCGAGTGAGTCTGACTTTGAAAAATTCGAAGAGGGTGCTACAGAAGAGATAAACGATATGCTCTCAAAACTTGTGAGCGAGATGGTTGTTGATAAGAAAATCAGGTACAGAACGAAGAAGGAAGTTTAAGATAAGTATTTAATATACATATCACATTATGCAAAAGTCCGGCAAACCTGTTAATATTTGGGATAAACTAAATATTTCAGAACCTATTACTAATATTAACGTCAAAGTTACGCTAGCAGTCGTAACCGTTTTAATAATTAGTCTATTCCTGCCATCATACAAAAGTATAGACACAAACTTCGAGGTTGGAACGATTTGGTCTAATGAAGACCTTATCGCTACTTTTACATTCCCTATATATAAAAATGACGACGTACTAGAAAAGGAAAAGAAGGAAGTAATTAACAACGTGATTCCTGTTTTTCTTGAAACCGATTTTCATAACGGAGAACTAAAGGATTCATTGAAAACATATTTGTCTTTGTTGAATGATTACCTTAGGGAGAATACAAAGCAGGAAAAGAATCCTTCAAAGGTAAATGATTTAAAAATAAGACTTGGACTGAGTATCAGCGATGAACAATGGGCCTATCTTCTTAAGTATTACAAAGGAGAATTCAAAGATGAACCGGTAAGATACGGTGCTTACACAGATATTATAAGGAAATCCATTGAAGAATTAATCAAAACTCAGATAATAAATTATAAAAAGGCCGACATACTTTCAAATAAAATGGCGGTTAAGCGCGTTGATGATAAATTACAGAGGATTGAATCGCTCGAAAAGGTTAATACTGTCAGCGAAGTACTGCTGAAGTTTGATGTAAAAATAGGAACAGTTATTAAAGATAATAATCTTAAGATAATTGCGAGTGAGATAGCAAGAGTATTCCTTAAGGAAAATTTAATATACGACAAGGAGTTAACAGATTTAGAAATACAGAACAGGGTTGAACAGATACCGAAGACTATAGGGATTGTGAAAGAAAACGAGAGAATTATAAGTAAGCATGACCCGATTACTGAAATGACTAAACAGAAACTGGATTCGTACAAGAAAGTAAGGTTTGAAAGGATTGGAGTTCAGGATTATTTCTCGCAGATAATCGGAAAGGTACTTGCGGTAATAGTTCTGATAATAATACTCGGATTTTATTTATTCTATTTACGGAAAGATATATTTAATGACAATCTGAAGTTATCGCTGATTAGCTCGCTGATGATACTTGTGAGTTTCTTTGCATTTATGAGTATGCGGTTGAAAGTGAACTCACCTATAGAGCTATTAATATTTATTTCTGTTGCATCAATACTACTTACGATTATTTTTGATTCCAGACTTTCATTCTTTGTTATAGTGATTATTACGTTCCTAATCTCTGCAATCAGGGGAGGGGATTATACAATAACCTTTATTTCATTCTGCGGTTCCGTACTTGCTATATTCAGTGTCAGGGACATAAAGAACAGGTCGCAGATATTCCGCTCATTCTTTTTCATATTAGGCGGTTACATAATAGCAATATTAGCGATAGGGCTGGACAGGTCAGAGGGGTTTTCGAAAATAGCTGTAAACCTGGCTTACGTGGGAATCAATTCTGTAATGTCACCCGTAATAGCATATGGGTTGCTGATATTCTATGAAAAGGTATTCAGGATAACGACTGATTTAACATTGATTGAGTTAGCAGATTTTAACCAACCTCTGCTAAGACAACTCTCGACAAAAGCACCAGGAACATTCCACCACAGTGTCGTGATGGGAAATCTTGCTGAAGAAGCTGCGGCATCTATAGGCGCAAACAGAATACTTGCGAGGGTCGGATGTTATTATCACGACATTGGGAAAATTGCTAAACCGGATTTCTTTGTCGAAAATCAGCTTGAGAAAATAAACAAACACGAAGCACTAAACCCCAATTTAAGTGCAAGGATAATAATCGGACACGTGAAAGAGGGAATTGAGTTAGGGAAGAAATTCAAATTACCTCAGGAGGTGATTAATTTTATACCGATGCATCACGGAACAACTCTTGTTTCATATTTTTACAATAAGGCAAAGAACTCGACGGATGAAAATAAAGAAGATGTGTTGGATTATATATACAGGTATCCAGGCCCAAAACCTTCATCCAGGGAGACGGCAATTGCTATGTTAGCAGATACAGTTGAAGCTGCAACGAAAGTTGTTGAAGACCCGACACCGAAAAAGCTTGAGGATAAGATTGATGAAATAATCAAGAAAAGGTTTATTGAGGGTGAGCTGGATGAATGCGAATTGACTCTGAGGGATTTAACAAAGATCAAAAAGAGTTTTCTTAAGATATTAATAGGAATTTACCATCAAAGGATAAAATATCCTGAAGAGAAGAAGCTAGATGAGTGATGTAAGTTTTTTCAGGAAACAGTTTGTAAATTATTTAAGGCTTGAGAAATCACTATCCGAAAATACACTTTCCAATTACCTGTTCGATTTGGACAGGTTCATTAACTATTTAAAAGATGAAAAGTCTATAGTAAACGTAAATGAAGTAACGGACAAGACGATTGAATCATACGTTTATTACTTAAGGAATAAGAAAAGTAAGACTGGCGACTACTATTCGGTAAAATCCATAAACAGGCATATCTCATCACTAAAAACATTTTTCAAGTATCTGCTGGCAGAGAAAAATATAGAAACAAATCCAACAGATATTATCGATTCTCCCAAGACCACAAGAAAATTACCGGATGTCTTAACGATCCAGGAGATTGATAAAATGTTTATGCAAACTAAACTTGACGATAAATTTGAATTAAGGGACAGGGCAATCATGGAAACTATGTATGCATCGGGATTAAGAGTTAGTGAAACTGTGAACTTAAGGATAAATGATATATTCTTTAAAGAGGGAATCCTTAGAGTCTTTGGTAAAGGTTCGAAAGAAAGAATAGTACCGATAGGTAGTTCGGCAATAAGATTCATTAATCAATATCTGGAAAACAGCAGACCATATTTTGCAAAGTCTGTATCTGAGGATTTTGTATTCCTTAATTTCAGAGGAAAGTATCTAACCAGAATGGCAATATGGAACATAATCCAGAAGTATTCAAAGAAAGCTGGAATAAAAAAAGCAATGCACCCGCATATACTGAGACATTCATTCGCGACACATCTGCTTGAAGGCGGAGCGGATATAAGAATAATCCAGGAAATGCTCGGACATAGTGATATATCGACAACACAAATTTACACACACATCGACCGAGAATATTTAATCGAAGTACACAAGACATTTCACCCCAGAGGATAATCAATCAGGTTTAAAGATTAAGGTATAAACAGAATTCTTGAAAAATAACTTTAATGGTTTGACTATTTAAGTTTATTTTTAAATAGGTTAGTAGTCTTTTCAGATAAATTAAAATCTTGAATATAGCAGTGTAATTAATTAACTTTGATGCAATAATATAAACAATTTTAGTATAAGGATAATTGGATTATTTTGGAAATGTAACACATACAGCGGAGCTATATCTAATCCAATTTATTGTACATTAATATATTGAAAAAACATAGTTTAATTAAATAGTAAGAACAATGAAAAACACTGACCAATTCGACAGTGAACTTTTTGAAAAAGAGTTTGAAAGTGACAGACCAAAGATTATCGATTATGTCGGAATTATACGTGCGAGTATATTACCGATAATTCTGATTTTTGCAATATCTATGATTGTTACTGTGATATACCTCAGAAATTTTCCTATCAATTACAGAGCAACGACTATTGTAAGAGTTGAAAAGCCAAGAAACGGAATACTTGAATCGCAGAGTTTGTCGTTCAACTTATCGGTAACAGAAGCCTCGGACAGATACCTGTCGAATCAAATTGAAATATTAAAGGGATATTTCATTCGTGATAAAGTAGCTAGAACAATACTTGATTCACTGACAGCTTCGCCTAGTTATAGTAGTTTTTATTATGTAGTTGACAAAGTATCTGAGACAGAAAAGAAACTTACAACCCAGGAATCTTTACGACGGAGGCTTCTTGATATAGTAAAAATAGATATCAAAAAAGGTGTTGATGCTCTAACGATAACAGTTGAGGGGCTTTCCTTCCATGAAATACAAATGATTGTTAATATATACGCTAATGTGTTCGTAGAATATTCAAAAGAAATTAATAAAGAAGATTTAATAAATGTTAAGAAGTTTCTTGAGATTGAAAAAGAAAAGAAATATACTGATTTAAATAATTCAGAAACTTCCTTGGAGGATTTTCAGAAAAAATCAGGGTTCGTTACATTAGATGATCAATCAAAATTGCTCATTGATGCAATCTCGAAGTATGATGCTATGAAAAATGAGTCGAACATTGAATTGAAAGCTGTCGAGAATGAACTTCTTAACTTGAAAAGGGAATCAGAAAGGGTTGATACTAAACTCTATGATTATGTTTCCGGTCAGATTGCACAACCTTATATAACCGAACTTCAAAGACAGATAGCGGAACTGGAAGTTAAAAGAGACATCGAAATAACTACATCTACAGACCCAAAAGTCAGAGATAAAATTATAAATGACACAAAAATTAAGTTAGACAAACTTAATAAAACTTTAGTTGAAAAGACTGAAATACTCAGAACAGGTTTGGTTTCGGAAACACCTCAGGAAGTCAGGGCAATATCGGAAAATATCCTGACTAATAATCTTAAATCCAATGCATTAAAGACGAAAATACGAAGTGTTGGCGAAGTTTTAGGTAAATATGAAATTGAGTTTAATAAACTTCCGTCACAAAGTATTGAGTATGCAAAGCTTGAAAGAGTAAGGAAATCAAATGAGAAATTATATTTAGCTCTGGAAGAAAAATATCAGGAAGCAACGATTAATGAAAGGTCCAGATTGGGATATGCGTCATTACTGGATCCTGGAGTGGACAGCGTAGGGCCGATTTCACCTAATAAAAGTTTAATCATGCTGACAGGTGTGATAATAGGAATTGCCCTTGGTATCATATTTGCATTCACAAGAAATTATCTTGATAAATCAATTAAAACACCTGAGCAACTTGAGAATCAGGGTGCAAGTGTACTTTCCTGGATACCAAGTTTTAAAGAGTTAGTTGAAGAACATTCACCCGAAACAGATTTCATAGTAGAATTAAAACCTTCGTCCTCTGTATCTGAAGCGTTTAAAGCTTTAAGAACGCGGATACAGTATTCCAAGATTGCTGATAAACCATTGAAAGTAATACTGGTAACGAGTACGATTCCGTCTGAAGGCAAAACAATTGTCTCGACTAACCTTGCGGGAAGTTTTGCACAGGCTGGAAACAGAACACTTTTGCTCGACTGTGACTTGCGTAAACCAAGGGTTCATAACGTAATGCAAAGTGACAGGTATCCTGGCTTAAGTGATAAATTGTTTAAAAATGTTACGATGGAAGAAATAATTCGACCTACTAAATTAGCAAATATGAGTTATATTACGAGTGGAACAATTCCTCCAAATCCGTCTGAATTACTCGGCTCTCAGCAGATGATTGAGTTTATAAATGAGATTCGGGAATTGTTCGATATAGTCATTATTGACTCTCCTCCATTTGTTTCGGTTACTGATTCTGAAATTTTATTTAATATTACAGATGGAACAATTTTAGTATCAAGAGCTAACTTAACGCCTCTGGAGACTTTTGTAAAAACTTATTCCAGATTGTATAAGATTAATTCACGTAACCTGTTAGGTTGTGTTCTTAATGATTTTGCATTCAAGAGCTCTTACGGATACTATTACAATTATTATTACTATTATTCAAAGCCAGAAGCAAAAAAGACTACTAAAAAATAATTCCAAAACAAATGTTTTGGTAACGGTTTTTAATGATGTATAACGATTTTACATACAATAAGTACAGAGAACTTATGGAAGCTATTTGCCGCATAGGTTATAATTGTTATACTGTCTGCGGATGGATCGATGAGTTGCCGGAAAAAGGTGTACTTCTGAGACATGATGTTGACAGATATCCAAAAAATTCTCTTCAAACAGCTGTTATTGAAAAAGAACTTGGAATAAGATCAACTTATTATTTCCGTGCAAATAAATGTTCCTTTAATATTGAAATAGTAAAAGAAATTAGTTCTATGGGGCATGAGATTGGTTACCACTATGAAGATTTGTCAGAGGCAAAAGGTGATTATAATAAAGCTATAAAGTTGTTTCAGTATAACCTGAATAAGTTAAGGGAGATAGCTCAGGTAAAAACTATATCCATGCACGGAAGGCCAATGTCGAATTTTGATAACAGGAATTTATGGAAGAAAAACAGTTTTTTGGATTACGGGCTAACAGGCGAAGCATATATTACTATTAATTATCAGGATATGTATTACTTCTCGGACACGGGCAGAACCTGGAACAGTAATGGAATGAATGTAAGGGATAATGTATCAGTAAGTTTAAAAACAGATTTGTCTGATACTGATAGCTTAATCACATTTCTTGAAAATGAAAACCCTCAGAGAATGGCAATTCTAACTCATCCTGAAAGATGGAATGATAATCCATATTCTTGGTATAAGTACTATTCCAGAGATTTAGTTTCAAATAATGCTAAAAGAATCGTTAAATTTTTCAGAAAGAAATAAAGTTTAACTTATTGATAATTTCTTATAACAGTTTCAGGAAACATCTTATTTAAAGTTTGAAAGTTAATAATTATCTAAAACAAAAGTTCAGTAACTACAGTAATGGTTATGATATTTTCATAATGTCAATAACTATTTATCTGTTGTTTTGGCTTTCAGTACTATTTGTTTATAAGTTTCCGATCGGGCTTGATAAATTATATTTTGCTATAATATTATTCATTTTCTGGTACTCAAAAGTTGATTACTTCTGGTTTGCTTTTTTTATTATCATTGCTTCTTTCCCAGGCAGCTTTTTCATTGAATCTTCCGGAGATGCAGTCAGAAGATTACCAATTTTTACTATAATTCCAAAAGTATCATTCTCAGTATTTGACATATTCCTGATTGTATCCCTTGTAAAGGCAATAATAAAGGGAAGAAAGTTGCGAATTAAAGATGTATTGAATATAAAATATGCTTCAATATTCTTGATATATACTCTCGTTATTACAGTTTTCTATGGTGTATCATTAAAGACATTTGTTAGTTTGCCATTAAGAGGACTATTCTTCTATACATTTTTCTATTCGTTTCCAGCGTTAGTGTTCACAAGGAAGGATACATATATGTTTATGTATATGTTTTTTCCATTTGTATTTAACGAGTTATTTACTCAGGCATATTTACTCTCTACCGGAAAGAATTTAGTAAATGAGTTTTATTCAGGTGCAACATCACTTGTTGTGCTGGATAAACTTATGGGCGAAAACATCAGAGCAATAGCTAACGGTCATGCTATAGTTGTATTATCATTCATATTTGCACTTGCGTTGATGAATGATTCCGATAAATATGCTTCAAAAGGGTATCTGTCTCTGATAATAATAGTCTCATTCCTTTCTGTTATATTTTCTGCAACCCGTCAATCTATGATTATGCTAGCTTTTATGTTCATATTGTATTTGATTTTTGTTAATAAGGTCAAACCCGGACTGGTATTGCAACTCTTTTTTGTGGGTGTTATCATATTTTTCCTTATAGATGTTCTGAATGTGTTTAATGTCGGAAGAATTATTAATGCTTCCTTTGACAGACTAACTGGTGCTATTAACTTTTCAGGCGGTTCGATAGAAGCTGAGGATACTCTTGATTATAGGCTTAGTGTCAGACTGCCGATAATTCTGGAGAATATCAAAGGGAGTATGTTCTTAGGGTATGGTTTTTCAGACAAATTCTTTTTATACAACGATGGACATTTAGGAGGTGTTCTAATTGGGGTTCTGCAAATGGGGATTATTGGTTATTCAGCATTAACTTTGTTCGTATTTACCATTTATTCAACATCAATATCGTACGTTAAAAGGTTTGGCGAATTTAACACTTCTTCAGCAATGATAAAGACGTTTTTAATTGGAATGAGTGGGTATTTTCTTTTAAACCTTTTTATCAATCCAACTATTGTTTTTAATGTTAAAGCTACCCCACAGGAATTTTTCATACTAATGGTTCTAATATCCCAATTCCTGAAGTATGGTAGAATTGAAAATTTTTATAAAAACAGGAAATCTTTAAAAAATATTTCTCAATATGATAGAATCAAGAATTGAAATACTATCTTCGTTCCGTAAATTAATATTCAACGGATCGCCATTTTTGAATCAACAATATATAAATTAATTTAATTATTATATGAAAGTTGTAATCCTATGCGGTGGAATGGGCACCAGGCTGAGAGAAGAAACAGAGTTTAAGCCTAAGCCCATGGTTGAAATCGGAGGTAAGCCGATTTTATGGCATATAATGAAAATATATTCTCATTATGGCTTTAATGAATTTGTCCTTGCTTTAGGGTATAAAGGTAGTTTTATAAGGGACTATTTCCTGAATTATAAATATTATAACAGCGATTTTACTATAGATATTGGAAATGACAGCAGCAAAGTATTTCATGACGGTATTCAGGAAGACTGGAAAGTAACACTTGTTGATACAGGAGATGAAGCAATGACAGGATACAGATTGAAGATATGTGAAAAGTATATTAGCGATGATACATTTATGCTTACATATGGTGATGCTGTTAGTGATGTTAATATTCATCAGTTACTTGATTTCCATAAGAAGCAGAATACTGTTGGTACAGTTTCGGGAGTTTATCCTTCGTCCAGATTTGGGGATTTGGAAGTATCAGGAAATAAGATTACTAATTTTAAAGAAAAGCTGATTGATTTAAACAGTAAGAATCCGATTAACGGCGGTTTCTTTGTTTTTAACAAAGGTATATTTGACTACATTGATAATGATTTATCATGTGATTTGGAAAAACTTCCGATGTCTAAACTTACATCCGAAGGGCAATTGTCTTTCTATGACCATAAAGGATACTGGCAGTGTATGGATACATACCGAGACTTTATAAATTTAAATAACGAATGGAAGAATAATCCTAAATGGAAGCTTTGGGTATAATATATGTTTGAGTGTTATAAAAATAAGAAAGTAATGATTACAGGTATAACCGGCTTCAAAGGCAGCTGGATGTATCTATGGCTGAAAGATATAGGTGCAGAAGTATCTGGTTTTGGTCTGTTACCTAATTCATCTCCAAGTATGTATGAAATTCTCGGGATGTCCGGAGATGAGAGAGTCAGCATTGGTGACATAAGAGATAAGAATTATGTGGTGGAAAATATTAAAATCCAGAAGCCTGAAATAATATTCCACTTGGCTGCTCAGCCTTTGGTGAATGTTTCATATGAAAATCCCGAAGAGACCTTCGAAATAAATATAACAGGTCTGATTAATTTATTCGAAGCGTTAAAAAACAGCAATTCGGTTACGTCTTTAGTGGTTGTTACGAGTGATAAATGTTACAGGAATTCTGGAGAGAAGAAGAAATTTACTGAGGATGATGCTTTAGGTGGCATTGACCCTTACAGTGCTAGTAAGTCATGTGCGGAAATAATTACAAGTTCATATGCAAATACAATAATAAATGAAAAAGACATTTATGTAAGTAGCGTCAGAGCAGGAAATATAATTGGTGGCGGTGACTGGTCGCGATACAGATTAATTCCGGATATTGTCAGAGCCATAATCAGCAAAACCAAATTGGTAATAAGATACCCTAATTCAATAAGACCATGGCAATATGTACTGGATGCATTAAGAGGGTATTTAATTGTTGGCGAAAGATTGATTAACAGAGATATTGAAAAAGTGTCAACGTTTAATTTTGGCCCTGCAGACCTAAAAACATTTAATGTCCTGGAAATCGCAAAGATTTTAATATCCACATTTGATAAGAACATTGACGAATTAATTGAAATTGAGAATCCTAAATATTATGAATCTGATTACCTGCAACTTGACAGTACAAAAGCTAATAAAGTATTGAAGTGGAATCCATTATTTGATATTGAGAAAAGCATAAAATCAACATCTGAATGGTATAAAGATTATTATTCAAGCAACAAACCGAAAGAAATAAGCATCAAGCATTTGAAAGAATACATAAAATTATTAAATATATGAATATAATAGAGAAAAAAATTAAAGGAGTTTTTGAAATATCATTGTCTCCACAGAATGATGAAAGAGGATTCTTTATGAGGGCTTATGATAACAAGATATTTGATTATTTTGGGATAGACAGAACCTGGGTTCAGGAGAACCATTCAAGGACAGACAAAAGGGGAGTTGTAAGGGGATTACACTTTCAACGTAGTCCATATGAAGAATCAAAATTAATAAGATGCATCAAAGGTTCAATTTACGATGTATATGTTGATCTGCGAAAAAAATCTCCTACATTCGGTAAATGGGATTCAGTTGAATTGTCGGAGCAGAACAGAAAAATGCTATTTCTTCCGAGAGGTTTTGCTCATGGATTTTGTACACTGAGCGAAGTAAGTGAAGTTGTTTATAAAGTTGATAACTATTACAATAAAGATCATGAATCAGGATTAATTTGGAACGATAAAGATCTGCACATTTCCTGGCCTGTAGAAGAACCAATACTTTCGGAAAAAGATAAGAAAAATTTAACTTTTGCTGAGTTTGTTTCAAAATCAACTAATGAGGTAGACGAAATATGTCTGTAAGATTATTTGCACCTTATCTCGGTGAAGATGAACTGAATGAGATAAGAGATTCGTTTGAGAAATCCTGGGTAGGATTAGGTGAAAAAGTATTTAAATTTGAAAATGCCTTCTCAGAATACTTAAAATGTAAAAACAGTATTGGTGTTAATTCTGCTACAGCTGGATTACATTTAGCACTTAACGCTTTTCGCTTCGAAAAAGGTAAAAAAGTTCTTGTCCCTGATATAACTTTTGCATCAACTGCTTTTGCACCTATATACAACGGTCTTGAACCTGTGTTTGTGGATGTTTGTGAAGATACAGTCACAATGTCTGTGGAAGATTTGCAAAAGAAATACAATAAGGATTGTGTTGCTGTAATGCCAGTCCATTACGGTGGGCAGCCCGCAGTTATGGAAAAGATTACTGATTTTGCAAAAGATCATAATCTTAAAATTGTAGAAGATTGTGCTCACACGATTGGAGCAAGTTATAAAGGAAAGAAATTAGGCCTTTGGGGGGACGTAGGCTGCTTTAGTTTTGAAGAAAAGAAAGCGATGACAACAGGTGACGGCGGAATGATTTGTACGAATGATACTGAAATTGCTGAAAGAATAAAATCTCCAAGATGGCTGGGTATAGATAAGGACACATACAAAAGAAGTTCGGGATATACATCAGTGGAAGAACTTGATGTTAAGCACTGGTATTATGACATTAATGAATTAGGGTTTAAGTACAATATGAATGATTTGTCGGCATCTATTGGATTGATTCAGTTGAAGAAGCTTAACTGGATGAATAACAGGAGGAGTGAAATCATAAGAAAATATCTTGATTCAATGAAAGACTTAAAGTATATAAGACCGATACTCCCGTTTGAACCGGAAAAATATTCGTACTGGTTGTTTGGTGTTAGATGCGGCAAGAGGGATGAATTAATTAAATCACTAAAGAGCAAGAAAATTGCAACAGGAGTTCATTACGTTCCACTAACACAGGTTAATTATTTCAAGAAATGGAAATCAGATTGTCCTGTAGCAGAGAAAATATGGAATGACTTTGTTACACTGCCATTGCACGTAATGTTAAGTGACAACGAAATTGAATTTGTCGTTGAGAGTTTGTATGAATATGAAAAGAATAACTATTAGAGTTTGAACTTTCCCAAGGTTATAGTATTAGTCCTGAGTTATAACGGAAAATATCTTTTAGAGGATGCACTAAATTCTTATTTGAAAAATGATTATGCTAATTATCAGATTATGGTAATTGATAACGGCTCAGATGATGGAACTGTAGATTATGTTAATGAAAATTTTAAGAATATCCTTGTAAGAAGAATTGAGAAAAATCAGGGATATTCGGGTGGATTCAATTTCGGACTTAACATAGCTTTTAATGAAATGAATGCGGACTATGCTTTGATAACAAACAATGATGTTGTTGCAGATAAAGATATTATTTCAGAGCTGGTGAAAGTAGCTGTAACGGATGATAAGATTGGCTTTACGACTGGTAAAGTTTATTTCAATGAAAAGAAAGACACATTACAGACAGTTGGTATGAGCTATGACCCGGTAAGGTTAAACGGCGGTCATATTGGAAATGCAGAAATTGATAAAGGACAATACGATAAAGTTACTGAAAGATATTTTGCAGATGATGTATTTACGATGGTGAATAAAAATTTGTATAAGGAAATAGGCGGCTACGACCCTGAGTTTGTTCTCCAGGCAGAACAGTTTGACTGGCAGATGAGGGCAAAGGAGAAAGGTTATAAAATAATGTTCACACCACACGCAAAATTATGGCATAAGGAAAGTATGACAATTGGGAAACACTCGCCTGCAAAACTTTATTTCGATGCAAGAAACCCAATGATAGTACTAATGAAGTATGTAGACGCTAAAGCATTTAAAAAATACTTATGGCTGCACTTTAAAAAAGATACTTTGCGGGCTTCACTTGTGAACCTGAAGCATTTCTATTTCAGGATTGCATTAAACATCTGGCTTGGTTTCTTTTCCGGAATTATGTGGGGAATAAAGAATAAGAAATTAACTATGAAACATATTTTCTAATGGGTATAGGGATAAGAAAATCGTTTTTTAAAATATATTCAGTCCTTAAGGTTACTGAATTTGGTGTAAGAAAATATCTCTTTGGTTTTGAAACAGCAAATCAAATGGTTTCACGCTTTGATAAGATTACCTTAGTAAAAGTTCTGAAAAAATATGGAGCAACGATAGGGGATGGTTGTGATATTGAATGTGGATTAACATTCCATAACTGTTTTGATTATATAGGGTTGAAAGTTGGTGCTAATGTTCATATCGGAAAGAACTGCTTCTTTGATTTAGCAGATGAAGTCAGGATTGAATCTAACGTTGTAGTATCTATGAACACAAGTTTTATCACTCACATAAATATGAAGAAGTCGCAACTGGAAAAAATATTTAAACCTAAAACTGAAAAATTAATTATAGGAAAGAATACATACGTTGGTGCAAATTGCTGTTTACTAATGGGAGTTGAACTCGGAGAAAATTGTTTTGTCGCAGCGGGAAGTGTAGTTACAAAATCTTTTAATAGTGATTCGTTTATAGCGGGTGTACCGGCAGTATTGAAAAGGATGATAACTAAATAATGTTAGCCCAGAAATTAGCTTTAAGTTATTCGAGTAAGATTGCTGTTCAGGCTGTGCAAATGATTGCAATGTTTATCGTTGCAAGAATTGTAGGTCCTACAGTTCTTGGAACTCTTGCATTTGGCTTAGCATTCGTTTCGATGTTTCTCTTCATTGCTGATTTAGGTTTAGGTTCTGCACATATAAAGCTGATTTCCGAAGGGCAGGACGAAAGCAAATGCATAGGTACGTTTGCAGTTCTGAAATCTGGAATGATAATGGTGTTCTCTCTAACCGTTCTTGGATATTATGTTGTGCAGAAATATGTTTTACAGATACCGTTTGAAAGCAAGGAGCACGAATACGTTATACTGATTTATTTATTGATTACAACAATCGGTCAGTTCTTTTCTATAGCAAGTTCTACATTTGCAGCAAAGACAGAACAGGCAAAACAGGATATTCCAAACTTTATACAGATTACACTGTATCAGATTCTTCGGATTATTTTTGCCGTCTTGGGTGCAACTGCAATCGGTCTTGCGTTTTCAAATTTAGCGGCAGTAGTACTTGTGATTCCTTTGTACTTATATTTATTCAAAGATTATAAAGTAGGGAAGTTTGATAAAGAATTAGCGATGAAGTATTTTAAAATCTCGCTTCCGCTTCTGGTGATTACAATCGTACAAACAATTATATATTCAACTGACAGAGTTATACTTCAATACCTGACAAATTCAGAAGAGGTCGGTTATTATTCTGCAGGTTTTTCGATAGGTCAGTTCATCAGACTTATAGAGGCTTCGGTTGGTTTGCTTTTCTTCCCGATGTTCTCGGCATTGATTGCAAAAGGAGAGTTTGGAACTATCAACAGCAGAATAAATAAGTATGAAAGGTTTAATTTAATATTTATTCTTCCGTTGGTTGCTGCAATTTCTATCTGTTCGGATTTAGTTGTGAAGTTAGCACTTGGACATAAATATCTGGAGACTATTCCTGTACTTGGTTTCATAAATATATCGATGTACGTTTCAGTTGTGACATTACCATATATGAATTTGATTTCCGGCAAGGGATTGTTCAAACAGTCCGCTTACATATATTTATTCTCGCTGATTATTTATGCAGGTTTTGCTTTTGTACTTGTCTCGCCGAATGTTTTTAACCTTAAGGGTGTAGGCATTGCTGGCTCGCTGATTGCTGTAAACTTATTCCTTGGGATTCTGTTTGCAATCTATTCAAAACGGAAAATGCCTGACGTGCATTTGTTTCAAAGCAAATTGATAATGATTTATGGAATTGTCGTCAGCGTTTTATTTCTGGTTGTATATCTTTATATGGATACCCTGCTTTCCCACATACTGACGGCAGTGGGTTATTTACTTGTGTACTTTGGAATAGGATTTCTTGCTAAGATGTTTAAGATAGAAGATGTGCGAATGGTGCTTGAATTATTGAACTCAAAAAAACTATTAGGTTATATAAACTCTGAAATGAAAAATAGGAAATAATGGAATTAAAAGATAAAAGAGTATTGGTTATCGGCGGTTCCGGTTTTATCGGAAGTTACGTAGTTGGTGAATTGCTTAAAGAAGATGTGAAGGAAGTGATCATATACGATAACTTCACGCGCGGTAAGATGTCGAACATAGAAGAGCATCTGAAAGATAAAAGGTGTTATGTAAATCCCACCGGCGGCGACGTACGTGACGTTGATATTCTAAATCAGGCAATGGAAGGTATTGACTACGTCATTCATCTTGCGGCGATGTGGCTTCTGCATTGCAAAGATTTTCCGGGAACGGCATTCGACGTGAACATAAAAGGCACTTACAATGTACTCGATGCCTGCGTGAAGAATAAAGTGAAGAAACTAATCTATTCTTCCTCGGCTTCAGTTTACGGAGATGCTGTTGAAATTCCTATGAAGGAAAGCCATCCTTTCAACAATAAAAATTTTTATGGTGCAACAAAGATTTCCGGCGAGGCGATGTGCACCGCCATTAACGACCGTTACGGACTTGAAGTCATCGGTCTGCGGTATATGAATGTCTACGGACCGAATCAGGACCAGAACGCCGCATACACGGGAGTGATTCCAATTATGCTGAACAAGATTTCAAAGAACGAAACACCTGTGATTAACGGTGACGGAAGTCAGGCATACGATTTTATTTACGTAGAAGATGTTGCGCGTGCAAACGTTCAGGCGATAAAGACGGATGTTGCGTTTGGATTTTACAACGTTGGCTCTGAAGTGCAGACAACCATCAAAGAGTTGTGCGATTTAATTTTAAAGATGAAAAGTTCCAAACTTAGCGTTACATATAAACCATATTCCGAAGACGATGCAAGACAGTTTGTGAAAAACAGAATCGGCTCGAAAGAGAAAGCAGAGAACGAAATCGGATTCAGGTATAAATATTCACTCGAAGAAGGTTTGCAAAAATTAATAGACTGGCGAATCAGTACGGGAGTTGACGAAAAATGAAAATACCAATAGCAAAAACATTATTCACCGAAGAAGACTACGACGGCGTAAGAAAAGTTCTTGAGTCGGGCTGGGTTGTGCAGGGTCCGCGCGTGAAGGAATTTGAAGACCTCTGGAACGAATTCACAGGCTCAAAAAATTCCGTTGCAGTAACAAGCTGTACAACAGCTTTGCATCTTGCGTTAATCACTGCGGGCATAAAAGCGGGGGAGGAAGTTATCGTTCCTGCATTCACTTGGGTTGCAACTGCAAACGCAGTCGAGTACACGGGCGCCGTGCCTGTATTCTGCGACGTAGATTTAAACACTTTCAACATAGACGTTACAAAAATAGAAAGCCGCATCACGGAAAAAACAAAAGCAATCGTTCCCGTTCACCTTTTCGGACTGGCAGTTGAAATGGATGCCGTGATGGCAATCGCACGAAAGCATAACATAAAAGTTATAGAAGATGCTGCCTGCGGTTTCGGCGCATACTATAAAGAAGTTCACGCAGGAAACTTCGGCGACTTCGGCTGTTTTTCTTTCCATCCGCGAAAAGCAATCACAACGGGCGAGGGCGGAATGATTACTACAAACAATTCCGAAGACGCAGAAACTTTGCGTTCTCTTCGCGACCACGGAGCATCGGTTTCCGACCTTATGCGTCACGAAGGACACAAGCCGTACCTGCTTCCCGAATTTCCGCATCTTGGTTATAACTACAGAATGACTGACATTCAGGCATCGCTCGGGGTTTCGCAGATGAAACGCGCTCATGCAATTTGCGAACGCCGCAACGAAGTTGTAAAGATTTTATCGGACGGCTTGAAAAATATAGAATGGCTGAAGCTTCCCGTAGTCGGCAAAGATTTCAAACACGGGTATCAGTCGTACGTTTGTATGTTTGCCCCCGAAGAAATTACTGCGGTAAACGTAGGCGAAATAAATTCACGCAGAAACAAATTTATGGACTACCTGCTTGCGAACGGAATATCCACCCGTCCGGGCACACACGCAGTTCACAACCTTGAGTATTACGCGAAGAAGTACAGCATAAAACCAACGGATTTCCTGAACTCGTACGTCGCCGATCAGTGCAGCATATCTTTACCCGTTTTCCCCGGCCTCACGGCAGAGGAAATAAATTATATAATAGAGAAGATTCAGAAGTATGATGTATAGAAGTGAAAAATACACCGAAAAAGAAGTTCTGGTCAGCGAGCTTGGCGACCTCGGCTACAGCTACCTGAACGTAACAAACAAAGACAGCGCCAAATCCGGAAAATTCAGCGTAAAAATCATTTAGAAGAAAATTATCTTTCTCCTTTCCTGCGTCAGCAGGGAAGGAAGATTAAAACAAATACCACTTAGGGAATAGAAACACATCTTGAAGAATTTCAAAATTAGTAACGGTTTTAAAATGTAACGGCTAAATGACATTGAACATAGTAAATATAAAAGAAGCCGCGAGAAAAAAATCACTTGGTGAATTGGGAGAATTATTTGCTTTAAAAGCATTTGTTGATAAGAAGTTTGATAGAATTAGGAATATAAATGACCATGTTATGAATGAAACTTTTGCTGATATAACATGCGAAAAAGATGCTCAAAACTATGTTGTTAGTGTTAAAGCTAGAAATAAATTTCAGAAAAACGGAAAGCTAAATACGAGATACAATCTTGGAAAAGATGTTTATGAAAAAGCCTTATCTTCAGAGAAAAAGTATAAAGCAAAAGCTTGCTGGATGGCAATACAATTTGACCGTAATTCATTTTCCGTTTATTTTGGTTATTTAAAAGATCTAAATGGCAGTAGAGCAATTCCAGTGGACAAATGTGAAAAAGGATTGTGTGGTGAAATATGGGTAAATAACAAACGTCACTATTTTGATTTTGATTATTATACTAACAGAGAAAGATAAATAAAATTGGCTAATCGTTGGGGCATACCGAAAGAGGTAGAAGAATTGGTAAAGAGAAGCGATCTTAATTGTGTATACTGTGGGATTTCGTTTACTAATACAGTAGCAACTTATATGACAAGACCAACCTGGGAACACATAATTAACGACATTAGAATTAATGGTCCTGAAAAAATTGCTCTTTGCTGCGGTTCCTGTAACGCAAGTAAGGGAACAAAGCAATTAACTGACTGGCTAAATAGCAAATATTGCATAACGAAAGGTATTACAATAAATAGTGTTTCCTCGATAGTTAAAAAATATTTAGAAGGTCAAGTAAACAAACCTCTAACGCAGGTTTTGCATCAATCGGACTGTGAATAAATATATATATAATATTGAAAGAACACCACTTAATATTTAACAAAATTAATAAGCTATTTAAAAATATAATGTCTGACCATAGT
This sequence comes from Ignavibacteriota bacterium, assembly GCA_026390735.1. Taxonomy (GTDB): domain Bacteria; phylum Bacteroidota; class Ignavibacteria; order Tepidaquicellales; family Tepidaquicellaceae; genus CAIKZJ01. The sequence continues at coordinate 70,343 of JAPLFJ010000029.1, forward strand.
CGCACTAACACACACAATATTTGTTTGGCCTATGCACGAATTATGTGCAATTTTAACAACTGACAACTAATCATTTATGGAAATACCAAAATTTGACGAAACCTTTATTCCAATTCTGGAAGTTCTTAAAACAGGCAAAGTTTATAAGACACGAAAGCTAATTGAAGAAGTCAAGACACAGTTTTACTTTGGATTAACGGATGATCAACTTAAACAAGAAACAAAATCTGGTGACTTACTTATAGACAACAGAATTGCTTGGGGTAAATCATACCTAAAAAAAGGTGGTTACATCTTTTTCCCTCAACGTGGACAAGTCCAAATTACTGAAAAGGGTAAAAACCATAATTCGAATCTATCGTTAAAGGATTTAGAAAATGAAAGCACCATGTTTGATTTTTATAAACAAGAGAAACAATCAAGTTCAGAAGATGATAAAAACAATGTTGTAATATCTTCACCTCAAGACTTAATTGATGAGGGCTTTAACAGGATTGAAAGCGATGTTAAAAATGAACTTTTGCAAAAACTGAAAAATATTGATCCCTACTTTTTTGAAAAAGTAGTTTTGAAGTTACTTAGAAAAATGGGGTATGGAGAATTTATTGAAACTTCAAAATCTGGAGATGGTGGAATTGATGGAATTATCAATGAAGACAAACTTGGTTTAGATAAAATTATCATTCAAGCAAAACGCTTCAATGAAGGTAAGGTTAGGGAAAAAGATATTCGGAATTTTATAGGTGGAATGAGTGGAGATACAAATAAGGGAGTATTTGTTACTACTTCAGATTTTGACGAAAAAGCACTAGAGAAAGCACGTACGGCACATCATAAAATAATTTGCATTGACGGACAAAAACTAGTAACGTTAATGCATGAATTTAATGTTGGTATTCAGGTTAAGATGACTTATGATATTAAACAAATAGACGAGGATTTCTTTGATGAGCAATAGAGAAACAGCACAAAACAAAGCAACGTATCATTTTAAAAAGAAATTTAACTTGAATAAAATCTTAATTAAATATACAATTTACTTCTTCATACTTTTGATGTGTTTTAATAACTCAAACGCGCAGGAGGTTTTGGTAAGAGATAATCCGTGGGGATTTTATAGTATTCAGTGGACGTTTGATTCCGACTTAATTAATGTGCAAAGAATTGATGTGCCTATAACGATTAATGAAGACGTACCCGATGAATATCAGTTGTTCGTTCAGGTCGCTCAGGGGTCAACGACTGATGATAGAGAATTTTATGGGGGCATTCAAACGAACCTTATGGATAAGGGCAATGGTGCAGTCTTTAGCAGATGGGCAAAAAATGACGGTAAGAAAAATAAAGAGATACTAAGCATTGCAGATGTTTCCGATTATGAATTTTATGAAATAGACGATTATGAAGGCAACTTTTGTTCTGTGAGAAGAAGGTTTCCGTTTGAAAAAGGAAATTACACGATGTCGTTCGTAAAAAACGGTACGTGGATAAGCTATGAAGTGAACGGTGTTTTAATCGGCAAAATCAATTTCAAAGAAGAACAGTGGAACCTGAAAACGGAACTTGCAGCATTCCTGGAAATCTATGGCGGCGGGAATAACAAGAACAGTAATATTGAATCGAATGAAATTCCGTACATTAACATAACATTCGGCAGACCGGTTGTATCAATCGTAAATAATATTAAATTAAAACCGGGTCAGGCATACGTCATTGATTACGGCAAGAATGAATCTAACGGCAAGTACGCTAACATAACTACATCATTAAAAAGTAAAGATGGGATAAACGTAATTGTTGATTGGAAGAAATTAAAGTATTCATCCAGAATGGTGGAAGAACGGTTTGAATTCAAGACGGAATAAACAGCAAATCAAAATTATTATTAAAACATAAACAGAATTTAAGAATATAATGTCTTACACTAGTCTAACCTATACAATAAATTATAAATGTAATGTCTCATTTCTTAGACATATATGTAAACGTTGGACGTAGCTTTTAACAACATCATAAAAACAATAAAATGATTCAACTTGGACATTGGACGGGACAATATCGTTTCGAAAACGAGAAGCTTAATAAAATACGAGGCTTCGAAAAAACCTTCTTTGAGGTTGAAATATTGACTGTAAATGACAAAACATTTACCGGAAGAATTTGGGATGACCTCGCTACTGGTGGTACAGAAGGAGTTGGAGAAATTTTAGGTAAGATAATGGGAGACAGAATTGATTTTGTAAAGTTTATGCCAGTAATGAATATAATTGTTGACAGCAAAGGAACAATCGAAACATATAATAGAAAGCATCGTCCAATATATTATACTGGACAATTTTCAAGTGACGGAGAAACGGTTTCGGGGACTTGGCGATTTAAGCTTGGTATTATTTGGGTTAGGATGCTACCGTCTATTGTTTTACCGTTAAGAGGGTTTTGGTCAATGACAAGAAAGAAATGAAAGCAACCTTAATAAAAATTCAATTTATCCTTCTTGTTAGGGCCGAATAATAAGTAAATCAAAATATTTATTAAACTATAAATCAATTAAAGAATGAAAAATCTAACAGCACTTTTTGTATTGGCTCTGCTGATACTTGTTTCATCAATTGCAACATCACAAACTAAAGTTGAATGGAAAGAGAAAGATAATTTCCACGGTATTATGAGCGAAACTTTTCATCCTGCTGAAGAAGGCAATTTTACTCCTATCCGTACACGCTGCGGGGAGATGGTTGAGAAGGCAATTGCCTGGCAGAAATCTGCAATACCTGCTGACTTTGCAAACGTTGCCGGTATTCAGGAAAACTTAAGCAAGTTAGTGGCGGGCAGCGAAGCTTTGAACACAAAGATTAAAGCAAACTGCACTGACGCTGAAATATTAACTAACTTAACTGCCTTACACGACATCTTCCATAGTGTTGTGGGGCTTTGCAAAACAAACGATAAATAATTTTAAACATATTTTATGTCAGCGATAAAAAGATTAGGAATAAAGTTGGAGAAGAATAAAACTCTGGAATATACAGACGAACAGGCACAGACCGGAAGTGCATTCGGGTATCAATGGTCGAGGCGCGACACATACGAATCGGATGCATCGAAGAAGGCAATGAAGGACTGGCTGATAGAAAGATACTGCGATAACAAGCACGAAGTTGTGAAAGACTGGCTGAAGGGCGGCGATAAAATAATTCTTGATGCGGGATGCGGCGGTGCATTTTCGGCTCTGCTTCTTTTCGGCGAGGAACTGAACAAGAACGACTACCTTGGAGTTGATATTTCCGATGCGGTTTACGTTGCGAGGGAAAGGTTCAAGGATGCGGGCATCAAAGGAGATTTTCTGCAGGCGAGCATACTGGATTTACCCGTAGAAGATGAAAGCGTTGACGTGATTTTTTCCGAAGGTGTGATGCATCATACGGACAGCACAGAAAGAGCACTGAAATACCTTGCGAAGAAAATCAAGAGCGGGGGAATGTTTCTGTTCTACGTTTATGCAAAGAAAGCAGTGATAAGGGAATTTGTGGACGACCACGTAAGACTGGAGCTGAATAAATTTTCGGATGAAGAGGCGTGGGAACAGCTTAAACCGCTCACGAAGCTCGGCATCGAACTCGGAAAGATAAAAGAAAAGATTGAAGTGCCCGAAGACATTCCATACCTCGGGATTAAAAAAGGTACTTACGACCTTCAGAGATTTTTCTACTGGAATATTTTTAAAGCATACTACAGAGAAGAATACACACTTGAAGAAATGAATCATCTGAATTTCGACTGGTACAGACCTTTGAACTGCCAGAGACACACAAAAGAAGAGATACTGCAATACTGCGAGGAAGCAGGACTCGATATTGAACATATGAACACACAGGAAGCAGGTTTCACAATCGTAGCGAGAAAAAGATAGATGTGCGGGTTTGCAGGAATACTGAACCTCGATAAAAAGGCTGTGAACAGGAACGTCGTGCTTGAAATGACGAACCAGTTGAGCCACAGAGGTCCCGACAGCGAAGGCTACTACGTTAAGGAAAACGTCGGACTGGGGCATAAGCGGCTTTCGATTCTGGATTTATCGGAAAACGGAAATCAGCCGATGATTTCGAAAGACGGAAAATATGTGATTGTATATAATGGGTGCGTTTATAATTTCAAAGAGCTGCGAGCTGAACTGGAAAAAGAATCGGTTGTGTTTAAATCGGGCAGCGATACGGAAGTGATTCTGGAAGGAATGGCAAAGTATGGATTTGGATTTGTTGAGAGACTAAACGGAATGTTTGCTTTTGCATTCTGGAACGTCGAAGAGAAAAAGCTAACTATTGTAAGGGACAGGTTTGGAGTGAAACCATTGTATTACTGGAATAATGGTAAGTCGTTTGTGTTTGCGTCCGAGATAAAGGGAATCCTTAAGCATCCTGACTATAAAATATCACTCAATAAAAATGCTTTAAACGAGTACTTCACTTTTCAGAATTTATTTTCTGATAACACATTGTTCAGTGACATAAAACTTCTTCCAGCTGGTTACAGCATATTTATAAATTCGAACACTGGTGACATACAGGAAAAAAGATGGTGGGATTTTAATTTTTCAGAACCTGATGAAAAACTTTCATTTGAAGATGCTAAGGAAGAGACTATGAACGGATTAAGAAATGCCGTTACAGGTCAGCTTGTTTCGGATGTTCCACTTGGCGCATATCTGTCGGGGGGAATGGATTCCGGTTCAATCACTGCTATTGCATCGGCGCAAATGAACAGGTTGTACACTTTTACGTGCGGGTTTGATATGTCTGCAGTGACGGGTGTGGAAACTAATTACGATGAGAGGAAAGATGCAGAATTAATTGCAAATCATTTCAAAACAGAGCAGTATGAACTTGTAATCAATGCAGGTGATTTGAAGTGGTCATTGCCAAAAGTTGTATGGCATCTGGAAGACTTAAGAGTGGGTATGTCTTACCCGAATTATTATATATCAAAGTTGGCGTCGAAGTTCGTAAAGGTATGTCTCCAGGGTACTGGTGGTGATGAATTGTTTGGCGGTTATCCGTGGAGGTATTACAGAGTATTCCATTCGCTTTCTAAAGATGAATTCTTTGAAAATTATTATTCATACTGGCAAAGGCTTGTACCCGATGGTGACAAATCAAATTTGTTTCAGGAAAATGTTTTAAAGAATATAGATATAAATTCTCCGAAGGAAATTTTTAAAAGTGTGTTCGATGGAAATGATAAATTGAGTTATGATTCTCCCGAACAGCACATACAGAATTCATTGTACTTTGAGATAAAAACATTTCTTAACGGCTTGCTGATTGTTGGTGATAAGTTATCAATGGCGCATAGTCTGGAAGAGAGGTATCCTTTCCTCGATAATAATTTAGTAGATGTTGCACAAAGAATACCTGTAAGACATAAGCTCAACAATCTTGATAAAGAAATTTCAAAAATAAACGAGAATGCATTAAAGGATAAGAAGAGAACATTGTCTTATAAACTTCACGATGACGGGAAGAATGTGTTGCGCAAGGCAATGACTGATTTTGTACCCGAAAATATTCTTAACAGGAAAAAGCAGGGTTTCTCTGCGCCCGATGAAAGCTGGTACAGAGGCGAGAATGCAAACTACGTAAAGGAATTGCTGCTGAATAAAAATGCAGTATTGTTTGAGTTTATTGACAGAAAATACGTTGAAAGAATTATAGATGAGCATATGAATAATAAAATTAACTATCGTTTACTAATCTGGTCATTCATGAATTTTGAATGGTGGTGCAGAATATTTTTGAATGGGGAGAAGGTAGATTAATATGGCATATCAGGGCAGGGATTTAGTTAATAGCGAAAGAGTAATCTGCACGAAGTGCATTTATGATGATAGTATACCGGGCATTATATTCGATGAAAAAGGCGTTTGTAATTATTGCAAGATGGTTGATAGTTTTATGGATGAATATAAGACAGGTAAGCCGGAAGGTATTGCAGAGTTTGAAAAAATTGTAGAGAAGGTTAAGAAGGCAGGGAAGAATCAGAAGTATGATGTTGCAGTTGGAGTAAGTGGAGGTACAGATTCCTCCTATATGCTCTATCTTGCTAAACAATACGGGCTAAGTCCTCTTGCAGTGCATTATGATAACACGTGGAATTCTGCCACTGCGACCGAGAACATTAAGAAGGTTACAAAGGCTTTGAATGTTGACCTTTTCACATACGTCGTTGACAATAAGGAAATGGATGATGTATTCGGTTCGTTTTTCCGTGCAGGTGTGCCTGAGCTTGATGCTGCAACGGATTTGGCATTTCCTGAAATAATGTACAGAGCCTGCAGGAAGCATAAGATAAAATATTCATTCGAAGGGCATTCTTACGTTGAAGAAGGAGTATCTCCGATTGGTTATTTCTATTTCGATGGTGGTTATATAAGTGATATTCATGAACGTTTCGGAAAGATGAAGATGAAAAGTTATCCGAATATGACTTTTATGAAATTTTTGTACTGGACAATATTTTTAAGGATAAAAAGAATCAGACCATTCTGGTATTTATCATATTCCAAGGAAGATGCAAAAGCATTTTTAATGAAAAATTACGGGTGGGAATACTATGGCGGTCATCATCTTGAGAACAGAATAACTGCATTTCATCATAGTTATTATAATCCAATCAAATTCGGAATTGACCAGCGGAATAACAGCCTTGGTGCACTTGTCAGAAAAGGGGACTTAACAAGAGAAGAAGCATATAAGATATATTCTGAACCACCTTACTTAGAACCAGAACTGCTTGAGTATTTTCAAAAGAGACTGGATTTATCCGATGAAGAATTTGACAGGATAATGAAAGAGAAGCCAAGGACGCACAAAGAGTTTAAGAACTATAAGAAATTGTTCAGATTATTCAGACCGCTGTTCTTTGTATTGTATAAGCTGAACATTGTTTACAAAAGTTTTTATGTGAAATATTGCGTTATTAAAAATTAGAATGCAGGATGATAGTAATCGTTAATTATGGTTTAGGTAATTTAGGCTCGATTCAAAATATGTTTAAGAAGATAGGAGTTGAAAGCACTATATCTTCCGAGCATAGTGTGATTATGGCAGCAGATAAATTGATATTACCGGGTGTCGGGAATTTTGGCAAAGGTATGCAGGAGCTGGAGAAATCAGGTTTAAAAGAAATATTAACGAAGAAAGCATTAGTTGAAAAAACACCGATACTTGGGATTTGCTTGGGAATGCAGTTGATGACGGACGAGAGCGAAGAATCGGAACTTAAAGGTCTTGGATGGATAAAAGCGAAAACACTGAAGTTCAATTTTGATAATGTGACAATGAAGGTTCCTCATATGGGCTGGAATACAGTTGAAGTAAGCAATGAAAATAAGCTCATAGTGAAATCACCGGACGAGATTAGATATTACTTTGTTCATTCTTATTACGTGAGGGTCGCTGATGAAAGTAATTCAATTGCTAAGACTCAGTACGGTGTGTCTTTTGATTCTGCTTTCCATAAGGATAATATTTACGGTGTTCAGTTCCATCCCGAAAAAAGTCATAAGTTCGGAATGAATTTATTAAGAAACTTTTCCACTTTATAGAATTGCTTAAAGTCAGAATAATACCGTGTTTACTTCTTAAAGATACAGGTTTAGTAAAGACGATAAGTTTTAGCAAGTTTAATTATGTCGGGGACCCTATAAATACATGCAGGATATTCAATGAACTTGAAGTGGATGAGTTAACTTTTCTTGATATTAGTGCTACGGTTGAAAATAAGGAGCCAAATTATAAAGTATTGCAGGAGATATCTGCTGAATGTTTTATGCCGGTTTCATATGGTGGTGGAATCAGGAATTTACAGCAGGTAGAAAAGATTTTAAGTATTGGGTTTGAAAAAGTAATAATTAATACTACGGCACTTGAAAACAGAAAGATAATAGCCGAGATTGCTGATAACTTTGGAAGTCAGAGTTTAATTATATCTGTAGATTACAGGAAAAATATGTTTGGGAAATATCAGGTATTTGGAAATTCGGGAAATAAGAATTACAAAATGCATCCTGTTGAATGGGCTTCTGAAGTGATGAATCTAGGCGCAGGCGAAATATTGCTGACATCAATTGATAGAGAAGGCACGTGGAAAGGATTCGATGTTGAATTAACAAAGCTGGTAACCGACAAAGTGAAATTACCTGTAATAGCTAACGGAGGTGCAGGAAGTATTGACGATATCTCTGATGTGGTGAATATTGGAGGTGCATCTGCAGTAGCTTTGGGAAGTATGGTTGTTTATCAGGCAAAAGATATGGGAGTTTTAATCAATTTTCCGGACAGGGAATTAATATCAGGTAAATTATGAAGAGAAAAAAGATTATACATCTCTTAAGCGTTGAACCGCCTGATCATTTTTTCAACTATGAACCGGAATTTTTCAATAGTAACTTTTCTTCAATCGAATATACAAAGATTGGTACTTTTCCATATTGGGTTGGATTTTTCAGAGCTGACCATCATGCTGTGGCAGCAAAAGAAATTATTAAGCTGCATCCTGAATACGAAGTTGAATGCTGGAGACCGTATGGAAATCATATAACTAAAGTTTATGAGAAATCAGTAGATGGTATTACTCATAAAGTATTTCCTTCCAAAGTACTTCATATTCCGCAGATAGGTCACTTTACATGGTCGCCTGAAGTCCTTAAGGAGTTAGAAAAAGAATCAAAGGAAAATGAAATACTTCTGAATATTAGCGTTGGGCATCTCTGGTTTCATATGTGGCTTCTTTATAAACTTAAGAAAAGAAATTTCCCAATCCTGTGCGTTCATAGAAGCGGAGGCTTTAAGAAGTATTATTATCTAAGATTATCTCTTTTGAAGAAATTGATAAAGCCTTATTATTTATTAGAAAATAAAGTGGAAATTAATTCGCTGAAGAATACCGACTATTATTATTCAGGTTCAATGGTCGAAAAGGAATACATGAAAAGTGAACTGAAGATTAAAAATGTTGATTTCTTTATGGACGGTTGCGACTTTCAATATTTTAAACCGGGTGGGGATAAAAACCTTTTACGTGAAAAATTAGGATTACCAAAAGATAAGAAAATATTAATGGCAATTGGGAATTTCAGAAGTAGTGATTATGGATATGATAAACTGGTAAATTGCTATAAAAAGGTTAAAGAACAGGATCCCGAAATACAGCTTGTAATGATAGGTGGTTACAAAAGTGAAGATGTATATCAAATGGGTATAGATGCCGGCTGTATTATGGTTGAAAGAGTTTCTAAAGATGTTTTACTGGACTACTACAGGGCATCAGATTATTTCACTCAGTCACTTTTTAATCCTTTGGTGATTGAAAATGGGGGATTCGGCTCTGCAATGATTGAAGCTTTAGCTTGCGGTTTGCCAGTAATTAGTAATAATATAATACATTATCCTGGGACAAAAGAGGAAAGAGCTGGTATTGGTATAGATATGCAAACAGAAGATGATTTGGTGAAGAATATTATTTATGTGAAAAACAATTTAGATAAATATAGGAATTGCAGAGAGCTTGCGCAAAAGTACTTCGATATTAATGATACAAGAAAAGTACTGGCAGGAAAATATGAAGATTTATTCAAAAAATATTATGCGGATTAGTCTATGTGTGGGATAGTAGGATTATTCAGCACTAATGGAAATATTTCTGTTAAAGATTTAATTTCTTCAGCCGAGATGGTGAAATATCGTGGCCCTGATGATGAAGGTTATATGTTCGTTAGAAATGACGATAGAATATTAAATATTAAAACCAGGAATGAAGCAGAGGCTGTAAAAGGTGATAATATTAAAGGTGGATTTGCATTCCGTAGGCTATCAATTTTAGACTTATCTGAATCAGGACATCAGCCGATGAGTGATGATACAGAAAATTTCTGGATTATTTATAACGGCGAGATTTATAACTATCTTGAATTGAGATCAGAACTTCAGTCTTTAGGATATCATTTCAAATCTATGACCGATACTGAAGTAATAATTTATTCGTTTATAGAGTGGGGAAGTAAATGTTTAGAGAAATTCAACGGGATGTGGTCTTTTGCTTTATATGATAAGTCCAAAAGACGGTTGTTCTGCAGCGTTGATAGGTTTGGAATTAAGCCACTTTATTACAATTTAACACAAAGTACATTTGCATTTGCATCAGAAATTAAACAGGTAATAAATGTTTCCAATCTGAAACCAAGGGTGAATGATAAAGTTCTATTTGATTATCTGTCAGCAGGTTCTTATGGTAACGAAACAAAGGAGACTTTTTTTAAGGATATAATAAAGTTGCTCCCTGGAACATATTTAGAAGTTACTCTATCAGAATCAGGAATCAAATGTTCGGAAAAAGAGTGGTGGAAACTTGAAGTTAAAGACGAATTTTACAAAGAAAATGATATTAATACAATCTCCGGGAATATAAAAGAGTTATTTTATGATAGTGTAAGAATAAGGTTAAGAAGTGATGTTGAAATTGGGACATGTTTATCGGGTGGTCTTGATTCTTCCGGGATAGTTTGTGTAACGAATGATATAACTAACGGGCAAGAGGGAAATAAGTTATTTACAATTGTTTCAGGTGAAAGTGAAAATCTTGATTACAAGTATTCCAAGGTAATCGCTGATTATGTTAAGGGTAATCATATTATACGCAGGATTGACAAAGATGAGAGTTATTCTGACCTCAGGAAATTTATATGGCATAACGATGAGCCATTAATTAAGGCCAGTATGTTTGGAGGGTATAAAGTTTATCAACTTGCAAAGGAAAATAATGTTAAAGTTGTTTTTGATGGCCAGGGGCTGGACGAATATGCAGGCGGTTATTACCAATTGCCTTACATTGAGTATATGAATTATCTTAAGAAGAATAAGTCGCGGAATCAATTTAAAAATCATATCGATTACTTAATTAAAGAGGAAAATTACACTGAACAGTCTTTAACAAAAGCCCTTAATATGTATAATCTTAAGAAGGCACTTCATAAATTTACGAGTAAGAGATTGAGACTGAATTTATTGAAATCAGTTAAGGGTTGGTTCAACAGGGATTTTCTTGTTGAAAACATTCGGCAATCACAGTTGTATAATTCTCCTGATATAGAAGATGCAAGAATTTCAAAAGACGATGTAAAACTGAAAAATTTTAAATTATTTAAACACATAAATTTGCCAGGAATATTGAGGCAAGTTGATAGAAATTCAATGGCTTTTTCAGTTGAAGCCCGGGTTCCTTTCCTTGACCATAGATTAGTAGAATATATATTTTCCCTCAAATCAGAATACATACTGCATAATGGATACACAAAGTATGCATACAGAGAAGCAATGAAAGGAGTTATTCCTGAAGAGGTAAGGAACCGTCGTGATAAAGTTGGTTTTTATATAGATGAATATAGTCTGGTAAATTCTATGAAAGACAATTTCAGAGAAATGCTTGCAGATGTTGGAGACGGAGATAAATATTACAATAGGAATTATATAATTAAAAAGCTTGATGAAAATTCTCTTAACGTACAAAATTATGATAATATATTATGGCGGATTATGAATGCATTAACCTGGAAAAGAGAATTTAATATTAATCATATTTAAAACATTGGATAGTACATACAAAAAGTTACTGGAAATATTTCACCACCTTCGTAAAGAGAAAAAGGAAAAATTTAACAGAGTTTTGCCTTTTGGTGATAACTTTGTCGACAGAACTGAAAAGGCAGAGTTTTTAGGGTTTGGAAAAGGAACAACCGTTTATGACAATGTTGTGGTTCTGGGTGACGTTAAAGTTGGTGAAAATACGTGGATAGGGCCAAATGTAGTATTAGACGGTAGCGGAGGACTGGAAATTGGTTCAAGTTGTTCCATTTCGGCAGGTGTGCAAATATATTCACATGATAGTGTTAATTGGGCTTTGAGCGGCGGAAAAGATAAGTATGGTTATTCGAAAACATCGATAAATGATAATTGTTACATTGGTCCTAATGTTATAATTGAGAAAGGAATATCTATAGGAAAGGGCTGTATTATTGGTGCTAATAGTTTTGTCAATCAGGATATTCCTGATAATTCAAAAGCCTATGGATCTCCTGTAAAAATAAGCCGAATTGAGAAAATATAAAATAATAAAGAAATGAAAATAAGCGTATTTGGTCTTGGGTATGTCGGTTGTGTAAGTATTGGTTGTCTTGCAAAAATGGGGCATAAGATAATTGGTGTTGATGTCAGCGAGACAAAAGTGAAGTTAATAAATACAGGAAAACCTACAATTGTTGAGAAAAGTATTGGCCAGCTAATTAAATCAGGATATGAATCTAAAAGAATAAGTGCGACAACTGATTATAAAAAAGCAGTGAAAGAAAGTGATGTATCTTTTATATGTGTCGGCACTCCAAATTCTGTATCAGGACATTTGAACATGAATTTTATCAAAAGTGTTTCTGAGGAAATTGCGGAAGGACTTAAAGGTAAAGAGAAATTCCATACAATTGTAATCAGAAGTACTGTTCTACCCGGAACAAACAAAGAAGTATCTCAGATTATAGAAAAAATCAGTTCAAAGAAAAATTTAGTAGATTATTGCGTAGTATCCAATCCTGAATTTCTGAGAGAAGGAAATGCAGTTGATGATTACTTTAACCCAAGTATCACAGTAGTAGCTTCTGAATCTACTAAAGGTATTAAAGAGATAAAGAAAGTTTACAAAAAGATAAAAGCACCTGTTGCACAGGTAAGTGTTGGATTAGCTGAAATGCTAAAGTTTGTTAATAATACATTTCATGCACTGAAAATCTCTTTCGCCAATGAAATAGGGAATGTGTGCAAAAAGCTTGGCATAGATTCTGTTGAATTAATGACACTCTTTGCTCTGGATGATAAATTAAATATATCAAAAGCTTACCTGAGACCGGGTTTCGCTTATGGAGGTTCATGCTTGCCTAAAGATCTGAGAGCACTCAATACAATCGCTCATGACCATTATCTGGAAATACCAATTATAGGGAATATTGAAAGATCAAATTATCTACAGAAGAAATATTTGTTTGATGAGCTGAATAACTCAGGTAAGAAAAAAATAGGTGTACTCGGCATTAGTTTTAAAGAGGGAACGGACGATTTGAGAGAAAGCCCTATTCTGGATGTGGTTGAAAGACTTATCGGAAAAGGTTATAAGGTCAATGTTTATGATGAAAATGTTAATATGTCAAACATCATAGGGGCAAACAAGAATTTTATTATGAATAAATTACCCCATATATCAAGTTTATTGTACCTTGATATAAAGAAATTTATTGCTGATTCGGAAGTAATAATAATAAATGCGAATAATCCTAAACTTGTAAAGTTACTAAAGGCATCTAAGTCTGATAAAATAATTTATGATTTAGTATATTCGAATGAACTCAAAAAATTTAAAAACTACAGAGGAATAAACTGGTAATGAAAGTATTAATTATTGCATTTGGAAATCCTGATAATGTTCTGTCTCTTTCAAAACATTTAGGAGAAAAAACAGACTTAACGGTTATGTATGTTGTAAGCGGTGATAAATTCAAACAGGGTATATTTGACCTTGATATACGCAGTTTGCCGAATGGGTTAACTATTGATGAAAATGAAGTTAAAAAGTTTTTGCCAAAAGAAATTGTGAGTTACATAGGTGATACTTTTAAGTTCCGTTTCCTGAAAACACCGAGCAGAAAATTTATTCACAAAAAGGAAGGACTTTTGAATTATAAAATCATAAAAGAGTCTTCCAGGTTTATAAATGATGAGAAGTATGATATAATACATTTTAACGGGACTTCCGGATTCCTTTTGTATTTATTAAAACACTTGAAAGCTGATAAAAGGGTATGGACTTTGCATGATTATAAATCACATTCCGGCGAGGAAAATTACTCAGGTGATTTACTTAATAAAATATATACCAAATTTAATATCCATCATGTTCAGCATTATTATCATTTGAAAAAAGAGTTTATTAAGCACTTTGAAGTAAATGATAATACTGTCGATAATGTATATTCAGGTGTTTTTGATGTTTATAATTCATTTGTTCCCAGGAAAATTAAGCTGCCTGAGAAATATGTTCTGTTTTTTGGCAGGATGTCAAAATACAAGGGGCTTGATGTTTTAATGAATGCTTTTGACAAGGTAAAGTATGAATTGGACGACCATTATCTTGTTGTTGCAGGAGAAGGCAGTATTCCAAAAGAATTAGAGGGGAAGGAAAAAGTGATATATATCAATAAGTATTTGTCACCATCTGAATTAGTATATCTGGTAAAGAATTGTAAGTTTGTGATTGCTCCTTATACCGATTCAACTCATAGCGGTGTTATAATGACAGCATATAATTTTAATAAACCTGTTATTGCGTCAATGGTCGGAGGAATGTCTGAAGTAGTCTTAAACAATAAAACCGGTCTTCTTTTCACAAACGGTGATGTTGATGAACTTGCAGACCAATTGTATTATTTGTGCCATGATTCAGCGAAGCTCAACGAATTATCAGAGAATGTTAAAGAGTTTTGCACTTTAGGAAAAATCAATTGGGATTCAAATGTAAACAAACAGCTTGAAGTTTACCAGAAAGAAATCAATATTGAAGAAGACAAAATAGAAAAATCTCCTGACCAGTAAAATTAAAATACTTTATGCTACTGACGGATTGGGTAATGGTGGCAAGGAAAGACAATTGGTAGAAGCTATCAGGAATTTGGATCTGAATATGTTTAGAATAGGTTTGATTACTTTTAATTTAAATCAGTATTATTCCGAGCTGGCGAAGCGAATTTCTGAATATTTCTCAGTGTTAACAAAAGATAAAAGTGTCTTAGAGCCATTTGTCACTGTATTTGAAGCATTTGAACAATTCAAGCCGGATATTGTGCACTCTTATGACTTATTATCTTCAATGTATACTTATTTCCCTTCAAAGATGTATAATACAAAGATAATTAATGCGTCGATTCAGGATTCAGGTCTGGATAAAGGATGGCAATATAAAGTGAAAAAGAGACTATTATCTGTTTCTAATATTAATATAAGTAATTCAATGAAGGGGTTTTCTTATTACAAAACTCACGGAGAAGTATTGTATAATTTTATTGATAGCCAAAGGTTTAGTGAAGAGAAGAATAATATTGGCTTTAATGTTGCTATGGTCGCTAATTTTACTGAATATAAAGATTATCTGTCTTATTTCAGAGTTGTTAATGAGTTAATAAAGTTAAATCTGATAGATAAAGCTTATGCAGTTGGCTCAGGTAAGTATCTGAGTAAATATCAAATGGAAATCGACGCTGATGAAAATCTAAAGGATAAGGTTATTTTTACGGGTAATACTGAAAACGTAGAGAAATTTCTTAGTAATGTATCAATTGGTTTTCTCTTTTCAACTGAGGAATATGGGGAAGGGATATCAAACTCTGTATTGGAGTACATGGCTTCCGGAGTTATTCCTGTAGTTTCTGATATCGGTGCGTCATCAGAAATTATTGATAATGGGGTTGATGGATTTTTAGTAAACAAATATGATACTATGGCTATAGTTGAAATAGTCTCAAAATTAAGAAAAGACGAACGAATTCGTCATCAGATAATTGAAAATGCTAAGAAGAAAATATCAGATAGGTTTGAGCTGAAAAGAAATATTAAGCAATTACAGGATATTTATTCCAGAATTTGTAAAAATTGAAACACTTTTTAAATAAGATAAAGTTCGGACTTGGTTTAGATCCGAAAATAGAAAAGAGAGAGGATTACAAGCGCTATATTCCTGATGGCTATAAATCAGTTTTGATTTTATATGCTGACTTTGAACTTGCTTGGGCATGGAGATTCTCGAAAGGAATTGAAAATAGATTTGACTACAGCGAAAAATTGGGCAGAAAGGAAAGAGAAAACTTACCGGATATATTGAGCGTTTGTGAGTCTTATGGTATTCCAATTACCTGGGCAACTGTCGGACATTTATTTCTCAGCAACTGCGAAAGAAAAGGTGCAAAAGCACATCCAAATATATTGAGACCCGATTACTTCGATAATAAATTCTGGAAGTATAATGAAGGTGATTGGTTTGATGCTGATCCATGTTCTGGTCTAAAAGACAACAACAACTGGTATTGCCCTGATTTAATCAATATGATATTAAACCAGAAAGTTAAACATGAGATTGGTTGTCATACATTCTCTCATCTTGATTGTACAGATGCCAATTGTCCTCCTGAAGTATTCAATTCGGACATTACTGCATGCAAAGATGCAGCAAAAGGCTTTAATGTTAATCTGACATCATTCGTTCATCCTGCCCACACTATCGGTAATCTTGATGGACTTATTGATAACGGATTTACTTCCTACAGAACAGACTACGATAATATACTCGGATATCCAAATTTATATAAGAATAAATTATGGGAAATGAAAAGTACATGGGAATTTGTAAGCTTTGATGACTGGAGTATCAACTATCACATTAAAAGATATAGTGAAATTATTAAAAGAGCTAAACAAAATAATTCTGTTTGCGTGTTGTGGTTTCACCCCTCAATAGATTTACGCTTCATTCATGATATTATGCCTTCAGTATTTAATGAACTTAATAATATGAGAGACGAAGTGTTTGTTGCAACCGCTTCTGAATATGTTAATTTTCTGAATAAGAATGCAATTTAGTCAAAACAATCCTGCATTTGTTTTTGGAATGTTTGAAACGGGTCTGGGGATAAGCAGAAGTTTAGGAAGAAATGGAATACAAGTTAATGGATTCGATTATAAAAAAGATATCGGGTCGTACTCCAGATATATCAAATTTTCTTTATGCCCAAATCCAATTAAAGACGAAGGCAGGTTTGTAGAATATGTAATTGATATTGCAAAATCATTTGAGCATAAACCTGTAATATTTATTGCGGCAGATGATTTTCTTGAAGTGTTTTCCCGGAACAGGCTTGTCCTGCAGAAATATCTCTTGATGAATTTACCCGAAGAAGAAACACTTAAATTAGCTTTTAATAAGGGCCTGCTGTACGAGAAATGCGGGAACCTTGGAATCGATTGTCCAAAAACTTATACTGAATCGGCAAACTTCATATTCCCGTTAATTATAAAAGCAAAAAATGTAAATGCCTGGCGGAATAAGTTTAGCGGTAATGATAAGGTTATTATTGTAAATAACCATAATGAACTGGAAAAGCATCGCAAAATTCTGGATGAGTTAAACATTGGATATGTTTTACAGGAAATAGTACCAGGAAATGATGACAGGTTTTTTAAATATAATACATACATAGGAAAAGATGGTGAAATCCTTGCTGAATTTATGCTTCAAAAATTAAGGCAGAATCCTGTAAGGTATGGTGTTGGCTCGTTGGTGAAAAGCATTTATGACGAAGAGATAAGGGATATTGGCAGAACAGTATTTGAACTGATTGAATATAAAGGCGTTGGTTCCGCAGAATTTAAGTATGATGAACGTGACAATAAGTATAAACTTATTGAAATTAATTCCCGTTACTGGCAGCAAAATATTCTCCCAACTAAATGTGGGGTTAATTTCCCGTTGATTGAATATTTGTATCTTAGCAATTCAAGAAGCCTAATGTCTTACTCAAACTACGATAAAGGTGTTAAATGGATCAATATGTATATGGACTTTACATCTTTTCTATATTATAGAAAAGAAGGCAAAATGGAATTAATGGACTGGGTTGATGATATAAAAGGAGAAAAAGTGTTTTCCGATTTTGCAGGTGATGATTTGATTCCGGGGTTTTATGAGCTATTTCTATCTAATAAGCTAAAACGTCTTCCCAAATATTTTAAAAAGAATATAAATTGAGTAAATTACTCTATAAAATACGTTCCTGGATGATTAAAAGCCATTGGACAACAACTGATAAGATAAAAGTTCTTATTGATACCAATAAATATTTTACTAAAGAAGCGTGGGGAGGAATATTAAATAAAACAATTAACTCTGCTAAAGTTGAAGTAATGTTTTATACGAATAAATATGAAGGGTATAAATTAATTAAAGATGCACAAGTAATGTTTTCATTCGGAGATAATAATTATTACAACAAAAGTAAATTAGAACTGCAATACTATGGTATCTCACAGCCGGATAATTCGACTAATTCAGCCGCAAATGTATATTACGCAAAAGGAATCTCAAGTTCATCTGTCGCAGAATATTGTCTGGCTTATGCGTTAATTGCATTAAATAATTTTGGTAAGTACTTCAGATATCAGCATCAGAATAAATGGCAACAGGAAATAAAATCTTCGGAAAGCTCAACGTTATCAGGCAAATCAATTGGAGTGTTGGGATTAGGCAACAATGGCAGGAAAATAGCAGAAATATTCAGAAAATTAGGCTGTCAGGTTTATGGTTATGATATAATGAATGATGCCGAAAAAGATGTTGATGTATTCTGCGGATGTATTGGTGAATTTCTTGAATCAAGTGATATTGTTATTTGTTCAGTTAACTTAACTCAAGATACCCAAAATCTTTTTAATAAGGATTCCTTCCTGAAGATGAAAGAGAATGCAATTCTGATTAATGTTTCTCGTGGAGGAGTAATTAACGAAAGCGATTTATACCTTGTTTTGAAAAATAAAGGAATAGCAGGTGCTGTTCTTGATGTAACAGTAAATGAACCATTATCAAGATATAGCAAGTTATGGAGTCTCGATAATTTGATTATTACTCCACATATTTCTGGTAATATTAATAAATATAGTTCAGAGGTAATGGAAGATTTTGCAGGAAAACTAAATCAATTTATCGATACTTATGTATGATTTTCTTCTGCAAATAAACTCAAAGTCATTTCATTCTCCTTATAAAGAAAATAATTATTTTGAGAGGAAAGATACTGAAAACATTGATGCAAATGATAGCTGGTTCAGACTTAATGGCTTAAGCAGCAAAAATAAGTATTACCACTCAGATTCAAATAATCTATTATGGATTTATGGGAATATATTTCTAAGGAATGGCTATGAAGATATTTATTACAGGGAAATAACTGCGGATAATGTATTGACTGATTTGCTTAACCATCAGGATATTCATCATAAATATAAAGGCAATTACTGTATATTCAGGATAGATAAGAAAACAAGGAGTATTCAAATTGTTAACAGTCAGTTAGGTATATGTCATGTTTATTACTACCATAATTCGGATATGTTAATTGTCAGTAATAATCTTAACCATTTTAAGCATCTGAATCTGAAATATGATAATACTGCCATATACCAGAAAATGATGTTTACATATGAATTAGCTGATAATACATCATTTATTGGTGTAAAAAGGGTAAATCCAGGAGAAATAATTAGCTTTGAAAATAGCAGTATCAAATGTTCGTTAGGGAGCACTGTAAAGAGTTTATTCGAAACCGAAGATTACGGAAAATTTGATGTTGAAAAGTATATATCTCTTTTCAATTCATCAGTTAGGGAAAGAGCCTTATGTGATGATAATGTTAATGTTTCATTCACTGGTGGATTTGATGGAAGGACAATTGTTTCGTCACTTTTAAATCAAGGGCTATCTGCCAATGCATATTCTTTTGGGAAATTTAACGGAGAAAATACCAGGGTTCCGTTGGCTATAAGTAAGGAAATTGGGGTTAATTATAACCCGGTTTACCTTGAAGAGGATTATGAAAAGAGTTATGTAAATGACGCCAGGAAAGTTATTTATTTCTCTGATGGTATGTCCTTCAATGAACGGGCAAATTATATTTATGCTTTCAGGAAATTAGCAGAAAAAAGCAGGTATGTGATTTCTGGGTTAATTGGTGGTGAAACATTAAGGCCGGTTCATTTGAGAACCGACTATCTTAATGAGAACTATTATCAATTGTTCTATATGAATAATCCAGATTTGATTGATAGTTATTTCAAATGTAAACTTGTTAAGGAATCCATTAATTACCTGGACCATGATGCTGTAAGTGAATTAAAAGAAATAATTTATGAAAAGCAGAGTGAGATAAGTAATTTCCGGAACAAAGAAAATGGTTTTTTGTACTACCTGCACGATTTAATGCAGACCGGTTTCAGGATGTATTACGGAACTGAAATTCACTTTGAAAGACAGTATTGTAATAATTTAACTCCTTTCTATGATATAGATCTGCTTCAGTATTTACTTTCCACAGACTATGTGGAAATATTCAAGCAGGCTTTTAAACCTGGAAAAATACACAGGTGGAGCGGGCAAAAAATTTATGCAAGGATTATAGAGAAGAACTTCGGGATATTAAATAAATATTCTGTTGACAGAGGTTATCCCCCTGGTTATTTGCTTAATCCAATGAAATTACTATTAATTCCATACTTGTATTATAAAAGAAAGAATAACAGAAAGCATTCCATAGATTTTGACGAAAATAAATGGAGTAATCTATTCCTAGAAGATTTTATTGTTTCTGAATATAAGAATGAATTAGTGTTTAATCAGACTGCATTAAAGGAGAGAGCGGTGTCAAATCTTAAGACCGGAATACACTCTTCGGAATTTAACAGGATTCTATCACTTCAAACCTGGTTTAATCAATAGATTGAATAGAGTACTTATTGTTGCAAATATAAGAAAGAGCCAAGGGGGCATCACAACTCAGGTAATGGAATTAAAGAATTCTTTACTTTTGGAAGGGTTGGATGTTGAAGTTGTATCTACTCATGGAATTTTAAAAGATAGAATTCAGGGGGCTTATACTGCATTTAAAAGAGCAAAAGAGTGTGATATAATTCTTGGTGTCGGATGTGCTTATATGGGCTTTATCCCAATGTTTGTAGCTTATTTTATATCTAATATAAGAAATAAACCGGTTGTATTTAATTTTCATGATGGCCAGATAAAAGAATTCCTGAGTAGTTATTCCGGATTAGTGAAAATCGTTTTAAAGAATAATAATATCATAGTCGCAACAAAATACCTGCATGATGTATTTCATAGATTCGGCTTTAATCCAATTCTGATTCAGAATCATTTTAATAATCTGGAGACAACTAAAACAGAGTTAAAGAGATCAGAGACAATAAAGATTATGTGGGCCCGTAGTTTTGAAAAACTATACAGAGTAGATTTGGCATTAGATGCTGCAATTCATTTTTCCTTGAAAAATAATGTTGAATTCCATTTTTATGGTGGTGGCTCAGAGTACAATTATTACTACGAAAAGTATAAAAACGCAAATATATTTTTCCATGGATTTATGAAAAGAGAGGATTTGCTTGAGGAATACAAAAAATATGATCTTTTTCTGAATACAACTGATTATGATAATTTCCCTATGAGTATTGTTGAAGCAGGTTTAAATAATATGATAGTTGTCTCATCAAAGGTAGGAGGACTAGAGACCCTGTATGGCGAAGTGGAAATAGTTTTCTTCCAACCAGGCAGTATTGAAAGTTTAATAGAAACCTTGAGCGCTTTACTATCCGATATTACAAAATACAATACATACTCAGTTAATCTGGCGAAGAAAGTTGTGTCTTTTAATTGGGCAAACGTAAGAGATAAATGGATGAATTCATTAAATACTAAAACACAATGAAAGCAGTCATATTAGCCGGAGGTTTGGGGAGTCGTTTAAAGCCTTTCACGGAGATTATCCCAAAACCGCTTCTTCCGATTGGAGAAAAATCAATTCTCGAAATACAAATAGACAGGTTAAGGGCTTCCGGGTTTAATGAAATTATATTGGCGACAAATTATAAATCAGACTATATTGAGAATTATTTAGGGGACGGTAGCAGATATGGTGTGAAGATATCAATTAGCAAAGAAACTGTGCCGCTTGGTACTGCAGGCCCTTTAACTTTGCTGAAAGGCAAGTTTGAAAAACCTTTTGTGGTCATTAATGGTGATATTCTTACTTCAATCGATTTTAATAAATTATACGATTTTGCAAAGAATAAAAATGAGCTTTTAACATTAGCAATAAAGAAGGAAATTCTTCCTTTCGCTTTTGGGAATATATCTTTTAATGATGATTATGTAACAAATGTCGAAGAAAAACCGGATATTGTTACATACATTCTTGCAGGGATTTATGTAATGAAGCCTGAGATAATTGATATTATACCGGAGAATACATATTATGGAATAGATACTCTTATAAAAGATATGCTCAAAGCGAATATGAAAATTGTTAAATATGAAATGGGAGAATACTGGCTTGATATCGGCAGACTGAATGACTACGAAGAGGCTCAGAACATATATCAAAAACATTTTAAGAAATAGTTTATGAAAGAGAAAATATTCGTAACAGGTGCAGGTGGTTTTATAGGTTCCCATTTAGTGGAAAACCTGCTCCAAAAAGGAAATTCTATAAAGGCTTTTGTCCGATACAATTCAAAGAATAACTGGGGATGGCTTGAAGGTTTAATGAATACTAAAAATCTTGAAGTCGTTACAGGTGATATAAGAGATTATGATTCTGTATTGAATTCAATGAAAGGTTGTAAATCAGTTTTTCATCTTGCTGCCTTAATAGGAATACCTTATTCATATATCTCACCTCTGGCATATATAAGAACTAATATTGAAGGGACGTATAATGTCATTGAGGCTTCAAGAAATTTGAATATTGACAATGTGGTAGTAACTTCAACAAGTGAAACTTATGGCTCTGCTCAATACACACCAATTGATGAAAAACATCCATTAGTAGGGCAGTCTCCTTATTCTGCTTCGAAAATATCTGCTGACGAAATAGCGTTAAGCTATTACAGATCCTTTGATTTACCGGTGAAAATAGTAAGACCATTTAATACCTATGGTCCAAGGCAGTCAGCAAGAGCAATTATTCCAAGCATTATTATTCAACTTATGAGCAAAAGCAGGAAAATTAATCTTGGAAATATAAACACGGTAAGAGATTTAACTTACATTGATGATACAGTAAATGGATTTATTGAAATATTTAAATCTGATAAAAATAAAGGAGAAGTTACTAATATTGGTTCAGGTGCAGGAATCAGCATTAAGGACCTATACCATCTTATTTGTGATTTAATGAAAATTAAAGCGGAAATCAGTATAGACGATGAAAGAGTAAGGCCTGAGAAAAGTGAAGTGCAGAAATTGGTTTGCAATAATTCTAAATTGAAAGAGTGCACAAACTGGAAAAATGTATATTCGCTTGAGGATGGATTAAGCAGGACTATAGAATGGATAAAGAATAACAGAAATTATTTCAAAGATAATATTTATAACGTATAATGGCCAGGTTTAAAATACCTTTATTTAAGCTTAACTTCGATAAAAAAGAAGAAATCGCTATAATAAAAACAATAAGAAGCAGGTGGATTTCTTCAGGACCAAAAGTGGGTGAACTTGAAAAGAAATTCGCAAAGTTAATAGGAACCAAATATTCACTCGCCACTTCAAATTGTACTGCTTCTCTTCATCTTGCAATGTTAACAGCAGGAATAAAGGAAGGGGATGAAGTGTTATGCCCATCTTTAACTTTTGTTGCAACAGTTAATGCTATAAGGTATGTTGGAGCAATTCCTGTATTTTGTGATGTCACAAGTGAAGATGATTTAACCATTTCTCCTGAGGATATTGAAAGAAAAATAACAAAGAAGACTAAAGCAATAATTATAATGCATTATGCAGGTTTCTCATGTGAAATGAGTAAAATCATGAAAATCTCCAGAAAGTATAAATTGAAAGTTATTGAGGATGCCTGTCATGCACCACTATCTGAATATAAAGGGAAGAAATTAGGGACTTTTGGGGTTGCAAGCTGTTATAGTTTCTTTTCCAACAAAAATATATCAACAGGCGAGGGTGGAATGTATTCCACAAACAGCAGCAAAAATTATACATTGGCAAAATTGCTAAGGTCACATGGTATGACAACGGCTTCTTTTGAGAGATCGAATAAATCATCAATAATGTATGAGGTGCTTGAAACCGGATACAATTACCGAATGGACGATATACGGGCAAGTATAGCACTGGTTCAGATAGCAAAGCTGAGAAAAGATATCCTTCAAAGAGAGAAAATCAGAAAACTATACATAAAATATCTTAAAGATATTAAAGGTATTAGCATCCCATTCAGCAATTTTAAGGGGAAAAGCTCAAACTATATTTTCCCGATTTTGGCAGATAACAGAGATGAGATAAGGAATCTTCTTGTTAAAAAGGGGATACAGACAAGCATTCACTATCAGCCTGTACACAGGTTTAAAATATACAGAAAATACTACAGGAAATTGCTTCTAACAGACATAGTTACAGGCAAATTATTGACATTACCAATGTATTCATCATTGAAGGAAGAAGAAATTAAATTTATTGCAAAATGTTTATCACAAATTGTAAAATAATATGAAGAAAGTACTTTTGTACGGTGCCGGCGATTTCGGAACATTAGTTAAGAATATGCTCAAGTATACTGAGTATTCATTCGCTGGTTTTATTAGTGATATTGTAAAGGGAGAAGAAATCCTGGGTGATTATCAGTATTTGTTGAACAATTTTGATAAGAGAGAGTATGGTTTAGTTTTAACTGTAGGTTATACTGATTTACCTAACAGATATAAATTGTATGAGAATATACTGAAATCTGGTTTTAGTTTACCCAATATAATCCATAGCAACTCAAGAATAGATGATACTGTTAACAAAGGGAAGGGTAATATAATAATGGCGAGTACAGATATAGATTACAATGCTGCTATTTCTGATGTCTCGGTTATCTGGCCTGGCGTAGTCATAAGTCATGATGTACAAATTTCTTCTAATGTTTTCCTGTCTCCAAATTGTACAGTATGCGGATATGCAAAGATTGGAAAGAATACCTTTCTTGGGGCAGGAAGTACAATCGTTGACAGATGTACGGTTAAAGAAGATTTTTTTATAAAAGCAGGATTAGTATTTAAAGGTCATTAATTTGAGAATATTAATATCAATAATAGCGTTTAACGAAGAAAATAGTATACCAGATGTTATTCGTGATTTGAATGAACATAATTTTGGATATGATATTATTGTAATAGACAATGCTTCTTCTGACAAAACAAAATCTGTTTGTAAGGGATTGAATGTCAGAACAATTTCTCATTGTGTTAATAGTGACATAAACGGTACCTGGAAAACATACCTGAATTATGCATACAGAAACGGGTATGATATTGTTTGCCAGTTCGACGGTGATGGTCAGCATCTGGCAAAAGAACTACCCAAAATAATAGAACCTATTATTCGGAAAGAAGCTAATCAGGTGATTGGTTCTCGTTTCCTCGGTAACAAAACATTCCAGTCTTCATTTGTAAGGCGTATCGGTATCAGGTTATTCTCATTTATATTGTCAGCAATATTCAAATATAAAATTAAAGATGTAACATCGGGTTTTATTGCCTTTGACAGAAGGGTTATTGAGTTTTTTGCAAAATACTATAAGGCGGAAATTAATGATCCCAATCAGACTCATCTGCTTAGTTTCTTCAGCGGAGCAAAAATTACAGAAGTCCCTGTTGAGATGAATCTGAGGCAGCACGGTACATCTTTATTTAACTGGCTTAATTCAATCATATATCCTTTTAATGGTTTATTTAATATTGTAGGCTGTATGCTTTTAAAGAAAGAAATAATTAAAGACTGGACAAAGAATTATGAATCTTAACCTTCAAATATTATCGTTAATTCTTGGAATACTCTTCTTACTTGTGATTCTTTATAACATCCGAAGAAAGAAACTAAGCCCTTCCTACTCTGTTCTATGGATTGTTCTGGCTTTATTCCTGATTCTAATACCTGTTTTCCAGTCAGTATTCATTTCTATCGCAAGGTTCTTCGGAGTTTATGCGGAGAATCTGATATACATACTTCTGATAGGTTTTTTGCTTATATATGTACTTTATATAACATCAAAGGTTGTCAGGCTAAATAATCAGGTTAAAGAACTTATAAGTAATTCTGCTATTCTGGAAGATGAGTTGAACCAGCTTAAAAAGAAGCAATAGTCTTAATGAATTCGAATATCATCAGCAAATATCCCGTAAGAAAACTTATAATCCTGTTATTTGTAATTTCTTTTATAGTAAGGTTAAGTTATGGCCTGTATTATTTTCTTAAATATGGGTCTTCAAATTTTTCTGATGACTGGGCTTACATAAAGTTTGCTGAAGAAATGCTGAAACAGGGGGTATTTGTTCCAGATATATCTGGGCTAACTCAGACAAAAGCAGGGATTACTCCTTTTTACCCATTAGTTATTTATCTTTCGTTCAAAGCTTTTGGTATAAACTACCTGCCTTTAGTTATTCTTAACGCGGTTTTCTCATCTTCTATAACCATCTTAATATATTACATTGGCATGTATTCTTTTAATAACACAGTAGGATTATTGTCATCAGCATGGTCAATTCTTTACATTAATTATATAAGATGGGTACCGAACCTGCTTAAAGAAAACCTGGTACAGTTTTTATTTGCACTGCTAATCCTGTTATTGTTAATTTATCTGCTAAAAGATCAAGGCTACTTAATTCTGGCGATGATATCTATTGTCTTTACTGTCTTAATACATACAGATGAAAGGTATATGATATATTACCTGGTATTAGTAGCGGTTCTTTTTTTAACCGGGCAAGTAAGCATCAGAAGTAAAGTGCTGTCCTTTATCTTCCTAAATGCAGTAATTTTTACTTTCATGCTGCCCTGGTTAATTAGAAATTATGAAGTTTACCATAGACCGGTAATCCTTTCAGAGAGAACTGCTTTTATTACGGATAGATTATTAGGGTATAAAAATGAGAATTATTATTCGCAGGAGATTCAGTTAAGTGATGCTACTCTTGATTCTATCGTGAAAGGCCAGTCAATTTATGATATGACGATGTATAATATTATTCAAAGAGGTATATCATATGGCACATATCCCAAAAGATACTCAAGAGGGGAAAAAATGTATATTGATTTTAAGGAACTGTGGAGGCCTTTCAGATTTTCAAATATGTGGGTTAGTGAAGGATTCAGGCCTGAAGGCAAGTGGTCAATGTCACATAATCTGTCACTGATATTAAGTTATGGAATATTACTGCCGTTTTTCCTGACAGGTATATATTTTAGTATAAAAACCAGGAATGTTACATGGCCTGTCATGCTCAGTATAGTACTTTTGCATACAATAATTCATATAACTTTTGTCTTATCCCAAAACAGGTACAGAATTCCTATTGATGTAATAATAATTGTAACAGCATTTTATGGCTTAACGAGTATTTATGAAAACTATCGGTTTAAAAGAAAATTAGTTATATGAATACCGATAAGAAATATGGTGGTACAGAGAATCCTTATTTGAAGGGCAAATATGAGAATGTTTTCCCTAAAGATCAAATATTCTCAGTTGAAGGTTCGTTAGACTCTCTGATTCCCTGGCTTGATTATTATTATCCTATTCGGGATAAGAAAATACTGGTATTCGGTACAGGATTAGGCGGAACAACTGTTGCCTGTTCTTTAAATATTGGAAATGGGTTGGTTTATGGAGTTGATATCAGTGAAGATGCTATTGAGAAAACATATCTCAGGGCAGAAGCTTATGATGTAAGTGATAAAGTAGAACTTACGTATTTAAAAGATACATATCCGCTTCCGTTTATGGATAATTGTTTTGATGCTGTTTTTATTACTGATGTTATTGAGCATATTGTTGACGACAGAAGAAAATACGTACGAGAAGCTTACAGGGTACTCAAAAAGGATGGATTGTTTTTTATTACAGGTACACCAAACCTGTTGTATGCAAAGGACAGGCACACTACCGGCCTTTATTTTGTTCCGTGGATGAGTAAGGCCATGGCTTATAAGTATTCAATATTTCGAAAAAAATGGACAGAAGGGAAAAATCTCGACTATGCAGGACGGAAAGGAACTACTTACTGGCATATTAAAAGCTGGCTGAAAGGCTTTAGTTATGATGTTTTAAACTTAAAAGCAAATTTCACATCAGATTATTTAAAAAGTAATAACAGACTTCATACGACTAAAAGAAAAATATATTTCTTCCCTTACAGGATTCTTGAGAAAGTATCAACTTCAGTTTTTAAAATACCGATTACAGCTTTTATGCCATACATCAATCATTTATTTATCATCAAAAAATAATGTGCGGCATTTGCGGAATATATAGTTTTAATGATTCATTACCGGATGCCAATAAGGTACAGTCAATGATGTCAGTGATGAAGCATCGTGGGCCGGATAATGAAGCTATCTGGAATGATGATAAAGCTTGTGTAGGCTTTGTCAGACTCAGCGTTATCGATTTAAGTCCAGAGGCTAACCAGCCAATGGCTGATGATACAGGCAGGTATGTAATAACATTCAACGGAGAAATTTACAATTACATTGAATTAAAGGAAGAATTAATATTAAAAGGACATAGTTTCAAAACAAAGACTGATTCTGAAGTACTTTTGAAAGGGTATATTGAATGGGGGGCAGATGTTTTAAATAAATCTAATGGAATGTTTGCGTTCGTCATTTATGATACAAATGAAAAGAAATTATTTGCCGCTCGTGACAGATATGGAGTTAAACCTTTTTATTACCACTTTGACAATAATCGATTTATTTTTTCCTCAGAAATTAATCCTATCGTAACTATCTTTCCTGAGTTAAATGGTGTTAACGACGAAAGTGTATATAATTATCTGGTATTTAACAGAACTGACTATAATGATGATACTTTCTATTCAGGAATTAAGAGATTACCACATGGCTCTTACATGGTAGTTGATAAAAATGTGAATATTTTAAAATGGTATAACCTTAAAGACAGGATTATAAACATTACTTCTGATTATCATATAACTGAACTCCTTGAATCTTCAATTAAGTTAAGATTAAGAAGTGATGTCCCAATAGGATTGTGTCTTAGCGGTGGCCTGGATTCATCTGCAATTGCTTCAATTCTTATTAATAAATTTAATAATACGGGAATCAGCACCTTCTCAGCCGTATACCCTAATTACATCAATGATGAAAGTAATTATATCAATGAATACAGTAATGTTTTAAAGAATATGTTTTATGTTACGCCAGATGCTCAAAGTCTGTTTGCAGATAAAGAGAATTTTGTAAAGGCCCAGGGTGAACCACTTCCGTCAACTTCTCCATATGCACAATACAAAGTGATGCAGCTGGCTTCCGGGAAAGTGAAGGTTACTCTGGACGGTCAGGGGGCCGATGAAGAATTAGCGGGATATCATTACTTCTTTGGCAATTACTACAAAGAACTATTTGGCAGGTTTAAATACTTAAAATTGCTTAAAGAACTTCTGTATTATTTTAGAAATCACAAATCTCTTTACGGCTTTAAAACTTTTATTTTCTTTCTCTTGTCATCGGAGCGGCAAACCCAGCTTCGTGTTAACAAATACGGCTATCTGAGTGAGCATCTGAATAATACTTACAGTAAGAATAATTTTATTACATCAAATTTATACTCATCTACTGATCTGAATGAAGCGCTATATAATCATTTCGAATATAAACTTGAACATTTGCTCAAGTGGGAAGATAGGAACTCTATGAATTTCTCGATTGAAGCAAGATTACCATTTCTGGATTTCAGACTGGTGGAATATGTACTTGGTTTACCTTCTGATCAGAAAATCAGCAACGGACAGACGAAATATATCCTAAGGGAAGAAATGAAAGGCATATTACCTGAGAATATAAGAAAAAGGCAGAGTAAGGTTGGCTTTGATACACCTGAAGACGAATGGTTCAGAGAGCCATATTTTAAGGAATATATATCAGATATTATTTCTTCTTCTGAATTTAAAAACTTAAATTATTTTAACATTGAGCAAGTTAGGAGGCTGTATAAAAAGCATCTTAATAATGAGATTAATGCTTCAAAAGAAATATGGAAATGGATAAATATGTATATCTGGATGAATAACAATCAATTGCGCTGATGGAAATAAAATTATTGGAAAGTAAGTCAGATATATATAATATTTATTCAGGTATATCGGGACTTCCTGATTTTAATGTATTTCAATCGAGCTTTTATTATGATGTACTTGCATATACAAACAAAACTAATCCTTCAGTTCTCATAGCAATGGAGCATGGAGTGCTTAAAGGATTTATTTTAATTCAGGTTCAGAATTATTTCAGCCGCTTACTTAAGTCATTTGCAACCAGAGCAGTTATCTCAGGGGGGCCTCTTTTTAATGATGACGAAAATGTCCTTTCAGAAATGCTTGAAAAGTATAATACAATATTTAATAGTAAGTTAGTGTACACTCAAATCAGGAATATTCATAACGTGGATAAATACTATCATGTCTTTGAAAAACACAATTTCAAAAGAAATGACCACCTTAATTATATTATTGACTTAAATGCAGGTATTGATAAAATCTGGGAAAATGTTTATTCAAAAAGAAAAAACGAAATCCGCAAAGGTATCAAGGAAGATATAATAGTAAAAGAGATAGCCTACAATTCCGAACTTCGTTCAGCTTATGAAATTCTTGAAGGGATTTATAGAAAAGCAAAACTTCCTTTACCTAAATATAATTATTTCGAGAATGCATTAAAAGTACAGGGTACGGAGAATGTTTTGAGAATAATGGGTGGCTATTTTGACTCAACATTAGTTGGAATCATGTTTTTGCTTTGTTTTGAGGGTAGGGTATATAACTGGTATGCTGCTGCAAAACCTGATTATTACAGGAAATATCCGAATGATGTAATTACCTGGGAAGTAGTTAAGTGGGCATCTGAAAATGGTTTTAATATATTTGATTTTGGTGGTGCGGGAAATCCTGCTAAAGATTATGGAGTGAGGGATTTTAAGAAAAAATTTGGCGGGTTGGAAGTTAACTACGGCAGGTATGAATGTATTCATAAACCTACCGTTATGAAACTTTCTGAATATGGGTTTAAATTATGGCAAAAACTTAACTGATTATGGAATGAATATTGTAATAGACATCGCCCATCCTGCCCATGTAAATTTCTTTAAACATACTGCAAAACGTCTTGTTTCCGAAGATCATAATGTTAATATAATTTGTTTAAACAGGGGGAAACTATCAAAGATTGTGGAGAAAGAATTTCCCGGGTTCCATATTGAAGTTATCGGAAATCATAGAGGTTCGAAATTCTCAGTAATAGTTGACGCCAACATAAAGAGGTTTTTTCAGTTAATAAGTTCTATAAGGCATTTAAATGTAGATGTCGGTTTAGGTGTCGGCAGTTTTAATTTTGGAGGTGTTTTAAAATTATTGAACCGGCCCAATATTCAGTTTGATGATGATCCGGAAAGAGGGGTAAATACTATTCTGGAGAAACTTACTGCTACAAAGTTATTCTTTCCTCCGATTATAGAAAGTTATGGCAACATAAGTAATTTTAATGCATTAAAGGAATGGGCCTATTTATCACCTGATTATTTCACTCCTGATTCCAGTATTCTCAGTGAGTATGGTCTTAAAGAAAAAGAATATATATTCATAAGGGAAATCAGCACAGGTTCTTTAAATTATACAAACCAGAAAGCTAATATCCTGGCTTCAATATCAAAGGAGTTTGATAAAAATATAAAGGTATTATTGTCATTAGAGAACAAGAAAAAGCTTGGCTACTATCCTGATAACTGGATTCTTTTAAAAGAACCTGTTGATGACATTCACAGCATCCTTTATTATAGTAAATGCGTTATCTCATCAGGCGACAGTATGGCCAGAGAGGGGAGTTTGCTTGGTGTTCCCAGTGTCTATTGCGGATTCAGAGAAATGAAGGCGAATAAAATCCTTGAAGATAAAAATATATTGTTTCATTTAAACCCAAATGATGTTGTGTCATTTATGAACCGTATTTATAAAGATGATTCTTATTTGCTTGATCAGGAAGCATTTAGATATGAGCTCTTACATGAGTGGGTTGACGTCAATCAGTTTATCTATGATGAAGTATTTAAAATATTAACAAATTAATGTAATTGGAAGAGAGGACTAAACATTATTTCCAGAAACTAATTGTTCGTAAACTTGCAGGGAGAAAATATTATCGAAAAATAAAATTCTTTAAGATATATTTAAAAGCAAAAACAGGGGCTGATTATGAAATATCCCGTATTTTGCTTGGTATTCTGAAAGAGGATGATGTATTTTTTGATGTAGGTGCTAACCTTGGGCAATATATAATCAGAATTAAAAATAAGTTCAAGTCCGGAGTAAAAATCTATGCTTTTGAACCCGTGATAAGTAATTATGAAATACTGTCAAAATACATTAAAAGGAAATGTCAAAATGTGTTACTCGAAAATTATGCGGTTAGTGATACTGATGGTACTGATGTATTGTATATCCCATTAATAAATAATATTGAGGTTGATACTCAGGCTTCAATTGATTATGAAAACAGAAAAATGTATTATAACGATTTTGCAAAGCAGGAAATCCGAAAAGTAACTATCGATAATTATGTAACTGCTAATTCTATTCATAGAATAGATTATTTGAAAATTGATACTGAGGGAAATGATGTGAGAGTGATTAATGGTGCCTGGAAATCAATTTCTGAATTTAAACCTGTTATATTCTGTGAAGATATGGAAAACATTGAAACTCTTGGAGTACTTAATAGATTAGATTATAAGCGATATTTACTGACAAAAGATTACAAACTATCAGGCTTTACCGATTCAAAATCTCCGAACGTATTCAATGATCTAATAATCTTCATACCTGAAAACAGGGTATATGTTTTTGAGAAATATATAACAGGCCGGAATTAATGAATATTCTTATTGACATATGCCATCCGGCGCACGTTCATCTTTTCAGAAACTTCATCAGGATAATGAAGGAAAAGGGGCATTATGTATATGTTACAGTAAAGGATATACCCGCGGCAAAAGAACTTTTAGAACTATACAATATCAGGTATATTGATTATGGCTCGAAATCAGATTCGTTGATTGGAAAAACTTTTAAGCAGATGAAATATGACTGGGATATAAAAAATATAGTTAAAGAACTTAGTATTGATATAGGAATCGGAACATCCATTACCATTTCTCACGTTTCAAAAATATCCAGGATGATTTCATTTGTTCTTGATGATGATGATTCAGATGTAGAACCGCTTTTTGCAAAATTCGCACATCCTTTTGCAGACTATTTGCTCTCTCCGGATGTTTTGAAACACGAAAGACTAAAAAAGACACATCTTTTGTATCCCGGCTATCATGAATTATCATATCTGCATCCTAATAGATTTACACCGGATGAATCTGTGCTCAAAAAACTCGGTATAAAACTTGGTGATAAATTCTTCGTTTTAAGGTTCAACGCATTCAAAGCACATCATGATATAGGGGCGAAAGGATTGAGCAATGCACAAAAAAATCAGCTGATTTCCCTGTTAAACCAGCATGGTAAAGTTATCATAACAACTGAGGGTTCTGTTAATCCTGAATATAAGAAATATAAGTTTAATATCTCACCAACTGAAATATTCTCTGCACTTGCTTTTGCTACTCTGTTTATTGGTGATAGTCAGACAATGACTAATGAAGCTGCTGTATTAGGAACACCTGCACTAAGATTGAATTCTTTTGTTGGAAGAATATCATACTTAAAAGAGCAGGAGGATAAATATAACCTTGCTTTTGGGTTCAGACCAAATGAGTTTAATAATCTCTTAAGTAAAGTTAAAGAACTGCTCAGTGATGATAATATTAAAGAAAAGTGGAAGTTTAAGAAAGAGACTATGCTTTCAGATAAAATAGACGTAACCAGTTATTTAGTCAGTCTTATAGATAATTATCCGCAGAGTTTAAAGGATATGAAAAATGACAGTGATTACTTCATGAAATTTAAATAAATTATATGTGTTTAAGATATTAAGGTCAAAGAATGTTTAAGTCAATATTTGAATACAGAGAAAAGCAGAAGCCCCTGCAGCACATTGAGGAGCCCGTGCTTGAATATATAATAAAATTTATTAATCCTTTTCAAAGCCAGACAAGGATTTTAGATACATCTACTATATTCAATATTGAGACGATAAATGAGCCGATTGAAAATTTTATTAACCTCAGGAAGTTAAATTATATTACAGATCTTAATGGACTATTGTATACGGTTAATGAAAAATTGTTTATGGATGGGTATTTCGTGGGCTGCGTCGAATTGTACCAGCAGAGGAAAGCCCGTATATATTCCCGTTTCCCTTCACCGATAGCATTCCCTGTTTATATTATTGATTTCGTGTTAAACCGTATGTTTCCCAAACTATATCTGACTCAAAACATACGAATAAAGAAATTAAGATCTACAAACCGTGCTTTATCCAAAACTGAAATATTCGGAAGACTTTATGCTTCTGGGTTTGATGTAATCGATTTTAAAAATATAAATTGTTTAACTTATTTTGTCGCCAGGAAAAGGGATAAAGCTAAAAAAGTTGAGGAGTACAAATACGGTATACTGTACAAGATGAAGAGGATAGGCAAAAAAGGAAAAGTAATTAATGTATACAAAATCAGAACTATGAACCCATACTCTGAGTATTTACAGAATTACGTATACGATAAATATAACCTTAAAGAAGGTGGCAAATTTAAGAATGATTTCAGAATAACTCCATGGGGGAAATTATTAAGAAAATACTGGCTCGATGAACTGCCTATGATACTAAATCTGATTAAAGGTGATTTAAAATTAGTCGGCGTCAGACCTTTATCCAAACAGTATTTTGATTTGTATGACGAAGATTTAAAGAATTTAAGGTATAAGCATAAGCCGGGTCTTATCCCTCCTTATTATGCAGATTTACCAAATACCATTGAGGAAATTATAGAGTCAGAGAAGAAGTATCTTCTGGCTTACGAGAAAAAGAAGTTCAAAACCGATATAACTTACCTGTTCAAAGCACTGAAAAACATTTTATTTAAAAACGCAAGAAGCTCATAATGAAAAAAATATTACTGATTGTATTTATTATACTCCTTTCCTCACAGTTATATTCTCAATTGGAATATGCCCCTGTAAGCCATCCGGTTTATGATTATCTGAAAAGGATGAGCCTGAAGGGTGTCATTCAGGATTATAATTCCGCAGCATTGCCGCTTTCGAGGCAAAAAATATCAGAATATTTAGTGATTATTGAATCTGCAAAAAGTAAACTTGGTAAAACAGATAATAAAATATTAAATGATTATCTTGTAGAATTTTCTTATGATATAAACAATAACCTTAAAAAGAGTTATTCACTCTTCTCTGATTTTAAATCTTTCTCAGTATTCGATAATGACAGACAGAAGTATCTTTATGCTTTCAATGATTCAAATGTTTCTTTCTTCTGGGATGCAACAGGTTTTGTCTCGCAGAGAAGTTCAAAGGGAGATTCTCTGGGGAATAATTCAATACTTCTCGGTGAGATTGGTACACGATTCAGAGGTAC
This sequence comes from Ignavibacteriota bacterium, assembly GCA_026390735.1. Taxonomy (GTDB): domain Bacteria; phylum Bacteroidota; class Ignavibacteria; order Tepidaquicellales; family Tepidaquicellaceae; genus CAIKZJ01. Next base: position 105,869 of record JAPLFJ010000029.1, read on the forward strand.
ATTATTTAATTCAGTAGGGTATTATTTAAGGATGTCTAACGGGCAGAAAATTAAAGGTAACCAGAAAGATATAGATTTTGCAATTGCTACAAACCCCAAGTTTAAAGCTAATACAAAATTTACTTATGAGAACAGCAATTTTGATACTTACGAAGGGTATCTGAAATACAGTACTCCAAATGAATGGTTGTCAATTATCGCAGGTAAGGAAGCACTGACTTACGGATTTGGATACATAGATAAATTGTTCCTCTCAACAAATACAGTCCCATTCAGTTTTCTTAAATTAGACCTTGCTTATAAATCAATAAAATATTCATTCCTGTATGGAAGTTTAAAAGGTGATTCACTCGGCAGGGATATCGCTAATAAAAACATCGCAACACACAGATTAGATGTCAGGGCTTCAAATAAACTGCGTTTCGGATTCTGGGAAAGTTTGATTATAGCTGACAATGCTTTTAATTTCACTTACCTGAATCCTTTAAGTTTCCTCAGGTCCGCTGACTATAATGCGGGTGAGAACAAGCCTGTGAATAAAAACAATGCCCTGATGGGTTTTGATTTCGAATACCAGCCAATATCCAACGTATCATTTCAATCATCGCTGTTAATTGACGACCTGAATTTTGCTACTATCTTTGATAATAATAAGGATGGAAATCCCGGTAACGATAACCGTTTCGGTTATCAGATTGGAGCTATGTGGACAGATGCATTTACTATACCGAACCTGACTGCTTCACTTGAATACACTAAGTTAGACCCGTTTGTCTATACTCACAGAACGAACAAAAGCCAGTATACAAACTGGACATTACCATTAGGTCACCATCTGTCTCCAAATTCTGATGAGATAGCTGTTAAATTAGCTGCTAACATCTATAACCGTTTAAATGCAAGTTTAACTTACCAGCATCAGAGAACTGCCAGCAAGATTGTTATGAGCGGGGATACTCTTATCGCAAACTATGGCGGTGATATTAACAGGGGAGACGGTGATGTTATACGTTCCAATCAGTTCCTTGATGGAAACAGGGTTGATAAAGATGTATTTATGTTTGCCTTCACATTCGAGCCTATAAGACAGTTCTTTATAGACTTTGAATATCAGTTTACTTTCTACGATTTAATCTACAGTTCACGAAAATTAAAGGATAATTATTTCTTCGGTACAATAAGAGTCGATTTCTGATTGAACACAAGCCCGATTATAGAATTTAAAAACATCAGCAAAAAGTTTGGTGATTTCTTCGCTAACGAGGAAATCACTTTTTCTATTTTACCCAATACAGTCCACTCATTAATAGGGGAAAATGGTGCAGGTAAAACTACTCTGATGAAAATCCTGTTCGGTATTTACAAACAGGATTCGGGGCATATATACATTAACGGTAATCCTGTATCATTCAAAAATCCTTTAGACGCAATAATGAATAATATCGGTATGGTGCACCAGCACTTCGAACTGATAGACGATTTTACTGCTCTTGAAAACATTGTTCTTGGAGATGAAGAATCTGACTATGGTTTCCTTAATCTGAATAAGTCCAGAAAAGTGCTTATAGATATTATAGCGAAGTATAACCTTGGTATAAATCTGGATGAAAAAGTCTGCAACATCAGCATCAGTGAGAAGCAGAAGATTGAATTGCTTAAACTCCTGTACCGTAAGTCCGAAATCCTGATATTCGATGAACCCACAGCAGTACTCTCTCCTATTGAAGTTGAAGAGTTCTTTAAGATTATAAGAAAGTTCAAGGAAGAAGGAAAGACGATATTACTTATCACACACAAACTGAATGAGATTAAAGAGTTATCAGACAGTGTAACTGTTCTCAGGAAGGGGAAAGTTGTTTACGAAGTCGGAAGTGATGCTTTGGATATTTCAGTTCTCAGCAGGGAAATTGTAGGTGAACTTGAGACAGTAATCGATTTGAATATCAGGGGTGATGTTAAAAGCGAAGAGCCATACATTGAACTTAATAATATTGTGTATAAGCATGAAAAGGCCTCTGCTTTAAACGGTGTTAATTTATCTGTGTATGGCGGTCAGATTTATTCGATATGCGGTGTTGAAGGAAACGGACAAAGTGAAATAGTTGATTTGATTGCAGGAATAACACGGAAATCTTCAGGTAGTATTCAAATGAAATACGATGGTATTTCTCTTGTCCCTGATGACAGGCTTGAAAAGGGAATGGTCAAAGAGTTTAATACAGGCGAGAATGTTTTGCTCAGGAATAATAAATCTAAATACATTTCATCCTCCAAAATCTATGATACTGCAAAAGCGGTTGTGGATAAATACGATGTCAGGCTTCCTGCGCTGAATGCACCACTTGAATCTTTATCGGGAGGGAATCAACAGAAAGTAATCTTTGGAAGAGAGATAGAACTGGATAATAACATTATGGTATTTGTCCATCCTACAAGAGGTGTAGACATAAATGCTACAGCATATATACATAAGATAATACTTGAACAAAGGAATAAAGGTAAAGCAGTATTGCTTGTTACATCAGACCTTGATGAAGCGTTAAAACTATCGGATAAAATTGGTATTATATATAAAGGTTTAATAGGGAAAGAATTTACAAGAAATGAATTTGACGAAAGTACAGATAAGAGAAACAGAGTCCTGCAGAATATCGGTAAGGCAATGATTGGAGTTAACAGTGACTAAGAAGGTAAAGGCAAATATACTCTCAACTTCTATATCTCTTGTAGCTACGATTATTATTCTTTTTGTATTTCTTTATCTTGTAGGTAAAGACCCGTTTGAGGTTATGCAGAAGATGTTAACTGAAGTATTCGGGACAGGGTACGGAATCGGCCAGGCAATATTCAAAGCAACTCCTCTCATCATCTGCGGATGTGGACTCGCATTCTGTTTCCAGGCATCATTGTTTAACATCGGTGCAGAGGGGCAGTTAAACCTTGGAGTTTTCGTAATGAGTATTGTGGCCTACATGTTCGATGATTATCTTGGAATATTTATACTTCCTATTGCTGTTGCTATAGGGTTTGCTGTTTCTGCTTTCTGGGGATTCATACCTGCATACATTAAGATAAAAAGAGGTGTGAGTGAAGTTATCACAACAATAATGATGAACTTCATATCTCTTGCACTGATTAATTATTTCCTGATTGAGTTTCTTGCAGTTAAGTCCACTGTCAGGACTGAAAAGATACTTGACGTTATAAGTATTCCCAAACTTTCAGTATTCTCAGACTACTTTGAAGGCTCATCCGCAAACTTAACATTCTTCTTTGCTATTGCTCTTGCAGCTGCGACATATTTCATATTCTACAAGACAAGTTTTGGGTACAAACTGCGTGCTGTAGGGCTTAACCCCAAAGCATCAAGGTACCTTGGGATTAATACTAATAAGATGACTGTAATAGCATTTATGATTGGAGCAGGCATTACTTCATTAGTCGGTTTAAATTTTGTGTTCGGTTACAAAGGATACTATGAGTATGGCTTCTCGAATAATCTCGGTTTTACTGCCATTGCTGTTACACTGCTCGCAAAGAACAATCCGATTGGTATCATATTCACTGCATTGCTGTTTGGAATAATGGACTACGGCGGGCTGTCGGTGAATACATTAGTACCAAAAGAAATTATGCTTGTGTTTCAGGCATTGGTTATTCTTTCAATTCTATCGTTTGACCGTATCATTAAAATATATTATCTGAAAGAGAAATAAATGTTAGAGAGCATAATCACATATTCATTCTTCATGCAGGTCTTCAGGATGTTCACGCCGTATTATCTTGGAGCAAGTGCAGCAACCTTCTCAGAAAGAAGCGGAGTTGTGAACATCGCAATTGAAGGGTTTATGATTATTTCTGCTTTCTCTTATGCTGCCATAACCATAGCAACACAGAACCCATATTTAGGATTAATTGGAGGATTAATAATCGGCATTTTATTCAGTCTTTTCTTTTCCTTGTTTACGATAAAGTTAAAGATAAATCAAATCGTTATCGGTGTAGGGTTTAACCTTTTAATGGCAGGGCTTGCCAAGTTCTTAATGCTTTTATTCTTCCATAGTTCGAGCAATACACCCGGGTATCCGCATATCCCAAGACTTCCGTTCTTAAAATCAATTCCGATGATTGGCGATTTAACGGGGGATTCAATCATCATCTTTGCATTGTTGCTTGTGTTTATTTCTCAGACAGTACTGTTTAAAACACGTTTCGGTTTGCGTCTGCGTTCGGTAGGAGAAAATCCCGAAGCAGCAGAAACACTCGGTATAAAAGTCAGACTGTATAAATCAGGCGGAGTGATTATCTGCGGATTGTTAGCATCGCTGGGTGGAATATGGCTTGCATCAAATCAGGGTTCGTTCAGTGACGGTATGGTTGCAGGCAGGGGATACATTGCAATTGCTGCTATGATAATAGGTAAATGGAAACCTATGAATATATTCTTCGCGTGTCTGATGTTTGCATTCTTTGAGAGTCTTGAAATAGCACTACAGATTTCAGGTTCGGGAATACCGTCCCAGTTTGTACAGATGCTTCCTTACCTTATTACTATACTTGTTCTGATTGGATTTGTGGGCAAAACCAAACCGCCTGCGGCTGACGGAATACCTTATTAATCTTATCTCTTACCTTTCCTTATATCTTCACCCCAGAGCAATTTTTCATTCAGCGTATTAAAGAAAGACCAGTTATGTTTCTTTATTGCTTTTAAAGAATACTCAGTCTTTTCAATTATAATTTCAAGCGGTGCTTTTCTGATTATTCCATTAAACCCGTCAGGTGTTATTCTCACTTTCTCTTTGTTGTAAGATTTAATCATTATCGTACCTGAATCAGGAACAATAACAGGTCTGAAATTAAGCGAATGCGGGCAGATAGGAGTGATTATAAATACTTTACTGAACGGAGTTATGATTGGTCCGCCTGAACTAAGCGAATAGCCTGTGGAGCCTGTTGGTGTTGAAACCAGCACACCATCTGCATAAAACCTTCCGACAAATTCCTTATTGTAAAATATCCCAAGTTCAACCATCTTTATGGAATCGCACTTGTCTATTACAATCTCATTCAATGCACTGAATACATACTTCTTGTTCAGTGTACACTTCGTAAGGCATAAATCTATAGTCTTGTATTTTCCCTTTATTACATCGTTAAAGAAAGTCTTAATCTCAGACGGCATAACATCCGACATAAATCCGAGAGTACCAAGGTTAATTCCTATTATAGGTTTGTTTGAATCATTGATGTGTCTTGTAGAATTAAGAAATGTACCGTCTCCACCGATTGATACGATTATATCAGATTTCTTAATCAGGGAATCTATAGGAAATAAATTGTGCTTCAGGTTCAAAGGACGGAGTTCTTCCTTCAAATCTGAATCTATATAAAAGGGGATATTCTTGTCGCTAAAGTACTTGATGATTGTCTTTAGTACTTTATCAATCCCTTTCTTGCCTTTATTTCCTATAATCCCGAATATCATAATTATTCCTTATCCAGTTCTTTACCGGATTCATTAACGTAGTTTAATCTGAGGTCAGAAACTATATGTTCGAGTACTTTTGTTTCTTCTTCAGTGAAACCTTCTTTAGCTTTGTTCAAAAGCATATCAACCATATCTATCGATACAGAAGCTGCTTCAAGGTTCTTTTCTATGACTTCGGTCATAGGGTTTTTAATCTTTCCGAGATTCATCATTGCCTGCATCTGCAGGGAATATACGAGTGCTACAAAAAGTTCAGAGGATTTGTCTTTGTCCATCGTTTTTAATCTTATTTAAGTTAATATTTTTTAATACGAAAACTAATGATATAAAATAGAATAATAATGTGGCAACTTCCCAGTCACCGAAATTCCATTCAAAAATACCTGAAATATGGAAAGAAATCATAGATAAAATTATTCCCCATAATAATGTCCTGTCAAATTCATCAGTGGCATTCCTGAAATCCCTTATAGAATAGTAAAACAGTGAAATCCAGAACAACAAATAGAATATTAAACCAGCAATACCTGTAGTCACGAGTATCATCACTAAATTACTGTGAAAGTGCGAACCCTCTCCGTGAAATTCAGGTGTCTTATAAAGCTTATAAACTTTGGTTATCTCGTTGTCGCCTACACCTAATACAGGGTGGTCTTTAAATACCTGCACACCCACGCCCCACATAACCAGCCTTGATTTATTACTCGGATGGTTTGCATCGAATATGCTCTTAGTTCTTTCCTTTACTGATACAGGAGAAACAACCCAGACGATGCTTATAAACAGTATAAACGAAACGAGGAACTTCCAGTTCCTGAAGACACCATAAATAACCAGTGATACAAATACGGCTAAATATACATTCCTTGATTGCGTAAGGAACAGCGAAAGTATTATAGGTATTAATGTAATTGCGAGATATTTCTTCTTTACGTTGTAAGTTTTCTTTGTGATTAAGAACGGAAGTGTCGTCATCATCAGCAGCATTTTCATCTCACCGTTTGTGATGGGATAAGTGAAGTAATCAATTCTTATCTCTGCAAAACTGGCCGTGAGTAAGTTAGCAGTTAAATTAATTGCAAACTTATAAAGTTCTACACAGGAAAGCAGTGAAAAGACTGCGAGTATTATCATCAGGTATTTCAGAATAGTCTCTCTGGATTTGATAATTCCGGGATTTGCAAAGAACACTAATAAAAGTAAATATCTTTTAATACCTACAACTGCTTCGTCAGGGAATACTGCAAATATTCTTGAAAGTAGTTCTATAAATACAAAGGCCGTGATAGTTATTAATACATATTTATACTCTTTAAAAAGTAGTCTGAAAGAAGATGCGTCCTTTTCCCTGTAGAGTTTATATCCCCAGAGTACCACCCAGGTTGCAAGTGAGACAGATGAAAGTGCCATAAAGAAACCTATGGTCGCCATCTGCAGAATGATGAAAAATGCGATTATGTTATTAAGGTCTATCTTTTTACTGTATATTCTCAATCTTATTCCTCTGTAGGTTTAAACTGTATCTCGTAAAGTTTCTTGTACAGTCCTTTATTGTCAACTATCAATTCCTCATGCATACCGCACTGAACTATCCTGTTCTCATCAATCACAATTATCTTATTGGCATTCTTTATCGTTGAAAGTCTGTGTGCTATAACTATGGATGTCCTGTTCACCATCAGGTTGTCTATTGCAGCCTGTACGATGCTCTCAGACTCAGTATCGAGTGATGATGTGGCTTCATCAAGTATTAGTATCTGAGGGTTCCTCAGTAGTGCTCTTGCTATTGCGATTCTCTGTTTCTGTCCGCCTGAAAGTTTCAATCCTCTTTCGCCGACAACCGAATCAAACCCCTGTTGAAGATTATCTATGAACTCGAGTGCGTTAGCATTCTTTGCAGCAGATAAAAGTTGTTCATCTGTTACATTCTCCAGTCCGAACACGATATTGTTCCTGACAGTGTCATTGAATAATATTGTCTCCTGCGGAACAATACCTATCAGACTTCTGAAGTCTTCAACCTTTATATCTTTTATGTTTATTCCGTCTATTAAAATCTCTCCCGAGGTAACATCGTAAAACCTTGCAATTAAATCTACAAAGGTTGATTTGCCTGAACCCGAAGGCCCTACGACAGCAAGTATTTCCGATTTGTTAATCTTCAGGTTTATGTCTTTTAATATATAATTATCTTTGTCGTAGTAGAATGAAGCGGCTTTTATTTCTATTGAGTTCCTGAATGTGGTGAACGGCACTGCATTAGCAGACTCATTCACTTCTACGGGATAGTCGAGTATTTCAAATATCCTTTGACCTGATGCTGCCGATTCCTGTATCCTGTTGGACACAGTGGAAAGGTTCTTAATTGGAACTACCAGTTGAAACAGTATGAACAGAAATCCGAGAAACTCTTCGGGTCTCAGAGTATTATAAATTAAAATCTCTCTTCCTCCGAACCAGATGATTACCACACCCGCAAGTATTGTAAGAAACTCAGTGATAGGGGAGGCAAGTTCACTCGTGATGGATGTCTTCATCAGCAAACCATAGTGCTTATCGTTTTCCTGTCTGAATACATTATTCCTGTATTTCTCTGCCTTAAAAGAACGTATAATCTTTGCACCGTATATAGTCTCATTAATCACAGACAGTATCTCAGATAGTTTCTCCTGCACTCTCTGGCTTCTTCTGCGGAGTGACGAACCAATCTTTGCTACTATCAGAATAGTTACAGGAAACACTGCAAACGACATCAGTGTCATCTGCCAGCTTATAGATAATGAAAGTATTAAATATATTAATATTAAAAGCGGGTCTTTTATAAGGTTCGAAAACGCAGCCGAGATTCCTGACTGTATAGCATTAATATCGTTGGTCATTCTTGAAATCAGGTTGCCTGTCTTTTCCTGTGTGAAATACCTTATGGAAAGTTTATTAACCTTCTCATACATCTCGTACCTGATGTCCCTCAGTACACCTTTCTCAACGTACTGCATAAACACTGACTGGAAAAATCCTGTTACGTTCTTCAGCAGGAATGCTACCAGTACAAGAAGTGAAATCTTGAGTATAGCGGATTCTTTTGAACCGCTCAGAATATACTCTTCAAATACTTTCTGAATGCTCTGATAGAAACCTGTTATGTTACCCGGTGCAGGAATATCTGTCTGTTGTCCGCCTGTGAATAATGTTTTCAGCAGTGGTATGGTTAAGTAAATTGACAGGGCACTGAATATCGAAAAGAGAAGCGACATTACTATCGAGTAATAAATATACTTATTGTACTTCTTGATATAGCGGATTATTCTTATGTATATTTTCAATTCTTTTCCTTATTCTGTAATTCCCAGATTTTCATGTAAGTAAGCATATTGGTAATAACGTCAAAGTTTGCTACCATTAATCCGTGTATGCCGTCCCTGAACCCTCTTCTGATTAAAAACTGTATGTAAAATGCCGCTAATGGTCTGAACAATATATCCCTGAACTTAACAACTCTTCGGTACCGTTTTTCTTCTGCCTGTAGCGTGGAATACCCGTTAACTTTGGACATAAATTCGGAAACAGACTGAACCGTATAATGAATAATATCGCTTTTCATAGTCCCGATTTCGCCATCAATAACGTATCCCTCGTGAACAAGTCTGTCGGATACAGTAGTACAATCCCTTCTGAAAAGCCTGAACTGGTACCCTGGATACCACCCACCGTGCTTAATCCATTTACCAAGAAAGAAGTTTCGTCTTGGAAGTTTAAAACCCTTAAAAACAAGGTCGTTAGACTTCAGGCTTGAAAGTATTTCATCCTTTAATTCTGGGGAGCACCTTTCATCTGCATCAAGAACAAGCACCCAGTCCTTGGTTGATTTGGCGAGTGCAAAACTCCTTTGCTTCGCAAAACCTTCCCATTTATTGGTGAATACCTTCTCAGTGTATCTTTTTGCAATTTCAACCGTGTTATCGTTGCTTTCGCCGTCGACAACTACAATCTCATCTGCCCATAGTACACTTTTCAGGCAATCCTCTACGTTCTTTTCTTCGTTCTTGCAAATAATGTTTACTGATACCAAAGTATATATTTATTGTCAGGTAATTTACGCAAAGGCAGGCAAATATGTAATTGAAAAATAAATGGTTAAACGGGACTTAGTTCAGGTTTTGTTCTTTCATAAGTGTGAAGAAGAATCTGCTTCCTGTTTTCCCGTCGCTTTCAGCCCATATCTTTCCGTTGTTCTTTTCAACAAAATCTTTGCAGAGCAGAAGTCCGAGCCCTGTGCTTGGTTCTTTTTCGGTACCCGGTCTCTGAAAATCAGAATTTAACCTGAAGATACTTTCAAGCATATCATTGTTTATACCTATTCCGCTGTCACAAACACATACCTTTACCATGTTATCGGTCGTCTCTTTTGCTGAAATCTTAATACTGCCATTCCTATTCGTGAACTTCACTGCATTAGTTAAAAGGTTTCTGATTGTTGATTCTATCATATGCATATCCGCAAAAACAGTAAGACTTTTGTCTATGTCTGTTTCAAGCAGAATCTCTTTTCCGCTGATAAGGTGTTTCTCGTTTGTGATACAATCACTGATGCTTTTGTTTAATGAAAAACTAACGGGATTGTATGTGGATAAGTTTCTTTGCATCATAGACCATTCAAGGAGGTTAGAAAGAAGGCCGTACAATTTCTGAGCAGAAGAACTAAGTTTCTCTGACATCTTCTGTAATTCCGGGATTGAGTATGTATTAATTCCTTTCACCATCAAATCTGTCAGTCCAAGCAAAGCAGTGAACGGGCTTCGCAGGTCGTGAGCAATAACAGAGAAGAACTTATCTTTTTCTGAGTTAAGGAGTCTGAGGTTTTCCTCACTTTCACGTACAATCATTTCTACATTCTTCCTTGCAGTAATATCAATACACTCAGTCAGTAACAGTTTTTCTTCCCCTATGTAAATAACTTCACCTGAGAACAGTCCCACTTTTTCCTCACCCGACTTTGTTACAATCACCACTTCAAAATTCTTAAAGAAACCTTTGCTGAGAATCTCTTCCACAGCTTTCTGCCGCAGTTCAGGGTCTTTGAAAGCACCAACAGATGCCGCAGTATTCCCTATAATATCTTCCATCTCATATCCCATCAATTCAAGGAATGCCTCGTTAACGTCAATGAATTTATTGTCCTCAATGGAAGTGACAGCCATTGCCGCAACGTTTCTGTGGAATGCCGTAGAGAATTTCTCTTCAGACTGCTTTAATAAAGTAATATCCTTGCTCACTCCGTAAATTGCAGGTGCACCGTTCCATTCTCCCATTGAAACGTACGTTTCAACAGATATAAGTTCGCCGCCTTTTGTCTGCAGAGGAACGAAACAGGCCCTGGTATCACCTGTCAGCATCTTTGCAACTGTTTCTACTGCTTCTGTTCTTCTGTCTTCGGGATGTACAAAAAGCACTGACTTCCCAATAAGTTCTTCTTCCTGGTATCCGAGTCTGTTAACAACAGACTTATTAACGTGGAGTATATTCCCTTTATTGTCGAGAACGAACAGATATTCATCTACAGTATTAAAGAAGAGTTCAAAGTTTTCCTTGCTTTGTTTCAGTTCCTGCTCGAGCATCTGGTTACCGCAAAAACAACTATCGAGTCTTAAAATGCTAACAAGATTATTCTTATCATCAAAGACAGGGGAGTAGTTAGAGTTTATAAGGCAGGGTTTGCCGGATTTGTTTGTTAACATCAGTTCAGTGAATACATTCTTACCTGTTCCTAAGGTATCAAGCAGGTTCGGAGTTTCAGGGCTTTGATTCAACAATGTATAGATGTTTTTGCCTGTCGCTTCTTCACTCTTCCATTCGTAGAGTTCTTCTGAAGCTTTGTTCCAGAAAACAATCGTTCCGTCTGTTTTGTAAGATATAACAGCATAACCAACCGATTCAAAAAGTTTCAGACTGTCGTTAGTATTATTCATAGACTTCTATAAAACCTGAATGCTTTGCGTTAATTTGTGTGATGAAACAAAGCATCAGAATTATTCATAATCATAAAAGGTAACACAAACGAGCAGCAAATTCAATTCGCTATTGAATCTTGAATGATGAATGCAACCACATCTGTCCAGAATACTATGATAATATTTACAAATGTATTTATCTCTAAAAACCCCGAAGGGGTTTAATATGAATAACCCCCGGCGAAACACGAAGTGTTCGCTCTTTCACCCGGGGGAAAGCACAAATATGCATTCAGAATATTACAATAATTGAGATGAACCTTTCCAAGGGGTTGATTATTGAAACTCTGAATCTTCAATTAGGGTTATTTAATATTTGCCTTATTATTAATGTTTATTTTAGACTTTAAAATATTTTGGACAGCTGTGGGAATGCAATAATTTGCACAGAAATAATCTGCTTTGATTCCTCAGTCCTTCACTTCAATGTCGGGTCTTTTCGGGATGTCAAAAGTGAAAGTGCTCCCTGTTGAAACATCACTTTCCACGTGCAATTCCCCGTTATGCTTTTCAACAAACTCCTTGCAGAGCAGTAGACCGAGTCCTGTACCTTTTTCCTTCTGAGTTCCGGGAGTAGTGTGGTTAACGTCTAAGCGGAAAAGGTTGTTAATGTCTTCGGGACTGATACCGACCCCGTTATCTTTAACAGACACTGAAACACTGAGTTCGTTCTCTTCTGCTTTAATAACTATTGAACCGTTAATGTTCGAGAACTTAATGGCGTTCGAGATAAGGTTTCGAAGTATAATATCAATCATAGGCTTATCAGCAATGACAGGAATATTGGGCTGCATAACTTTTTGAATCACAATAGATTTCTGAACGGCAATATCTGTATAAAGGTCAACTATTTCATTGATAATGAACGCAAGGTCGAAGTATTCGGGTCAAACTTTATCTTGCCGGTCTGTGAACGAGACCAGTCAAGAAGGTTTGAGAGCAGGTTCATAGCACGTCTGGAAGCGGTGTTAATAAACTTAGAGTATTCCTCGATACCTCCATAATCCTTTTCTTTCATCTGATCTTCCAGAAGTTCGCTGAAACCCATAATAGCGTTGAAAGGACTTCTTAAATCGTGTGCGATGATGTTAAAGAACTTATCTTTTGTAGCAACCATTTCCTTCAACTTTGCTTCGCTTTCTTTCAGTTCCTCATCTTTCATTTTAAACTCTGTTATATCCCATGCCATCTCGGCGAGCAGGGAAACAGTTTCCACGTCCTTTTCATTATAGTCATAAGGTTTATTTCCTACACCGAGGATTGCTTTGATTTTATTATTACGTAAAACTGGTACTACGATTTCTCTAATCACTTCAGCGTGGTCCTTTGGCAGACCTTTGCGGTGCGGAAGCGACTTATAATCGTTATGAATAACGGGCTTCCTTGTCTTCGTACAGTCAACCCAAACACCTGCTTCATTGATAGGGTAGTGAGAACCTTTTCCTTCTGCCTTGCAGAACATTTCCTTTGTTCTTGGAGACCAGTTCTGGAGTGTAAGGCTTTTCTGGTCATCGTGAACAAAATGGTAAAAGCCGATTAAACTTCCTGTAAGTTTTTCAGTTTCATTCATTGTTTCTTCAAGCAATTCATCAAGAGAGTGTGTTAATGCAAACTGTGTAAGGTGGAGTTTGGATTCGATTACAGCGGATAAGCGTTTACTTTCAGTTATATCCTCAATAAGTGAAAGTATACACTTTTTGCCATCGATTTCAATAATCTCAAGAGTAGATTTCCAGGTGCTGATACTGCCGGACTTAGTTCTGAAATCAGTTTCAACAGAGCGCAATATCCCGTGTTTCTGAAGAGCACTTGCAACTTCATCTCGTGATTCTTCTCTTATGAATAAATTCAGATCAAACGAAGTACGTCCGATAACTTCATCTCTGTTGTAACCGGTAAGTCCAAGGTATTTATCATTAACTTCAATCAATCTTCCTGAATCTAACTCTGAGATAGAAATTGCAAGCGGGCTTGAAAGAAATACTTTTGAGAATCTTTCTTCGCTCTGGCGTAGTTCTTCGATTGATTCTTTGAGTTCGGTAATATCGTTAAACTGACCAAGAAGACATTTCTGACCGTCTATTTCAATCAATTCAGAGGAGAAAAGTCCATCCCTCACTTTACCTGTTTTTGTTTTAATCTGAACTTCAAAATTAACGGCTCTTCCGTCTTTTTTTAATAAATACAAGAGATCATCTCTTTTTTTATTATCGAAGAAAATACCAAGTTCTTTTGAAGATGTGCCAATCACTTCACTGCGTGTATATCCAAGCAGTTTACAGAAATTATCATTTACGTCTATGTACTTACCTTCGGATAAAGTAGTAATGCCAACAATTCCCGGGTGTGAAGCAAAAGCCTTCCTGAAACTTTCCTCAGAATTTTTAAGCTTCCTTTCAGCAGCTTTCCGCTTGCTTATATCTTTAAAAACAACCTGGAAGGCATTTCTCCCTTTGTACATCAACGGAGCAGCAGTAACTTCAACATCAACCTCTTTCCCGTCGAGCCTTATTATTCTATCTTCATTGGCGGGCAGACTATTTCCTGAGGAAGCGATAATTTCCATACGCTTAAAAATCATCTGGTGGTTTTCAGTCGGGAAGAAGTCGAAAGGATTTCTGCCAAGAAGTTCTTCTTCGCTTTTAGCACCGAAGATTTTAACTCCCGCAGGATTTATGTAAACAATCTTCTTATCCTGGTCAATGAAAATAGCATCCTGAGATGCTTCCACAAGCGCACGGTATTTTTCCTCGCTTTCGAGTAATGCGAGTTCATATTGTTTCTTTTCCGAAATATCCTTAAAGGCACCCTGAACCTTTACGATATTACCATTATTATCTTTTAAAGCTTCGCCAATGGTGTTGACCCAAACGCGTCTGCCTTTTGAGGTTATGATTTGAACTTCTAAAGCGAAAGGGATGCCTGACTTTGCACAGTCGGTGAATATTTTGGTAATAGCATCTCTGTATTCAGGTGCAAAGAAATTAAAGCCTTCGCTGATTACCGGAGTATAGCCCCTTGGCATTTCGTGAATATCGCAAACTTCATCAGACCAGTAAACGATGTCGGAGATTAAGTCTACGCTCCATCCGCCGAACTTAGCCGCTTTCCCTGCGATGCCAATAAGAGACAAGTTAGTTGGGAACTTTTGTTTTGCGGTCTTATCTGAGATAATAAAAGTAGTAACAGAATGCTGTGCTTCAGAATTTACTGAAATACCGGAACCGGTTTTTCTTTGAATCTTATTCTCTTTTTTCATAGTAAAGAATTTATCTTTTTAAGGAAATAATATTCAGAGTCCTTTGTTAAACAACCTAAATCGATGATGGCAGAACTTAAAATATTATACTATACTCGACGACAAACAGTCTATGTTGTAAATTAAAATAAAATACAATAAAATCAAATGAAATATTCAGTGCAAAAAAATAAATGTAGATACGTATATAAGCGATATGGTATAACAGACTCTACTCAGACAGGAGCAGAAGATATGGATGACTAAGTTTTTGGAGGTGTATTAATAAGCAAGAGCCGTAATTGAATTTGTGAAGACAGATAAGCGGTAAAAACTGAAAGAATAATTCGTTATATATCTATCCCTAATGTTTATCTTTAAATTTGATTTTAATGTTTCTATATTTATATGTTATCTTATGCATAGCATGGGATACAAAAACACAGAGAGTATTAAACTTAATTTAATCTCAATACTATATATGAAAATCTTAAACTTTCTACTTATTGCAATCTTTATCACAGCAATAAACCTTTACAGCCAGACCGAAACCGCAGACGTTATATATTACGGCGGTGATATACTTACTATGGAAGGGGATTCACCCGTTTACGCAGATGCAGTTGCTACCAAAGGTGACAAAATTATATTTGCGGGAAAGAAATCCGAAGCCGAAAAGCACAAGGGCGCTAACACGGTGATGTACGACCTCAAGGGTAAGACAATGATGCCCGGGTTCATAGAACCGCACGTCCATCCTTCGATAGCGGCAACTATGCTTCCGAACGAAATCATCGCAGCGAATGACTGGGTGCTTCCGCACGTTACCAAGAAAGCAGTAGTGGGACACGATGCATACATACAGAGAGTTACTGAATCCATAAACGCTAACGCAAAGACAGGCGTGCCTTACATCATCTGGGGATACCACCAGTTATGGCACGGAGAACTTTCGCGCGACATACTTAACAAGATAGCACCAACACAGCCCGTTGGAATAATACACCGTTCGTTTCACGAGATTTATATGAATGATGCATTTATGAATTACTTCAACCTGAAAGAAGAAGACTTCAAAGGAAACCCGCAGGTGGAATGGGCAAAGGGACACTTCTTCGAAGGCGGATGGCTTGCACTCGCACCGAAGATAGGCGGAATGTTTTTCAAACCCGATACTTACGGAGCGGGGCTTGAGATAATGAGCCAGATAATTCATATGAACGGAATCACAACTGTATGTGAACCGGGATTCCCGAGTTCGAGTTTCGAAATGGAATATGCATTCCTGAAGAAAGAAATGGATAAGACACAGCCGTACGAAGTTTACCTTATACCGAACGGAACACAGTTGAACGGAATGAAGGGCGGCAACGACAAGGCATACGATTTTATACAGACTCTTTCGCAGTACAACACACCGAACATAACATTCCTCCCGAACCAGATAAAGTTCTTCTGCGACGGTGCGATATATTCACAGTTAATGCAGATGGTAGACGGATACACGGACGGACATCAGGGACAGTGGATGACCCCGACTGATTTATTAAAGGAACAAATATCTATGTACTGGAAACTCGGATACAAGATACACGTACACGCGAACGGTGACAAGGGAATACAATCGTTAATAGATGACGTGAAATCCGACCAGCAGACAAACCCAAGAACAGACCACCGATTCACGCTTCACCATATGGGATACTTTTCAGTGGAGCAGGCAAAGGAAATGTCGGAACTCGGAATGGAAGCATCCGTGAACCCTTATTATCTCTGGGCACTTGCGGATATGTACAGCCAGTACGGGCTCGGAAAGGAAAGAGGGGAATCGCTCGTAAGGATAAAGTCACTGCTTGATAATAATATACCCGTATCGTTCCACTCGGACTTTTCAATGGCGCCGATGGAACCACTGACACTTGCGTGGACATCTGTAAACAGAGTGACTTCAGAGAACAGCAAGTTTTCACAGGACCAGAGAATTGACGCCTACTCAGCGATGAAGGCAATCACAATCACGGCAGCGAGGACAATCAACCTGGAGAACGTGATGGGCTCAATCAAGGCGGGCAAGGTAGCAAACTTCACCATACTCGCAGAGAATCCTCTGAAGGTAAAACCAATGACGATAAAAGATATAAAGATAATAGAGACGGTATTTAAAGGAATATCGTATCCGATTTAGATTATAGCACAGGCTATGAAAACACAGAACCCGCAGGTGGAGAAATCTGACTGCGGGTTTTTTATTTGCAAAAATCAGGCAGACATATCAACTAACTTCCATTTTGTTAATCCCGTAGTCCAATATCCGCCGTGGCGGAAGATTGCATATCTGTACATTATACATACACATCGTCCTGTTACGAATTAAAAATATGCTCAATCCCGGTTGTATTAATTGCAAATAAGAATATATATATTACTACAGCAAATCTAATCAGGAGTGAATAATGCTAAAGAAAATATTCTTTACGGCACTTGTCGGACTGCTTTGTTACACAAACATCGAAGCACAGTTCAGCAAAGAAGAAATTGATTTCATCAACACACCATTTAAAGTACAACTTGTCGGCGATGCACTAAAGGGTGTTCGTACAGACGGCAAACCAAACTCATTCGGACTTCCATCGTTAAAAGCATTCCTGCAGAAATTCAGGAGCAAGGATAATTCTAAGAATAATCTTGCTGTATCCCTTGTGCAAACTGGCGGAACGACTATCTACGACCTTTGCTCAAACGGCACTCCTGTTACGATTTGGCAGGACCCTAATATGCCCGATTATGTACACGCTGTTTATGCCGCGGCACCCCTTGGCGACGGACAGACTTTCCCTAACAGAAAGTCGAAGTACTTATTCTCAACAGACAAAGGTGCTACATGGGCATTTCTTGCAGATGTACCATACCTCAGAAGCGGATTCCCTTCGATAACAGGTTTCTCAGACGGCACTGCATTAATAGTTAATCAAAGCACAGACGGAGGCGGTGTAGCAAGGTGTCAGGCATACAAAGATGCTTATCCCGGGCTTGGTTCGTTTACACGGCTTGACGCTCCAGGGAACAATGCATACGTCTGGCCGAGAGCAGTTGCAACTGGCAGTCTTTCGCTTACTAACAAATTTATAATCCTTGCATCAATAAGCGGAAACGACACAACAAAATATAATATAAATACTAATTTTAATTCAACCCCGGGCAACTGGTTAGGGTGGACGGCAATACCTGCGGAACAGGCTGAAGCATACACGATAGCGAGAGGCTCGGGCGGCAGAATAGGCATAGCGTTTATAAACGATAACAACAGGTATCCCGCTTCATTCGGCGATGTATGGTTTATGGAATCCACTAATAACGGAACCAGTTTTTCATCACCGCTGAAAATCTTTGCGTCAAACATTTCGCCCTCGGGTGACAGTCTTGCAGGATTAAGGGGAATAAGCATTGCATACCAGGGAAGTTATCCTTCAGTGGTGTTCGAAACAGTGAAGCAGGCAAGAGACGGTTCATATTTTCCAGCGGCACCATCAAAGATAAGGTTCTGGTCGCCTTTGCTTACGGGAACAGACCCGAACAGAAGCAAAGTAATAGTGGATACGAACACAATCGGCTATATTCCTTACGTAGGCGTGAACGACGTGATGGCATCAATCTGCAGACCGAGCATAGGTGTATCTGCAAACGGGAATGTATTATTCGTTGCATACAACACTGCATCCGCTAATACTGGCGGAACGGTTACACCCACATCATTTATGGACATCAGGCTTATGCTTTCAAGTGATTGCGGAGCAACGTGGACCAATATAGTTCAAAAGTTAAACCCGGCAGCGCCTGTGAAAGACTGGCGTTACGTCAACATATCACCGACAAACGATTTCACGGGAACGACTTATTCCTGTAATATGATTGCATTACGCGGTCACATACCGGGCTCATACGTACTTGGTTTTGAAAACGGAGAATCGCTCGAAGAAATATGGTCAATCAGGTACACTACAGCAATATATGCTTCATACTCTCCGCCTCCGTCTTTAAACCTTCCATTAAACAATGCAGTAGTATCCATCACACCGTTTCTTTTATGGAACGATTCCGCATCAGGAAGTTTCACGCTTCAGGTCTCGGCAAACACAGGATTTACAACTAACATAATAGATACCTCGGGAGTGACGACTCCGTATTACCAGGTACCCGCAGGTAAATTTCAGCAGGGAACAACTTATTACTGGAGAGTTAAAAGCAGTTCATCAAACTGGTCTGCAGTCTGGACATTTACGACGCTCGGAGTTCCTCCTGTTCCTTATTTATTAAGTCCTCCGAACGGTGCAGACATATACACAACAATGCCAGTCTGCGACTGGAGCGACGTGCCGAATGCAGTATCGTACACGTTTCAGGCATCGGCAGATTCAACATTCGCAGCAACGATAGTAAACACAGGCACGGGAATCTCGCAATACTCATTCGCCTCGGGAGTACTTTTCGGAAACATAAGATATTTCTGGCGCGTAAGGGCAGTGAACGGCTCAGGAAACGGTCCCTGGTCTGCAGTATGGAACTTCACCGCAAGACCTACGGGAATAAACCCGTACACATCGGAAATACCGAAGGAGTTCAAACTGTACAACAACTATCCGAACCCGTTTAATCCTGTAACGAGATTAAAGTTTGATATACCAAAAGCATCAGAAGTGAAAATTGCCGTATACGATATATCGGGAAAAGAAACAGATGTGATAGTAAATGAGAGGCTTCAGGCAGGGAAGTATCAGGCATACTGGAACGGAAGCAACTATTCCAGCGGAGTATATTTCTATAAAATAACGGCAGGAAACTTTACTGAAACACGGAAAATGATACTCGTGAAATAGTTGTTCGTTGATAGTTGTTCCTTGATAGATTTCATTTCTCAGAAAGATAACAGCCCTCGCAGAGATGCGGGGGTTTTTTTATTGGTTGAATATATATTCGGGAATTAATATTTTGTAATGGGTCAGGAAAATAAGATGGCAATTAGGGTCATGGGTTAAACAAACGAGGTATCGGATGTTAATCTATGACCCTTTTTATTTGCGGTAAATATCGTTTTCAAAAATATAAATTTACAAAAGGATTAACTTCCATTCCGTTGCTTTGCAGGTTTGGAGTAATAGTAAATACTGTATAAATATTATTAATAATTAACGGAATAAATTTTATGGTGGCACACAAAATATTTTTCAACGTAATATATTTTAGGGAACATCTTAAAAAATTCAAGAATGATATAGAAAAATTAGAATATCTAAAGTATGTTAAAAATGAATACACAGACCTTTATTACCATTATAATGATGCAGAATTAGGTATATACTTGAAAGAGCATAAAATGGATGACAAAGTCGAGATAAATTATATGGTAAATTTATTCACAAATAATGTTAATAGGGTAGAAAGTTCAAGATATTCTTCATTTCTAAAAAATATCGGAAACTATCTTTTACCATTTGTTGAAAAGGAAATTAATAATTTAATTGCAGATTTAAATGAACCTCTTCGAATAAGAGAATTAAAGAAGACTGAAGATTTAATCTCTCCTGATGATGCTAAACCTGCCTTGAAGGCTGATAGTGATGCTTTTTGTATCCTTAAATTCCGTTGGCAAAAAGAAAACGTCTTGCTCCCGTATCTCTTTGAAGTTCTCTTAGATGAGGGGTTTATCTCCCATTCTGACTACGAAAACAGGCACGATTTCATCGAACAGTCATTCCTTAAGAAAAATGGCAAACCTTTTCCTTCTAAAGAATCCGATCAGTCCGAACTTAATTACCGCTCTAACTCAAAAAATAACAAGAAACCCAGAAACGCTTTTAAGGTCGACCGTGTTGCTGAAAAACTAAAAGCCAAAGCAAAAAGACCTAAATAATCATACTCGGTTTTCACTCTCCATCTTTCTGCAAAATTCCAACTTTTGCAGTAATTTGTAATTATTAAATTTCTTAAAATATCATACCCCTGAAACTTCACTGTCTATAGGTCATCCCGCCTACTGCGTTTTATCCCATTCCCTCAATCCTTGCTAATCCTTGCTAATCCTTGAATTCAAGGATTGCCAATGGTATATCCAACTCTTTCTCCGTAAGTTTGTACATGATTAAAACGAACCACATATTGCGAATCGGTTACTTCGGTTCTTCGAATACTTCAATGTCTTCACTCACAGACTGCACTCTTGGAGACACAAAAGATGCGTCTCACGATTTCTTCACCTATATCAGAAGCATTCTTAGTATCGATTTTTATCCAAACTGCATTGCAGGTGCATTGAAAATGCATTCCGAGTGCATTGGAAGTGCATTCACAATACATTCAAAGTCATTTATATACGCATTTACCAAAGATAGTAGATGTATCAAATATAAGTTTTGCATTTTTACAGGTATCCTGAATGGTCTTGTTCATAAATTCGCAATATTTCTTGGTCGACAACCGCCCTGACTATACACAATAGCCCGTGTCCGTTTCCTCGGGCTGATTTCATCAGTGAGTCTGGTTTAACAACTGGAAAAGATTCAAAACATATTTAATTAATTTAAATTCAGCCATGGCTAGAATAAAAAATGAACTTACTGGTAGAGCTTCCGGTAAGGTAGGTCAGCAGATCTATAGAATTAGAGACGGTAAAACATCTTTGTGTGCTTTACCCGCAAGCTTCAAAGTTAGTCAAAGTGAAAAAGCGGTAACTGGTAGAAGTAGATTCGGTCTGGGGCTTAAACTCGCGCACGGGTTGTGCGAAATACCTCAACTGAAATATTTCTGGAAGAATACATCTGTTTCTTCAGGTGATTCTAACAGTACTCCGTTTAATAAAATGATGAAAGAAATCTATCCTTATGTCTTTAAGGATGATCTCGACGTCGTTTTGCCAATTGTCCCGGGTCTGGGCTTTATTGCTGAAAAGTCAAGCGCTACTTTAGCGAATGACGATGTTACTGCAGTAATTAATGCTATCGGAACTACACAGGAAATCGACCCTGCAGTTGAAGTTACTTTTCGGCTTGCTTGTATCGTCTACTGTAAAACTCCGCTGGACGAAAGAAAAGCACCCTATAAGTTCATCTGGTGCATTTCTGACGATATTCCTCTGAATCTTGCTACAACCCAGACAATATCCATCGCGCTTGAAGGGCAAAAGACTACTCTCTTTGATATGTACTCAACTCATAGAGCGTACTTTACCCTCATAACGCTCGATGCAGATAGCGTCCCGGTGCATTATTCAGACACTTTTACATCAGTATAAATTTAATCATCAATGAACAGTTTGCAAAACATAAATAACAGCAACTATCAGTCAGGGAAAAACTTCGCGGAACATTCCCTCAAAACCATACACGTTAATCGGACTAATCCGCCATCACTTTCCTTGTCAGCGCATTCCCGCATCCTGTTCAAAAACAGTATAAATAAATTTAACACACAGTATCCTTCGCGATACTGTGTGTTTTTAAGATTCCCCTCCTTGGAGGGGTGGCGTCCGCGCAAGTCCGCCGCGGCGGAACGGGGTGGGTAACTGCCTAGTGTGACAATTTTTAACTATTAACTATCAACTAAACAAAAATGGCTAAAATAACAAACGCATCATTCGGTAATATAAGCGGCAAAGTCGGCGACTTTGTCTTCCGTCAAAGAAACGGAAAAACAATCATTGCTTCTCGTCCGCAAATCTTTCTACCAGATCAAAGCTCGGCTGCAAAAGCAAGAAGAAAACG
The DNA here is from genome assembly GCA_026390735.1 of Ignavibacteriota bacterium. GTDB lineage: Bacteria > Bacteroidota > Ignavibacteria > Tepidaquicellales > Tepidaquicellaceae > CAIKZJ01. Next base: position 128,360 of record JAPLFJ010000029.1, read on the forward strand.
TTTCGGGCTCTCTGCTAAATTTAGCAGCTGTCTCGCCCAAAATCCTTTCCTCAAAGAACTCTGGCTTAATTCCGAACCCAAGGGATCAGGAACAGGTAAAGGAAACGCCTTCACTAAAATATCTAAACACATTTATCCAAACATCATGCCCGATGATATCGCAGAAGAAATAAATATCACACCATCTTTCCCGGGTTTTGAATTATCGCTTAATAAAACATCAGTCTCATTCGATTCAATATCCGCCGAAATCAATCCTGTCCCTGATTCCGAACAACAGTCCTGGCAATGTTACAAAAAAGCATCGCAAATTCATACTGGTGCTTTCTTATTTCTTTCTGATAAAATTGACGAGCGCAAAGATGACTATAAATTCTATAATTTATTAACAGAAACTCTTCCATTCAATCCGTCTGTCAAAACAAAAATATCAATCCCTGTTTACGGTATTCTGAGTGCTTTAATGGAAATCTACGCAAAGTATCGTCTCTTTCTCGTATTCTTCGCTCTCGACGACTCTGGCAATCTCGTGGCTTTCTCAAATACAATCGACACCACTCACAGAAATCCAAAATATCTGTAGTGCCGGTATTCTTACCGGCAACAAAAACCAGGCATCCCCCTGTTCATCGAAAGGGGTGCTTGGTTAATATATCCTCGGTATATTTATTGTTTGCTGAATAGTTAGAAAGTAAGTTAGTGAATGAGTTAGAAAGTGATGATGTGAAAGTTATGTCTGTTTGTGGACATGAGCGACGAATGAAGGGGGTGAAGAAAAATAAGAGGGGGATGGGAGGGGATTTGATTGAATAACATTGTTATTGCTAATGGGGGGGTGTATATTAAGATAGTTTTTATTCATTCACCAGTTCGAAGATGGGGATAGAAACCAGTATTATTATTTAAATCATTTTTCTTATCAGCAAAATACACTCTTGTAGAAAACCTACCTTTGCAATATACGAGGGATTACCGATTAAGAAGTAAAAGTACTTTAAATTATTAAAGATATGAAGAAAAAGAAGTTCGACACGTCCGACGCAGATTCATTGCGTAAAAAGGCTGAGGAACTTTTGAAGAAGAAATCTTTCTCAGGGGCAACTATACTTAATCCGGAATCAGATGTGCTGAAACTCATTCATGAACTTCAGGTTCATCAGATAGAACTTGAAATGCAGAACAGCGAACTTATTGAGTCTAAAGAACTGGCTGAAACAACTGCGAAAGAGTATGCTGAATTGTACAACTCTGCGCCAATGGGTTACGTGACACTTTCCAGTAAAGGCGAAGTGAAGAAGTTAAATTTCGCTATGGCGATGATGCTTGGCAAAAAGCAACTTCAGTTAACAGACAGCATGTTTGGTTTTTTTGTTACCGATGAAACTAAGCTTGCCTTTAATCTCTTTCTTGATAATGTATTCAGAACAAAAACAAAAGAATCCTGCGAAGTTATGCTATCACCTAAAGGGAAAGACACTATTCACGTTTACCTTTCAGGAGTTGCCGACGAAAGCGGAAAAGAGTGCCTGTTAACGGTTGTGGATATTTCTGAACTCAAAAAAACCGAACAGGAATTAATCATATCCAGGAGAGAGAATTTCCTTCTGGCAAATTTGGCCACTGCCAATAAAGAACTTGTGTTTCAGAATGAAGAGAAGGCAAAACGTGCGGATGAATTAGTAATCGCCAACAAAGAACTTAAATATCAGAATGAAGAGAAGGCAAAGCGTGCGGATGAATTAGTAATTGCCAACAAAGAACTTAAGTATCAGAATGAAGAGAAGGCAAAACGTGCGGCTGAATTAGTAATTGCCAACAAAGAACTTAAGTATCAGAATGAAGAGAAGGCAAAACGTGCGGCAGAATTAGTAATTGCCAACAAAGAACTTAAGTATCAGAATGAAGAGAAGGCAAAACGTGCGGCAGAATTAGTAAACGCAAACAAAAAACTTGAAATTCAGAAAGAGTTAATCTCCACTGTTGAGCAACTCAGAAAAGCCGAACATGACCTCAAGGAACGAAATAAAGAGTTGCAGGCGATGTATGGTCTTTCAAAGATAGCAGCATATAATGATTTAAACAACGAAGGCCTTTACAGGGCATTATTGAATATCATTAAAGGTTCCTGGCAGTATCCTGAAATCACCTGCTGCAGAATAGTGGTTGATGGTGCTGAGTACTGTACTGAAAATTTTGCTGAGACAGACTGGAAGCAGTCTGAGCCAATTAAGTCAGACGGAAAAGTTATAGGAAGAATTGATGTTTTGTACCTGAAGAAGAAGAAGGAAGCGGGTGAGGGGCCGTTTTTAAATGAAGAGCGTAATTTACTAATTGCCATTGCTGAACGTCTGGGATATATTATCAATCGTAAAGCTGCGGGAGAAGAAATAAAGCGGCAATCAGCACTTATAAATTCATTGATTGACTCTATTCCCGATTTGATATTTTTCAAGGATAAAGAAGGTGTATTTCTTGGCTGCAACTCTGCCTTTACAGCACTAATAGGAAAACCTAAAGAAGAATTAATTGGTAAAACAGATTATGACATTGTTAATAAAGAGACTGCTGATTTCTTCAGGCATCATGATAAATTGATGCTTACTGAGAATCAGACACACCGTAACGAAGAACTTGTAACGTATCCCGACGGAAGAAAAGTACTTCTTGATACGATGAAAACTCCATATTTGGATGCGAATGGAGACCTAATCGGTATTCTTGGTATCGGCCGCGATATTACTGAGAAAAAGAAATCTGAAGCTGAGATTAAACTTAAGAACGAAGAACTGCTTGAAATCAATTCGGAAAAAGATAAGTTCTTTTCAATCGTTGCACACGACCTGCGCGGACCGTTCAGTGGATTCCTGGGTTTAACTAATATTTTTGCTTCTGAATTTTCAGAAATGAATCAGGATGAGATACAAAAACTTGCATTGTTGATGAAAGACTCAGCAGTTAACCTTTACCGATTGCTTGAAAATTTACTGGAGTGGTCGCAAATGAAAAGGGGATTAACTGTAGTAAACCCGGAACAATTTTCAATAAATAAGATTTTATCCGGGAGTATTAATCTTATAAAAGAGTTGGCTGCTAAAAAAGAGATAACAATAAGTTCTGATGTTCAGGAAGAATTGCAGGTCTTTGCAGACATAAATATGTTTGAAGCTGCTGTCAGGAATTTATTATCAAACGCCTTAAAGTTTACGAACAAAGGCGGCAGCGTTACTTTATCGGCAAATAGTACTACTGATAATAAGGTTGAAGTATCTGTAAAAGATACAGGCATCGGAATGAATAAGGAAATAATGGAAGGCCTCTTCCGTCTGGACGTAAGCACAAAAAGAAAGGGAACTGACGGAGAACCAACTACAGGTCTGGGATTGCATATCTGTAAGGAGTTCATTGAAAAGAACGGAGGAATACTGACTATAGAAAGCGAGGAAGGGAAAGGTTCAACGTTTAAATTCACTATTCCTTTATTTGATGAGAAAGCAGGTGAAAACAAGGTGCTGCAAAGTGTAAAAGTGAACAGGGGAGGCATAAATAACCTGACAGTATTAATTGCAGAGGACGACAATATATCTGCTAAATTACTCGCAAGTTTAGTAAGAAAGTTCAGCAAAGAAACACTAATTGCGAGAACGGGTTTAGAAGCGGTGGAAATATGCCGCAATAATCCTGACATAGATTTGGTTTTAATGGATATTAAGATGCCCGGGATTGATGGTTTTGAGGCGACGAGACAAATCCGTGAATTTAATAAGGACGTTGTGATAATAGCACAGACAGCTTTTGTATTATCTGACCATGCCGAGAAAGCAAAAGAAGCAGGGTTCAATGACACGATAACAAAAATATTTGACATTGAATTTCTGGAGGAGATAATAGGGAAGCATATTGGTTGATGGTTGATAGATTTCTTGAGTAGGTTCACAGAGCACACAGAGGAGTCACAGAGTTTTTCAGGCAAAGAGATAAGAGCAAATTATAAGAGCATGGAACGCGGAAAGAGCAATTCAGAGTTCAGAATTATGAATTAAGAATTTAAAGAGTTTACCACCAAAGCACTAAAGCACGAAAGCACGAAAACACTAAAGCACCAAAGCACGAAAGAGGAAGGAAATGGAATGGGTAATGATGTGGTATCTTTTTAACTTTAATAAGTGGGGGAATGTAGGTATCTTTGGGGAATGATGAAAAAGCGTTATCATATAATAAGTTTGTCGGTGCTGTTTGTGATTGGGTTTCTGTTCGTACATTCTGAACTGGATATGTTTACACCAGACCAGCACGCACACGATACACACGATTTCTGCGATATTGTGGAATGTGCAAAGCCTGAGAATCCGTGCGTTGATGATTTTAATGCTCATAGTTTGTTTGTTCCGATGGTTGTTTTATCTTTTCAGGTTAATTTACCAAGCGAGTTTTTCACTACACAATTATACAATTCACATAAGCCGATTACGGATGTTGACATCAACATTCTCCACAGTACGTTCCTGATTTAGACACTTCTTTTTGATTCCTGCTCTTTCTACAGGGCAATTTACATTATCATTAATTTTCAATAAATAATATGAAACATATTTTATGTGTGATATTTTTAATGTTCGCATTTATAAGTATCACTGCACAGGAAATTCTTCCGCAGAGGATGAGTATTTCCGATGCTGAACGCATTGCCAAGGGGCAGAACCTTTCGCTGAAGAAGGGTCTGAACAGGGTTGCGTCTGCGGAGGGGAAGTATCTTTCGGGGGTTTCTCCGAAGATGCCCGAACTTTCGCTTTCGTACGATTTTGTTCCGAACGGTACGGGGCTTAGCAATTTCGAGGAGAGAAGTCTGGAGATAAATCAGGAGTTTGAGTTTCCGCTGAAGACAGTTTACAAGGGTGAGCAGTTGAACAGTGCGATAGACATTATCAAAGCAGAGAATGACGTGGAGGGGCTGAATGTGCTGAGCGAGGTGCGGAAGACATACGTTTCGCTTCTTGCGAGGCAGTCGCTGGTGAAGGTAGCGGAAGAGAATCTTGCAGTGGCGGATGAGTTCAGGGGGAAGTCGACGATTCGGTTTAATCTTGGAGAGGCGACTAATCTGGAGAAGTTGACTGCGGACGTGCAGTTTGCACAGGCACAGAATAACCTTGAGGTGCTGAAGAATCAGTACAGGATTGCGGTGACGGATTTGCTTTTTGCTATGGGGATAAAGAACGGGTACGGGGATTACGAGCCCGTGCTGACTGACTCGCTGGTTTATGTTCCGTTTAATGAAAGTCCTGAGACGGTGATGCAGAGGACGCTGAAGACGAATCCAGTGCTTTATCTTTCGGGGCTGAAGAAAACGGGTTCGCAGATTGGGAAGAAGGTAGCGATAAGTTCTTACCTTCCCGATTTTATTGTGGGGTATAAAACACAGGCGATAAACGGTGTGAATGATTACTACGGGATTAACCTTGGGATTTCGGTGCCGCTGTGGTTTCTTTTTGACCAGAAGGGGAAGGTGAAGGAAGCCGATGCGGAGATTAGGATTTCCGAGAATGAATATGACGAGGCACACCTGAACATACTGAGTACGGCAAGGAAGGCATACATTAACCTGAAGAACAGCGAGAAGCAGATAACACTTTTCAGGAGTACGCTGATTCCCGAGTCGGAAGAGATTTTCAGGGTGGCGAATGCGAGTTACAGGATAGGCGAGATAACGTACATAGAGTTTTTACAGGCAAAGCAGACGATGATAACGACAAAGGAAAGTTTTGTGACGGCACTGAAAGATTACAACCTAAACTTAATTGAGCTTGAGAAATCAATCGGCAGAAAACTATTTTAAAAATGAACCTACAATGAAAAATATATTATTAATATTGTTTATATCGGGAATACTCGCAGGATGCGGGAAAGTACAGACAGATAATACTGAAGGAAAGAAGGAAGAAAAGAAAGAGGAAAAGAAAGAGACTGTGATGGTTTCGGCAGAATCGCAGGAGAAGATAAACCTTGAGACTGAAGTTCTGAAAGAGGAGCAGTTCAGCGGGTACATAAAGATTCCTGCGGTGATAGTGACTGACCAGAACAACGAAGCGCAGGTGGGTCCGATAGTGGCTGGAAGAGTGAAGAAGGTGTTTGCAAGTATAGGGTCGAACGTGAGTGCGGGGCAGACGCTGATGCTGATAGAGGGGCTTGAGATTGGAGTGCTGAAGGCGGACTTCCTGAAGGCGAAGACTACACTGAGTTTTACTGAGCAGGAATACGGCAGGCAGAAGAAACTTGCGGAGCAGGATGCTGGTTCGCAGAAGAACCTGATAGCCGCGAAGGCAGAGTGGGAAAAGGCAATTGCGGAGTTTAACTCGATGGATAAGAAGATACATTCGATAGGGCTGAAGGATGATGACATTGTGAACGATAAGAACGATTTGCATTCTGCGGGAGACCTTGCGATAAAGTCGCCGATTAGCGGAGTGATAGTGGAGCGGAATGTGGTTGTGGGTCAGTACGTGGAATCTTCTTCGATAGCATTTAAGATACTGAACACGAGGTCGCTGCTTGTGGACGGACAGGTTTATGAGAGTGATTTTAATAAGATAGGTAGTGCAAAGTCGTGTGAGTTTAAGACTCCGTCTGTGCCCGATGAAACTTTCCTTTGCGACATAACATACAAGGGGCAGTTGATAGACGAAAAGACGAGGACGATAAAGATAAGGGCGAAGATAAACAATCCGAGGAACAGATTACTGCCGCAGATGTTCGGCGAACTGATAATGAAACTTGCGGAAAGCAGGAAGGGATTGTTCCTGCCGTCTTCGGCGCTGTTTAAGGACGGCGAGCAGAGTTTTGTTTTCGTGCAGGAGAATGACAGTACGTTCAGGAAGGTGGAAGTGAAGACGGGGCTTGAGATGGAAGACAGGGCGGAGATAGTTTCGGGGCTGAAGGCAGGCGATAAAGTAGTGACGAACGGAGTGTTTGAACTGAAGTCGGAACTGCTGAAGGAATCATTCGGGGAAGGGGAATAGTATGCTTGAGAGAATTATATCTGTAACACTTGAGTACAGGAATTACGTACTCGTATTCTGTGCGCTGATAATCGGGCTGGGGATTTACGCATACACGAGATTGCCGATTGATGCATTCCCTGATGTGACGAATGTGCAGGTGGAGATAATGGGAAAGGCGCCGGGGCTTTCGGCACTGGAGATAGAAAGGTTTGTGACGTTTCCGATAGAGAACTCACTGCGTGGAGTGCCAGACCTGGTGCAGATGAGGTCTGTGACGAAGTTCGGACTTTCAGTGATAACGCTGGTGTTTAAGGATAATGTGGATATATACTTTGCGCGTAACCTTGTGTTTCAAAGGATACAGGAAGCAAAGCAGAAAGTACCTGAAGGAGTGGAAGTGGAAATGGGCCCTGTGGCTACGGCGATGGGAGAGATATACCAGTTTACGCTTGAAGGAAATATGCCGAATGATGAGAAGGAGAAACTGCAGTACCTTACAAATCTGAGGACTGTGGAGGAATGGGTTGTTGCGCCGATACTAAAGAGTGTTCAGGGTGTGAACGAAATAAATTCATTCGGCGGATACTTTAAACAGTATCAGGTGCTTGTTGAGCCCGAGAAACTGATTAAGTACAACCTTAGTGTTGAAGATGTGTTTGCAGCGATACAGAAGAATAACAAGAATGTTGGCGGGAATATACTCGATAAGAACTCGACGCAGTACATAGTGAGAGGAGTGGGGCTTCTGAAGACGGAAGATGACCTGAGAAGTATTACGCTGAAGGCAGTGAACGGAACGCCTGTGTTTATAAGGGATGTGGCGGAAGTGAAGATAGGCGAGGCTGTAAGGCAGGGAGCTTCTATGATAAACGGAAAGTACGAGGCGGTTGGCGGGATAGTGATGATGCTGAAAGGAGAGAACGGAAGGGAAGTGGTGCAGAAGATAAAGGAAAAGGTGGAAGAAATAAACGGAAGCAATGTTCTGCCGAAGGGTGTGAAGTTAGTTCCTTATTATGACAGGAGCGATATTGTGAACAGCAGTATCAGAACTGTAACGAAGGCGCTGATAGAAGGCGTGGTATTCGTTATAATAATACTTTATTTACTGCTGAGGAATTTCCGAGGTGCAGTGATAGTGATTATTGCTCTTGCGTCTTCGATATTCCTGACGTTTATAGTGATGAAGTTAACGGGGCTTGACGCAAACCTGATGTCGCTGGGAGGTCTGGCGATTTCGATAGGGATGATTATAGATGCTACAATCATACAGGTGGAGAATGTGCAGAGGCATTTAAGCGAATCGAAAGAAGGCGATAACAAGTTAGTAACGGTGTTGAAGTCTGTGATTGAAGTGAGAAAGCCGAGTATACTTGGCGAACTGATAATAGCAGTGACATTCCTTCCGATACTTTCGCTTGAAGGACTTGAGGGGAAGATGTTTTCGCCGCTTGCTTTGACAGTTGCGATTGCTTTACTGTCTTCGATGTTGTTATCGATATTCGTGATACCTTCGCTGTCGTCTGTGATATTAAAGGCGGGAGCAGAGAAGGAAAGTGTGGTAATGCGGTTTGCAAAGAAGGTATATTTCCCGCAGTTGTACTGGTCGCTGAAGAGGAAGTATGCAGTGCTGAGTGTTTCGGTGGTTTTATTTATTGTAACTCTATTCCTGATACCGAGACTCGGCACGGAATTTATACCTGTAATGGATGAGGGTGCGTTTGATATGGACGTGCAGTTGCTGCCTGAAGTTTCGCTGGATAAATCGCTTGAGATAAACAAACAGATTGCACAGACGGTGAAGAAATTTCCTGAACTGAAGATGGTGATTTCAAGAACAGGACAGACGGGAATATCAGTGGAAGCACGCGGAATAGACAAGACGGGGTTTACGGGAATATTTCTGCCGAGAGACCAGTGGAAGACTACAAACGATAATGAAGAGATGGTGAATATGATGCGTGACAGTCTTGCTTCGATACCGGGAATAGTATTCAGTTTCAGTCAGCCGATACAATGCAGGATAGACGAACTTGTAGCGGGGACGAAGGCACAACTTATAATAAAACTTTTCGGAGATGACATTGATTTGCTGAAAGATAAGGCAGAGGAAATATCGAAAGTAGTTTCGGGAATACGAGGAGCGACTGATATAGTGGTGGAGCGGGTTGCGGGACAGCCGTACCTTTCGGTGAACGTTGACAGGGAAAAGATTTCGCGTTACGGACTGAACGTGAGCGATGTGCTGAAGGTAGTGGAAATAGCAGTTGGCGGAATGGCGTCGACGCAACTTTACGAAGAGAATAAATCTTTTGATGTGGTGGTGCGTTTTCCCGAAGAGCACCGAAACTCGATTGAGCAGGTGGGGAATATACTTGTGCCGTCGCCGAATGGATACAACGTACCTTTGAGTCAGCTTGCGAACATAAACGTATCGCAGGGACCTGTGCAGATAAGCCGACAGGACGGGCAGAGGAGAATAGGGATTGAAATGAACGTGAAGGACAGAGACATCGGCACGTTTGTATCGGAGGCAAAGGAAAAGATAAGGAAGAAGATAAACCTTCCTGCTGGATATTACACGACGTGGGGCGGACAGTTTGAGAATCAGCAGAGGGCGATGGCGAAGTTATTAATCATACTGCCTGTATCGATACTGATAATTTTAACATTGCTGTTCCTTACGTTTAAATCGCTGCGGCTTGCACTGCTTGTAATTTCGAACCTTCCGTTTGCGCTGATAGGCGGGGTGTTTGCGCTGTACATATCGGGCTTGTATTTATCGGTACCTGCATCGGTAGGGTTTATAGTGTTGTTCGGTGTGGCAGTTCTGAACGGATTGGTGATTGTGTCTTACATATCGCAGTTACGACAGGACGGGATGGAACTTCACGAGGCGATAATCAAGGGATGCAATGACAGATTAAGGCCTGTGCTGATGACGGCATCGATTGCGATATTCAGTTTAATTCCGATGCTGTATGCGACGGGACCCGGTTCGGAAATACAGAGACCTCTTGCGACAGTGGTAGTGGGCGGGTTGTTTACGTCAACGTTTCTGACGCTGGTGCTAATACCGACGATGTATGGGTGGTTTGAGAAGAAGGTTAAAAGTTAAGAGTTCAGAATTAAGAACAAGAGATGGCACACTGATTTTCCTGATAAAGACTGATTTACACTGATTTGTTTATTAGGGAAAGGAAATGGAACGCGGATAAGAACGGATTGGGCGGATTGTCGCGGATGGATTTTAGAGTAAGAGCGAGAGAGTAATAGGTATTAGAGATTTACCACCAAAACACTAAAGGACCAAAACACAAAAGAGCGAAGGAAATAGAACGCGGATAAGAACGGATTGGACGGATTTACACGGATGTTTTTTTAGGGTAAGAGCAAGAGAGTAATAGGTATTAGAGATTTACCAGTAGAGTAGATTCAGGTTGCAAAGAATATGCAACCTGAACCCCTCGTCAAACCGTGCATGCGATTTTCCCGCACACGGCTTTCCTGTAATTTTCGTCTCAAGCATTCACAAGTGTCGGGAGTTTGAGCATTTTTGTC
>JAPLFJ010000047.1 GCA_026390735.1 Ignavibacteriota bacterium
TCGCGCGCTCCCTTTTTTCTGTTAATGGGTGTTATCATATCTATGAGACTTTGGGAAATGTTTTATTGTTAAATACTGGTTGTTGGTGTTGCTTCTTGATGAGTTAAGCACAAAATAGAAAACAAACCCCCGCCTTTTACAACGGGGATTTATTACCAAATGAATTACTATTTCAGAAGCACTAACTTCTTTACTGCCATAAAATCTTTACCTTCATTTACGAGTATCCGCGCAAAGTAAATACCACTTGCGAGGTTTGAGCCGTTGAACTCGGTGATGTATTTCCCTGCTGAACGGAATTCATTGTTCACGAGTGTTTTCATTTCTCTTCCGAGTATATCATAAATAACAAGTTTTACTTTTGCATCTTTTGGAATATCATACACTATCTTTGTAGTTGGGTTAAACGGATTTGGATAGTTTTGGTAGAGAGCATAAGTCGTAGGGATACTGTTTGCTTCCTTATTTTCACCGGAAGAATTGCCTTTAAATATTTTATCCATATCATCACTAATTATCTTAGTATATTCTACACCGTTCTTGGGCTTTTTAACTTTAACAACTTCATTTAAAGTTCTCAATTCAGTCAGTTCCTGTTTAGCTTTTGTCTCTTTTTTGCCTACACCTTTAGCTACCTCTTTCTGTAAATCGTTTACTTTGTTGATTTGTTTGTTTCTTTCATCAATCAGTACGTTACCAGTTTTCTTGATTAATTCTTTTCTATCAGAAGAACTGAATACCGATTTATCATATGTATCATATTTCAGTATCCTTTTTATTCTTAAAGAGTCGATTAAATAGTCCAGATCGTGAGAAGACGAGAATAATTCATTAAGCTCATCTTTACTGCTCAATCCACCACTACCTATTGTTGTATCTATCAACAGAACAGTTGCGGCATAGTCCCAACTTGCTAATAAACCATCAAAACTATATGGATTCTGTTGAATTATATCTTCGAATCCTACCAAAGCAGATTCATATTGCTTTAAAAATACTTTACATTTCTGTATGTAATAATTTGTTGGGCCTACAATGGAAATATTTTGAGAATGATTTATTATCAATTGTTCATAAAATGTCTTTAATGATTGAACTTTCAAACCAACACTATCAATTGAAGTACTTGCCAGATATAATTTCGTTATTATTTCCGGTGCATAAATACTATCAGAGTAGCTTGAGAGTAATTCCGTACCCTGAATTATTGCACTATCATAGTTTCTTTTTATAATATTTGTTGAAAAGTTTTTAGATAATGTTTGCAAATTAGTAGGGTTTTGATTATTTATTCCTGTTAATTTGCATACCGTGTCAATAATATTAAAAGGCAGAGAAACAATAAAGTCGGTTTCTTCATTAGGGTTTGTATTGCACAAATGTGGTATCTCTTGTAAAGAACACGGGGTTCCCATTGTATCTTTCAAATCATAAATTGCATTTCCGTTTGGACCATTAAAACAACTGTTAGTTGGACTTGTTGAAAAACAATTTAACTGGCCATATCCATAAAGGTTATAACTATTTGTATTATTTAAAACATTGTAATTGTTATAACCGTTATATGAAATAAAGAATGATTTGTCAACCTGAAGGTTTATACAATCATTACCATAGTTGGTAAAAGTGTTGCCCCCGTAGAATTCATTGAAATAGCCTAAATTAAGCGAACTCCAAACAGAACCGTATATTCCTTTTGAACCATTTTTATTCGATAAAACAGTATTGTTTTTTAATTTAACATTGCTGCAATATGTGTGTATACCTTCACTAAATCCCGAAATAGTGTTGTTCCATAATTCTTCCGAAATTCTATTTGACAGAAATATACCAATTCTTCCGTTTCCCGAAGTACTGATATTATTGTAAGAAAGGCACCCCTCACCACCTGTACCAGCGCTATTAAAAACTATAATTGCAGCAGTCACATCCTTAACCTGAATATTATTATTCATAATGTATACCTGACCGGAACTTATAGAATTATTATTTACTATTATTGCACCTAAATTATACCCGGTTCCGGCATCTTCTAAATAGAAATCATTCTGTTGTATTACAGCCCATTGAGTATTTCTAATAGTAATAGCCCAACCGTACTTCACATTTCTGAAATCTGTATTATTGAAAATAACAGAATTGCTTATATTATTAGCAGTAATACCGAACCATTTAGATTGATTTTTTCCTTGTAAATGTATTGATTTTGTTCCGCCACCATCAAAACTTACTTCTGCACAATTTTCCGCTGTAATTCCACAGTCTACATTAAATTCTATTGTAGTATTACTTCTGACAGTAAGATTTTTTGCACCAGTATAAACATTCCCTTTGCAATTTAATGATACACCGCCAAAATCTTCATTGCACACAAACGTTCCGCCTTCCTGCATTACAGGTGCAAGTTTAAAGAGTCTTCCTTCGCCGGGTTGGAATTCTCCTGCATAATAGAAATCAGTTGAGTTCTTATTTATTGTTGCTACTGTGGTATTTGTTAGCGGATCTATTAAAACCCAATTGTTAAAGTTGGGGAGTTCTGATGGATTGAATTTTAATCTTAACGTTCTTACGTCACCATCAGATAAACCACCCGGACTTTCGGGTGTGCATCTTTTATTCAGTGCAATAAAGTATTTACTAAATTGTTCAGTGTTATCTGTATTCGAAGGATTGTTCTTGAAAAATCCCAATTCCCAGTATCTTTTAGCATTTTCATCCTGAAGGTTTAAATTGTAAGTTAAAGCACTTGGGTCTCTAATTACTGACTGTAAATCAGAAATATATTTAACCGGTAATCCCAAATTTATATTTACAGTAGACGGTTTCGGAAGAATCGATAATGGATATGTATTTACTGTCCTTGTATCATCATAACTCAAATGACTATTTATATTATTTGCAGGATACATGTAATCGTATATCTGTTTTATCTTGGCATTTAAATTTACAACTGAATTCCATTTGTCCTGATGAGAATTATTCGAATATTTATATACGTTTGAAGTCCTTGGTGTTCCATCAAAGTTTAATAAACCATAGTTTGCATAAAATCTGGCATTTTTAGAGTCCCATTTACTTGTTTGAAATTGATAATACATTGTTTGTTTTGCACCGTAAGCCAATCCGAGATATGCCTGAAGAGATATTTCCTCATTTGTAGGTTCCCGTAAAATATAGCCTGGGGAAGATTCAAAACTGTGTGCTTGAATGACATTTGTAATAACAAAATCTTTGTGTTGTAATATTGATTGTTGCAATGCCTTTGCGAGCAATCTGTAACTTCCCATAAACGATGTATAGTACGAATCGTTTAGTCCGTTATTGACAGGAGTAAAAGTTTCATAAACATTCTGAATATCTTCGTTATACTCTGTACTGCTATTTGCATGATTTGATGCATATAGTGCAGCAATATTCAAATTATGTAAGGGGTCATCAAAAGTTAGATTATGTGGATATCTTATTCTTAACCAATTATTAAGCTTAAATGCATACGGGTCGTGCATAACAAAGTCTTTGAATAACCCTCTTGAAACTAAATCAGTTATAGTTGCATCATCAAATTTTATGAAATTTTTCAATTGCATCTGTTCGCCATCGATATTATTTCTTCCTGAAAGCATATTGTGGTTCAACATTGGAACTAATGTAGTTTTTCCAGCCGATGCCAATTCAATTAATCTTTTTACTTCTGCTATACAATCAACATTATTATTTTGAAACTCATCAGAATAAAATAACCCGAAACCAGGATTACTGGTAGTAGTGAAGTATGATGCCTCACTATTTATTTTTGATACAAAATCCCATCTATCAATTAAAGGATGAGTAGGGTCAGGATTAAAAAGAAAATGAGCCCATTCATCATCAACCCTCACGTAGTCAACCCAAACATCAACCTGCCCGCACCATTTTATTCTGTAATCTACTTGACTTACTGTTCCAGCACCACGGGTTCCACGGTTTAGTGAATCACCTCTAACGCTAAGAGGATATATAGGAGGAATAGGTGGATTTTGAAAAAATATTTCTTGATAACTTCCATCATAATTACCATTAACATCAAAAAAATCTCTGACTTTTAGAGTAATTGGTTGACCAATTATTAAACCATCATAACCATAAATTTCAACTATTACCACATCTTTATTTGGGTCTTCATTTTGCGGTATTTTTATTCTTGGCTTTACATAGAACCTATATGGTGGATCAAGTTCTGATTTTATGTCAGAAAAATTTATAGCATCATTAGGACAGTTAGTTTGTTCATTATTTTCATATAAACCTTTTGCAATATAATTTGTCGGTAAATAATTATCAATCCCGGGTTGACAATGTTTACCTTTAACAGGAGGGTTTTGTGTGTTATCTACAGCATCATTAAAATCTGAATAAATATAACCATAACCAGGATTTTGCTTTACAATTTCTAAATTTCCATTATTGGAAAATTTTTCAACTTGATAAGTACTTCTCTGACCGTAAGCGGCTAAATTTGTTTTGAACCTTTCAAGAATTAGACTTTGTCCGTTCCCGTTTCTGTAACTGGTCGAGAAGATATTACTCATATAGCTATCATACGAACCAATAAGATCATAAAAACCACCGTACTTTATATCATTAAATCCGGTAGGTTGAAACTTCCAATCCCATTGATGCAAGTATTGATGGTTTATCGTAAAATTCATCTGGTCGTAATAACTATAATTGACGTGAGATGGACTATACAAAGCACCTTCAATATTAATAGCTCCTATCTGACCTTTGCCTTTTAAATTCATTTGTGCATCCAGCTTGCTTAAAGCGGTAAATAAAATTACTAATAAAATAATACCATTTATTACTCTCCTAAGTCTCATAATATTTAATTAATTTTGGGAAAAAGTGTTATTTTGAATTACTTATTATAAATCATTTTCTTTGTTGAATTAAATAACTTTCGACCATCTTTTTGTAAAACAGTCAGTTTATAAAAATACACTCCTCCAGCCAGATTCTTGTCACTCATATCAAGATTCACTTTATACACACCCGGTATAAATTCTTTTGAATCTACTACATCCATAACCTTTCTTCCAAGAATATCAAATACTTTTAACTCAACAGTGGAAGTTCTGTCAATTTGAAATTCAATATTTGTTGAGGGATTAAAAGGATTAGGATAATTTTGTTTCAATTCTATAGATGAAGGTAAAGTGCTTATTAATTTTATAATTGCTGTTATTGGACCTCCTCCATTTGTAGTACGAACTAGCTGAATACCTGACCAGGCAAAACCTAAAGAGGTATCATACATATAAACCCCACCGTTCGAATTCAATGGGGTAAATTGTTTCCCCCAACTTACACCACCATTAGTGCTTACCAATAAATAATCTTGATTAACCCCGCACCATATCTTATCTGAATTAACAGCAAATATGTATGATAAAGAATTGCTGTTTTGAATTTGAAACTGCGAATTCCAATTCATTCCTCCATTCGTTGTTTTATATATTAAAGTATTTTGAAAATTTGTGGTAACCCACCCTGTATCCTTATTTATAAAACTAAAATAATCAATACTAAATGCTGATGGAACTATTAACTGTGTCCAATTAAACCCGCCATTTGTTGTTTTCCAGAGATATCCTGCACCGCTCATATAACCGCATAAACCTCCATTATATGGTTCTTTAAAAAAATATATAGTTGCCGGATTCCCGCCAGCACCTGTTGATATAGGATTTAGAGTTTGAAATCCGTCAGTTGTCATGAATGTTGACTGCGTAGGAAATGTAAATGCATTTACCCAACCTGTATCAGCATTAACGAAATAAAACCCGCCCAAAGCATAACTCGACGAACTTTGCATAGTAGTCCAGTTATAGCCACCGTTGGTGGTTTTTAATAATAAGTTTGAACCACTTGTATTCGTTCCCATACCGTATCCAAGAGTATCATTAATAAATTGAAAATCAAAAATACGACTCGAAGGATCTGTAGCAACTGTCCAATTAATTCCGCTATTGGTAGTCTTTAAGAGATTAAGGTTATACATAATTAACCATCCGGTATTCTGATTTACAAACTGTATTCGCTGAATAGGACTTGCTATAGGCAAGTTAACCTGATACCACTGTCCTTCACAATCTTCAATTGTCAGAGAGAAATGTGCAATTATCAGAATGACTATGTATAATACTATTTTTCTCATATTAGAAGGTTTTGAATTTATCGAATAAATAAATGATAGAGGTTTAGTGTTTTGATTAAAACAAGATTTTCCTGAATAAGTCATCTCATTGGTTTTAACATTTGTTTTGAAAATAAATATGTTATTTCTTGTGAATAAAAACAATATATTTTAGTTCTATAATTATCCGCTTCATAAGCACTCCTCTAACCAAAACAGCACTGAAATACTTTTTTCCTTTATTAACCAAAGAACTATAATGGAGCTAAATTATATTCTTATGTTAGATCTAATTGATAAAAGAGTACAATATAATTATCTTACAAAAAATATTTAGTTCACAAAAATATTCATTATAAATTGGAGCAAACACAAAAAATACCTTAAACCTACACACTTAGTTTCTCCGATATTGATTTCCAGAAGTATTTTCTGAGTCTTGGATGCGGTATTTCACGCAGTGTTTTATAAATAGCATTTGTAATCTTTTCTCTCGGCAGTTTTGGATAGAACTCAAGTATTGCTTCAATTATGTATGAGATTTCGTACATTTCTTCGCAAATAACAAAGTTAGAATTGAAACGTGACCAGTGCTGCTCATCTATTTTTCATCGATTTGGTTAGGTCATTCTTTTTGTGATTATAAATCTTCCCATTTTTTTAATATTTTTAATTAATAAATTGTTGGTTTGTTATGGCCATAATGAAGAACTAATTTTGGTTTTGTGTATGGTTTGGAGCAATCAACAAAATTATTTATGCTAGTTTCTAAAGCAGTCTGCTCAGAGACGCTGGAATTGAAATTACCAAACCAGGAAGTTGAAATGTCACGACCAATATTTGTTAACTTAGTCCAGTTCTTTTTTTCCAAACATTCATATATTTTATCTCTTTGTGTAGAGGTTACCCCCGAAAAATCTGCACTTACCAATACGTATCCCATATTTTATTTCCCTTCTTTTTTAGTTTTTAAAAGTTTCTTAGTAATGGTGTTATGTAACGTTTATTTCTAAGTGTAAATGGTTCTTTTGCCTTCTTTCGTTTCATTCTATTATAAGGATATATCAACTGCATAATTTTTCTCATGTCATCGTAATTTTTCCTTGTTGCTTTATCAAGAACAATGTCCCTTACAAGATTATTTTCATCAATTAGAAACTCATGAATATCATCTCTCGTTACATACAATTGGTTATTAATGATTTTTATACTAGCATAATCACCAATAAAAATATCAAATGATATCATTTCCATATCTATGTCAATAAATTCAATCGATAAATTAGTCTTCAGTTTTTTTAATATTCTAAATATTTTTCTTTTGTCGACATCTTTTAGTTTTACAATTAATGAATTACTCTCAATGTCCATATTGAACACGATATTAATGACGGCGTAATATTTATGTTCCATTATAAGTTTTAACATTAAAACTCCCCGCTTTTAAAGAAAGTAGGGAGTTATGAAAAATGGTCACTTTATTAACACCATACGTTTTGTCATCACAAAATCATTACTTTGGATTCTGTAGAAATAAACACCACTGGCAAGATATGAGCCATTGAAATCTATAGAATAATAACCTGATTGTTTAAACTCGTTAACGAGAGTTTTAACTTCTCTTCCCGTTATATCATATATCTTCAAAGTAACAAAACCCTGCTTAGGTAATGCAAAGTTTATCTTTGTTGTAGGATTGAACGGGTTTGGATAGTTTTGTGAGAGATTGAAATCTTTAGGGGTATTGGAGTTATTATATTCATGACTATCCTCGCCACCACCTATTGGATCACCACCATCTTCTGTAATACCTGTTGTACTCACAAAATCTGACATAACAGAAGCCCAATCTGTGTTATCAACCGCAATTACTCTATATCTTACAGGATATTCGGTCCCATATGGAGGTTGTTGGTCCAACTCTGCACATTCATGTTCAAGAACAGTATAATCTTCATAATGCGGTGTTTCACCAATTGGAATATCTACCTGAGCTATTTGCACATATGCATTCTCATTTGGAACGGTTGACATATTAGGTGCTGTAACACGATAGACAAGATATCTCTTAACAGTATCCTTCTCGCTAATTCTTTCCATATCCGGTTCCATGTTATGATTCCAAGTTATTTTGGGAATGCACCAACTATTTTGAGGATAATAAAATTCATGTTTAAGCCCCATTGGCCTTGAAGGCGGAGTAATTTCAAGAATCTCTGCTAATGATTGATTACCACCAAATTCAGAGGCACGAAAAATTGCTATATTAGCCGAATTTCCATTTGTATTATAATACCATATAAATACTCCAGACTCTTCATTATTCTTTTTCTTTGTAGAAGGGCTAGAATATGGAGAAAAAATTTCATTATAAACGGGCTTCCAAGCATCATATCTGTCACCATTATTATTATATGTGGAATATAATTCTCTATTATTTGTAAATACTCTATCAGTTCCAAGATGACAGTTATCTATAGGAGGATCACCATAACTATGTTTAATTGTGTAACCATTTGGTGAACCATTAGCAGTATAACTAAAAAAATCATGTAAACTTAATCCGTCACCCTTTAAAGTATTTAATAAATGTGTTCCATGTAAAGATGGATCATTTTCATACAGAACCTCAGCTTTATTATATGTTTTCCAAACATTTCCGCTCGTCCAACAGTTCATATCAACAGATGCCCATCCAGATGCTTCCCATCTATAGTAACCATCCGCACACTCCATGTCATGAGGTGAACACCAATCTGCTGTTGGTCTGTATATTCCATCAAAAACATGATAGATATAAAGCCCTTTCCCGTAATCAGATATATTATATGGGTCATAAAAGGCAGTATCACCAAGCATCAATCTATCCCAATAACAAACTTTACCTCTGTTTGCAAGTAAAAAGAATTCTGTTTCAGAAATAGGAACCTTTATCACTTCACCATTAACATTGTTCCGGGAAGAATAATCACCCAAACTATTTGTTTGTCCAAAAGTCGCGGTTCTAGGTGTCATATATCCACTTAAAATCATTTCGTATGGACTATAAAATGCCTCAACACCAATAGCATATGAATTTCGACCATAAATTAAATGACCACCAGAAAAAGTATAATGTCCTTGTTCGTGAACACATACGCCCATTACATTTTTTTTCAGTAAGTTTCGTGCACAGGTTATTCCTGAACTTGAATAACCATAACCAGAACGTATCCAACGTAATGTATCAACTTTAAAATCACTTCCATCAAGAGAGCTGTAGCCATCATATTCGGGCAAAACACCACCTGTGGTTTTGTGTACCTTATATATAAAGTCTACATTATTATCCGAACCATATTCAAAGTTAGTACCGTTCCAACTCCACTTATCATACCAAGCCCAATCAATCGGGTATCTCTGATTTAATTTATTCCAGATATGTTCATTTAAAACCGTCATTCCTGCGGTTCTGTAATATGATGCATTTGAATCGAGGCGCACAGAATATGCTTTTCCTAATAAGTGGAATCTTCCAAGGGATAATTGAATAAAATAGTTACTAAACGTCTCCTTGTTCTGGTCATAAGCATTCCACCAACTTGAATTATAATTTTTATTAAAAGCAATTAAACTATCTCTGTAAATTGGTCCTGATGTATCACAAGTATTTGGCCAAATATTGTCATTCGCATCATCAAGAAATTGAACAAATACAATTAATACTGGGAAATATGAAGAGCTTATAATAGGATTCCCATTAATAGTATCTGTTCTGTTTGGTTTAAAGAACCCATCTTGCGGGTTCATTGGTAATTGACTTGTCTGGAACAAAGTACTTCCGCAAGAGGATTCATACGGACTTTGTGCGTCCGATGTTCTTACTAATAAAAGTAAAAACAGAAAAAAGCAAATTGTTATAAATGATTTTCTCATTTAATTTAATCCTTTATTTGTTTAAGTTTTATTGGTTATAAAAATGGGCGGATATATCCATTTATGGATATAACTTTGATTGTCGTTGACCGCGACTGTTATTTTAATTCAAAGACTCCGCCCTTTATTTCAATGCAAAATCTATTTTGGTGGTGTATCCATAAGGACTTAAATGTTTTATTTTATTAAAGAAAGCTTTTTCGTCTGTACGTTATTAGGGCCAATTAGTTTGTAAAAATAAATTCCGGATGATAATTTCGATGCATCATAATTTACCTTATAAGTACCCGGTGTCTTTATTCCTTCTAATAAGATATCAACTTTTTTTCCAGATACATCATAAATCTCAAGTTTATAAAAATCCTTCTCTTTTATTTCAATTATTATATTAGTTGAATTGTTAAACGGATTCGGATAGTTTTGATGCAATACGAATGATTCCGGAGTCACGGTAGAAATTTGATTTACATAAGATAATCCGCCGTTTGTTGTGTATAACACCATTCCGTTGCTTCCTGCTGCCCAGCCAATGCTATCGTTATGAAAATATATATCTCCAATATATCCCGGTATTGTTAAATTGAGTTGTCTCACCCAAGTATATCCACTATTAGTTGTTTTAAATAATCTGCCTTGACCTACGCCACCACCACCACACCAACCAGTGTTATAATTTGAGAATTTTATACTATATACGGCATCATAATGTTCAGGTATAAAGCCAATACTATCCCAGTTGATTCCAAAATCAGTTGAGCGATAAACAGGACCAGACGATCCAACAAGCCAACAGTATTGATTATTAATTGTTGAAAATTTATAAAAAGTATAACCGACAAAATTCAAATTAATATTCGGTGTGTTCCAATTATACCCCCCATTCGTTGTTCTTTGAAGAAATCCACCATCCCCACATAAAACACCTGTCATTGCATCTTTGAAATAGATATAGTTTACCCAATCAGCAATATATAATTGAATTAAGGAATCTCCGCCATTGGTTGTTTTCCAAATCTTTTGTCCACTGCCAGATATCCATCCAGTATTGCTATTGATAAAGAATACAGCTTTATAACTATCACCCGTTCCATAAGGTCCGTTTTGAATTGCTATCCAGTTAGTTCCACCATTAGTTGTCTTCAAGATTGTTTTAAACATTCCAACACAGTAAACTGTATTTGAATCAACAACGCTTAGACAATCTAACCTCTTATTTGTTGCAGGATGTGTTTGTTGAACCCAGTTAACACCTGCATTTGTCGTCTTTGCTATGACTCCTGTACCGCAAATCCAGCCTGTATTCTTATTGATGAATTTAACAGAGTGAAAATCAGTATTACTTCCCGTATTTTGTAAAACCCACTGAGCATTCACATTCATTGCAACTAGCATTACTAAGATGGTAAATAATTTTTTCATAATATTTGTTATTAATGATTTTTGTAACACTGCTAATAAATATTGAAAGTATAATTATATAAAATATTTTTTAGTTATTACATTCTTTATAAACTTTTAACTCAATCATTTTTTGTATATCTTCATCAACCATATTTAAAAAATCATAGCCTATAGACTTTTCAATTCTGTCAATACTTGTTGTATAATGTTTCCAATCGAAATCGATTATTCCATCTTTGTTAGGCATCATAACAGCTATTACTTCGGTGTTTGCGTTTACATCGGATAAGCCTTCACCTTTATTAAGGACTACGATTATTTTAAAACAACTATCAGGAATGCTTACCAAGCTTTCAATTCTATTTCCGCTGTGAAAAACACCCCCAGCCATTACGTATAATTCTTTTAAGGAATCAACACAGAGTGACTGGCAATAGTATTCCAAATCCAACCATAATCTTTGGTTTAGATCTGCTGTTTGAGGCAAAACATTCGATAAATAAAACGTAGATTTATTGTCTGTTACTGTTTTTGTTCTTTCCTCGCTCCGAACCATATGTCCACGGTCGTAACCAGAATTAGTATAATCCGAGTGTTTTACTTTATAAACATCTTTTGGAAGTAATGGATCTTTAAAGAAAGAACCACTCCATCTTTTAACCTTTCCATACCAGCTTTTATTCAGATTCCAGCTTACCCAGTTTGCAACGTTTTTATCCGCATTATAACTTAAAACATACTGAGGTCGTTTGATTATGAAATCATCTGAAGAATCGGAATCGGTTGGTATTCCAAGTGCAACGTGCTTTTTCCATTTGGTTGAGGACTTCTTTGATGTACTCTGGGAAAAGGATACATTGAACGCAAGGAAGAGGATTAACAGTGTAATTAATATTTTATTACTTCTCATTGTAACTCCTTTTTGATGATTGTATAAATATAATTTATTCAAGATAATGTTTTTATAATTTAGGTTTAATCCTTAATTCCGGTTGCGGACGAGGAACATGAGAACCCGCAATAGTATTTCTGTAACCGATAATTATTTCATATAAACCATTTTATTTGTTTTTACAAACATCTTGTTGTTTTGATTATCTATACCTTCCAAACGGTAAAAATATGTTCCGCTTGAAAGATTTTGCTTGTCAAACCCATCGATACGATATCTATGTGTGCCTTTACTAAGCATAAGTCCTTTAATGACATTAATTACTAATTTCCCCGTTATATCAAAGATTTGTAAATTTATGTATGAGTCTTTTGGCAATGAAAACTCTATTGTTGTTGTTGGGTTAAACGGGTTCGGATAATTTTGATTCAATTTAAAATCTGAAATGAATTTCGATTCATTGGAAATATATGTTGAGCCTCCATTTGTAGTATGAAGTATTTTCATATTAGCACCAATAGCCCATCCCACACTATCATTATAAAACCACAGTCCATGCAAATATGACGTGCTAATGGGTGGTACTATTTCCTGCTGCCAATTATACCCTCCATTAGTAGTTTTGAATATTAACCCATCTGAGCCTGCACACCAGCCTGTCATTTCATTTGGAAAACAAATTGTGTATGTATCGCCTGCACCTTGAACACTTGCAATACTATCCCAACTGCTTCCAAAATTTGTTGTTTTGAAAACTTTATTGGTATAAATCCCTTGAGTATATCCTGTATTCGAATTGAAAAAGGTCATTCTATAAAAATTTGAAAGTGGTAAGCCATTTGGAACCATAGGGATTTCCTGCCAATTCAAACCACCATTAGTTGTCTTATACATTGAAGCCGCTTCTCCGCATACTAAACCTTCATTCGCATTTCTGAAATAAATATCATACAAATATCCAACAGGAATATTAACAGAATCAAAACTAACCCCTCCATTTGTAGTTTTAAAAATCAATGAACCGCTTCCGCATATCCAACCAGTGTTTTCATTAATGAAATATACTCCTTCGTAACTATGACCTTCCCCATAAGGTCCGTTCTTTATTGTCTCCCAGTTAGTGCCACTATTTGTTGATTTGAGTATTGTTTCAAAATAACCTGCTATATAAACGACATTTGAATTTACAGCGCATATACTTTTTAAAATTTTATTCGTAACACCTGTGTTTTGCTCTATCCAGTTTTGTCCTCCATTAGTTGTTTTCATTACAATTCCCTGATTTCCGGAAACCCATCCAGTGTATCTATCGACAAATTTTACATCAGATAAATGGCTGTATAATACTGTTTGATACTGCTGTACCCACTGCGCATTTAATATATTTATTCCAATTTGTAAGACTAAAAGTGTAAAAATTAATTTCTTCATTTTGCTATTCTTTGTTTTAAAACCTTAATTAAATTAATTAATCAATATACAAATATTCTATTCTTTATAAACTTTTGACTCAATCGTTATCTGTGGAAAGGAAAACGCCATACATATACGTTCCTGCAAAAATATTATTCCCGCTTACAGCAAAAGCATCAACCTTACCTCCGTATATCCCGTTACTTATCTGCACCCACTGTGCATTTGCGCTCATTGCCACGATCATCGCTAAAATTACTAATAATTTTTTCATACAAAAATATTTAGATTATTTAATTAAAATCATTCTTTTTGTTTCTGTAAAGCCTTCAGTAATAAGCCTGTAAAAATACACCCCACTATTTAACATACCCCCATCAAACGATGTTTCATATGTCCCAGGCTTTAATGATTCGTTAACAAGTGTTTGAACTTCTCTACCCATAACATCATACACTACTATTTTTACATCGCTTAATTTGGCAACGTTGAATTTTATATTTGTTGTTGGATTAAATGGATTTGGATAGTTCTGACTCAACGAATATGCCGATGGTATTTCCGTGCTGATATTTTTTATGACGATGATTTCTGTTAGTGAGCGGCGCCAGACGGATTGATCCCATGTCCCTGCATAGACGTAGCCATTTGCGACTAATAATGACCAAACTGGTGGAATAGCATTTAATCCCTGATTTTTTTGAACCCAGCTTGTTCCGTTATTTGTTGATAAAAATACGCCTACGTTCACAGTTCCTGCAAAGATGTTTGTTCCAGAAACTGCAAGTGCATTAACCCTTCCCGTTAATCCATTATTAACCGCAGTCCAGTTGCTTCCGTTATTTGTTGATAAAAATAAGCCGCCGCCCCAAGTTCCTGCGAAAATATTTGTTCCAGATACTGCAAGTGCATTAACATATTGATTCGTTAATCCATTATTAACCGTAGTCCAGCTTGTTCCGTTATTTGTTGATAAATACACTCCGTTGCTAGATGTACCTGCAAAGATGTTTGTTGTGAAACAGCAAGAGAAAGAACATATAAATTCGTTAATCCATTATTTACCGCAGTCCAAGTGTTTCCGTTATTTGTAGAGCGAAATACACAGTCATCAGTCCCTGCAAAGATGTTTGTTCCTGAAACTGCAAGAGAGCGAATAGATAGATTTGTTAATCCATTATTAACAGCAGTCCAGCTTGTTCCGTTATTTGTTGATAAAAATGCACCGATAGAAGTCCCAGCAAAGATGTTTGTTCCTGAAACTGCAAAGCAGGTTACATTGCGCCCCGGACCATTCGTCTGTTCCCACTGAGCCCGACTTTCATTAGTGAATAAAGTAGATGTAAGAATAATAAGAGTGACTAAAATTGTGAATATTTTATTCATAATGTATTTATTATAGATTAATAAAATTTGTTTAGATAGATGTAAATATTATTTAAATGTTAAAATTATTTATAAGTATAGATTAAAGAAACAGTATTCCCTTTATCAATAATTAAATACTTGAAGTAAGATTTAGATATGAAATCTCGATTAGGGCAATATAACTTTCTTCAACTGATGTTGAATCAAAATAAATCAAATGATGTCAAAGAACTTTTGACCCATTTCCCTAAGTTATTTCTTGACCCTAACAGAAATTAAGTAATATACGTGATAATTGAAACGATAAATAGAAGAAACTCAAACCCTTGGTGTGTGTTACTCTTGATGGGTTTTTAGTGTTCGCGAGTGAATATCAAATGCCAAACTATCTGTATATTACTATGAGTAGTAGCACTTCTATGGTGGAGGAGGCCTCACAAATCCCACCATACGTTTCTCAAAATCATACTATCACAAAAGGGATAATCAGCAATACATTTACGCAGATAGTGGGTATTGGTTCTTGATGAGCTAAGAACAAAATATAAAACAAATCCCCGCCTTTTACAACGGGGGTTAATTTTATTCAAATGAATTATTTTATTTACAATAAAGACATATATCCTTATTTAATTAATATCATCTTCTTTCCTTCGATAAAATCTTCCGTTTGTATCCTATAAAAGTAAACACCGCTAGGCAAATCACTCGCATTAAAACTGACCTCATATGTTCCCGGAGATTCCTTTTCCTTAAGAAGAGTTTTGATTTCATTACCCAAAATATCAAAAATCTTTAATGTTACAAATCTTGCATCTTTAATCTGAAATCTAATCTTTGTTATTGGATTAAACGGGTTCGGATAATTCTGATAAAGTAAGAATTTGTCCGGAATATTTTCATTAATGTTATTTACCCATACTTGTCCACCACCGTCAGTAGTTCTAAATATTGTACCTAAGTATCCTGCTGCATAACCTGTTAATGTATCCAGGAAATAAATATCATTTATTTGACGATTTACACTTAATGGCTGCGTAATCCAATTTAGACCGCTGTTTGTTGTTTTTATTATTGAATTTCCGAATGCTATATACCAGGTATTAAAATTAACAGTGAAAGATGATGATATATAATTACTTGTAGGTAATGTATTAGTGGTCCAGTTAAGGCCTCCATTTGTTGTTTTAATATAATGTCCTTCTGTTATAAATATTCCGTTTAAAGAGTCAAAAAATGTAATAGATTTAATAATTTCATTCAAACCTCCATTATAGATCAAGTTCCAGTTGAGACCTCCATTGATGGTTTTCAATAAGTTGGGACCAAAATATCCCGCAAAACCTGTGTTTTCGTTTAGAAAAAACATTTTATCAAAGTTGCTTATTTCAGTAGTTAAATGCTGCCAGGTTTCCCCGCCATCAGTTGTTTTTCCAAGTACAGTTCCCGCATTATAATATCCGGTATTATTAATAAAACATGCAGTTTCTAAATTTCCAGAACTAACATTCTCTTTTATTACCCAGTTCAAACCGGCGTTCGTAGATTTCTGGACATTGTTCCAGGATGCTGCAATAATATTGCTTGAATCTAAACAGTGCACATATACAAAGTGACCGTATCCGTTAAGGTTTGTCCAAAAATTTCCACCGTTAGTTGTCTTTACCATTACATCAGAACCAACAGCGAAGCCTGTATTTTTATTACCAAAATGAATCGAGAAGAATTCGTTACTTGTACCAGTAGAAATCACATTCCAGTTTAGGCCCGAATTGGTTGTCTTGATCATTCTTCCAGTAACTGAATTAATGTAACCTGTATTGATATCAGAAAAATCAAACGAAAGATTACCTGAATATGCTGAACCCATTAATGCTGTCCAGTTATTGCCTTTATCAGTTGTTCTGTATACTATACCAACTTCACTACAAAAAAGATACCCGTTTAAAGAGTCTATAAATCTAATATCTTTAAGATTGCTAACAGGAGATACTTGTGCAAGGAAGACCCAGTTATCCCCACAGTCTGTTGTTTTTAATACATTACCATTTGATCCGGCTATTATTCCTGTGTTTTGATTAAAGAAATATGCACAAGTTGCAACATACGGATACATACTTTTTGAAATCCAGTTTATTCCTCCATTTGTTGTTTTATTAACGTAATCTCCAGAACAATAAAATCCCGTACTATCATTCAAGAAATACAATCTTTGAGTTATAGTAAAAATTATTAAATCAGTATTAATTGAAATCCAATTATTTCCGCAGTTTGTAGTTTTCAAAATTACATTACTGCTATCCTGATAAGCATACCCAGTATTACTATTTATAAATGAAATACAATGAATCCCATATTTTGAATTTGTATTGTAAGATATACTCCAGTTCTCACCTGCATTAGTCGTCTTAATAATTACTGAAGAATCACCGATTGCAAAACCCGTAGTCGAATTAATAAAAATAAGGTATCGCAAATATTTTCTTGTATTTGAATTTATATTTTTCCAATTGGTGCCCCCGTTTGTTGTTTTAATTATTGAACCAATTGAACCAACTGATATGCCGGTATTATTATCAATAAATTTTATAGAAACAAGCGCTGTTAAGGTCGGCAATGGACTTTGCAATATCCAACCAGATTGAGGGTAAACATCAAATGTAGTTAATGTTATAAAAGCGAATATTATATATATATATTTCATATTTTAAATTATTAATAAATTATATAAACATCAAGTCCCGAAAATACTTCGGGACTTGACAAATCTTGATTATTTTATCAAAACCATCTTACCAGAATAAACATTATTGTTTGAAACTAACTTATAAAAATAAATACCGCTTGAATATTTACTTGCATTAAATAATAGAGTATGATAACCGGCATCTACAAATCCATCAACTAACGTTTCAATTTCTTTACCAGATATATTATAAATTTTAATTGTCACAAATGATTTTATCGGTAAACCGAATTTAATATTTGTTTGTGGGTTAAATGGATTTGGATAATTGCCGAACATTTCAAACTGAACCGGTATATTATTCCCATTATTAATTTTCTTTGAATTATCTTTATTTAAAGCAGACAAAAGATGATTTTTATATCTTAATGGATTCGATATTCCATCTGTTGTATCTTGCTTTAAAGAAACCAATGATTCCTTATTTATTAGTGCATGTATCCCTTTTGGTGTATTTTGATTTTGTAAATATATTTCGCTGTAATCTGAAATTGCTTCATCAATTAGAGAGCGTCTTAATTTTGATTTTATTATGAAATCTTCTGCTAATTCTCTAATCTCCTTTGAATATTGTGTATTGTTCTTGATTTGAGTTAGATAATTTTGGTGGGATATGTACTGTCCGTTGTTTGATTTACTTTTTTCTAAACAATTAAATATATGTGCCAACGAATTATATGCGAATATATTATTTTTATAATTATTTAATAATTGTTTGTATTTTGAAATAGCTTGAATATACTGACCTTGTTTTTCATGTTTGTAAGCTTGTAAAAATAATAATTCACCACCTATTGAATTATTAAGATCTTTAACAAATAAAGTGTCCAATAATCCAAATCCTATATCTGATAATTCATAAGAGTCGTAACCTGGAACATTAATACCATCAAAAGTAGGATCATAAATTACATTTCCGTTATCTGTTTGGAAATTGTTAACAATTGGCTGTTCATCCTGCCAATTATTTAATGTTCCTGGCATAAATCCCTTTAATGATGAAGGCAAAGATCCTTTCATATATAATGCGCCATTAACAGCAATAATATTATATCCATTTTCTATTCCCGGATATGATTCTCCTGAGAATGAAATGCCACTAGCATTTGGATAACCATTCAAATAATTATTACCAGAAATCCAATTTAAACTATTTCCGGAATTTAGAGGAGACATAAATGGAATAGAATTTGAATTTAATTCTAAATTACTGATATCGGCATTGTTAAAGTTGTTTTTCAATAAGTATGGCGACGAATAATACATACAAATCGAATATTTAAAATTATTAATATTGTTGTTTTTTATTAAACCATTTGAATTATCAAGAAAAACACCATAATCAGAATTGTTAGAACCGGTAATCTGATTTCGAGATAAATATGGAGAAGTTTGAACAATATTTATACCTGTCAATGAATTATTAATGTTGTTACCAATTACATTTATATTTTCTGCGGGGCAATACTCCAATGAAATTCCATTTGAAAATCCATTTGTAATATTTGTTGATTGAATTAAATTATCTTTAATTAATATATTGGCAAAGTTAGTAACATGAATAGCATAAGATAACAAAGAAGATGTACTATTTTTAAATGTACAACCTGCAATTTCCACACTTTGCTGAATAGCTTGAAGTTGAGTTATTTGGTTATTTACCGTTATACCATTAGTAGAGTTTTCGACTAAACAATTTTTAATAGAGTTAATACCTGCATTTTCAATAAAAATTCCATTCCAAGTGGAATTACTATTTAAAGAAACAAATTTTGCATTAGATGCACTTATTTTTGCTCCATTACGGATAATTATTGAAGAATTATTTCCTAATTTTATTGTGCTATTTGAATCTAAAATTAATTCTGTTGCCGGGTCTTCAATTATTAATGATTTGTTGTTTGGGATTTCGAAAACACAACTATCAGCTAATTGTATTTTCACACTATCATTAAAAATTATATTATCTTGTGCCGTAGCACACAGTTGTATAGGATTATTACAACGAATCCATAGTCTTCCTTGAAGTATTGCTCCTTGATTGCAGAAGGTACCTCCATTGACAAAAATGTGTGCTCTAGATGTATTGCTATTATAAACAGCATTTACATGGCTTCCATATTCAAGTATAAGATGTGTTTTAGGATTTAAAATAATTTCAGAATTTAAAAGCATCTCCAAAAACGCTCCATTCTTAACCGTAAAATAAAAATTAGAATTTTCATAAGGATTGACCGTTTCATTTTCTTCAAATCCACGATTGCATGTGTAAGTCTTTCCCGCATCTAATGATAAAGTTGCAGGGGAATTAATGGTTAAAGGGATCATGTGTTTTAATGGAAATTCGTATATCCATGTATTATCTCGATAAGTCGAAACATCTTTTTTAATCCTTAAATTCATATTTAAATCACCCTGTCTATCTTCATAAATATTAGGGTTATGTTTCCAAATACCACTTTCCTTTTGAATAGGAAATTCATGATTCTGTCCAAACATTTCGTCACAAGGTATAATATGAGGCCTATTAGAAAGTAATCTACTATCAATAGGAAAATATTCATAGTTGCAACTTGTATAATCAAAATTCTCATCTTTCATTTCATAAGGATTATCATTTAGTGCATTTAATCTTTTAGGTCTTACAGGATTAAAGTCAGGTCCACCAGGTCTCCAGCATTGAATCTCATGATATTGTGGTCCCTTAGACATGTATACGGGATTATTTGGATTCGAATGGTTATCGAACAAATATTCAAAATCTTTGTTAGTAACAGTAATACATAAATCACCTGGTGATTCAGGTACAGTGTAATAATCAAATTCAACTGTGCACGAATCCCTCTTAAATTCGATTCCCGAACTTAATAAATGGATAACTTCTATTTTATATTTACCCCGTCCAATGATGCAATCATTAGCACCATCTTTAATATAATCCAAAGAAGAAACTATTCTTTCGCCACTATTTAAAAGATAATAAAATTTCCTATCAAGAATCCCATAACCGGATTGCCTTACTCCGGTTATGTAATCGTGATTACCTTGCATCATACCACAGGTAGTATTTAATTGATATGACATTAATAAATTATTTGTATTTCTTTTATTGAATACTACACTTATTGGATATATTTGAATAATTATTTGGTGAGTTGTCATGTTCTTTACTTCCAATTCTCCATTTGTTGCACATGATTGTAGTTTATTATTATTAACAAATGTAAGTAATAATAAAGCTAAAATGACAAAGTATATTCTTCTATTTTTGTAATCCATAATTATTTTTGGTTTTAAAATTTAAAATGAGGTTATAAAACAACAATGAGCAGTAATCAAACTGAAAATATATTTCTGTTTTATTTTTATAGCTCATTATATATTAATAATAAAAATTTAAGATTTAGATTAATTCAAAATTATGGAACTAATATTAAATTGGTGGAGTATCCATTTTAAATTCCTTTAATTAAAATTAAAAAATTGTTAATATATAAACAAAACGGGCGGAAATAACTTAAACCTATACACTAAGTTTCTCTGATACCGATTTCCAGAATTGTTTCCTTAGTCTTGGATGTGGTATCTCACGTAAAGATTTATAAATAGCATTTGTAATTCTTTCTCTCGGGAGTTTTGGATAGAACTCCAGTATTGCTTCAATTATGTATGAGATCTCGTACATTTCTTCGCACAGGACAAAGTTAGAATTAAACCTTGCTTTGTGCTTTGCGTCAATTTTTTCCCAGAGTGATTTATTCTCAATTATTAAATAGTTCGACCGCTTCTGATTTTCCTTTTGTGCAAGCATCATTTATATTACCCCTTATTGAAAGATTATTAATTTAAAACTGTTCTCTGTGTTACTATATTTTGTGATAACTCAAATATCAGACTTTTTATCATCGGCGATATATTTAAGTTCTTTAATAAATGTTTCTCAAGCTTATTACCTTCATCAATTCGAACCTCTTTAATGGTATTTTCAATAAGTATAGCATATCCATCAAAGACTTGAATATTTGTATTCAATGATAATTCCATAACACAACCGTTGTAAAACCTGTTTGCTTCATTTCGTTTGTTCGTATAAGAACCCGTCTGCATAGAATCATAAATTTCCATTACCATTTCTGCTTCCTTATCTTTTATTTCCATCGCAGGGTTATTACTTACATCGCTCAGCATTGCCTTTATTTTTATAATTGGTCCTTTAAATAAAGAACATTTTGCTTTTGCTTTCAACCCCTGTTGTATTAAATTTAAAGCACAAAAATAGAGTTTTGTCAACTATTACACAAATATTTATTTGGTGAAAAAGTGGTCTAAATGTTCGTTTGTTTTTTTATGGTGTTACGAAATATTGTGTTTTTGGTGTAATATAAGCGTTTTCAGGTTGCTTTTCGAAAATTAAAAAACACAACATAAATACTCAAAAGTTTTTTTTGTAAATTGGGTTTTTAAGGATTTGGAGTTAAAATTTAACACTATTCTTTAATTTCCATGAATATCGCTCCTCATCTTTTCTGGTATAATATATATGAAAGCAAATCAGCTAATTAAAAAGGAGTTTAAAGAATGTATTCACCAAAGATCTCAGAAGAATTAATCTCACCGCTCTACCACCAAGCAAAGTCCCGAGGAATCCCAATGACCCGCCTAGTAAACGAAATACTTTTAAAACATTTATCACTGGAAGTCCAACCCGACAAAGTTTCTGAAGTGAAATTGGAAGTTTACTCTTCCGACCAAAAGGAGGCAAGTTGAACAAGTACTTTGTAAAAATACCGTACAACTATTCAAGGTACGGTACGTTGTCGTGTTTCGTCTATGCAGAAAACGAGGAAGATGCTGTTGATGCCGCTTATGACTACAACAACCGCCATTCAGAAGATTTTGACGACGGAGACAACGACGGCGACACAGAATATGAATACAACGATATGACAGTTGAGCTCGACGAAGAAGATGTTGACTCACCAAACGGCAGTAACAACGATTCAGCTGTAAACCTGGCAATGCAACTACCCTGTAAATTCACAGAAGATTTAGTACTACTCTAAACAAACATAAACCTAAAAAAGAAAGGAACACCATCATGGCGTGGAACACAGAAGGACAAAATACGTCC
>JAPLFJ010000005.1 GCA_026390735.1 Ignavibacteriota bacterium
AGAAACCATAAATTAGCCGAAAGAAAGCGTTTTGTTTTTTTTTCGCCTTCCCCCCTAGGGGGGAAGAATGCTCTTTCTTTCTTCCTTAATTTAATAATTTCTCTTTTAACCATTTACACATAATTTTTTACACTCCCTGAAGGAGCAGGGTTTTCCGAAGAGGATTACCGATGCGGTGATGTGCCTGACGAAGATAAAAGGTGTCGATTATGACAAGTATGTTACGGGTTTGAAGAAGAATGCGCTGGCTGTGAGAGTGAAGCTGAATGATCTGGAAGATAACATGAACTTGCTTCGGCTTGAGAAAGTGACAGAGAAAGATTTGCTGAGACTTAATAAATATCTGAAAACTTATAGAGAGCTGAGTGACTAAGGCACTAAGAAACCATTTTTACAAACACTCTTAAAGAAAGGATAATTTATTATGTATCACAACTTTTTTATAAATGAGGATGACATTGCAATGTGCTGTATTCAAACAAAAGAAGGTAACTACAGGTATTTTGCGATGGCTAAAAGTATACCGATTCCTGTTAGTGCCGCAGAAACTTTGCCCGGTAAAGCCGGTAAGGTTTCAAAGGAAGAATTTTTGAAAATTGCGAATCCTGATGCTGTTGCGTATTTAGAGAGAATGTTTTTTTGGAAATAGAAGCATAAATATGATGGTTTAGTGTTTCATTCTGTATTTGGTTTTAACGGTCTTTGTGACAACAATTATCGTTTGATGAATATATTACGGATAATAATCCTAAAATAAGATATATTCTGTTTATTTGGATACAAAATATAATAATATTTATGTATTATATATTAATAGCAAGATATAAACTGTGATTATGGATATAATACATAAAAATATTTCGACAAAATCGTATACTCTGATTAACGGTCTGATAAGACAGAATAAGGAGTTTTTTAATGTTTCTGATGCTTTAAATATTCTTCCTGAAAATTCTATCGGCTCAGTAAGGGAATTAATCAGGTCTATGATTAAGAGAGGATTGGTACTTAAAATTTCTGACGGTCTTTACAATTTAATTCCGTTTGAAAAGGAAGTTAATGAGTATTTTCCGAACTGGCATTTGACGGCAAAGGAATTGGCCAAAGATGAAAATTACTACGTAGGTTTTTACAGTGCTCTGGATATTCATGGTTTGATTACACAGCCTTCTCTAGTTGAACAAATCGTTACATCCAAGCAAATTAAACCTAAACAGAAAACCGTTAAGGATGTAAAGTTTGAATTCATTTACTTTAATGAAAAACATTTCTTCGGGTTTGATAATTTCTGGATTAACGACTTCAGTAAGGTGCATTGCAGCGATGTGGAAAAAACTATTATTGATTGCTTTTTTATTCCTGAATATGCATCGGGTATTTCTGAGATTGCGAAAGCTCTGTTTAAAGCGAAAGATAAACTTGATCAGGATAAAATGCTGAACTATCTTGAAAGATTCGGCTCACAATCAGTTTTGAAAAGAATGGGCTTTGTTCTGGATAGACTTGGGATTATGCCGGTTTTAAGAAAATATATTGAATCAAAACTAACTAATGTTTATGCACCTTTAGACCCTTCACTGTCAAACAAAGGGAAGCACTTTTCAAAATGGCGCATCCTTGATAACGTTGGCATTGAAGATATTATTAATTCATTAACTACATAGCATTATGATTAAACCGGGAGAAATACAAAAGATTGCAGGAAGCCAGGGGTTAAGGGATACACAAATCGAAAAGGACTATGTTATCGGATGGATTCTGTTTGGAATATCAAGGAATGATTATTTGAGTTCTGTTCTGGCTTTTAAAGGCGGCACTGCAATTAGAAAGTTTTATCTTAAAGATTACAGATTGTCTGAAGACCTTGATTTTACTTTTTCTAAAGGAAAAATGGATGTTAGTGTTTTGAAAACCGAATTTGGAAATACTCTCAAATGGGTCTCTGACGAATCACGTATTTCGCTTGAATTAAGAGACGATAAACTGCACGGTACGGGTAATTTCAATTTCTATATCGGTTACGTGGGTCCTTTAGGAGGTAAAATTGAAAATAAGGATATTAAAGTAGACATTTGTGATAATGAGAAATTATGTAATAGTTCTGTTAAGTTGCCTTCTATAAATGAATATTCTGATTTGAACGAACAGTACAATCTCGAATGCTATAATTTAAGCGAGATCATTTCTGAAAAGATGAGATCACTGATGCAAAGAACTATGCCAAGAGATTTATATGATTTGTGGTATTTCTTCGAAAAGGAAAATAAAGATATACTCGATTATGTTTCTGAATTCAAAGTTAAAGCCGAATTCAAAAATCTGAAACCGGATAAATTTTTAGAAACAGTAAATCAAAAACAACTAACCTTTAAGACTGGCTGGGAGAAAAACCTGAAAATGCAGATTAAAGATATTCCTGACTTTGATACTGTATGGAGAGAACTTTCAAGACACTTTAAAAAATTTAATAATTATATAAACGACTAATAGAATACCATTTTTGAAAATCCATTCGGTATTCCATCACTCTTGCCATTTTTGATTTTTAATATGCGCTCTTTGTCGAAGATTCGCCTTGGAGAACATCCCGATGTTCGTGTAAGAGGTGCCATCATCCACAAAGTATCTGTAGTTCAAGTATTCTTACTTGAACCAAAAGATTCCCCTCCCTGTACGGATAGCTTCGACAACAAAGTATCTATAGTTCAAGCATTCTTGCTTGAAACAAAAGAATCCCCTCCCTGGAGGGGTGGCTTCGACCGCTCTTTGGTCGAAGACGGGGTGGGTAACTATTTTAAATTGTAAAGTTGAAATTTTAAATATTTTGATTCCCCTCCTTGGAGGGGTGGCTTCGGCCGTTCTTTGGTCGAAGACAGGGTGGGTATCTATTTCATATCGTAAATTTCAAATTTCAAATCTTTTCATCCCCTTTCCTTCAAAATCTTTCCGGTTTATACTGCACGGCAAATCCTTTTTAAAAAATAGTATTATAGGTGAAAGGACGTTCGAACATTTCTCTTTCACTTATTTTTTCCCCATTAATTAAAAAAGGAGATTGCATGGGTAAACTTAAAAAAGCTGTCCTCGGTAACCCTTCGGGTATCGTCGGGCAGGTTCTCTTCCGCGATAGAGGAGGAGATGTCTATATGAGCACAAGACCTAAATCGTTCATGCCAGGGACTGATTCCCTGGCTGTTGACCGCAGAAACAGGTTTGGCATTACAGGCAAACTCGCGAAAGCGATTAACTCTATCGATAAACTGAAAATCGTATGGGATGAAGCTACACCTAACAATATTTCACCCTACAACGGAATCTTTAAAGCTAATTATATTAACGTTACCCCGACTGACGTTTCTGATACTGCTTTGATGGCTCCGGGTTTCGGATTCGATGCTGTGGCTACTACTGTCACGGTTTCCGATTCTGAAATTGAAGTTGTTCTTAGTCCCCTCGGGGCGGACTCGGGTATTAACCTCGCTGTCGAAAAAACTATCCTGATGGCAGCTGTGGTTTTCTGTAAGGATACTACTGACCCTAATTTAAAACCGAACTTCTGTCTGGCTTTTAAATCAGGTGAACAGATTCTGAACCTTACCAACCCGCTTACTTTTAACGTTGCGCTGACCAGTATGGAAGCTACTTACTTCGATAAGTACACTACACACAAAACTTTCATCGCATTCGTTACCCTCGATGAAAATGGTAAACCGGTACATTATTCGAGTACTATCGTTGAGTAGTCGTGTAACTCAGGCTCTTACTTAAAATCATCAGCCGCAGCGCTCCCCAGCTCTGCGGCTTTTTTTGTTGAATCCCTCCTGTTTTGCTTTAAAGATTCCCCTGTGCGTTCTTTGCATCCGCCGAGGCGGAGAGGGGTGGCTTCGACCGCTCTTTGGTCGAAGACGGGGTGGGTTTATTTTATCTGTAGTTTAAGCATGTCGTAGATCCCGATGCATCGGGACTTGAAACAAATTGGTATTTCCATCGCCGATCTTATTCCATATTGTTTCAGATAGGAATATAAAAACGAGCCGCTTCGCGGGTTCGGAACTACAGACTCTCAAAAAGTAGAATGCTATTTTAACTTCAAATGGTATATATTTGTACAATAATGGGGATTTTAGATTTATAATAGGTTTATTACCTTGGATTATCGCCCTATTTATCTCATTATTACCTTGGTTTATTACCCTATTTAACTCATTATTACCTTGGATTTTTACCTTTTTCTTTTTAAATTTAAGTTAAACAAATAGCAAACAAGATGTATATAAGAAGGAAAATAGATTTTGAGCTTGAAAAGTGGAAGGAAGATATCAAGAGAAAACCACTGCTAATTAGAGGTGCAAGGCAGGTAGGAAAAACAAAGACGATAAGAGAGTTCGGGAAGAAATTTGAAAACTACATAGAAATCAATTTTGAGGAAAATCCGCGTTTGAAGGCATTGTTTTCAGAGAACCTTACACCGCAATATATTACAGAAAATATTTCAGCTATATTTAAGATTAGCATTATACCGGGTAAGACATTGATATTTTTTGATGAGATACAGGAATGTCCGAAAGCTATAGCATCGTTAAGATTTTTCTATGAAAAGATGCCTGAATTACATATAGCTGCTGCAGGTTCATTGCTGGAATTCGCATTATCAGAAATACCAACGTTCGGAGTAGGAAGGATAAGGTCGATGTTCATGTATCCGCTGAGTTTATCAGAATTTTTAAGAGGTGCCGGAGAGGACAAACTGTTAGAAAGAGTATATGAGTCATCGATAAAAAAACCGATGAATGAAGTTCTTCATCACAAATTAATAGAGCTTACAAAGAAGTTTATATGTTTAGGCGGGATGCCTGAAGTGGTTTCAACTTACATAGAGACAGGAGACCTGAATAAAAGCCAGCAACTATTAGACGATTTAATAATTTCAATACAGGCAGATTTTGCAAAGTATAAAAAGAAATCACCTGTAAGCAGAATCAAGGAAGTATTTCAGTCGGTTGTTTCACAGGCAGGACAGAAGTTTGTATATTCAAAAGCATGCACACAGGCGAAGCATAGCCTGGTGAAGGAATCGTTGCAATTGCTAATAACGGCTGGGCTTGTAATACCTGTCACACACAGTTCGGCGAACGGAATACCGCTTGGAGCGGAAGCAAATCCATCGAAACAAAAAATGCTGGTTTATGACACAGGAATATTTCAAAGAATCCTTGGATTAGATTTATCGGAATTCCTTCTTAAAGATGACTTTGAAACAATAAACAAAGGAAACGTCGCGGAACAATTTGCAGGTCTTGAGTTTATGAAAGCAGAATCATGTTACCGGAATCCATCTCTGTATTACTGGCAAAGAGAGGCAAGAAACAGCAATGCAGAAGTTGACTACGTGATATCGCTATACCACGAAATAGTTCCAGTGGAAGTAAAAGCAGGGACTAAAGGAGCGATGAAGAGTATGCACATATTCTTAGAAGAAAAGAAACTTAACAGAGGAATACGGATATCGAATGAGAATTTTTCGGAATATGAGAAGATAGATGTATATCCGTTGTATGCGGTGGAAAATATAATAGGTCGATAAGACATCAATTGATTATGAATTACGGACAATAACAAGCATTAAGCAAAACTGTAGTTAAAGCAGCGAGTTCTTTGCGTCCCGATTTATCGGGATTTGAAACAAATCGGTATTTTAACCAATGTCATTCCACATTGTTTCCGTCAGAAATGACGGAACTACATATTATGTTACGGTCTTTTCATTTTTTGATTGGGTTTTCGGTTGTGCATAGATGATATATTATGTCGTAGCCGAAGTTTGTGATGAGGTACGCTCCTGCACGGTTGATTTTTCCGGGCAGATCTTTTGGTGTGTGATAGTCTTCGTGTAGGCCTGTGAAGAATGCTATTATGGGTATGCCTTTGTAATGGAATGAGTTCTGGTCTGACCTGCCTTCGTATGATGCTTCGTACTTCAGTGTCAGATTGTAACCTTCGTTGAATGTGTTGAATTCTGTGTCGTGTATCGGGATGTTAAGGTTTGTGTATACTGTGAGTTCGTTGTTCCTGAGCCTGCCTATCATGTCAAAATTTATCATTGATACGATGTTGTACCTGCTGAATTCTGCTGAGTTTACAAAATACTCAGAACCTTTTAGTCCGCCTTCTTCTGCTCCGAAGAACATTACCAGTACGGAACGTTTTAGTTTGTATTTTTCTGCTGAGAGTTTCTGCGCGATTTCGAGTACGGCTGCCGTACCCGATGCGTTGTCGTCTGCTCCGTAACATATTCCGGATGTCCGTCCATTGCCGCCGACGTGGTCGTAGTGTGCGCCTATTACAATAACTTCTTTGCTCAGTTCAGGGTCGCTGCCTTCGATGAAGCCTGCGATGTTTGTTGTTTTTATGTAGTGCCTTCTGGCCTTATCCCTGAATGCGATGTATGAATTTTCCAGAGGCAGACAGTTTGGTTTTCCATATCTGTTTATTCTTTTTTGAAGTGAATCAAGGTTGTATCCTTCTGACTGCATTATTCCGGCGACTACGTTCCTGCGTATGTTTATAACGGGAATTCCTGAGTTTACGTAATACCAGTAGCTGTTGTCGGTTATCATTAAACTTGTGTCACGGTCGGTTCTGATGACGATGAAACCTGCAGGTTTACGGCTTTCAAAAGATTTAATTTTTTCTGCGAGTTTTGTGCAGAACCTGAGGTTGTATTCGTAGAGGTAAAAGTCGTCGGGAATGACGTCTATTAATATTACTATTTTTCCTTTGATGTCTACTTCCACGCCTTCAGTATTCAAGAGGTCGTTCCTGTTTTCAGAAAGGATTCCGTAACCTGCAAAGACGAGTTGTCCGTTCGCTGTTCCGTTTGCAGAGATTTGCATCAGACGAACGTCCCTCGGGTTTAATATAAAGGAGGAGTCTCTGCCTGTGATTTTTACGGAGTCAGCTGTAAATTTATCGTCGGAACTTTGCCTTAGATAAATTGTCTGCATGTATGCCGTATCGCCTTTTGGTTCGCAGCCGTATGACTGCAATTGTTTTGACAGATACTGCTGCGAGAGTACATCTCCCTTTGAGCCTTTCAGCCTGCCGCCGAGTATCGGCGATGCAAGGTATTCAATGTGGCTGTATATTTCAGTGTCTGTTATCTCAGAACTGCTGTATTTGTTTGCTGCCTCCTGCGCGTATGAAACACAGGTGCAGAGAATAAATATTCCGAGTATTAGTTTTATTGTTTTCATCTCCGTTTAGTTTAATTTATACAAATATATTTAATAATTATTTCCGCAGTATTCTTCTATGTAATCATCGGCATCCCTGTCGCCGAGTGCTTTTGCTTTTGTGAAGTCGGAACAGGCTTTGTTGACTTCGCCGTGATGTGCGTATACGAGTCCGCGGTTAATGTATGCACCAGTGCCTGCGGGATTGATTTCGATTACACGTGTGTAGTATTCAACTGCTTTATCGAGGCTGTCGAGTTTTGAATAAGAATATGCGCATTGAAAGAGAGCATATTCATCACCGGGTTGAAGTTCGAGTGCCTTTTTATAATCTGATAATGCATTTTTATGGTCTTTAAACCCGAATGAATAAACCAGGCCGCGAAAATAATAGGCATCTTTGTTTTCAGGCAATAACTCTACTGCTTTATTCAGGTCAGTTCTTGCTTTTTCGTAATCATCGGCCTGGAGATACGTATATCCTCGGTCTATTAAAGTTAATCCATCATCAGGGTCGAATTCAAGTATTTTTGTGTAATCAGTCAATGCTTTTTCATAATCTTTCTGGATAACATAAAGCCTGGCACGGCGTAAATATGCATAGGAATATTCAGGGCTTAAACTTATTGCTTTGTTAAAATCCTGCAAAGCATTTTTATAATCCTTTATGGCAAGATAAACGTTTCCCCTGCCGCAGTATGCTTCGCTGTATTTCGGATTGAATTTTATTGCTGCACTGTAATCCTTCAGTGCGTTACTGTATTGTTTCATAATATAACGGGCATATCCCATTTTTATAAAGACAGAAGAATCAGAAGGATTTAATTTTAATGCTGTGTTATATTCAATGAATGCGGTTGTATCATTTTTCAGGATTGCCAGTACGTCACCTTTAAAGACATAGTATTCCGGAGTTTTCGGGTTCATGTCAATTGCAGTGTTTATATCGGTAATTGCAGAAGTGTAATCATCCAGATTATAGTATGCTAAAGCACGAAGGCGGTAGTAATAAGATTTTTCAGGATCAAGCTGAATGCATGCAGAATAATCTGCTGCTGCTTTTTCATACTGTTTTGTACAATACAAATACAGCAGTCCCCTGCTGAAATACGCACTTTCTAATGATGCATCAATTTCAATTGCTCTTGCAAAATCGGAAAGCGATGCTTTAATGTTATCCATATAATTATATGCCGTTCCGCGCTCTATAAAAGCATTTGCATAAACAGAATCTATATTTATGGCAGCATTAAAATCTGATAGTGCTCCTGAATAATCTTTAAAATTTTTCATAAGAATTTTGCCGTGGTTATAGTATGCTTCTTTGTTCTCAGGGGTAAGTTCAATTGCTTTTTCTAAATCTGTCAATGCTTTTTTGTAATTGCCGTTATAACTATAAAGAACTCCACGGTTGAAGTATGCATCCGAAAATAACGGATTGAACTTTATCACTGAACTGAAGTCCTGAATTGCAGACTCTTCTTTTTCCATATCCATATAATTGATTCCGCGGTTGTAGTATGCCTGCCAGAACGTTGAATCGAGACTGATTGCTGCGGAATAAAGTTTTTTCGATGCGAGTATTTTATATTTCTCACCCAGAAGCCAGGCCCTGCTGAACAGACCGTACTTTGAAGCGGAGTCGTTTTCTGCGATGTATTCGCGCAGGGACTTCCTCTCAATGGAATCTTTTGTTTCCCAGGATTTATTAAACATTTGCTCAATGCTTTCCTGGGAATGTGCCGTCAGTACTGCGGCGAATAGAACCAGTAGAACTGTTAAAAACTTTTTCATAATAAGGTAATTTAGTTTTTAAAAATGTTTGTTGTACAAAAGTAAGTGTTCTGACGAAGCGGATATTATCATCCGGTGATAATTCTTTTTAGATGATGATACCATAGCTGTAGTTCCCGCATTTCTGCCGGAACCAATTGAAAAAGATTTTCTCTAATGATTACACAGATTACTTTCTGCATATCTGTATGGATTCTATCAGTTCTTCCTGTAACTGAGGGATATGGTTGCGGGCATATACTTTAACATCTACCGGAAGTTCGCTTATTACGTAACTGTACACATGAGCCGAGAACCCTATTGTGTTTTTAGTCTGTGAAAGCAGCGGGTTGTAATTTGAATCGTATACACAAAATGTGAAGATGATGTTCAGCCCGAGTGCTTTCTCCGAG
The DNA here is from genome assembly GCA_026390735.1 of Ignavibacteriota bacterium. Taxonomy (GTDB): domain Bacteria; phylum Bacteroidota; class Ignavibacteria; order Tepidaquicellales; family Tepidaquicellaceae; genus CAIKZJ01. Next base: position 9,419 of record JAPLFJ010000005.1, read on the forward strand.
GTTATCTGATGAGTCTTTTCGTTTACAGTGATTTCCCCGAATCCTCTTTCTTTGAGTTCTTTAACTAATATCCCATACATTTTGTCTGCACTGTACACGTTTTCAAAAGCAATGTACCTCCAGTATGACGATGCCACATCATTGTAATACAGAATATTGTACGGCGTTTCCTGAGAATTACAGACTGCCGATGCAATCATCATTATACCAATAAATATCTTTTTCATTTGATTTACATTTAGTTAATGTATAAAGTTTTTCGTTCTATGCTAAATTAGATAACTATTTAAAACCGGTTTTATCATTTAATGATAATTTTTTATAGAACAATTCTGAATGATAATTTAAAAAGATGTGAGGGACATTATTTGTCCCGGTGAGTACAGTATTTTTGATGTATGAAAAGAAATTCTACAAAAATGCGTTTTCGGGGATGAGCGATGGAACATTTTCAGGAATGCGTAATTTAAAAGGGAAAGAGTCTTTTCTCTTAATTTACAAACTTAATATATAATATTATGAAGCAGTCAAAAGACGTAAAGTTTATTATATATCAGGTTCTCTATATATTCATCATTGTTGTACTGACTTTGAAGGGAGCCGATATAGACCTCACAAAAATGATTAAGCCGGATGGTATGATTTCCATTACTGCGGCAGATTCGCTGAAGGTCAAGATTGATTCACTGCTGGCACTTGGCGTTAAGCCGGAAGATATTCTGCGGGACAGGCACGATAATATTGCCAGTACAGACCCTTTAATTATTTATAAGGGCGGGTTTGGGTCTTTTGATGCTAATGATAATACGGGTAAGGATAACATTTATGACAATACAGTTAAAGTGGCAACCGATGTAAATAAACCGGCTGATTTTCAGTTCGAGATTCAGAAACCTGTGCAGTTCAGAGTGAATCAGGTTTCGGTTAACAGGAACAGCGAGCCGTTGTACATATACGGCGACGGGAAACTGCTTACAACGGTGCAGCCGAACCAGGGAGGGAGTTTTATTTTAAAGGATGAAAGTACTGTAGTTTATAAATGCGGTAATGCAGAGAAACAGACAGGGACAAAGGAAAACGTGACCCAGACACTTAACTTTCAGGCTTTTAATGCTGGCGGTTCGGAAAAGAGTTTAAGGGAAATTCAGTCAACTGTCGGCTGGAGAGTGGTTGTGAGTGATGATTATTATGACCAGATTGATGTGAAGATAACCGGTCCGGTTAAATGGGAAGATAAAGGAAAAGGTACTTTTGACGTAAAACTGATGCTGTGCGGCAGCAAGGATGAGTTTGAGAGGAAGTTCGGAGATAAGGATGGTCCGTACAGAGCTAATTTTACTGTAACTGCTACTGATAAAATATCCGGTAAGAAGATAAGCCAGATGAAAGAGTTTGTATTCGGAGAATGGTAATTCAATTAACATATTTTAATAACTTTAAATAAATTATATGGAAAACTCACAGAAGTTCAACAACAATTATATCGTGTTTGCATCTATACTTGCACTCGGGTTCGTGATTGGCGCGATGATTATGTCAGGTACGTGGAAGAAAGTAGCGAGCAGTAACGTAAACATTGCAGTTACAGGTTCTGCATCCAAGCAGATAAAGTCAGACCTTGGAATATGGGAAGGGTCTTTCTCAAACGATGCACCGACACTGCAGGAAGCTTATGCAAAGCTGAAAGAAACAAACACGAAGGTGAAGACATACCTTGTTACGTTCGGATTTCCTGAAGACAAGATTGTATTTTCATCGATAAACACGAACACACAGTACGAGGGAAAGAAAAGTAATCCGTACGATATTTACGGCGGAGGGATGAATAACCAATCCGGGAAGATAACAGGTTACAGTTTATCACAGGGAGTTTCTATAGAGTCCCCTGATGTTGACAAGATAAATCTGCTGTCGAGAACAGTGACAGAGTTAATCAACCAGGGAATAACTATAAACTCGCAGTCACCGAAGTTTATGTACACGAAACTCGGCGACCTGAAGATAGAGATGATAGGTCTGGCATCGCAGGATGCGAAGACGCGTGCAGAACAGATTGCAAAAGCAACGGGTAACAGCGTGGGAGATGTGCGGTCTTCAAAGACGGGTGTGATGCAGGTGAATGCGAAGAACTCGACAGAAGTATCGGACTACGGAATGAATGATATGTCATCGCTTGAGAAAACTATCACGGCAGTGGTGAATGTAAGTTTTTCAATAAATTAAGAACAGTGATGGAGTGATGGAGTGACAGAGTGATGATGTGACGAGGCAAAAGGCTTTTAAGAGTCCCCTCCCTGGAGTGGCTACGTTTGTTCTATAGACGGAGACGGGGTGGGTTAATTGATGTCATATTAACATTCTTGCAACCCCTACTGGATTGGGAATTGAAACGGTCGTTGATGTTCTTTAGCAATGGAAGACACAGAACCCGGATGCTGGCCACATTGTGCAGATGATGAATTACAAAGATATTATATCGCTCATTATTTTTTTAATATATTCAACTCTGTTTTTGCCAGAACCATAGGGTAAAACAGCAATGATGCTTTCATCGGTGTCGGTATTTGTGATAAAGTAATTCAGTTTGTCTTTTATGAATTGCAAAACTGAGGAATCAGATTCTTTTAATTCTTTTAATAACTCTTTTCTGGAATTTAATACATAAATGATATCTTCGAAGTCCTTACTGAATCTCATATCTTTTTTACCCCTGTCCCAGAATGCCTCGAGCTTTGATGCAAGAAAATATTCGGGTGTAAAGATTCTTAATGCAGTACCGTCTTCAAACTTATGTATAACAGCATTGTTGAATCCGTCTTTATACCATTGGTTTTCAAAACCAGGGATTTCCTTCTGTAGGCATGAAATCAACTTTTATCCCTTTATAAGTATACCTGCAAATGGGAGCATTTTCGCTCAGGTCATTTTTAAAGCCAAGTTTTCTGATTTCGTTTTCGAACTTATTATAATCACTTCTTAAAACAGTTTTAACCACGCAATCAATATCGTCTGTTTGCCTTATTTCGGTTGCCGCTTCATCAGTGGAGTATAAATTTACTACTGCACCTCCGACAAATACTACCACTTTAAGAAGGTGCTTCAGACTGTCAGCTATCTCTTTGATGTAAATTTCTGTTATCATAATTTATTTAATCCTTTTCTTTAGTTCTTTGACTGCTGCACTGAACTCTCTTGTACTGCCGACTCTGATTGCATCTGCCAAAGCAAGCAATTCATACAAAACCGAATCATCCTTTGCCGCTTTGATTGCTTTCGGATACAATGGCTGTATGGACTGCCCTCTTACTGAGCCTTCATCGTACTCCCAGACGAATAAATCAGTATTACTTTTGAATACATCAGACAGTGGTTTTGCACTGTGGGCTGTAGGTATTCCTCTGGCCATGCTTCCAGGCCTTACAGGAAAAACATATTTCAATCCGTATATCAGAAATTCCAGAAACGAATTTTTCAGGACTTTTCTGCGGTCTGGAGATATCAGTCTGGCTATTGAACTTCTGTTTAATGATTCAGATATTTCCGACTGACTTATGTACAGTTCTCTTGATAAATCAGTAAATTGCCAGTCTTTTTTGCCCTGTATTGTTATTTTAAGCAAAACAACTATATCCAGCGGTCTCATTCCGTTATGTTTCTTCATAAAAGTAATAGATATATTTCGTATATCGCAAATCGCGATACGAGAATATGTGCATTTATCATTAAATAATCAATATATTATTGTCGTATACTTATCTGTTTCAATGCTTTCATTATTATTGATAATCGTCCTTATATACATTATTTTAACCGAAAACATTATGGGGGAAACATTATGAAGAAAATATTTCTGGGTTTATTTATGCTGTTCACTGCGTCTTTGTTCGCTCAGTCAAATGATTGCGGAACGGAAAGATGGGGCGTGAAAACGCTTACTGACAGCAATGCGTATCAGGTGGATTTTAAACACGTGGTTAAGAGCACTGTTAATGAACAGGCGGCTTTGGATGGTCACGAGATTAAGGCTGATACTCCGAGGCTCGATGATGAGATGACTGTTTACAGAGTGAGAGGATACCTGATTGAGTTTAAGACTGAGGCTGACAGGGATTATCATCTGGTGATTATGGGTGAGGATAAAAAGATTACTATGGTTGCGGAGATTTGTGACCCGAAGTGTCCTGGCGTGAAGAAGTCGGCGGCGTATAAAAAGTTTGTTACGGTGAGGAATAAGTTTGAGAAGTATTTTCTGAAGAAGAAGAGCAAGAAGAATATACTGGTTCATGTCGTGATTGAGGGCGTTGCTTTCTTTGATAAGAAGCATCCCGTTTCGCCTGTCGGGAATGCCGAGAATAACAGGGAGATACATCCTGTGACGAAGATTACGTTTTTGAAGAAGTGAGATATCAAAAATATATTATAATATAATATGGGAAATTTATTAAAGCCGGTGTGCAGGAACTGTAAGAAGGAATATTATGAGGTGAAAGACGGAGAGAATTCGACATTCCTTCAGAGGTTGATTAACCCTGCGGGGGGAACGTATTTTTTCCCGTGTCTGAACTTTGATAATCACGAGGTTACTTTTGCTGATTATAATGACATAGACGTGAAAGAGAATAAACTGATAGTGTTTTATGATGACAGAACTATGTTCATTCCCCTGCCTGCCGAAGAGGGCTCATCAGCTGAAGGCGAAGATACAAGTAAATACCATCCGAAACTTCCGCACGGGAGATTCTTCTGTCCTGATTGTAAGGAGTTCAGCCTGTTCTTCGAAAAGACAGGAGTATGGGAAGGATAAATATATGCACCACCGCTAAAGCGTAAATTAATACTGTGATATGATAATTATGTATTAATATTAATATTAATATTTTAATATGATATTTTTAAGTAATATTTAATATTATAGGTTTATATCATGGATAAATACACATATTTAAAGGTTTCTCAATTAGACAGGAAAATTCAGGGAATCAGTAACAGTGATTTGCCGCAAACAGGATGGATTAATGTCGTAAGGAATACACCGAACATCACTTTTGCATACATTGCTAAGAAACTGAATACCTCTCCGCAGGTTATTAAAAAATTTGAACAGAATGAAATAGACGGTACGGTAACAATCAATACTTTAAGAAAAGTAGCTGATGCTATGGATTGTAATCTGGTTTATGCTTTTGTTCCTAAGGCAGGTTCATTCGATACTTTAATCGATAACAGAGCAGAACAGATTTCCGAACTTCTGATTTCAAGAGCATCAAATTCAATGGACCTTGAAATGCAAACTGTTAATGAAGGAATGATACTTAATCAGAAATCACAGATGAAAAGCGAACTAAAACAAAACTTAAAAAATCTCTGGAAATATGAAGTTTGAGTATCCTGAAGGCGACACACCAATTGAATATTGCTGATGCAATATAGACATGACTCCCCTGTGAGTTCTGTGTCGAAGATTCGCCGTGGAGAACATCCTCCGTGGCGGAGAGGGGTACGGCGCAGCCGGGGGGGGCTGGAGTAATATCAAATCTAAAATATAAAATAGCAAATATGTATATCAAAGATAAAATATAGTGTAATTAAGTCAACCTTCTGGGATATTACCCACCCCGTCTCCGTCTAAAGAATAGACGGAGCCACTCCTCCAAGGAGGGGATTCAAAGAAAGAATTTTATTACCAGCTTTGTTAATATTTATTGCAATATTTTGGTTATACTTGAATATGAAATACTTAATAATAATTATAATACTGGGGGTTACGGTTCCGGGATTTGCGCAGACTTTTAAGTATGAGAACTCTACTGAAAAGAATCTGCTGGTAGAGAGAAGTGCGGTCTGCGAAGGAAACTTTGCGAATGCTGAAATTATTAAATCCGTGAATCAGGGGTTGCTCGATTATTTTGTGAAGAATAATATGCAGTATAGCCATCCGCTTGATGACAGGATTCATTTTATGGTTACTGATTCGGATAGTACTGGAGGTAAGATTGTTTATTCGGTGACGAGTGCTTACAGTATGTTTGATAAGAGTACTTACCTTAATGTGAAGCTGGTTTATCTGATGAGCAGTGAGAAACGAAGTGAGGAGGAAATAAAGACGCTGAGGAAGGTTGTGAATAAGAGGTTTGGTGACGTGATGGAGGAGATGAAGGGTGTGATTAAGAAGGGGTATCAGTGATGAGTTATGAGGTGATAGGGTAATGGGGTAACTGTCTTTTCCTGGAATAGGTTGACAGAAGTTAATAAGTTAAACCTAAAGAAAGGATAAGAAATGACAACAAGATTTATTCAAGGCGAGAACCTACAATACAGCCATGCTTTTAAACAGAAGGTTGTAGGTGAAATAGAGA
>JAPLFJ010000050.1 GCA_026390735.1 Ignavibacteriota bacterium
CTTCTCGCTACGTGGCTACAGAGTCTTACCACGAACAGGACTTAGCAGGGTCGCAACATCCCTGCTTCACCTGATTAGAATTCAATCCGTTATTTGTTTATGCGGATTTAATCTAAGCTTAGCTTGGCACTCATTTTACCATCATCATTTTCTTCACGGATTTAAAATCACCCGATGTTAAATGGTAGTAATAAACTCCGCTCGGATAGTTTGAGCCATTGAACTTCGCCTCATACGTTCCTGCCTGCTGAGATTCATTCACGAGTGTTTCCACTTCGCGGCCGAGTCCGTCGAACACAACGAGTTTTATCGTTCCGCTGCGAGGAATCGCATAGCGAATATTAGTCGTCGGATTAAACGGATTCGGATAGTTTTGCATTAAAGAATAAGTTTCCGGAATAGTTCTGGAAATATTCTCAGTGCCTGTTATTATTTCTGTTAAACTGCGACGCCAGATTGACTGATTTACTGTTCCCGCAAAAATATAATTATTGGCGATTATAAAAGTATTAATAGCAGGGACAGTTCCGAAACCCTGATTTCTATTAACCCAGGTACTGCCGGTGTATTTCGAAAGAAATACGCCATTGCTGTTTGCTATGAATGTATTGGATTCACTTACTGCAAGAGCACGAATATACCAGTTTGTCAGACCGTTATTAAGCACTGTCCAGTTTCCGCCGTTAATGCTGGAAATAAATATCCCACCTCCAACTGTACCCACGAATAAATTAATGCCGCTTGCCGCAAGAATATTAGCAGACAGATCCATCAGTCCGTTGTTTGTAGCAGACCAACTCAATCCATTATCGGTTGAAAGAAAAACTCCTCCATTGGTGGCCGCAAAGATGTTCGCACCTGATACAAGGAGAGAAGAAACGTGAAAATATGATAACGCATTATTAATAAACGTCCAGTTATCGCCATTATTTGTGGAACGCAAAACGCCAAAGCCGTTCGTTCCTGCAAAAACATACGAGCCGTTTAAGGCAAGAGATTTAAAGATTATGGATGAGGAATTATAAACAGTGGTCCAGTTAGCACCATTATTTGAAGAGCGGGAAATCCCCACCGTAGTACCTGCGAACAAGGAAGTTTCATTTGATGCGAGAGAATAAACGGTTTGATTTGCAAACCCTGTTGCCGACCAGTTTGTGCCGTTATTTGTAGTGAGAAAAAGTCCTGCCTGATTCGTACCTGCAAAAACAGTCGTACCTGAATTTGCAAAACATAAAATGGTAGCGCCATAAGGTCCGTTTGCTGATACCCATTGGGCATTCGAAGTTGTAAACGAATAAAGAATAATTAAAACTAACAGTATTAATTTTTTCATAATTTAAACCCTCAGATTTTAATTACTCTAATGTAGCAATATTGAACGCATTAATAAACTACAAAAACGGCTGTCTGTTTATATAACATTCCCAAACCCTGAACTTTGAAATTTAATCTTTCACAAGACGCACAGACAGACCATGTTCTTTGGCCTCTGTATAAATGGCAAAGATAGTACTTTCGGCATACAGGTTGTAGCACCAGGAAGAGCCGTCTTTGTCTTCGTTCGCAGTCCAGAAGTATGCATACTTATCGAAGTCAAGGAACATACCGCGAAGTGTACGGATACCGGCATAAATAATTGTGAAGCCGCTTGAGTTTATATCTTTATCTGTGGGGCTTTGCCACGTTGCATAGGTTTTCATCTTACTGCCTGCTACTTCATAGCCGCCGAGATAATCGAGAAGTTGTTTCCAGTCGTCAGGAGTGGGAATGTGCCAGCCCTCGGGAGCGAGACCGCGGGGGTCATTCACGGCGTACCAGTTGTAAAGTTTACCGTAACATTCGCCGTTAACAAGGTTGTCTTTATAAAAATTATAAGAGCCCAATGTGAAATAGCACCAGCCACCGCTTGTCTGTGCTTCCCACTCGGTATTACCATCAACCTGCATTATAGTGTCGCCGTTGCGGTAGTGCGAAACGTCAAGGTTTTCCGCAGTCCAAACCTGATTGCCGATGGTAACTGTTTTATAGACGTTCCCGTCTATATCGGTAACCTGGGGAAAAATATTTTCCGACAAGAATAATATTAATACTGCAATAATGACAACTATGCTGGTTTTCATATTCACACTGGTTTTTCCAATAAATTACAGAAAATAACAGAGATTTAAAACGGGATATTAAGGAATGAGAATAATCCTGAAGGATTAAAACATAGCAGAGAAGAACATTGCCATTGCAAGGAGGCTAAGCAGAGGAGAAAGGGAAATGAATATTGCTGTCTTGTATAATTTGAATGCATAGAATATCCAGCTTACGTTTGACAGAATGCACATAATTGGAAACGAGACTATGGCATAAAAGAAATTAAGTATGGAAGCGTTTTCGGTTGAGCCGGGTGCATCGAAGAGCATAACGGACATCATAGCGACATACACACCGGGCGTTACTGCCAGAGCAAATACAACGGTGGCGATTATCAGTGTGATAAGCGCGCCTTTGTGTTTCGAGTATGCTTTTGGGTTTGTTACGGCTTCCATTTATTTTATAACCAAATTTAAAATGTGTTAATTCCCTCTTTGTAAGTTTTATATTTAAGTTCGGGAAGTAATTCTGAGCGCATTCTTTTTGTGTCGCCGTAGTAAGAAGCCATTCCGATTTTAACGAAGTCTCTTGTGAGAGGACTCTGTGTATTAAATACGGCAGAGAAGAATTCAAAGAGCCGTGCGGCAAACATTATGAAGCCGACTGATGTACGGTGCGGTTTTTTGTATCCCCAGTACTGAGAAAGGTCGCCGAAGAATTCCTGAAGCGTCTGAATGCCTTCGTCGCCAAGGTTATAAACTCCGTTTATGTTTTCTTTTACGGCAGCGTTTGCAGTTGCGTTTAGAAAATCATTAGTGGAAATCAGATGAATCCAGGTAGGTTTTTTCCAGATACAAAGGAGTTTATGTTTGCTGAACCATCTTGCGGCATCAATCATCAGAATACCTTTGCCGTAAACCATTCCGACGCGTAGAGAAACTGCTTCGAACTTATGCGTTTTCTGTTTAGCAAAGAGATACTTCTCCTCTTCGAGGCGCGTACGGGCGTGCATAGATTCGGGTTTGCCGTCGCGTTTATCGGTAGAAGGGTTCTCCATAGTGGTTTCTCCTTCGACGTGCGGAAAGCTGATGAGAATAATTCTGCTGACTTTGTTTTCTATCGCCGCATCAACGAGGTTCTGAAAATAAACTGTGTTGGTTACGGGAAGAAACTTTTCGGGATTGCTTTTAAAAAGTATACCTGCAAAATGAACGATTACGTCAACATCTTTCAGGGCAGGACCAAGAGTACTTTTGTCTGACAAATCTGCTTTAAAGACTTCTGCATCGTGAAGGTTTCTTAATTCCTTACTTACATCTTTGCGGTGAGTCAGGAGGTTCAGAAAAAGGTCAGGATATTCCTTTAAATGAAACGCGAGCAACCCACCAAGATTGCCCGCCGCTCCTGTTATTAAAACCTTTTTCAAATATTATTTCTTTGCTACTTTATCCATTATGTACTTGGCGATTGCCTCGGCTTCCTTCATCTTCAGGCCCTGATTTGGCATTGCCGGATAAGAAGGGTTCACCTTTGTAGGATTATAAATAAATCCTGCGAGTTTCTTCAGGTCTCCGTTATATTTCGGAACTGTTTCCTGATATGGAGGACCGACGAGTTTAACATCGAACTTATGACAGGCAAAACATTTTTCATTATAAATCTTTTCACCGTCTGCAGCAGATACCTGAACAATCATTCCCTCTTTTTCCTTTGCGAGTTCTTCTGCTTTGGCATTCAGAACAAGAAACTGTTCTTTAAGACTGTTATTGAAAGTAAGCTGGTCTTTTACGATTGCAAACGTAAAGACGAAGAACATAAGGAAAAATACTGCGCCTGCAAGACGCATGTCAGAATTTTTATAAATATAATAAAGTATATTACATACAATTAGAATTGCAAGAAGCGTGAACCCTGCAAAGGCGTAAACACCTGATGACGCACCCGACAGAGGCATAAAGAGTGTACCTGCGAAAAGAAACACAGGTTGAAGCAGTGAACCGACGAATGCGGCAACGACTGCAAACTTTTTAACTGTTTCTTTGTATTCATCCGTTGCGTCAGGAATACCACCCTGCCAGCCGAAGAAGAAATAAAGAATTGCGCCACCTGTTATTGCGAACGATGTAGATATAAACAACAGATAGTTTATCCAGATTGGTGCAGAGAGTAAAAGTTTAAGGATGTTATCAACCGAAGCCCAGATAGATGGTTTTGAGGCAATGGTAGTGCTACCGACAAACAGGAACGAAGCAATGAATAACAGTGTAATTCCCCAGACTGCATATCGCATTCCAAGAAGGTTGACTTTGGTTTCATAGCGTGCGGTTTCTTCGGGAACGTCTCCTCCCTGTTTCAGGGAATTGAAGATTGTTTCGAACTGGAATGCACTTTTATAATTATACATAAATATAAACCCTATTATGTACAGAACCAGCGAAAGAAACAGCAGGCTTATTGAAATCACCTTTACACCGTAGAGCATTTGTGCGTATATAAGAAAAACAGTAATGAGCGGTAAGATACCGAGTGCAAAACCAGCGGCTTTACCGACAGTCAGCTTATCAATAATATCCTTTGCGATTTTAACGAAGAGCGGGTTCCCTGTTTTCTTTCCCTTCCTGTTAAAGTAAACCGAGAAAACAGACGAGCCGAGCATTAAACCCACGAAGGGTAAAAATGTAAGCAGGGAAATAATCTGCATTACAGTCAGAAGCCCTATGTGCTCCAGACTTGGCGGTATTACAAATTGATCTATAATATTCATAGTAAGAAAAATAATTTATCTGCTGATAGAATAGTTATTAAGGTTAAAGTGTATAAATTAATTGAGACAAAGGTTTTCACTATGTCTTTTCTTTCAATATTCTTGTTTCTTAAGAATGACAGTGCAACTAAAAACATAAGCGCCGATGATGCGATTACAATAATCCGGGTAGTAAGGTACAAACCTGTTCCGACGTACGGGATTGCTATTCCGATTACGAGTGTTGCGATAAGCAGAACGAAAGTGATTCTTTTAATGAATGTTTCGCTGTACAAATCTGTCAGCACAGGGAATCCGCCTTTTTTAAAATCATTGCCATAAAGAAGAAGCAATAACCAGAAATGCGGAATCTGCCAGACGAAGAAATAAAGCGCAACGATTCCGATTTTAATATCGAACAGGCTTCCTCCGGCTGCGAGCCATCCTGCGACAGGAGGCAGTGCGCCGACGAGAGAGCCCGGAACGATTGCGAGTGCTGTTTTCTTCTTTAACGGAGTATAAACGGCATTATACCAGTAGAACGTTAAAAGCCCCGTAAACAAGGTGCCAAGGTTTGTTTTAAAAAACAATATTGATGTACCCGCAACGAGAAGTAGGATTGATATAATTAATACGTTGTTACGCGATATTTTTCCCGACGGAATAGGTCTGTTCTTTGTGCGGTCCATCATCATATCAGTATTAACTTCCTGGTACTGATTTAATGCTGCAGAGCTGCAGGCAAGAAGAAATATTCCGACGACAGGATAAACGAATGCAAAACCAAGGTTTGAAGAAGCGAGAAAATATCCGAGTGCTGTGGTAAAAGATACCAGTACTGTAATACGGAATTTTACAAGCTCCAGCAATATACTTATCTTTGATGCAGCAAAAGACAAGGGCGACTCTTCAATAGCCATTGCGGTTTCGTTTTTATATTTATTAATATCGTTCAATAATTACTTAGTCTTTAATGTGTCGGATTTTGGTTTGGTTGTATCTGCTCCTTCTTTCGGACGCGGTGCGTTGTACCACGCATCGTATTTATCTTTTGGCATTGAGACGACCTTAGACAGCATATACGAATGACTTAATCCGCAATACTCGGCGCATTCAACATAGTATTCCCCGTCTTCTGTCGGTTCAAACCAGAGATAGTTTTTTCTTCCCGGCACGGCATCTTCTTTAATCCTGAAAGCAGGAATGTAGAAGCTGTGATTGACGTCAACAGAGTTCAGTTCAAGTTTAACAGGTTTTCCAGTAGGAACGAAGAGCGTATCGCTTTTGACGCCGTTTTCATACTCGAAATTCCAGACCCACATTCTGCCTGTAACCTTAACGGTCATAGCGTCGGAGGGAGCGTTTCTAATCTGTTTAAAACCCGCATAGCCATAGAAGAACATAACCATAACGAGTATAGTAGGGATCACAGTCCACAGAATTTCAATTGTTGTATTTCCTGTTATATCTGTTGCAACCGGGTTTTTCTTTCTGCTGTATTTATACATAAAGTAGAACATAAGAGCAGTAATCACCGCAAGGAAGAAAAACGAAATCCCTATGATAATTAAAAATGTTAAGTCAGTATGTTGAACTATAGTTTGTTTCATTTTAATGGAAATCTATAAGTTAAATCAAAAAATGTTAAAACAATCATCGTGAGAAATATTGCCAGACAAACGAAAATAAAGATTTTAAAGACTGCGGAGTCTGTTCTAACGTGCATAAAATAATTAGTAACGAGCAGGGATTTAATCACAGCAATTGCCATTGCAACAACAACGGTAAGACTTGCCAGGTTAAAACCTGCCAGGGCAACAGTGATAGTCGTTAACCCGACCAGCCCTGCCCATACTAAAATATACAATCCGTATCCCGGATGTTCGTGTGTATGTGTGTTTGTGTTTGTATTATCGCTCATAATATTTTATTTATCAATGTATTAAATAGAATAAAGGAAACAGGAAAATCCAGATTATATCGACCAAGTGCCAGTACAGTCCTGCGTTTTCAAGTTTCTGACAATTATCACCAGTTTGTTTACCCCTTGCGATGAAGACCATCATAAAGATTATAAACGCAAGACCGACGATGATGTGCAGTGCGTGAAGCCCCGTCATAACATAGTAGAGACCATAAAACACATTCTCTCCGTCTGAAAGGTTTGCCATCTCAGGGCCTTTAGGATAAATGCCGTGATGAATCTTTGCGCTCCACTCAAAAAACTTATTAACAAGGAATGCACCGCCTGCAACTACAGTAAAGCCAAGAAGATAAAGACTAAACGTTTTCTGATTTCTTCTTAATGCAGTAATTGCGAGAACAACGGTAAGACTGCTTGTTAAAAGTAAAATCGTGTTAACCGCACCGATTAATGTATCAAGCCGCATTGCAGCAACTTTAAAATTATCCGGGTACATAAACCTGTATGATGCATACAGAATAAACATCCCCCCGAATAACAGAAGCTCTGTAAACAAAAAGAGCCACATACCCATTTTTGAACCTTCGTCGTCCCTGTGGACGTGTGCTACGGCTGCTTCATTACTCATAATTAATGACTTTTCTCCGGTTTAATTAAATTTGGTCTGTAATACGGACCGTGAGTTACGGTTGGAATCACATCAAAGTTTTCCAGTGGCGGTGGTGTAGGAACTGTCCATTCCAGTGTTGTTCCGCCCCAAGGATTAAGCTCTGTTGTAGTATTTGACTTACTCAATAAAGCTTTAAGCAAGTTGAAAACAAGAATCAGAATTCCAATTATTAAAACCCACGAACCTATAGTTGAGATTACATGATAAATCTGGTATTGCGGTAAATAATCATAATATCTTCTTGGCATTCCAAGGTATCCCATAATAAACATCGGGAAATAAAGTCCGTTAAAACCAATAACGAAGATTAAAGTACCAAGTTTAGCAATCTTTTCATTGTACATTTTTCCAAACATTTTCGGGAACCAGTAGTGAAGCCCTCCAAAGAACAGAAGACCCATTCCTCCGAACATAACATAATGGAAGTGGGCAACCACAAAATAAGTATCGGTTAAGTGAATATCAGTATTTAAAGAACCTAAAACCAATCCTGTTAATCCACCGATAGAAAATATAATAATAAATGCTACAACGAACCAGAAAGGTGCGCGTGCATCGATAGAGGCTTTGTATAATGTTGCAACCCAGTTGAAAACTTTTATTCCCGTAGGAATTGCAACTATGAATGTTAAGAAAGAAAATATTGCTCTTGAAGTATCACTTATACCGCTTGAGAACATATGGTGCCCCCAGACGAGATAACCAAGGAATGCGATTGCGAGAGACGACATTGCAATCGGACCATATCCAAAAATATCTTTCTTTGAAAATGTCGGAATAATTTCAGACACAAGACCCATAGCGGGGAGAATCATAATGTAAACTGCGGGATGCGAATATATCCAGAACAAGTGCTGATAGAGTAAAGGGTCACCGCCCAGAGCCGGGTCGAAAATACCAACGCCAAAGAATCTTTCAAGTATTATTAATAATAATGTAATACCAATCACAGGAGTTGCAAGAACCTGAATCCACGCAGTTGAGTAAAGTCCCCAAGCGAACAAAGGCATCTTGAACCATCCCATTCCGGGGCATCTCGTTCTGTGAATAGTTACTATAAAGTTTAATCCTGTAAGTATTGACGAAAAACCAAGAACGAACGCAGCAAAAACTGCGAGCGAAACGTTTGTCTGTGTTCTTAAACTATAAGGCACATAGAACGTCCAGCCTGTATCTATAGGTCCGCCGCCAGTGAACAACGAAATCAAAACGAGGGCCGCGCCGCCGATATAGAAATACCACGAAAGTAAGTTCAGCCGTGGGAACGACACGTCTTTTGCGCCGAGCATAATCGGCAAAAAGAAATTACCGAACACTGCGGGTATTCCCGGAATAATGAAAAGGAAAATCATTATTACTCCGTGAAGCGTAAAGAGTGCGTTGTATGTTTGCGGATCGATGATGGTCTTACCCGGTGTCAGCATTTCGAGTCTCATCAGAAACCCGAAAGTCATTGCAACAAGAAAGAACGCTATCAGCGAAACCAGATAGAGAACAGCAATTCTTTTGTGGTCAGTAGAAAGTATCCAACCCAAAAGCCCTTTATGCTTTCCTTTATAATCTAAGTATGAAACATTATCCATTTAATATATTTAATATTTAATTTTTCTTCTTTTTAACTATTAAAACAACTACAAGAACTCCGAGCAGTAAAAGTATTCCACCGCCTGCAATCCTTGTTACATCCAGTACATATCTTTTACCTTCGGCATCATAACTATAGCACAAACTAACAACTTTAGAAATTGTGGTTCCCACTCTTCCTTCTGCAGCCTCGATGATTCCGAGTTTAAAATCCAACGGAAGAAAATCCGTACCGTATAAATATCTTGTTATCTTTCCTTCGGGAGATAAAAGTGTCAGCACTCCCGAATGAATAAACTCATTATCTTTTTTAATGTACCTGAAGCCCACTGCATCTGTTAACTGTGCGATAGTTGCGCTGTCTGCAGTCAGGAATCTCCAGTCTTCGTTGTTTAGTTGTTTATTCTTTAACTGCGCAAAATAATTCTTCTTCTTTTCGCTGCCTGTCAGATACGTTTCTGTCGGGTCGAAGCTTACTGTTATTACTTCATAATCTTTTCCCGGAACCAAATCAGTAAGGTCAATAGTTTTTGTAAATCCGGTCAGCAGCGGGCTGCATATACCGGGACAGCGAAAATACACAAGAGTCAGAGCAAACGGTTTACCTTTTGTTAGGTCAGACAGTTTAACAGGTTTTCCGTACTCATCAATAAGGGTGAGGTTCATCGGGATTGTCTGCCCGAGATGCTCCTCTATACCGACCTGTGATTTTTTCTCCTGAGCATTCACATTAAAGAACGCGGCAAGGATAAATAGTATTACTAAAATTTTTCTCAATTACTTAGCAAATAAATTTTTGAGATACTGAAAAACAATACCCCATTCTTCAGAAGTAATTCCTGTTTGTGAGACATTAAATCCTTTGGCAACAGGGTTTACAGACACAAATTTAACAAAGGCGTTTTCATTTTCATTCCACTTTGTATATCCTGCAAGCGCAGTAACAGAGCGCTTTACATCGAAACTTATTTTATTGAATATTGCAGCTCCTTTTTCGTTCTTATCGTTTAATATACTTTTTGTGATATTCTCAACTTTTTCAGTTGCTGTCTTGGTTTCCTCAAGAATTTTATCTTCTGCCATCTTTACAGGAATCTGGTTAGGAAGTTTAAAACCTTTAGAAAGACTGTATGCAGCATCAACCGTGGAAATTTCTTTCTGGTCAATTACAGGGAATCCGGTATTAAAAGTTCTGATGTACAGAATTAAATTAATTCTTTCTTCGGGTAAAAGACTATTGTACGAAGCCATACCTCTTGCCGTTATACCTTCCTGCAGTGTTTTATACATACTGGAGAATGCAGGTCCGTTAGTCCAGCCTGTCAGAGCAGTAAAGTTTCTTGGCGGCGGATTGAGAGTCTTTCCTGCAACGCCATCCCCTTTTCCTTCGGGGCCGTGACAACTAACACAATTAGTTTCGAAGAGGGTTTTGCCCTTTGCAACCTTATCCGGAGTCGAAACAACTTCCTTTACAAGGTCGACGGGTGCGGTTGTTGTGCCCTTCACTACGGGCAAATCAACGTTTGTCTTTGCCGTTGTATCAGCAGCCAGAGTAGCAGGTATCAAATCTCCGCGGGAAAACGTTTCAAGCTTTCCGAGATAAGAATAACCGACCACGACGATTATTAAAATTATCACAACATAGAATAAACCATAAAAGCCAAGAATAACTTTCTTCTTGTCGTTTACTTCGAGGTTTATATTGTCATTTTGACCAATCATATTCTATAAACTTTTAATTATAAATTATAAATGAAAATCCAGTCCGCGCTGTAACTTTGGATCACCAACCGGAAGTATATTATTTTTCTTAGCCTGTGCATAGAACACAAGTACTATAAGTCCTATTACGAGAACAGGGAATCCGATTTCATAAAAACTAAACGTAATTGTTTTGCTGAACGTCGGCATTATAAGCCAGTACAAATCAAAGAAATGCGCAGCAAGTATTACTATAGAAACTCTCTTTAAATTTTTCGGGTCGCTCTTTGACGGCTGAGACAGCAGCATTGCATAAGGAACAGCAAAACGAATTATCATCAAGAGAATAGAAATATATTTCCATCCGCCTTCCCAGCGTGCGATGAACCAGAATGTTTCTTCGGGAATATTTGCATACCAGATTAAAAGGAACTGACTGAATGCAACGTAAGCCCAGAAGTTAGTGATTGCAAAAAGAAGTGCACCAAAAGAATAATAATTATCTTTACCGACCTTCACTCCGAGATAACCGCCCTCGTTTAAGCTGACCGCTGCGTAAGTTGTTGCCGCAAGACCTGCGAGCAAAGTAGCCGAGATAAAATATATTCCGAGAATAGTTGAGAACCAATGCGGTTCAAGACTCATCACCCAGTCAACTACCAGAACGGTTAATCCGATACCTGCAAAAAACATAAATACTGCAGAAAGGTTGACGTTTGTCTTGGTCAGTTTCTGGTCTTTTGTCTCGTCCTGTTTCTTAGAATTTCTTCTGAACAATAAATAGAATATATAGAATAATGCAAGAACGCCGACTGTTCTTCCGATAAAGAACGGAATGTTCAGGTATGGAGTTTTTGCAGAAAGAATCTTATCGGCCGACACAACATCAGTATGTGTCCAGTGGAATATAGAATGCATTGCGAAGAAAAGCGGAACTGCAAACAGCAGAACTAAAGGCAGCGATGATGCGATGAACTCACTGATTCTTCTGAATGGTGTGCTCCACACGGCACCAGAAAGATATTCAAGTGCAACGAGTACAAGCGCACCGAGTGCAATGCTTGCAAAAAACATCAAACCGATGACATTATTAAACGCCTCGCGTTTCGGGTCAACCAAATACGAAACCAGTACAAGCACCAGCCCCAAGCCCGTAAGCAGGAAGCCAATCTTCTGAACCTTACCCGGTAACTCTTTCTTTTCGTAAATCATTTATATAGTGTTATATTTAAATTTTAATTTCGTTTTCTTTATTCTGTTCGTTCTCATAAATATATTGTTTCATATCCTCAATTTCCTGATCACTTAAGTAATCATAGATTAAATCCCTCATTTCTTTATTTTCTTTAAATATTAATCTGTTCTTCCATTGTCTTTTCCATCTTTTAATTTCTGTTTCTCTGTTAATTGCATCTTTAATATATTGAAAGTTCTCAAAGTATACAAGTTTGTCAATGTTGTACCTTTTTGTAAAGCCTTCGTGTAACTGCAGTTTATGTTCAACAACCCTTCTAAAGAGGTTGTTTGTGACTCCAACATAAAGCACAGTGTTTACTTTGTTTGCAAGGATGTAAACATAATATGTACATTCTCTTGTCATACACTTTTTCTTTTTGTTCCTGATTGCTTTGGTCGAGATTCCTGCCAGAAACATGCAGGAATGACAGAGAGGGGAGTTTGTTTTTTAACTCACCAATTCCCTATTATCACTTTCTCTTTGTTCCTGATTGCTTTGGCCGAGATTCCTTATCGAGATTCCTGCTAAGAACATGCAGGAACTCAGGAATGACAGGGTGGGAGGAAGCTAACCAAAAAGGTGATGCTTGTCTCCACTGAAAAACTGATATTTTAAAGAACTATAAAACTAAAATTACTTTCCTTCTACGTCAGAGTCTTTTGCATTCTGCGAACGCTGAAGCACTCTGATGTAACGTATAATGGACCATCTTTCATCTTTGGACAGCTGCTTTGCATAGCTTGGCATAACGTTCTGTCCGTTAACAATCACGTGATAAACATTTCCGTCAGTCCAGTTTGTGACCTTATCGCTGTGAAGCGACGGAGGATTCGGGAACTGTCCGTTCATTCTGCTGTCGCCTTTGCCATAATAACCGTGGCAGGGACTGCAGTAACTATCAAATTTTTCTTTTCCTTTAGCAAGAACCTGTTTACTGACAGGCAACGGGTTTGAAAGATTCTTAACTGCAGAATCAGACATACCTTTAAATTCATAAGGTGTGAAACCGCGTGCCACTGTACCCTCAACAGGTGTCCTCATACCATAACCGTCGCCGAACATAACGTTCTTCGACTGCGGAACGAGTTTATTCTGTTCTGCCATCCAGGTGAAGGGCTGCATAAACACAAGTTTATTAAGTGCAAAATAAGTTGCGCCCGCTGTTAAGAGTGCAATAAGAATCAGTCCCATTATAAACTTCGGCTCGAAAGCATTGATTGTTTTTCTTTCAGGTTCGTATATTGTTTCTATGTCTTTACCGCCAATACCCTGCAAGAAGCTCTTTGCTTTTGCTTCGTCGAACATCGGGTCGATAGAAACAATGCAGACACCAAACTTATCGGAAGAAACTTTCTTCATATAATCAGTATCGTGCAGTGTATGCGAATTATTCGGAAACTTAAACAGTCCCGCGATTAAAACTCCAACAGTACCGACTGCGGCAGAAAGCACCGTAACTTCAAACGTGACGGGAATGAATGCCGGCCACGAGAAGAAAGGTTTACCTCCGATGATTAAAGGATAATCAATCGCCGCAACCCAGTATATAAAGGCGAATGCAAATGCCGCACCCGAGAGCCCAAGGAAGAGAGTGAAATAACCAAGGTACGAAGTGCCGATATTCATTGCCTTCTCTATTCCGTGAACAGGATACGGAGTGTTTGTATCAAACTTTGTGTAACCTGCCTTCACAGTTTCCTGTGAGGCCATTATTATATCATCGGGTGTATCGAATATTGCTGTTACAGAGTGAATCTTTTTAGTATCCATCAATGATGACCTCCTTTATGTGAAGGCTGTGCGCCGTCAACAACCGCTTTAACCTCAGCGATTGAAACAGCAGGTAAAGCTCTTACGAATAATAAAACGTTTGTGAAAAACAGTCCGAACGAGAACATCAGTATTCCCAAATCATAAATCGTCGGGGTGTACATTCCCCAGCTCGACGGTAAATAGTCGCGCGACAGAGAAGTGACGATAATAACAAACCTTTCGAACCACATACCTATATTAACAACCACGCCAAGAATAAACATCGGCAGGATTGTTGTTCTTATTTTCTTAATCCAGAATAACTGAGGGAATATCACATTGCACGAAACCATCGTCCAGTAAGCCCAGGCATAAGGTCCGAGTGCCCTGTTTATAAACGTGAATGTTTCAAACTGATTTCCGCTGTACCAGGCAACGAAGAATTCCATTGCGTATGCATATCCGACCATCGTTCCGACGAGCAGCATAACCTGGTTCATTTTCTCGAGATGCCCGATTGTAATAATGTGTTTCAGGTTGAATGCCTGTCTTACGAATATTAAAACGTTCTGTACCATTGCGAATCCTGAGAACACAGCACCCGCTACGAAGTACGGCGGGAAGATTGTTGTATGCCATCCGGGAATAACCGATACGGCAAAGTCAAAAGATACGATTGTATGAACCGAGAGAACGAGCGGTGTTGCAAAGCCTGCAAGAATCATGTAAGCCTTTTCATAATGCTGCCAGTGGCGTGAAGAATGTCTCCAGCCAAGACTTAGTATAGAATAAATATTTTTCTTCAGAGTGTTAGTTGTTCTGTCGCGCAGTGTTGCAAAGTCAGGCATCAGACCAACATACCAGAAGATTGCTGACACAGTAAAGTAAGTTGATACTGCGAAAACGTCCCAGAGCAGCGGTGATGTAAAGTTCACCCAGATATTATTCGCATTCGGGTAAGGGAATAAATATCCGTCCAGCCATGCTCTTCCCGTATGAATTGCAGGAAAAATACCTGCGCACATAACGGCGAAGATTGTCATCGCTTCGGCAAAACGGGCGATACCGGTTCTCCATCTTTGCCTCAGGAGGAAAAGGACCGCAGAGATAAGTGTTCCTGCGTGACCAATACCAACCCAGAACACAAAGTTTACAATATCAAATCCCCAGCCAACGGGGTTGTTATTTCCCCAGACACCAATACCCTTGTAGAACGTCCACCCTAAAGCACCTCCTCCAACTAACAGCATTAAAGATGTTATTGTAATAAGTATCTTCCAAAGGTTTCCGGGTTTGGTATCAAGCGGTTTTGATATTACATCATCAATAGATTGTGCAGAAGGTTTTCCTTCTACCGTCGGTAATTCTTGTGTGTAATCAATAGTACTCACTACGCTTTTTTCTCCGGTTTTATATTTCTAAGTTTTGCAATGTATGTTACGTTCGGTCTCACGTTTATTTCTTCAAGTACGTGATAACCGAGTTCGTGATCTCTATGTTTTAATATATCTGAATCTTTCTTCGTTAAATCGCCAAAGACGATTGCGCTTGTAGGACAAGCTTCCTGACACGCAGTCTTTACGTTATCTCCGTTTAAATCCCTCTTCTCTTCTGTTGCGTGCTGTCTTTCGTCCATGATTCTCTGAACGCAGAATGTACACTTCTCCATAACGCCGCGTGAACGGACAGTTACTTCAGGGTTGTGCATTAAGCTCAGTGAATCTTTTTCATAATAAGCGTCTGCAAGATTATCCCTGAAGTTAAAGTAGTTGAACCTTCTTACTTTATAAGGGCAGTTGTTCGAGCAGTACCTTGTTCCGACGCATCTGTTATAAGCCATCTGGTTTAAGCCGTCAGGACTGTGGTTTGTAGCCGCAACAGGACATACGTTTTCGCAAGGTGCATTATCGCAATGCTGACAAAGCATCGGCTGGAATGAAACTCTCGGGTCGTCCGAGTGTCCGCCATAATACCTGTCGATTCTCATCCACATCATTTCCCTGTTCTTGCCGACCTGTTCTTTGCCGACTACAGGAATATTATTTTCAACGTTACAGGCGGCAACGCAATAGTTACAGCCCGTACATTTATTCAAATCAATAGACATAGCCCATTTGTTCGTTGTAAACTCATACGAAGGGACGATGTTAAACAATTCCACTTTACCGATTTCTTCCTTTAAGAACTTCGGGTTTTCTTTATACTCTTCGAATACACCTTCGCGAATGATTTCGCGTTTCAGATGAATGTCGTTATACCTTTCATTATCAATCGGGAAATGTTCCTGTGTTGAAACAACCTCATAAGTACCCGCTGCCTTCGCAATCTTCACGTCATTATAAAGCCATTCAGAAACTGTTGCATTCTTCGAGATGAAATTTATTGTATTAACGCCAACACCGTTACCGATAGGACCTGCGTTAGTTCTGCCGAAACCAAGGTCGATAGCAACAACTCCGTCTGCCATACCCGGCTGAACGAAAACCGGCGCTGCGACTGTCTTTCCGCCCGCAGTGATTTCAACCATATCGTTTGCCTTTACGCCAAGTTGTTCTGCGTATGTCGGCGAAACAGATGCATAGTTATCCCAGACAGATTTTGTAATCGGGTTTGGTAATTCCTGAAGCCATCCGTTATTCGCAAACCTTCCGTCAGTTAAATAATTCGGACGGTTAAGCTGAAGCACTGCGGCCGTTGAAGCTTTTAAAGCAGGTGCGTTAAATCCTTCAGGTCTGAAAGTGAATGTATCATCAAACTTTTCGTTGAAAGCAATCACGCCATCGTGAATTGCGCCGGTCCAGAAAGTTTTGAAATCAACTTTTGCACTTACTACTGAATAAACTGATTTCTCCCAGTTTGCCTTAATATAGTTCATATAAATATTTTCGGCATAGGCTTCGGGCTTTTCTGCAAGCCAGTTAAGCATTGCAGCTTCTTTTTGTCTTGTCTTATAGATAGGAGCGATAACAGGCTGCTGTGTACTCATCACGCCCGTTCTCGGTTTGTGGTCACCCCACGATTCAAAGTTATGATTTACAGGAAGTACATAATTGCTCAACTCACTCGTTTCATTATGTGCCTCTGCAAAAGTTACAACAAGTCCAACCTTCTTCAGTGCATCTGCATATTTATAATCAGGTGAAAAATGATAGACAGGGTTTGTGTCGAAATGAACAACTGCGCCGACTCCGCCCGCATTCATTCTTCCGACGAGTGCGTCAATGTCTGCCTTTGCCGTAAGCGGCATAACAGGTGATGCGAAGTTTTCTTTAGAATAAACTTTTGTTGCGAGCAAATCATTTAATTTATTAACGGCAATGTGTGTTGACTCAGGGAACTTCGCTCCCGCAGTAACAAACGCCTCGCCCTTATTCGCCTTTAAATCCTCAACGAGTGATTTAACTGCTTCCCTCTTTAAGTTGTATTTCTTAATCAGTTCATCTATTCCTGAATTGTTTTCACCAAGCGCACTAATTAAAGCATACGCAAACTCTTCAATCGCATCAGTTCTAAGTTTAATCCTGTAATCGGAATTTGCACCCGTTAAACTAAACCCGCCTTCAACAACGTACAGCTTGTTAAACTCGCCGTTCTTCTTCATCACGTCGCGGCTCTCTGTATAAAGCCTCTGCGCCTCTACAAAGTTTCCGTCCTTCGCAAGAAAATCAGACTCAAGCGAAAGTATAACCTTCGCCTCATTCCATTTTATCACAGGCAGACCGTCTTTACCAAAACTCTTTTTAAACGCATTAACCTTATTTATATCGTTCGTAAGTTCATAGGAATAAAATTTTGCAGTAGTATACTTCTTCGCAAAATCTTCAAACAAAAGTTTCGCAGTCGGAGAAGTAACAGTATGCGATATAACGGCAATCTCTTTTCCTGCGGCAACTGCCTTCTTAAGTTCATCAATTATCTTTGTATCGGCATCAAGCCAGTTAACAGAAGAAAAACTTCCGCTTCCTTTAAGCATCGGTTCTTTCAGTCTGATTGGGTCGTACAGGTTCATAATATTCGCCTGACCTGTTGCACAAATCTTTCCCTTATTAACAGGGTGCTCAGGGTTGCCGTCAATCTTAATCGGGCGTCCTTCGCGAGTCTTAATAAGTATCCCGCAGGCATTCGCGCAAGCAGTACAGGTCGAAGCATAAAAATTCGGATTACCAATCGTAATTTCTTCAGGTTTCTTATTGTAAGGAATAATCGCGCCCTTTTCTCTGTAGTCCGAACAGCCCGTCGCAGCAAGCGCTGCAGACGATGCCATCAGGGCAAGAAACGTACGGCGGCTAACTGCCGACGACTTCGACGTATCCAGACCATCTGCAAAGCCCTCAGGAAGTTCATCCTTGAACTCGTCCCTTTTGGCCTTCAGAAAATCGGGGTCGCTGTTAAGTTCGTTAAACCCTCTCCAGTAATTAATATCTTTGTCTGACAAATTCTTATCCTTTCCGCATTAAGCTTTAATTCGTTTAACCGAATCAGGATTTTCCCTCACCTGAATCTTCCTGTTTGAACTATAAATATTTTCCGCACGCTTCGATAAAAACTTTATCGGGAATTTCGCAAGCAGAAAACCGCCCAATGCTGCAGCACCAGTAACATATATAAAATGTTTTCTATCTAACTTTTTCTCTTTCAGATAATCTAAAATATTCATTTGTTATACATTAAACTTTTGAACTCTGTTTTTAATTTTATTAACGGTGACAAGCTGAACAGTTCTCAGGACCCTTTTTCAGGTTTGCCTTAATCTCCTCATAATTGCTAATCTTCTTCTCCGGTTGTCTGTGGCAGCTCAGGCACGCACCCATCGTGAAGGAATTCGCCTGACCAACAACATCCATCGCCTTAACGTCTCCGTGGCAATTCACACAATCAATCTGTTTATTAACGTGCGAACTGTGATTGAAATAGACAAACTGCGGAACCTTATGAATCCTGCTCCATTCAAGTGGTTTATTTTCTTTGTAATAAGCTGTAAGCTTAATTATTTCAGGTTTGTCCGTCCTGGCAAGAGTGTGGCAGTTCATACAGATATCCACAGACGGTACACTCGCCGCCCGCGACTTATCAACCCCTGTATGACAGTATTTGCAGTCAATCTGCATTGAACCTGCGTGTAACTTGTGTGAAAATTTCACCGGCTGTTCCGGCGTATAGCCGATGCTGTTACGCTCGGCATATGATGCGTAATATGTAATTGCAAACACCGCTATCACCACAAAAGCAATGACAGGTAAACGCACCTTCAAATTGTAATCGAGTAGATGTTTATCCATTTAAAAAGTTATACATAAATAACGTAAAATTAAATTGAAATATGTCTGCCTAAAAAATCCCTCTTGCATACATCGCTGTTTATTTGTATATAAAACAGACAGAAGACGTCTGCCAGAAAGAACTTTTCCTGTTACTCGGCAAACAGGAAAACCTATATGAATGTTTGAACAAAATACTGTTTATAATAATTTCGAAATTCCCCAAATAATTTTGTTAAAATATAAACTTGCAAACCCTTTTCTTTCAAATACTTACTTCCAAGCATAATCCCCCAACCTTGTCATTCCTACTCGCGAAGCAGATACGCGAAGCGTTTCTTAGCAGGAATCTCTACTAATATTGTTACTCCTCGCCGACCACCTTGCGCGTTCTTAAAATCCCGCAATGCCCCTCCCCCAAAATATTGTGTATTATCTGAAACCCAAAAATATTAAATTATAATACATCAAAGGAAACGAATGAAAAGAGCACTCATAATACTTGCTGTAATAATTGTACATTGCACATTGCACATTGTTAATTGATAATTGTGTATGCCAGTGGATTTATCAGGCTTTGCCTAGTTATTACGAAGTTCGTGACGTAAAATTTTTTGATGCTAACACAGGCATTATGGTATTTGTTCCGTATTTGTCAAGTTCCGGAATGCTCCGAACTACAAACGGAGGGAATAACTGGACACTTATTAACGAAGGACTATACTATGGAGTGCTGGATAAAATCGACAGCACAACAGTATATACAAATGCTAAAAGGGATGGGGTCACCCGTATACAAAGAACGTATGACAAAGGATTAACCTGGGATAGTGTGTCTTTATCGTCACTCTCAAATTCTTATTTTGGGTTATCGTTCATAAACAGGGATACAGGCTGGATAAGCGGTGCAAATTATATGTACTATAATTGTATATGGAAAACAACTAATGGCGGTGTTACTTTGGTTCAATTAACAGACACAACTGGAGTTGGAAATATTTTCTTCTATAAAAACAAAGTAAACGGAGAATACATTGGCTGGCATTATAGTTCAGAAGGTGATAATTTTTTCTGGAAAACCACAAACAGCGGAGTAAATTGGTTTCGAGCAACAAGACCACCTTCACAATATCCGGGGTATTTCCAGTTTTACAATGAGAACACTGGTTGGTTTACGTGGAACTCAAATGGTATAGGGGGTGGGATATATAAATCAACTAATGGTGGAATAAATTGGATAAGCCAATTTGTACCCTCTGGTAATGGGATTCATAATACGTTTGGAGAATTTTGTATAATAAATTTAGACACGATATATGCAGGAGGTGGATATAAAGATTTACCAGGTGGTTATTTAAATGCACTTATTTGGAAGACTACAAATGGTGGAATTAACTGGGGATATCAAGAGTTGGACACATCGTTTCATATTGGTTTTTGTGGTGCAATTGATTTCATAAACACGAATACTGGATGGGCTTTCCAAGGTCATGGCGTACACACGACAAATGGTGGTGGTAATATAACGTTCACGGCAATACACAACAATAATGAAATCGTAGCAACCGAGTACATACTAAAACAAAACTATCCAAACCCGTTCAACCCATCAACAACAATAGAGTTCTCACTCCCGAAAGAATCATACGTAAAACTAAAAATCCTCGACCTCTCGGGCAAAACAGTCTCCTGGGTCGTGTACGATATGCTCCTCTATTCAGGACTCCACAGGTTCAAAATCGTAGAGTTCGAGAAGCTCAACCTCTCAAGCGGCATATACTTCTATCAATTGGAAGCCCGCGACATAAACACGGGCAAAACTAACTTCACACAATCCCGAAAAATGATTTTACTGAAATAATAATTTCTAAACATCAACCCGTAAATACTATACCTCCCTCCGCACATTTTAAAATACTCTTAATAGACTAAAAATAGATTTATTTAAAAAGAAATTTTTGTAGCGTCAGAACTTGAAAACATTTCACTTTTATTTTCGGCATCTATTCTTGTGATTGCGAAGAAAACTATTGCCTTTTTGTACAGATTAATTATGCTGCTGTTTGCACTATCGTATTTCGCCGAAGTATCAACATATTCTGTTTCGGAAGGCACAACGTTTGATTCTGCAGCGAGGACGAGGGCTCTGGCTGTGTTCGTTTCGTCAACTGGTTCGGAGAACGAGATAACAAAGTTTGATTTGAACTCCATGCCGGAATGCTGAACCCTGGACGAACCAAGAATAAAAGACAGTGATACGGTTGAGTTAGTCAGTACGACGTCCTTTACAGTAAGGAAAAAACCAGACGGTGTTATGATGTTTGAGGTAGTGATATTATTCTGAGATATGGAATTAATATTTCTGGTAATGATTTGTGAGTAGCCCGTTCCGCCCTTTGTGCGGGATTTAGCCCAGATATGTTTCAGGTCAGGGAGTTTGTTTACAGTTTTAGCAAAACCAACGACGGTGGAAAAACGTAAACGGTTGTTAATGCAGTTAGTTGACGTACTAATTTTGTTAGTTCCCTTATGAGAAGTGATGAAGACTTTCCCGTTTGTATAACGAAAAACTATATCCCCAACTTTTCCGCTAGCACGACCGAGTACCGGTTTAAATAATCTGCCCATAGTATTGTTTTTTTAGGTGAATATAGTGATTCTGGAGACTAAGAGAAAGTGAAGATTTAAGTACTTTCAACGCACTTTGAGCGCACTTTGAATGTACTTTGAAAGGAGTAGGTGTTAATGGGGTGAGTTTGGGGGAAGATAGTAAGGTTTTCTCCCACAAATGAACACAAATTAGCACAAAGAAATTTTTGAAATGGGGAGCAAGAGAATAAATTGAGTATTATCTGAATTCGTAATGTGTTAAATTACAGAAATTCGTTTCCCGAAAATGATATTATATAAATATTAATACTTTTATTTGCCCCTGCTAACAATATCTGCTATTTTATTAATTTCTCTCGCACTTGTATTCTATTCAATTGGTATATGGTCGGAAAGATATTCGCGTTATTTAAAGACGTGGCACGTTGTGTGTTTCTGGCTTGGATTGTTGTTTGACATATCCGGGACGTATACGATGCATCTGATTTCGACGAAGGAGTTTAATATTTTAGAGCCGCATACATTGACGGGGCAGCTTGCGTTGTGGGTAATGCTTGTGCACGTGATCTGGGCAACTTACGTGAATAAATGGGGAAGTGAGAAGACACACAGGAAGTTTCACGTGTACAGTATTCACGTGTGGATGCTTTGGATGGTGCCGTATTTAGGGGGGATGTATCTGGCGATGAAGAGGTGAAGATATTTTAAATTTGAAATTGGAAAATTATATTTTAAATTTGATGCGTTTCCAAAGTGAGATTGGTATTGAGACAATCCTTTAAAGAATTTTACCACAGAGCACACAGAGGGCACAGAGATTTTTTAGGCTAAAGAGAAGAGAGGTTGCTTTAATACGCTTACAGGGTTAGATTGGAAGAGAGGAAATTATCGGTAGTTTACCCACCCCGTCTCCGTTCGCTAATGCGAACGGATCCACCCCTCCAAGGAGTAATGGCACTAACATAGTAAATTAATAGAATAATGGTTATATTAGAGTAATTAAATTAAACAAGATGACTCCAAATGTATCCTTGCAAAAAAGTACACAAATAAGGGACCTAATGCGTA
>JAPLFJ010000033.1 GCA_026390735.1 Ignavibacteriota bacterium
TACAGGCAGATATGGACAAGTTGAGAACGAGAATACGAAGTAAGTTAATACCACAAAGACCAGGTAGGCACTTTCCAAGAAGAACAAAGTTAAAAGGATATAAGAAATACATATGAACTCTTATGTTAGCGCCATTACTCCTCGGAGGGGTGGCGGCCACATAGTGGACGACGGGGTGGGTTGTTCTTGAATCCCCTCCTCGAAGGGGTGGCGGCCGCGAAAGCGGACGACGGGGTGGGTTGTTCTTATTTAGATACTTATTTTTGGTTTCAATAAGATGAATAAAAATGTTATTTTTAGGATTATTGATAAATGCTCCCGTAGGCTAATGGATAAACCCTCTGACTACGGATCAGAATTTAGAGGTTCGAATCCTCTCGGGAGTACTAAACTATTTAAAATTGTAAATTTGAAATTGCATATTTCAAGACATAACGTTTTAAATATACATTCAGGATTTTATATCCGGGAGAAGTGGCTGAGTGGTTGAAAGCGGCAGTCTCGAAAACTGTTGTAGGGGCAACTTTACCGGGGGTTCGAATCCCCCCTTCTCCTCTTACTTTTCACTTTATTTATTTCACCATCTTCAATTTTCCAAGTGCTTCGTTATATTCTTTCACTATTTCCTCAATTACTTTTCCCGCAGGCTGTATTTCCTTTACCAACGATGATACCTGTCCGATTTCCAGTTCGCCCTCTTCTAAATCTCCCTCGAACATCCCTTTTTTCGATCTTCCCTTCCCGAGCAATTCCTTTAAACCATCAACTGACGCACACGTTTCCTCTGCTTTTTCTACGTCTTTATAAAATTTATTCTTCAGCAGTCTGACAGGTCCGATATTCTTTAACATTAATTTCGTATCACCTTCAACTGAATTAATTATCATTTTCTTGAAATCTATGTGTGCTGATGATTCCTCAGATGCCGCAAACCTTGTGCCAACCTGAACTCCGTCTGCTCCGAGCGCAAATGCAGCAAGCATACCTGCTCCCGTCCCTATTCCGCCCGCCGCAATCAATGGCAGATTAATCGATTCCCTTACCATCGGAATCAATGCCATCGTCGTGGTCTCATCTATTCCGTTATGACCGCCAGCCTCAAAACCTTCTGCGACTACTGCATCTACTCCCGCTTCCTGACATTTTACTGCAAACTTTGAACCCGATACAACATGTACAACTGTAATCCCTTTTTCCTTTAATACCGAAGTGTACTTCTTCGGACTCCCTGCCGATGTGAAAACTATTTTAACGCCCTCTTCCAGAATTATGTTTATGATTTCATCTATCTGAGGATACAGTAACGGAACGTTTACTCCGAAAGGTTTCGATGTTGCATTTTTGCATTTTCTTACGTGCTCAAGAAAAGTTTCAGGATGCATAGAACCTGAACCTATCAGTCCGAGTCCACCCGCATTACTCACTGCTGATGCGAGTTTCCACCCGCTGCACCATATCATCCCTGCTTGAATAATTGGATACTTAATGCCAAATAATTTTGTTATAATATTCATATTTTTTGTCTGTGTTAATGTATAATTTCGATTAATCTGGGAAGAATTACTATGAAAAATTTTAGCCCATATTAAAACGGATATAATGCTAACAGAATTTATTGTTTAAACATTTAAAATTACAATCTATATATGAAGAACTTATTTCTGGCAATAATACTGATTATTAGTTTCAGCGTTTCGAACGCTCAGATTAAAATGATGATTGATACCGAAAAAAATGAAAGAGAAAAAATTGACAGGTTCATGTCATCGGGATACTCAAAGATTGTCGTAACCCGCATAGATACTGATGAAATCGAATGGCAGCAGGATTCTTCAAAAGTTATGTCTGTGAATATCGACAAAGGAAACAATACTTATACAGAAATAAACTATTCCCAACCGTATTCAAAAACAGTTATTAAACTGGATAACAGTATTGTATCAAGAGAGATTTACAACGAAAAAGGTCAGATAGCAGGCAAGACACTTTATTATTACAATGATGCTGGTGACCTTGCAAAAAGGGAATTGTATTTCGGCGATATGAAAGCTTTTGATGAAATATATGAATACGAAGGCGGTAAGTTAATTAAGATGAAATATGTTATGAGCGACGGTACTTTAGTCAGTTATTCCACTTTTAAATTCGATAATACGAATAATTTACTCGAAGAGATTAAATATAATGCCGATGATCATGCCGAATATACTTACGAATATTCTTACGATAAGAAATCAAGATTGAAGCAGGAAAGAATATTAATCGGTAAGGATAATGTTACTGTTACAGATTACTCATACAATAACAACAATAAGTTAACTGAGATATTAACCACTTCGAAAGAAAAACAAACCAGCGATATTAAGTACACTTATCAGGGAGTAAATATATCAGAGGAAATTTATGATACTCCCGAATTAAAAACTAAAAAGTCATATTCATACAATGACGGTTTATTATCACAGATAAAGTTTGTAGATATTACAGAGACCAATAGTTACATCTGGGTGTATGAGTATATAAAATAACAAACTCCATTTCGAAAGGTTTTCCAACTCAGCGTAATTATACAGTTACGAGTGAAAATCCGCCGCGGCGGACAAAATGGCAAGAAAATATAGAAGAAGAAATGGCACACTGATAAGAGCTGAAAGACGCTGATTCTCGCTGATTGTTTTTTAGGGTTAAAGACAAGAAAAGATAATTCTGGTTTACCAGCGTATGGTTTGACAAGTATTTATCTTTAAAGTCCCCTCCTCTGAGGGGTAGCGTCCGTGTAGTGGACGACGGAGTGGGTAATTTGATTTTGATATTAAAAAAGGTGTTGGATTGCTCCAACACCTTTTTTTATAATCTCTATATTTAACCGTTAAAGATACTTGTCTCTGTGGTCTTCAATCTTAGCGTTGTTAGTTAAGTTAGTCATCCATTCCTGAACTGCCTGCTGTTTCTTTGTACCGAGCAATTGCTTGCGAATGTCTGTCTGCTTAACTATATAATCATTCTGATCGAATGGTGTTATCCAGTTTAATACTGCTACGTAATAACCGCGCGTTCCTTTTACAGGAGTCGATACTTCACCCGACTGCATTGAGAATACAGCGTTGTACAATGGATAATCCATTCCAAGTTTAGGATCCGGCTTCGAAATAGAAACACTGTCTGCGGTTCCGAATGCGACCTGCGGGAATAATGTCTGCAGTGCGAGTATATCGCCGCCAGTTATTTTACTGCGTAAATCTGCAGCTATCTTCTGGAGATAAGCGAATTTCTTAATCTGTGCAACTTTAGGTTTTACTAAACTGATTTTAATCGAATCATAATTTTTAGAACCTTCGGCAATCTTGTCTGTTATCATATAAACTGCAAAACCTCCCTGAACCTTTGCAGGACCATAGAGTTTTGATTTCTTGTTCGTGAGTCCGAATTCTATTATGTTCTTGTTCTGACCTGCTCCCGGTACGAAACCGCCCTTTGAAATCTCAGGTGTTGAGAGTAAAGGCATCATCATGTTCTTTGCGAGCGAATCTATGATAGCACCTGATTCAACATCTGATAAAAATTCCTGTGCTTTTTTACGGGCAATGTCTTTTGTTCTTTGTCCCGCTGTTACAGGTTTCTTAATTTCTGCAAATTTAAATTCTTTCTTCGATCTGTCTTTTATCTTTATTATGTGCCATCCGAATTGTGTTTTTACGGGTCCTACTATGTCACCGACTTTTCCGTTCATCGCCGCATCTTCAAATTCCTTTACCATCGCGCCCTTTGTAAACCAGCCAAGGTCACCGCTGTTCTGTTTTGCAGACGGGTCCTGTGAAAGTTCGGCGGCTAATTTATCGAACGACTCTCCGCTCTTTGCACGTTTTAATATATCTTCTATCTGTTTCTTTGCTGCCGCTGTATCAGTTCCAAAGTTTATTAAAATGTGTGCTGCGTTAACGTATGTATCTTCACCTTCTTTAACTTCAAGCAATCTGAGAATCTTGAAACCGTCCTGATCCATCAGTAAACCTGATGTTTCACCAGGCTTTGAACTGAAAAGGAAGTTAAGTGCATTCTTGCCCGCTGCACCAATCTGACTTGGTTTCTGGAAGTCTGCTTTAAACGGAGCAGATGAATTATCATTTACGAGTTTTATTAATGTTGAATCTTCAAGTTTTGCATTCTTTACATCCTTTACAAGAAATTCCATTTGTTTCTTTAAGGAATTTGTGTCGTCAAGAGTCGAAGCATCTGAGAATACAACGTACTTAAACTTTACTGCTTCTTCCTGCTTGAATTCATCTTTGTGTTCGTTGAAGTATGACTTCATATCTTCTTCCGATACGAGGAACTGTGTTGTATCGGTAACTGAGTTTACGTCAAGAAATGCATATTTGAAACTTGCTTTTATGTTATCATCTTTGTATTTCTGCAATACATCGTTTTCTGTTACGATTACTGATGCAGTGATGTATGTCTGAAGTTTATCTGAAAGAATAACTTCTCTCATGTATGCTTCCACCTGATTCCAGAACTGTGTTGCTTCTTTTGTCTTCATACCAAGTGCCTGCTGGTAGAAATCGGCATTAAACACACCTGTTGAATCCATGAAGTTTTTCTTGATTGCTTCGGGCAACTGCTCAGGATTTTTGTATATTACCTCAAGTATTTCATTATCAGAAACTGTTATTCCGAGTCTGGCAATCTCCTGTTTTGTCAGGGTCTGCTGAACCAGTGAATTCCATACCTGTTCTTTTAATTGTTCGAGGGTAGCATCATCAACATCTTTTCCTCCGCTTTGCTGTCTCATGTTTTCAAGCTGCTGCTGAAGCATCTTTTCGTATTCCTGGTAAGTAATCTCTTCGCCGTTCACTTTACCAAAAACTGTCCTGTCGCCGCCTCTCATGCCGAGGTAATTCATACCCCATTCAAAAACTATAAGACCAACGAAGGCGATAATTAGAAATACTATAATATATGGCATACTATCGCGCATTTTATTCATAACGCCGGTACCGTGTGTCGACTTTTGTTTTGTAGTCATTACTCGAACAACTCCTTTAGAATTTAAAATTTATATAATAAGTTAAAACAAACGTTAAAATTAGTTGATTTTACGGGGAAAAGCAATGTAAATAATGTTCTTAAACCGATATTCGTAGTATACGCATCCCCATTAGTAACAATCTTACATAAATTCCTGATTTAATATAATATTGCGTGCATTCCACCATCAAATATACCCGCGATTATAACCACTAACTATCAACGGACAACTAAGAAGCAAATAACGGTGTATTATCAATATATATTAAATACTGGTCTATCAGTTCACCCTTCATATAAAATATATTCGTAAACTGTACTTTCACTTTCTTTCCGTCAAGTCTCGTATATTCAACTTCGCCCTGCCAGATTATATTGCCGCCCTGCTCCCAGTGATTTACAACTTTATGTTCGCTGCCCTTTATCATATTAAAGAATGCTGCAACATAATCTGCTACTGCTCTTCTGCCTTTTACAGGCTCTGCATTCCCAAACCTGAATATACCGTCTTCAGTAAAGTATGAAGCAAATAATTCTGAGTCTCTGGCGTCGATTACTCCCCCAAGTTTTTCAAGCCACTCTTTTCTTTCCATTTCTGATAATTTATTGTTTGATTAAAAAGGTTCTAACAGATACACGCCGCTATAAATTCCATTTATTGTTTCTGTATACCGAGTTTTTGCTCTAAGACAGTTACACGCTTTCGCAGAGATAAATAAGATGATATGGAATGGACTAAAGCAGTTAACATTAAAATAAATATTCCTGTAAACCCTATCACTATCCTCATTACGTATGAAACCGCCGAAACTATCGGCATATAAACAGAGTTGTAAAGATATTTGTAATTCCTGAAATCAATCGGTTTAGTATTATCGTCCTGCAAAGTCAATGTGTTCTTTAACTTTTCTATCTTGTACATCATCAGGTTCATGTTGTATATTGAATTATCAATCAGCACATCCATCGTATCGATTTTCGCCTTATCGATTCCGATTGTCTGTATCGTCTTCATCGAATAACCGTCAACCAGCGGCCTGGTGAGACTGCCGCCAAGCAATGCAACGGCTATCATAAACACCGAAACCATATAAAACGAGTATATTATTGTCTTCATAAATTATAAATTTGCAAAATATAGATTATTTAATGATTTTATTCTAACCATTCCGCTACGACTGAAAATACCTGCTTAAAACATCTGTCGGTCTCATCTTTTATCTTCTCGCCTATCGGGAACGGCAGTACGTGGTCGTATTCAATCGGGAAATGCATTTCGTTAATTCTTATGTCCAATCCCTTTTCAGTGAGCGTCTTTCTTACCGAATCTGTCGTGACTACATCATCCATCTTTAATGGTATTGCCTGTATCTGTTTCTCAAACCTCTTTAACTTGTTCACACGGAAGTCTGAAAACCTGTTCATATTCAGAAGTGACCTGAAGACCATTCCGTCTTCTACGTTTTCCGTGAAGTACTTTTTCAGGTATTCGTTTGATTGTATTTCGTTCTCGAAATTATTTACGTAGAAATCTGTCATCGCCCTGTCTGCAACACTGTCACATATGAACTTTGAAGTTAGATTCATTAAGTCCATTGTAGAACCGCCGCAGAACAATACTGCTTTTGAGTCTGCAAACATTTCCTGCTTTCCCATTATCAATGTTTCAATCAGGAATGCCCCTATCGAATACCCGAATAATGATATGCTGCAGTCTTTGTCAATTTCTTTAAATCCTCCGCTTCTTATTTCATTCATCAGTTTCTGTACATCGTAATAACTTCTTATTCCTGACCAGAAGAATATTTCAGGGCTCAGATGAAGCCGTGTGCTTATTGCTGAGTTCAGGAATGAACATTCATCTGCTCCGAATAACTTTTGTCTTTCCTTACCCAGTGCATTCATCGTCCTTGAAGCAATCCAGTTCTTTGGTCTGCGGTTTATGTGATGTGATATCGGGAATGACAGAACTGTCTGCCCTGTCAGTTCCACCAGTTTCTTTGCCCAGGAATGGTATTTTTCCCAGCCGCCTTCGTTCAAGCCGTGAAAAAGGATTATAAGTTTTTTGCTTTTACCTGGTCTGCTGTACACAGGATATATAAACTCTTTGTTGTATGCTTCCGCTTCTGAAGTATTTTCAATAAAGGATTTTGTTCTTACAGCAGAGTCTTGTGAGAGTTTCTTCTTTACAGAATCTTTAAAGTAATTTGTATCAGGATAATATTCACTGTCATCTGAAGTAAATCTGTAATTTCTTATTTCTACATCGCTTCCTGGAATCTGAATTGTCTCTTTGCTTTCTGTATAAATCTCATTTAGCAGATTAAAATCGTCAAGGTAGCCCATTCTCTGAACATTTATTATTATATTTATGTTAAAACTATCGAATTTTAAATACTATATATATGCATTTTTTGAAGACAGTTCAACGATTACCGATTGATTTACAGACAGCATGGGATTTTTTCTCTTCACCCGATAACCTTAAAGCTATAACACCTGAAAAGATGGGTTTCGAAGTGACATCGGAATACCGTGAAGCAAAAATGTACCCTGGAATGATTATTACGTATAAAGTCCATCCCCTTTTTGGAATTCCTTTAAACTGGGCTACGGAGATTACTCACGTTGATGATTATAAATATTTTGTGGATGAACAGAGGTTCGGGCCATATAAATTCTGGCACCATCAGCATAAGTTCTATGAAATAAACGGAGGTATTGAGATGGTGGATATTCTTCATTATAAAGTGGGATTCGGATTTATCGGTAAGATTATGAATTCCCTGGTCGTGAAAAGGCAACTGGAACAGATTTTCAGTTACCGTTTCAATAAACTTGAGGAAATGTTCGGTAAGTTATAATATAGCATTAATTAATCGTATTATTGTCATTCAAAAAGATGCTTAAATCATATTTACAAAATCTGTCTTTCAAATGATAATCTTTTCACTTATTTTAGCACTTGATAAAACATAGATATTATAAAATAAATAATGGATACTGAATCACACTCTACTAAGCCATCAGGGATGGCAAAGAGTACTAAAGTAATTGTTCTTACCACAGTAATGTTCACATTTATCTCCTACTGGCGCGCTGCGGCAGTTGTTATAGGAGACCTTGGTTCAACAGCTTATTACATTGGCGGTATTGCCGAACAGTTTATCGGCACTATTGCACCTTACTTCATTCTCGCCGTTATGCTTTTTTCATACGCAGTCCGGTCTGTGTATATTGAAGCGGTTGGTATGTTTACACGCGGCGGTGTTTACCGCGTTGTAAAATCCGCACTCGGTGAATGGTTTGCTAAAATATCCGTCTCGGCACTTGTCTTTGATTATGTCCTGACAGGACCTATCAGCGCTGTTTCGGGCGGACAGTATTTAACAGGACTTTTAAACGATACAGCCAAACTCGCGGGCTATGATATCGTTCTTGACAGAAACTTCTTCGCTATGATTGTTGCTACAGTTATAGTTATATATTTCTGGTGGGAAAATGTAAAGGGGATTGAGGAATCATCGGATAAAGCTCTCAAGATTTTCATCATTACATCTATTATGGCTGCACTTGTAATCGTATGGGGTGTTGTAACGGTGTATATGAAAAACGAACCTTTCCTCACACATTTACCGAAATTCACTTTGACGCTTACTGATGAGTCTTACGGCTGGCTGAAAGATATGGAATGGATAAAATCTATTACTATATTCAGTGTTATTATAGCATTCGGCCACTCACTTCTTGCTTTGAGCGGCGAGGAAACTCTTGCTCAGGTTTACCGCGAAGTTGAATATCCGAAACTTAAGAACTTCAAAAAAGCTGCGATGATTATTTTCGTGTTCAGTATGATAGTAACTCCCGGAGTTTCATTCCTCGGAATAATGCTGATACCCGATGCAGTTCGTCCGCTTTATATTGATAATCTGATTGGCGGTATTGCGATGTTTCTTATCGGCCCTGTATGGTTAAGACTTGTAATTCAGGCATTCGTTGTTATCGTTGGTGTACTCATTCTCTCAGGTGCAGTGAATACTTCTATAATAGGTGCAAACGGAGTTTTGAACAGAGTTGCAGAGGATAAAGTTTTAACTGACTGGTTCCGTAAACCTCATAAGAGATTCGGAACGACATACCGCATGCTTAATATGATTGCGTTTATGCAGATATTGACGATAATACTTTCACGCGGTGATATTATTCTGCTCGCTGAGGCTTATGCATTCGGCGTTATATGGAGTTTAACGTTTAACGCATTCTCTATGGTTGTTTTAAGGTTTAAAGATAAACGGCCGCGCGAATGGAGAGTACCGCTTAACCTGAAAATCGGAGGGAAAGAAATTCCTTTCGGTCTTGGTTCAATATTTATGATACTTTTATTCGTTGCAATTGCTAATTTATTCACTAAACCAATCGCAACTGTTTCTGGACTGGTCTTTACTGCAACATTTTTCATTCTGTTTACTATCTCGGGTTATATTAATAAACACAAGATAATGAAAGAAAAACAAATCAGTGAAGATGAATTCCATAGTGATGAGAATATGAAAGTGCTTGAACATTTCAACCTTGATGATGAAAGCCAGATAACTCCGGAAGCTATCGAAAGTGAACTTCCTGACAGAGTTATGGTCGCTGTTCGTGACCCGAATAATCTGGACCACCTGAAGAAGATTATCAACGAAA
Organism: Ignavibacteriota bacterium; assembly: GCA_026390735.1. GTDB lineage: Bacteria > Bacteroidota > Ignavibacteria > Tepidaquicellales > Tepidaquicellaceae > CAIKZJ01. Next base: position 9,718 of record JAPLFJ010000033.1, read on the forward strand.
CCGATACAGAGAAAACAGATATTATAGTTATGATTGCACGTGTGTTCACTGATAAGATTAATACTGACGTTAGGAAAGAACTTAAATCTGATGAACTGCACTTATTCAGTGAAGTTGTTAACGTAGCTGAAAAGATTGGTAAACCTGTTATTCCTATCGTTATACCGACGAACAATGCATTCTTCTCGATAATGAATGTTGCGCATTCGCTGAATGTCAGAGAAGTTGTTATAGGGCTGTCTGCAAAGTATAAACCTGAAATTCAGTTGCAGCAACTTGCACTTATATGGGGTACTGTGCACAGCGATGAGAACACACACATACGTGTTCGTATTATAACAGAAAACATAGAACACTCAATTGACCTTTAAAACAAAAGGGGCTGATTTAATATCAGCCCCTTTCTTTTTTCACTAACTTATAGTTTTAGTCTTTCATTATCTTTATCCCTACAAATGTTATATCGTCGTTAATCGATGCAGTCTTCCTGAAATCTGACAACCCGCTTAGCAGGTTTGTCTTTAGCATTTCCGGTGTTCCGTTACTATTATCCTTAACAATTCTCTCAACATTTTCACTGCCAAACAGTTCTCTCTTTTCGTCCATTGCTTCTGATACTCCGTCTGAGTACATAAAGTATACATCACCTTCCTTTAATTCCATTGTTACTTCTTCGATATTATTATTAAAGATATCCTGTCTGTCGAGTCCTATACCTATTCCTTTTGTGTAAATATTCTCGGACTTGCCGTTTCTTACTCTGATTAATGGCGTGTGCCCTGCCCTTGCAACCTTTACTATGTTATTCTTAACGTCGAATATTGCGATTAATATCGTTACAAATGAATACCTGTTCAGCTGGTCGTATATCTGCTTGTTTATTTCAGTCAGTATTTCCATCGGCGATACAAATATTTCCGATGCAAACTGAAGCATTGCCTGAACCTGCGACATATAAAGAGCTGCAGGAATACCTTTGTCTGAAACGTCTGCAATAGCTACAAGTACACGATCATCTGAGAGTTTTATTATATCGTAGAAGTCACCTCCTATTTCACGCGCAGGCTCGGAATAACCTGCAATGTCCATCTTTGTGTGTATAATATTATTATCGGGTAACAGGCTGTACTGAATTCTTTTTGCAATGTTAACTTCGTCCTCGTATTTCTGCTTGTTAATCTGCTCAACATTCAAACGTGTGTTCTCAAGTGATATAGCACTCTGCGATGCAAAGGATTTGAGCAGGTCAATATCTTCTTCTGAGAATGCTTTTCCTGAATGTTTCATACCGAATGTTAATGCACCTAAGAGTTCATCCTTTAAATATATCGGGATGATTAAACTGATTTCTTTTAACTGTGCTTTTTCAGTATCCGTAAGGCCTATTTCGTGTACGTTAAATGCATTAACCAGTATTGCTTCCTGATTTCCCGTAAGTATCTTCTTCAGTAATACATCTATTTCTTTATGGCTGAGGTCGAGTGATTTAATGTACCTCTGGTTTATTACTCTTAAGTTGAATGCCTCTATGCCAACAGTGTTCATAAGGAAATCCCTTATTTTACTGATTAAGTCCTCTGTGTTTGATATGTATGAGATATCTTTTGAGAATTCCAGTAACGATTTTCTGTAATTGTAATTTTCCCTGAAGAACTGTTTATCTACAAATGCTTTAGCACGTTTGTTCACAAAATCAAACGAGAAAGTGAATATAATTATAAAAGTAATTATCAGTAACTGATTGTTGCCTTTAAACACTTCCTTGAAGTATGAATTCATGAAATATACAAGTACAAGGTATAATAATATTATTCCGATTGTTACTATTCCGAATACCAGACTCTTCTTAACAAGGAATTCTGTGTCAAGTATCCTGTATTTCATGATAGAGTAACCGAAAGAAATCGGTATTGCTATCACAAGTATTGTTGGTATCAGGTATAAAGGATTAATAAGAAATACAGGCTGATTATTAATCTTCGTGTACAACAAGTAATAAGCAATACCTGCGCCGCCAATCATAAAGCCTTTGCTTATTATAGATAATGATTTTTTTAGAACAGGGTCTGTAACTTTCTTAAGAGATTTCCTGAAGAATCTTGAACCAGCAAAGAAGTATAAAACAGGAATAGCAGTTAAGAATACATTCATAAGCGTACTGTTATTCCCACCAATTATTAATAACACAACTTCAGGCGTTATTGCAATTACATAAGCAAGTACGATAAACAACTTTCTCCTTTTAAACTCATATTTAACCGGGAAAGTGCTGAATAAATGTACGTACAATGGCGGTATCAACAGCATACCGGCAATAAACAGAATATTTATCGTGGTAACTGTAATTTTTTGCCAGGAAGATAGCATACTCGGATTTATGGCACCGATAGGACTTGTACCGGAATATAGTATCAAACCGATTGATGCGGCACAACTGAAGAAAAAGAATAACTTTGACGTGGATTCCTTCGGCTTTGAATAACCAACGATTGTACCTACGAATAAAAATGCAAGCCCGATTACCCAGAAGATTAAAAAGCTGTAACTTATAAACTTATACACCCATATTTTTGCATCAAGAATCTGACCGTTGCGTACAATTGTATAAGTAATATATTCATTGCTGTACCTGTTCAGTAAATCCATCGGCAATAAAGTCTCTGTGAATTCTACGCCGTTTATTGCAATAAGTATATCACCGTCTTTAAGTCCTGCCTGGTCTGCCACGCCGTCCTTGATTATCTGTGTAATGATTAACTTTGTGTGAGCAGTGTCCTTGTGCTTCGTATCAATCCACAGACAGTCATCTGTAGTCATTCTTTTCGATATAAAATTATTCTCAAAAGCGATTATATTAAGCAGCAGACAGATGAATGCCAGTACAAGTATCAGGAATCTCCTGTTGTTTTCGCTTATGTTTTTAAATAATTTCATTTCTTTAAAAGTTTATCTTACTTTTAATACGTTTTAACTACCACTAAAGTTATGTCGTCGTGCTGTTCTGCGTTGTGTACAAAGTTTTTTACCTCTTCTGAAAGGTTATTACTTATTTCGGCAGGACGTAAACCCTTGTGCTGCTTCACTATGTTTATGAGTCTTTCCATTCCGAATTCTTCTTTGTGTGAATTCATTGCCTCGTTCAGACCGTCTGTATAGAACAGCAGCAGACTTTCCTTGTCGAGTTGTATTTCATACTCATCAAGGTTTTTGTTAAACAGGTCATCCCTGTCCAGACCAAGACCTATTCCTCTGGTGTTGAGAAGTTCAATCGAACCGTTCCTCGCAAATATGGCAGGATTATGCCCTGCCCTTATAAACCTGACTTTATTTGTCTTTAAATCAAACATACCGAGTGAAACTGTTACAAAGGATTTCTTCTCGAACTTATCGTATACCTGTTTATTTACTTCCGATATAATTTCTTTCGGGGTTTTAAAAATCCTTGAGGCAAACCTTATCAGAGCCTGTACCTTCGCCATATACAGTGCTGCAGGAAGACCTTTTCCCGAAACATCTGCTATAACTACAAGAATCCTGTCATCATCTAACTTTATAACATCATAGAAGTCACCGCCAATAATCCTTGCAGGCTGTGAAGAACAGCTTATCTCAAGCCTGTCAAAATTAAAATTCGTATTCGGGAGTAGACCTTCCTGAATATTCTTCGCTACTTTTAATTCTTCTTCAATCTTATTCTTCTTTATTTCCTCAAGCCTGAGCCTGGAGTTTTCATAGACGATTGATATATTAGAGCAAATAGTCTTAAGTAAATCTATATCCTCTTCCGTGTATGGAGAGTTCTCCGGCTTTTCTCCGAGATTGATTGAACCTATCAGATTGTCTTTAATCAGTACCGGCAGTGAAAGTACAATGCCTTTATCTTTCAAGTACTGGCTGTAATCTTCGGGCATTTTCTCCTCCAGCAGATTTACGTCAAAAAGGAATTTTGGGTTCCTGTCCTTTTGATAAAGATATAAGTAGAGACTGTCCCTGATGACGTTTAACGGCCCGTTAATGTCTTTAATCCATACTTCAAGGTTCTTTATTCCCATCGTTGCTCTGAGTGTAGTGTTTAACTGTGAAGTAACTTCTTCAATGCTGTTCAGACAGCATAACTCAGAAGAGAAATCAAGAAGCGATTTTCTGTAATTGTAACGTGACTTATAGAATCTCTTGTCAACGAATGACTTGATTAATTTTGTGATGTATGAGAACGAAAAGATAACCAGTATTATCGTTAATACTGTGATAAGTTGTTTGTTCTTAAACTGGTAATAATCAAACAATGTATCCAGCAGGTTTATTGCAATAAGGTATGCTGTTATAGTTATACCTGTTGCGAGAGTGAAAACTATACCTCTTTTAACAAAAAATTCTGTATCGAGAATTCTGTATTTGTATATTGAATACCCGAATGTTATCGGAATAGCAAGAACAAGCATCGTTGGAAGCCTGTATACAGGATTCAATCCCAGTTTTGCCACAAATAATGAAAAGATAAAGTAATAATAAACAAGTCCCGTCAGACCTATTACCATTCCTATAACAAGTACTCTTAACGGTTCTTTAAGTTCGGGACTTTTAATCTTCGTAAACGACCTGATAAAGATTATAAGTGCTCCGACTACTAATAAAAACGGAGTGTAATTTAATATTATAAATAACGGATTCTGTTCATTAATAAACGTAAATAATCCGGGGAATAAACCAGGCAGACCGAGTAATACAGAATAAAGATATATTAAGAATAACTTAAGTCTTCGTCTTTTAAATTCTATGAATACCGGATATACAGTGAAGAAGTGGAACAGCAGAGGATACACAAAAATACCTGCTATATAATAATTGTACATCAGGAAACTGTCCATCCCTACATAATACCATACTCCTCCGTAAATAGTAAAACCGATTGATGATATGGCACCGAATATAAAGAATAACTGTGAAGTAAGTTCTTTCGGTTTTGATATTCCTACAAAAAAACCATTGATTAAAAAACCTAAACCAAGAACTGAAAAAATATAAAATATTAAATGAAAGTACTTGTAGACAGGAACTGCAAACTGAAGTATCTTTCCGTTTCGTTCTACAAGATAAAAGCCTTTATCACCTGCTGATATGGAGAAAATCGTATTCTGGAATTGATCAATGCTCTCAATTCTGTTTCCGTTAAGTTCAAAGATTTTATCACCTTGTTTCATTCCTGCCTTTTCAGAAACTCCGTTAGGGAAAACATACGTTATCTCAAGATATTTTCTTCCTGAAGGGTCTGCCCTTTCAATCTTCGCACTGTCGTCAACTGTTAATCTTCTTGTGAATATTGAATTGAATAAAGGTATCCCTGCCAGTATCAGTACGTAAAGAGAAATTACTATAATGAAAAACCTTAATGTGTTTTCACTGTATTTATTCAGGAACTTCAATATTTACAATAAATCAGATTATTTTATTATTAAAACTTATTATACGGTTGTTAAGTTATTTACGTTAATTCTTTAAATAAGTTTATACTTTATAAACAAACGTTAATGAACCTTTATTAAAGATTGTACCCAACCGAGAAATAAAATGTCATCGGTCCCCAGTATAAACTTTCACTCGTAAGCCCTTTGTTTATAATAAACATTTTACCCAGGGACAGACTTGTTTTCCCTATCGGTGTATCGAATAAAATTGCAGCACCTATACCGTGCTTTAAATCTTTGAACCTTATATCTTCAGTATTTTCCCAGATTCTGCCAAGGTCGTACCTTGCAGATAAATATGTATCGAAAAAGAATTTTATAGGAAGTTTATACCTGTATTCAAGTGAAGCAAGCAGAACCTGCCTTCCTCTCATTTCGTCTTCAACCATTCCGTAAAAAGAATCCTCACCTCCCAGTGAAAATACTTCGTAATCAGGTGTTGTTTTATCTGCAAAACCGAATACAAACTTTGGCTTTAATACACTCGGACGGCCTAAGGATACATTGTACGTTATATCGAATGATAGTTTTGTAAAAGTTACACCACCGGATAATGAATTCCTTGAAGATTCATAAATATAATTTACTGTGGTCCCTTTTGTTGCAAACGGATAAATATCCTCGGAGTCAATCCTTCCGCCTATCCTGAGTTTGAATAGTTTCAAATCTGCTTCAGGCGGGAATATGCCCTGTATACTCTGGCGTGAAAGATTTTCATAAACTAACTGCCCGAAGATTGTACCAAACCTTTTTACCTGTGTTCCCAGAAGGAAACTGCTGCCCAGTCTTATATCCCTGTATTCGCCGTTTTCCGTTCTTATTAAGTCTGTGTTATCAACCGATTGTGTGTAATCGTAAATATTCCTGAATCTGTAATAAAAAGACCAGTTGTAAGTGAATACTGTTCCAAAGAATTTATTTGATTTAAGTTCTGCCTTGTATTCCCTGTCACGCAAACCACCCTTCAAAGTCAAACCTGCTTCATTTCCTGTGCCAAATAAATTTTCATTCCTGAAATCAATATACCCCTGAAATTTCCTTTCATTATCCAGTCTGAATGACAGTCTTATGTTCCTCGAACTCTTTTCAACTACGTTAAAATTCAATGAAGGGTTTTTAGACGTATCCCTGTAATCGAAAAACATGCTTACCTGCTGGAATAAATTAGTACCTACTATACCGCCTAAACTTTCAACTAAAGAATTTTTCATTACGGGTTTATCTGAAGGGATATCGGTTTCGCTTATCAAAAGCCCTTTCTTGGTTTTGAAATTACCATTTATCTTTATTTCACTTACAATTCCGTCTGTAAGGTCTATGTTCAGAACACCGTTGTCATCCATATAGAACCTGCTGATGTCAATCGCCGAATAATCTGTCTGCCTGAACCCTCCAAGAAGACTTTCATAGAATGAGTACATTCTGTTCCTGTTTGCTGTCTTATTTATATTCTCTTTGCCAAAAGCATTTACAATTTCAGATACTCTGTTTAATAATAACTGGTTTACATTATCTGGAGCCTTTTTATTCGCTAAATCAAAACTGCCTGTGTTTAAAGTATCCCAGAATACTACTTTGTACTCTTTGTTATTCTCAATGTCTTTGCCGAATGATATTCTTACGGAACGTAATTTATCATTCGGTTCTGCCTTATAGACAATTTCACTGGTATTCCCTGTTTTAAATATCTCAGCCTGTACATTTTTAAAGTTACCAAGTTTATAAATATCCCTTAGTCGTTTCTCTATTGTCACGTACCTGACAAATGTATTCATTTGCTCACTATTGATTATTGTTTTCAGTGAGTCAGGTATCTGCTTAAACCCAAAAGATACATTCCCGTTGAATATAAAGTTGTTGAAATTAGGTGATGCTTTATCCTCAAGTGTATCAATTTTACTGATGATTTCTTTTATAAGCAATTCTGCAGCAGTCTTTCCTTTGTTAACAACGTAATTAATATTATCGAAATCCGTTGCTCCAAGATTCCCAAGGTCAGGATTAATAACGAAATCAGATTTCCGGAGTTGTTCTTCATTCAACTGCGCCATAGTTATTGACAATATCTGGTCTGCTGTATTAATAGGGTCTTTTAATTCTTCAGATGTTTTTAAAGGCGATGTAGAATTTACAGTAATCGTTAAATCAGCGCCATATTCTTTTGCAACATCCACAGGAATGTTTGCAGTCAGTCCGCCGTCTACAAGGTCATTACCGTCAACTTTTGTTGGAGAATACAGTAATGGATAAGTGAATGATGCCTTTATACACTCACTTATGTTTCCTTTGCTGAGTACAACCCTCTTGCCCTGATCAAGGTCAGTTGCCACAGAATAAAAAGGGATTTTCAGGTCTGAGAAATCCTTTTTAGGTTTAAACCTTGCATTCATCAGGAATATATTTATCAGGTCTGACATTTGCTGTCCGCTTGACAATGAAGTTGGCAGCCTGGGCTTAAATCCGTCCAGAGAAATGGTTATAAATCCCCTGTCCTGAGATTTCTTCTGGTCGACAAAAAGAAATTCTCTTTCGTATTTATTTGTAAGTGATAGTTTTGATTTCCAGTCTACACCGTTTGTTATTTCAATCATCTCTTCGGGAGTATACCCCGATGAGTATAAACCTCCTGTGATTGCTCCGATACTCGTACCAACAATCATATCGATGTTAACACCATACTTTTGCAGTACATCAATGACACCTATCTGAGCCAAACCTCTTGCACCGCCGCCGCTCAAGACTAAAGCAACCTTTCTTTGATTTAGTTTCTCGGGGAATATATTGAACTTTGCAGAATCGTATATGGGATTTTGTCGTTTATTGACTTCAAGTTTACTTACTAAACTGTCGTTCTGGGCATAATTAAGCACAGGTATTCCGTGTATCAGAATACCAAGTAATACAACAAATATTAATCTTCTTTTAATCATCAGATAACATATATAAAACTAAAACAATCTTGTAAAATTCATCATTTCTTCTTAAAAAATCTACCGATTAAATAAACCATTAATCCTGATACCAGTCCGGGATACATTGGCTCAATTATTCCTATACTGAAGATTACCCAAATTAATGAAAATAGAAATGACACAATCATTGCACTAAATATCCATTTCCTGTCAACCTGAAGTACCTCAAAGTATGAACTCACTACTCCTATCAGTAAAGAAGGTATAGTCAGACTCCCGACGATATACCATATCTGCACTACCGAGGGGACTAATAAAGCAATTATTAAAGATATTAATGACGTAACAACTATTCCGAACTTTGTGTACCTGTTCTCTTCATCCTTTGTATTCTTAAAACGCTGTATAATATCTTTGCCGAGTGTTGTTGCAGAAATGAATAAGTTTGAGTGCAATGTTGACATGATAGTTGCAAGCAAACCTATGAAGAAAAATCCTTTTGCAAACTGAGGCAATATACTTTCAGCAAGCAGCGGATATGACATAGCAGGGTCCTGTATGTTCTTTAAACTCGATACTGCATACAGTCCTGTGATTGTTGTCATTGCATCGAATATAAACCAGAATATTAACGAAATAAATATCCCTTTCCTTGCAGTATTTTCATCTTTAGCGGCGTAACATCTCTGATGAAACCCCGGGTCAACTATTGCCCACGCACCTATGAAAAACCAGACGAGAATATAAGTTACTGAGTTGCCTCCTGTTAATGATAAATGTGTTGCAGGCAGATTTGCGTTCAGATAATCTATACCTCCGAATGTCGAATAGCAAAACGGTATTATCACTCCAAAGCCTGCAAACATAAGTATGAATTCAAAAACATTTACTCTTACGTCTGCATTCAGCCCTCCTTTAAAGAGAAATATAATCGAAAAGACTAAAGTTATTACCATAGATACCCATAACGGAAAACCAAAAACCATAGATGTTAAAAGTCCCAGCATAAACACATAAGGAGCAGGAGTAACAAGAAGAAATACCATCGAAGCTCCAAAAATGCTGACGTTCTTCCCGTAAGTTAATTCTAGTTTATCTGCTATAGTAAAAAGTTTTGATTGTCTGATTTTCTTCGCAAGGAATATCGCAAACAGAAATATGAAAATATAATAAGGAAATGCATTAAGGAACCAGCTCGATACTCCGTACTTATAAGTAAATTCACCTACACCAAGTATTCCACCGTAGAAAGAGGCCACCAGTGTGGCAACAAACGCGGGCAGCGTTAATCGCCTGCCCATTACTAAATAGTCTTCTGCATTGCCGTCTTTCTTACCTGAACGGAATCCAATCCATACTGCAGTTACAAAATAACCTGTTATTATTGCATAATCCCAGAAACCAAATGTCAGCATGCTTACTTAATCAACTTCCCTTTTTTCATAATCAGTTCACCGTCTGCATACACATCTGGCTCAATAACCAGTCCGTCTATATGACTCTTTACGTTTATGTTTCCGCCCATCGAAACATTGTTCCCGAATGCTATATGTATCGTTCCGTAAACTTTTTCGTCCTCAAGTATCATTCCGCAAAGCTGTGCTTTGTAATTTGTACCGATACCAAACTCGGCAACTGCCCTCGCATCGCGACCGACGCTGTCAATCGCTGCAATAAACTTTTGTGCCTCGGGTCCGCCTGTTATTCTTTCTGCATATCCGTCTTTCACTTCAATTGTCATAGGTTCGCTCAGCATTCCTATCCCTGCAAGTGAACCGTCTATCACAACCTTACCATTCGTCTTACCTTCCCACGGAGCAAGATATACTTCACCCGACGGCAGATTTCCGCTGTCACCTTTGTTCAGAAGTACACCCGTACTCTCAATCACACTTCTCCCCTTCATCGGCATTACTATATCCGTTCCTTTTTCAGTGACTACTCTTATTTCCGCAGCATTCTCAAGCAGTGCTTTCACTCTCAGCGAAAGTTCTACAACTTTATTCGCATCGGCACTTAAACATCTTACCATAGTTTCAATCGTTATTCCGGGCATAGTCGCAACCCTTACTCCTGCTTTTGAAGCATTGCGTCTGGCATCTGTATGCGTTAGGGATTTTGCCGTCGGACAAACAACTACATCTACCATTTTCATAAGTTCAGCAATCTGTTCAGGCGGTTCTTCACCGTTTATCTCCCTCTGCTTTATTTCAACAAGAAAAGCTTCCTTGCACAACTGCTTCCCTGCCGCAAATAAAGTCTGACCAATTTCACGTTTGGTCTCATCTGAAACTATAAGTAATGTCTCTGTTTTCTTTAAACCTAAAAAATCTTTTAATGCTATTATTGAAGAATCGAATAATTCAGTGTTTATCATAATGTTTTCTTTTAAATTTAAACAATTGGATAGTAAAATAGTCATTATTATACATTAATAATATTACTTTACTACGTCAAAATCCTTGAAATGCAGTCTCCTTAATTGACATATTTGTCAGTTTCTGCTAAAATTAATATTGGTCTGTGATTGGTCTCTAATTAGTCTCTCCTTGGTCTCAACTATATCTGCCGTTTTATTGACAGATTTGTCAATTATTAAGCAAATTATTTGCCTATAAAGAGAAGCAAATGACCTGTTTTGAAAGATATGCTTACTGTTTTTGCGGAGGTCTTGTTTAATGTGCCTTCTCTGATGCCAAATTCAAGAGTTTCATCCTTAAGTGCATACTTGAGTCCTTTAGTCGAGATTCCTTTTGCAACTGGCATTGCCATAAAGGAAACTGTTTTTCCGGGCTCGGACTTAAAACTTACATTATTCTTAACATAAAATATTTCAAATTCCTTATCTATCATTTTTACGTCAAGTATCTTATAATAACGTTTTAATATACTGAAATTATTGAGTGTATGGTCTGGACGGCTGCTTACAGCTCCAAACACAATCACATTATTCAGGTTGTGCTCAAGTATATAGAATAGTGACTTCTCAAAATCAGTAGTATCCTGCTCTGATATCTTTCTGATTTCAACACCTTTCTTCCTGAAGTAATTTATGTTTGCCTTTGTTATCGAGTCAAGGTCGCCAAGAATTATATTAGGTACTATCCCCGACTTAACAATTCCGTTCGCACCGCCGTCAGCACATATTATATAATCATCTGGCTTGCAGTACTTCTTTATTGTATTAACAGAAGGTAAATCACCGTTTAAGAATAAGATTATTTTTTGCATGAGCTTATTAAACCAAATAATTTTCCATTATGTATTTCTCAATTCCCTCAATAAATAATTTGGCATTTTCTATTTGATTTAATGTTTCTTCTTTTGAGGCAACATAAAAGTCATTATAATCGCTTTCAACTCTTACCTTTTCAGCATTAATTAGAATCTTTGAAAATGTTAGGTCAAACCTGTTAGTCTTTACATAATTTAGTTGAAAAAAAGATATAATCCCTGTATGTTTCTTAGAATCAAATTTGTCGAATGCAAGTAAGGCTCTTACGGCATGAAATATAGAATAATAAGACCTGTTTAAAGATTGGGAATAAAAGTTGCTTTCATAATTTGCTATTGCAACCTTCAGGTCATTTTTTGATTTTTCTAATCTGTACTTTGATAGAGTATTGATTGTTTCATCCATAAACTACAGTACCTTCTTTAACAATATTGTTGTAAAACGGTAATGTGTCAGAATATTTTGTGAATTGATTGGAATTAATTATTACGAATGAAAACAGAACATTATATTTATCTAAATACTTATACGACAAATCAACGATGAGTTTATTATACTCCTTTATTTCATCGCCATTCAGCGTAGTAAGGATTAAATAATCCACATCTGATTCGACAGATTCTTCACCTCTGGCATATGAACCATAAAGAATTATTTTATTCAGATTAGTTTGAAAAATTTCTTTTAGGTCTGATGTGACAGAATTGTTTATATTTGCATCTATTTTCATTGCAATAAATTGTGTGGAGATTAGGGGAGTCGAACCCCTGACCTTTTGAATGCCATTCAAACGCTCTACCAGCTGAGCTAAACCCCCTTGCACTTTGGTTACGATATTTGCCCCTAATGGTTACGGTTTTTCATAACCGTTTCATAACCCATTTTAATAATTTTAATAAGAAAATACAATGAAGAAAAATTGTAAATTATCGTTTAATACTGCTGTTAATACGTATCAGATATATTATACTAATATAACAACAGGAAAAACAAATAGAAAAAGCACAGGAACTGATAATGAAGATACTGCAAACGGTATCTTTAAAGAATTTGAAAAGGAATACAATGAAAAGTTATTAATTCATAATTCCCAAATTAAAGATAATTCAAAAGCATCAAATTTGATGTTGAATATACAAGAACCAACAGATATTCCTGATAATGAATTAAAATTAATGGATACTTTGAATACAATGCTTAATTATTATAAAAACCAAAATTCAGATAAAATTGTAATGCAGTCTGTAAAGAGAAATTATTCATACTTAATTGAAATTTGTGGAAATAAGAAACTATCAGAATATAAGATGCTGGACTTTGAAACATACAAAGCAGAAAGACTAAAAGCAAAAAGTGAAAGAAATAAATTCATTTCAGCCGGAACTGTTAATTGTGAATTAAGAAATTTAAGAGCATACTTCAGCAGGTTCATGGACTGGGAATATATAATTAAACATCCAATGCAAAGAGTTAAATATTTAGATAATTTTAATAAAAGAACTGAATTTTCAGATGAAGAAATGAAATTAATAATAAATGATACAATAAGTACTAAAAATGACTTAATGTATTATGTAGTTCATATTGCTTATTTAACAGGAATGAGACTTTCAGAATTAATTAATTTACAATGGAAGGATATTGATATGGAAAATGGTATTATATATGTTAGAAATTATGTTGAACTGGGGTTTGTAACTAAAAGCGGAAGAGAAAATGCAATTCCAATTGAAAGTTCTTTGAAAGGAATACTTTTAAAATTGAAAGGATATGATAAACATAATTCATACGTAATTTCTAAAACAAATGGATATAAATATAATGCCGACTTTATATCCTTATCATTCAGGAATATATTAAAGAAACTAAAAATTGAAAAGTATCATTGCTACCATTCTTTAAGACACACCTTCAGTTGCCGGTTCTTAAATGCCGGTGGAGGAATTTATACACTTCAACAAATTCTAAACCATTCCAAAATTAGTACAACTGAAAAGTATTTGCATAAGAATTTAAATAATATGAAAATTGAAATGAATAGTT
>JAPLFJ010000056.1 GCA_026390735.1 Ignavibacteriota bacterium
ACCTATACGCATTAGGTCCCTTATTTGTGTACTTTTTTGCAAGGATACATTTGGAGTCATCTTGTTTAATTTAATTACTCTAATATAACCATTATTCTATTAATTTACTATGTTAGTGCCATTACTCCTTGGAGGGGTGGATTCCTCCGTTCTTTGGACGAAGACGGGGTGGGTTGTAATTTTCCATTTCCTCTTCTTCCACAAATCCTCCTCCGTAGTTCCGTCATTCCTGACGGAACCAAAACAATACGGATTCAACTCTAAGATTCCCCTCTGGTCGCAGATCCGCCATCTTGCTGGGCGGAAGGGGTGGATTCGTCCGTTCTTTGGATCCGCCGCGGCGGAACGGGGTGGGTTATAATTTCATCTAAGTGTATAAATGGCATCACAGAATCAAAGTTGCAGGTTTGGCTCCTCCCCCTCCTTCCCATCCCCAAAAATACTGTTACTTATATGCATCAAAACACTGCTTATATGCCGTTATTGTAACATATATACAACACATCATTGCATCTTTCTGCTAAAAAACCTATCTTTGTTAAACTGAAACAAAATGAACAATAGCTACATACAAAACTGGGAAGCTATGTCTGACGCGGCTATAATAAAAGAAATCGGAAAAAGGCTGAAACAGATTCGCCTCAATCAAAATCTTTCTCAGGAAAAACTTTCTCTTCTATCAGGTATCGACCGAATTACGATATCCCGTATGGAATCCGGTCGACCGGTAACATCGCTGACTTTAATACAGGTATTAAGAGCTTTAAACAAACTTGAAATCCTGAATGCCTTCAGGCAGGAACCTGAAATTAGCCCTATTAAACTGTTAAAACTTCAGGAGCAGCAGCGGAAAAAAGCATCATCAAAACGCTCTGATAATTAATTTAATTCTGCTAATAAAATGAACACAACAGCTAAAGTAAATATCTGGGGTTATATGGTTGGCGCCGTTACCTGGAACGAAAGTAAAGGGTACGCAATATTTGAATATGACAAAAGTTTCTTAAAAAAGGGAATAGATTTGTCTCCGCTGGTTATGTCAGTTAAAACAGCCCTTGATAGAAATCCGATTTTTTCTTTTCCTGATTTAAATCCCGAAACCTACAACGGACTGCCCGGTTTACTCGCAGATAGTTTGCCGGATAAATTCGGGAACAAAATTATAGAATCCTGGCTTGCACAACAAGGCCTTAATCCTGAATCATTCAATCCCGTTCAACGACTTTGCTATACAGGCAGTAGGGGTATGGGAGCATTAGAATACGAACCGGTTATTCCAATATTCGAAGACGCTTCAGAAATTTTAGAAATAAACGAGCTGATTAAGTTTACTAAAAATGCTCTAAGGAAGAAAAAGAACTTAAAGACAAATATTAATAAAGAAATCCCTGAAGGTCTGAAACAGATTATTAAAGTTGGTACTTCTGCAGGGGGAGCAAGAGCAAAAGCCATTATTGCCTACAACGAAAAAACAGGGGAAGTCCGTTCGGGTCAAATCAAAAACCTTCCTGATTACGAATATTGGATAATTAAATTCGATGGTGTAACTAATTCAAAATTAGGTGACCCAAAAGGTTACGGAAGAATTGAGTATGCTTATTATCTTATGGCAAAAGAATGTGGAATTAATATGTCTTACAGTAAATTACTCGAGGAAAATGGAAGAGCACACTTCTTAACTAAACGCTTTGACAGGGAAGGAACAAACAAATTGCACATGCAGACTTTATGCGCAATTGCACACTTCGACTACAACGACTCTGCTTCTTACTCATACGAACAGGCATTTCAGGTACTAAGACAATTGAAATTACCCTACACAGAAAACGAAGAATTATACAGACGTATGGTTTTTAATGTAATAGCACGTAATCAGGACGACCACACAAAAAACATATCTTTCTTAATGAACGAATCAGGAACCTGGAGTTTGTCCCCTGCGTATGACATTACATACGCATACAACCCGTCTAATATATGGACAAAGCGGCACCAACTAAGTATTAATGGAAAAAGAGATAATATCACAAAGGAAGACCTCTTAAAGTTAGCTAAAAATGTAAACATCAAAAAAGCAAACGACATAATAAATAATATCTCCGAAAAGGTTTCTTCCTGGAACAAATACGCTCTTAAAGCAGGAGTCCCAAAAGAACAGATTAAAGCAATCAGTCACACACATCTCCTTTCAATATAAACACCTTATCTAGAAAACCATTCCCATCAAACTTTCCTGAATAAAATTATTTTGTATTTCCGCCATTCCTGACGGAAACAAATTCTTAAACTCTATATAATTTTGTGATAATCCTGAGAGCTTTCATCTTGATATACTAATCTGATAAATTGTAGCCAGGAGACTATATTTTTATTTCTGTTTTTGCAAAAACGTCTATTCCAGAGAGTTTTCAGGTATAGAAACTGAAATCAAAACAATGAGACTAATTTAAGACTAATTTGAGACCAATCAGAGGCCAATTAGAGACCAAGATAGATTGAAATTAGAATGGTAGTCATAAGACTTTCTATTTGTGTTTCCGATATTAAAGAAATTAGAAATTTCTGATTAAAGTTATTGTTGAGAAATGGAAATTTCTATTGGTGTGAATTTCAAAAATTTGAAGAGTACAGTTGTTTTTGAGATTACAATTTGAAATCTTCTTTCGTAATTTGACTTCTTTTGCAATATATCAATAATTTTTAAATTATTAAGATTATCATTCGTTCCTTTCTTCAATAGGATACTTAGTTTCTTTCCGGCAGATTAATATTTGTCTCAATTCTTAGCGGAGAAATCCATTCATTTTATCTAACCCCTGTTCCGCATCTTTGAATATTTATTTACCCTTAAATAAGTTATTTTTATTACAATTAAATTAACAGATGCTTAAAGATATTAAAAACGCTAAAGATGTTGTTCTGAAAGAAAAGAACGAAGTCCAGAATCTTCTCAACAGGTTCGGCGAAAAGAAGTTTCAAAAGAATTTTTCCTCTGCAATTGAATCTATTTATAAGTGCAAAGGAAAAGTTGTTATCTCGGGTGTCGGCAAGAGCGGTATCGTTGCACAGAAAATCGTCGCTACTTTTAATTCCACGGGCACGCATTCCGTCTTCCTTCATTCCGCCGACAGCATCCACGGTGACCTCGGTATTATAGAAGCTGATGATGTGGTAGTTCTTATTTCAAAGAGCGGTGAATCCGAAGAGATTAAAAACTTAATCCCTTATTTGAAGAATATTAAAGTTAAAATTATATTCATTACCGGGAATCTTAAATCATCTATTGCAAAAAGCGCTGATATTTTAATCGACGCATCCGTGAAGGTTGAAGCCTGTCCGCATAACCTTGCGCCGACTTCTTCTTCAACTGTTACGCTCATTATCGGTGACGCTCTCGCAGTTGCATTGCTCCAGAAACGCGGCTTCACAAAAGAAGATTTTGCATTCCTTCATCCGGGCGGTATTCTTGGAAAGAAACTCCTGCTCCGTATCGAAGATATTATGGTTAAGGGAAATGACATTCCCGTAGTAGCAAAATCCGCAAAACTGAAAGATGTTATCTATCAGATTTCATCGAAGAGGCTCGGCTGTGCAGTGGTTATGGGCAAGTCGAAGATTGATGGTTTTATCACAGACGGTGATATCCGCCGCCTTCTTGAAAATGATGTTGACGTCAGAAACATTCTCGCAAAAGATTTAATGAATCCGAAACCGAAAACTATTCTGAAGGAAACTCTCGCAAAGACGGCATTGGAAATTATGGAGAAGAATAAAATCACTCAGCTCGTTATCGTCGACAGCAAAAAGAAGCTCGCGGGGATTCTGCATATTCACACTCTTATTCAACTGGGTCTTTAATGAAGTATTTACCCCTTTATATATTGTTCATTCTTGCAGCAGTCTTCTATTCCTGTGAAAATAAATTCGTTCCGCCGAAGATGGACCTGAAGTCTGAAGATATTCCCGAACAGGAAAGCTGGAATTCTTCAGTTGCGTTTTCCGACTCCGGTAACGTTAAGGCAATTCTCCGCGCAGGACATATTTCTGCTTTCAATAAAAAAGGTTACACATTAATCGATAGCGGTGCTAAAGTTGATTTCTATAAAAACGGAGAACTTGTCTCTACCCTCACCAGTAAACGCGGGAAGGTGCTTGAACCCTCTAAAGATATTGAAATATACGACAGCGTTGTTGTAGTTAATAAAGAAGGAAGTATTCTTAAAACTCAGAAACTCCTCTGGAGTAATAAATCTCAGAAGGTTTCTACAGATGTGTACGTGAAGATTAAATCTCCTAAAGAAGAAGTGGAAGGCATCGGATTTGAATCAGACCAGAACCTGAAGAATTATAAAATATTTAAAGTGACGGGTATTTTCAGCCAATGATTAATACTCTCAGAAATATTGCCATCATCATTCTTTTGCTTACAGGGTCTGCTCTGTACTCGCAGGATAAAATTGAACTTAAGAAAAGTGACCAGCTTACGGGTAAGACAATCGACGGTAAGACTGTACGCGAAGCAACGGGTAACGTGCATTTTGTTCAGGGTAACGTAAACGTTTTCTGTAACGATGCAATTCAGTACATCGACGATAACAAGATTGAACTGAAGGGTAACGTGAAAATTTATCAGGATACTCTTTCGCTCTTTACTTCCAAAGCAACTTACTACGGTACTGACAAACACGCAGTTTGCGAAGGAGGCGTCACGCTTAAAGACCCGAATGCTACACTCCGCGCAGATGGAGGTGTCTATTACTTCGGCGAAGCAAAAGCAATCTTCAAAGGCGATGTTATTATCGTTAACCCGACTTACAGAATCACTTCAAAGGAATTAACATATTTAAGAAACACCGAAGACTCATTCGCTAAGGGCGATGTTATCGTTACAACCGACTCTGCCGTTATCAAAGCCGAGAACATTGACTTCTATAAACGTCAGGGGAAAACCTATGCCGTTCAGAACGTTAGCATTGACAGCGATTCTTCTACTATCTATTCCGATACTCTAACTGATTATTCTTTCGAAAAGAAAAGTATTGCAGTCGGTAACGTAAGAATCTTAAACCTTCGCAATAATCTTGTCGTTACCGGTATGTACGCTGAAAACTATGACAGGACTAAGTATTCATTCGTTAAAGGTAATGCAAAACTTACTCAGGTTGAAAATGAAAAGGATACGTTGTTCATTTTCAGCGATGTTCTTGAAACGTTCCGCACTGTTCCCGAAAGGTATAAGGCAAAAGAGAACGTGGAAATCGTTCGCGGTAATTTCCTCGCTAAAGCCGATACCGCAGTCTTTGCAAAGACTAAAGATGCAAACGTCGAAGAGATGTCGCTTTTTCCAAGACCGATTATCTGGCAGGATAATCTCCAGCTTACTGCCGACTCTGTCTATGCGCAGATTGTGAACCGTAAACTCTCAATGATATACGCCAAAAAACTCGAAGGATATCCGATGTCTAAAAACTCTTTCTTGCTTACTGCAAACCGTGATACTTTCTTCGTTGAGCGTTACGACCAGATTACAGGACGAGACATTAAAATAAAGTTTGAGAACGATACTATTAAAAACGTTAACGTCTACAAGAACTCTTCAAGCATATACTATGTTTATGATAATTTGAAAGCTAACGGAGTTAACATAGTTGACGGAGAAAATATGTACATTACTTTTGATAACAGCCAGAAGGTATCTAAAATAAGAATTGAAAAGAACTCCAAGGGGCAATATGTTCCTGAAGCAAAAATAGCAACAGTTCAGACAAGGCTCCCGGGCTTTATTCTGCGAACTGATAAACCAAAACGAAAATAATTTATCATCAAAACGATTGTATATAAGAGAATATGAACCCGACAAATAATTCAAGAGGCAGTCATCTGTCTGTTCCTTCATACATATTGTTTCTATTATTGGTTTTTATATCCGGGATGTTGTTATTCCTTCTTTTCCGTTTGGGTTTGCTGGCAGTCAATTATAATCAGACTAAAGGAACACCTGCGAATATTATCCTTTACTCCATTTTTAACCGCGGAAGTCTTTTTGATGCTTCTGTTAATTCGTACATACTTATTCTGCCATTCTTTTTGCTGACGATAGGGTATTTCTTTAACGTACACAGGAAAGTTTATTATGCAGTATCAATCGTAATCTTAGATATCTTTTATGTAATTTCGATTTCAATGCTTAGTTCTGATATTCCTTATTATACATACTTTAATTCAAGGCTTACAAACAGCATTCTCAACTGGAACGGCGAACTTTTTCTGATTATTTATGCAAGGTTTTCCGTACCAACTTACTATCCTTACGTTTTTCTGTTCCTTATTATCTCTGTCTTGTTTTGTTTCTGGATAAATTTTCTTGCAAAGAGAACATTGAATAATGTCAATGAGCATCCTGATTATGTTTTTAAGAAAATCATTGTCTTTTTATTTTTTGGTATACTTACGTTTTTAGGAATCAGGGGCGAATACAATACAGACAAATCTCCGCTGAATGTTTCAAACTCATTTTTTGCTGACTATTCGTTCCCTAATCAACTTGGCCTTAACCCTGTTTATAGTTTTGTCAGCAGTTTTAAAAATGAAAAGGGTTCGTTACTTCTTAAAACTAACTACATTCAGAACGTTCAGAATTACCTGAAAATTAAACCCAAATATCTGTCACCGATTGCACGCGATGTTAGTTTTGATTCCAAATCGGCAAAGCCAAATGTTGTTATTTTCATAGTTGAAAGTTTAAGTGCTTTTAAGTTGAAACGGTATGGCTACCCGATTAACATTATGCCCTTTATAGATAGTCTTATGAATGTCTCTGCTACTTTCGATAACGTCTATACTTCCGGTGTTCATACTTATGATGGTATTTATTCTACTTTGTTTTCTATGCCTTCAGGTTTGAATTATAAAGCCATGACGAACTCTATTACAGTAGACCAGAAACATTCTGGAGTCTCAAGTGTACTTAAACAAAACGGCTACAAGACTGCATTCTTTTGTACAAGCGATAAAAGAATCGATAACATGAATGGCTTCTTAACGAATAATGATTTTGATGTTATTTACAGCCTGGATGATTATCCAAAGGAATATAATGTTACTGAATGGGGCGTTCCCGATAATGTTATGTTTGATTATTCTGTCGATAGATTCAACGATTTTGCAAAATCCGGTAATCCATTTCTTGCTGCTTATATGACTATCTCTACTCATAAATCGATTGCATTGCCAAATTGGGTTCCCTTTAAACCCGATGCGGAAGACAGTTATGATAAACTGTATCAGTATCTGGATTGGTCTTTGTCTGAATTCTTTAAGAAGGCAGAAAAAACTGAGTGGTTTAAAAATACTATCTTTGTTTTCGTTGCTGACCATGGACAGAACTTTGATCAGACGTACGACCTCTCGCTTTCATACAAGCATACTCCCTTGATTTTCTACGCACCTGAAATTATTAAACCTTTTAACTCGGATAAACCGGGCTTGCAGATTGATTTATTTCCGACTCTTATGGGATTTGTCAAATTACCTTACATAAATAATACACTTGGAGTAGATTTAATGAAAGAAGGAAGACCTTATGCATACTTCTGTACTGATAATAAAATCGGTTGTATAGCAGGTGATTTCTTTCTTGTGGTCAGACAGGATGGACCAACTTCCCTTTATAAGTACAAACAAAAGGATGTATCTAATTATTATGACCAGAATGAAGCTTTAGCTCTCGAAATGAAAAAGTATGCAGAGTCTATGATTCAAACATCTTACTGGATGGGTGAACATAAATTTTTGTCGTTGCCCGAACAGGAAAAGAATAAATAATCTCTTATGACACAGAAAACTAAAATACTCGTTGTTCAGATAGGTAAAATAGGGGATATGATTCTCACTACTCCCTTATTCTGTGAACTAAAAAGGTTGTATCCCGATTCCGAAATATCCGTTCTTGCAAGTACTAAGAATTCTGCCATCACTAAGAAACTTTCAACCGTTGACCTTACTATCGAATACAACAAGAAGTTATTTTCAACTCTTAAACTTATTGCTTCATTTCGCAGGAAATCTTTCGACCTGTGGGTTGATACTAAAGATGAATATTCAAGCACTTCTAAACTTCTTAAATCTCTTTGTGGTCCAAAGAAATCCCTTGGCTTCAATTTCGATAAGAATGTCTTTGATGTTGACTTGAAGAATTTCGTCGTAGGTGAACACCGTGTTGATATTAATCTTTCACCTATTAATTACCTGTCAAATGAAAAGAAACTTCGTTCAGTAAAACCGAATGTTGATATTCCTGCTCAGGACACCTTAAACGTCAGTAAACGTCTGGAAAAGGTTGCAGGCAAAAAGATATTGCTTAACCTTTCCGCAGGCATTAACACTAGAGACTGGGCAACTCAGAAATGGATTGAAGTGTCTGATGCAATCGATTCAGGTTGCAATGTTATTCTCACAGGTCAGGAAAAAGATTATGAGAGCATTAATTTAATTATCAGTAAATCGGTTAGAGATAAGATTTATTTCATCGAGACTAATAGTATATTCGAACTTGCCGAACTCATTAAACAGTGCGATTTAATCGTAACTCCTGATACTTCTGCAGTTCATCTTGCATCCTGCTTTAACACCCCTATAGTTTCTTTCTTCCACAATGTCGACTGGGTTCATAGGAAGTTCGCTCCTCTCTCCGAAAAACAAATAATCATTGTCTCAAAAGAAGAAAACTCCTTCAGCAGCATCACCGTCTCGGAAGTCATTAATGCAATAAACTCTATTAAACTCTAAATCTTAATTCGTTAAATTCGCGGACATTTCTAACCCTTAAAAAATCTCTTCTCTAATCTTATCTCTTAGCCTAAATAATCTTTTGTCAGTGGTAATCATCTCTAATCAATCTTTTCAGTGTGCCAATCTTTTTATATTTTTGCCTAAAATCTATCCGTGAGAATCGGCTCTTATCGTCTTTTATTCCGCCGCGGCGGATTCTATTTCTACTATTTATCAGTGAAAATCAGATCTAATCATTCTCTTCAGTGTGCTATTCTTTTTCAGTGTGCCAATCTCTCACTTCCCCAGTATCTTATCATAAAACTCTTCATAATACCCTATTATCTTATCCTCATTAAAAAACTCCGCCCTCTCTCTCGCATTCTTCTGAAAGAGCTTATACTTCTTCTCTTCCGAGAACAACTCAACCGCATACCTTGCCATTCTTTCCACATCTCCGAACTCAGCAATATACCCCGTCTCACCGTGTAAGTTTAATTCAGGCAATCCTCCTACACTCGAAGAGATTACAGGTACTCCGCAGCTCATTGCTTCAAGCGCTGATAGACCAAAACTCTCCTGCTGTGATGGCATTAAAAACAGATCTGCTATTGATAATATTTCAGGCAGCGAATCCTGCTTACCCATAAACTTCACGTGCTCCATTATTCCCAGTTCCCTGCAAAGTCTTTCGCACTCGCTTCTTTCGGGTCCATCGCCGACAAGTATAAGCCTCGATGGAATCTTCTCCCTTACCAGAGCAAAGATTTTAATAACGTCCGGTACTCTCTTTACAGGTCTGAAGTTTGAAACGTGAATAAGCACTTTCTCTTTCGCTTCTGCAAAGTTCTTCCTGAAGCATCCAGTAGTTTTCTCAGGATTCCTTTTGTATTTATCTGTGTCGATAAAGTTAGGAATAACTTCAATGTCTTTCTCAATTTTGTATGTTGAAATGGTCTTGTCTTTCAGGAACTGCGATACTGCTGTTACTCCGTCTGACTGCTCAATGCTGAACTTCATCGTCGAAAGGAAACTCGGCTCAAGCCCTACAAGCGTTATGTCCGTTCCGTGCAGAGTTGTTATTACTTTAATTTGCTTATTGTTCTTTCTCTCATTTTTTAAAATCTCCCTCGCAAGATAAGCACTCGTTGCGTGTGGTATTGCATAGTGTGCGTGTATAAGGTCGAGGTCGTTGAACTTTACTACTTCCACCATCTTGCTCGACAGTGCAATGGAGTATAAAGGAAATTCAAACAAAGGATAACTGTACATCTCAACTTCGTGGTAAAATATATTTCCGATGTAACTGCTTAGTCTGGTTGGCATCGCATAAGAAATAAAGTGTACTTCGTGTCCCTTTAACGCAAGTGTCTTTCCGAGTTCTGTGGCAACAACACCGCTGCCGCCATAAGTTGGATAACAGGTAATTCCGATTTTCATGGTCTTCTGATATATTGATATAAAATACTTATATAATCCTTAAAAATAAAACTATTAAGGTTTAGATTTACATTGATATTAATTTCTATTATTAATAATCTAATATAAATAACAAATTATGGACATTAAATGTTTTACTTCCGAACCGGATAAAGTTATAAAGTTAAAAGATTTTGACCCTTCGTTTACTGCAGGTTTCAATAATAAGGACGAAGCAAAAGAAAAACTCGAAAATGATATTCAGGAAATGGCCCGCTTGCAGGATATTCTCTATGCAAGCAGTAAGTATGGATTGTTGTTAGTCTTTCAGGCAATGGATGCCGCAGGCAAAGACGGGACTATTAAACACGTTATGTCGGGTATCAATCCGCAGGGCTGTGAAGTATACAGTTTTAAAAGCCCCTCGAGCGAAGAACTTGACCACGACTATCTTTGGCGCTGTATGAAGCGTGTTCCTGAAAAAGGAAGAATAGGAATATTCAACCGTTCATACTACGAGGAGGTGCTTGTCGTAAGGGTTCATCCTGAACTTCTTGCATACCAGAACCTGCCAGTTAAAAAATACAACGAAGATTTCTGGAATAAGAGGTTTGATGAAATTAATGACTTCGAAAAGTATCTTGTTAACAATGGGATTAAAGTATTAAAGTTTTTTCTGAATGTATCAAAGGAAGAACAGAAAAATCGCTTCCTCGAAAGAATAAACAACGAAGACAAGAACTGGAAGTTCTCGTCCGCCGATGCTAAGGAAAGAAAATTCTGGGAAGACTATCAGCTTGCGTATGAGATTATGTTCAATAAAACCAACACTGAACACGCTCCATGGCATATTATTCCGGCTGATAAAAAATGGTTCACAAGAACCGCTGTTTCGGAGATAATAGTTAAAACCCTTAAAGAACTTAACCTCGAATATCCGAAAGTATCCGATGAACATAAAGAGGAACTTCAGAACATAAAGAAAATGCTCGAAGAAGAATAACCTCTTTATTTGAAGAACTCTTCTTCCGTTATCTGGGATGATTTGTATTCGTTCTTCTTGTTCTTCTTGTATATTTCTAACTTTAATTCAAAGTTCGGTATCTTTATACCTGTTTCTGTCTTTACTGTGTAAAAGTCGAGAAGTTTGTCTCCTTTTTTGTAATACACTTCCTGCTGAAACTTTCCCTCGCACTTCTGTCCGCCAAAATCTTTCTGCATCCAGAAATTACCGAATGCTATCTTTAAGTAGTAAATCCCCTCAGGAATATTCTTTATCTCAAAGGACTCACCAGGGTTTATGTACACACATCTTATGCATTCATCGTTTATGGTGTTATGTACCTTTACTATAACGTTCGTATTCCTGCCTATTAATACCCTCAGGAAGTTCTCGGTTTTATAGTCAAACTTTTCTGAGGAGACCATACACGAAGGTTTTTCACCTGTTTTATAACTTACTTCTTCCCATCCGTCGTCCTGTGAGAATAAAGATGTAACCCTGATAAAGCAAAAAATTAATAATGATGTTAAGAATATATTTTTCATCTGATATCTTATTTACTCCAAAATATACAATACCGATTATACTTTGTATGCAAAACACAACAAAACAGTACATTTATTATCGTTTTTTTGAGGGTTTTTATAATCTTGATAATACTATCAGTATAAGTTAATTTAACAGTTAAATATTTTTCTAATGCAGGAAGTTTATGCTGAATTTACGTTTAAAATGAAGGCTCTTTTGTTCATTATTGCCGCTGTTTTGTTGATTTCTGGCGATGGAATTGCACAGAATGAGTACGGTGAGTTGCCGAAAACTAATTTAAACGCATTTCAGGAAATTACCTCCGATTGTTTTAACGAAATTGCAGATGTTATAACTATTATAGGTAAAGATAAGTTGTATAAAATTAGTATAGAGGATAATACTGAGTTTAAAGATTTCCTGCTTAATGAATTAAAACAGAAATTCTATAATCTGAGGTTCGTGTATGTTGTTTCCGACTCAGTCGATGCAGTTATAAGGTTTAGCAGTTTAAACTTTAAAACTGAATATTCTGAACTGAAAGAAAAGAAATTACTCGGCGATGAATATTTCAAAAGACAACTGTCCGTTGGTTATAACTTTTCGGCATCGGGAACATCTGAAAGAAAAATATTCAGGGTTTATAAGGACGAAGTGAAAGCAGATAAGATGGATTATGTTGAAAGCGGGAATTATGCATTCCTGAAATCGGTTTTACCGGAGAAGCCCTTTTTAAAGAAAGTAATCGTCCCGGCTGTAATCGTTGCAGTTTCAGCGATAGCTACAATATTATTTTTTACAATTAGAAGCAAATAAAATTAATGTATAAAGAAATGAAAGTATATCTGTTGTTATGCGTTGTCTTGTTCGCCTTTGTTCTGGCGGGATGCTCAGGTTCGGGTAAATCGGATATTAAAACGGAAGACCCTGATAAAGCATTCGACATCGCTAAAGTCAGTTACGACAAGAAAGATTATGTTCAGGCAATTGAAGATTTTTCTCTTATTAAAGTTAAATTCTCAGGAACAAGTATAAGCGATAAAGCACAGTATTATCTCGGCTTGAGTTATCTTAAACAGCAGGAATATATCCTCGCAGCTTATGAATTTGAGTATTTACTGAAAAACTATGCAACGAGTAAATATGCTACGGAAGGACGTTTCCAGCTTGCTATGTGCTATTTCGGTATGTCGCCTAAGTGGCCTTTAGACCAGACGTATACTCGTCAGGCAATTACGGAATTCAAGAATTTCCTCGAACTGTTCCCGACCGATAAGAATGCTCCCGAAGCAGAAGCAAAAATTAAAGAATTAAGGAATAAACTAGCACTCAAGGAGTTAAAGGCTGCCGAACTATACAATACGATGGAGAATTATAAAGCCGCTACATTGTACTACGATAATGTTGTTAATGAATATTATGATACAGATTATGCCGATGATGCCCTATACGGAAAGATTAAAACTCTTATAACCCGTAAAAAGTATGCTCTTGCAAAAACAGAAATTGAAAGGTTTGAAACCAAGTTTCCCGGCAGTAACCTGCTTCTTAAAGTCAAAAGTTTAATAAATACTATACCGTCAGAATGATGAATTCCAAAAAAGTTAAAGACTCTCAGGTACAAATGGTTGAACTTGTTCTGCCAAACGATACTAATATGCTCGGTAATCTCCTTGGCGGAAAACTTATGCACTGGATGGATATTGCCGCTGCACTCGCTGCTTCAAGGCATTGTAACAATGTTGCAGTAACTGCCGCTGTCGATAATCTTCAGTTTCATAAACCTGTTAAACTGGGCGATATTATCAGGCTGAAAGCGTCTGTGAACAGGGCATTTAAAACTTCTATGGAAGTCGGTGTAAAAGTAGAAGTGGAAAATATTAAGTTCGGAGAAGTGTTTCACTCAAACAGTGCTTATTTAACGTTCGTGAACGTTGACAGGGAGTCCAATAGACCTATTCCCGTGCCTGAAATTATTCCCGAAACAGATGAAGAGAAGAGAAGGTTTGATGAAGCTTTAAAGAGAAGAAACCAGAGAGTTCAGGAAAAATCAGGATTTATTCAGAACTGATATGTCTGGCATTAGTTTAAAATGTACTTCACTCGAGAAAAGCTTTTTAAATAAGGTAATATTTAAAAATGTTACCCTTGATTTCGTTAAAGGTGATTCGGTTGCCATAACAGGAAGAAACGGCTCTGGTAAATCTACATTGCTGAAGGTTCTGGCAAACCTTATTAAACCCAATAAGGGGAAGGTGGAAATATTCGATGACGGGAAAGAGGTTATTCCCGATAAAGTTCATATGCATCTTGGTATGATTGCTCCGTACATTAATCTTTATGATGAACTCACAGCTTATGAAAACCTTGAGTTCTTCTTCGATTTAAAATGTAAGTCTGATAAGTACAGCGATAAGAAAGAAAGAATTAAATATCTTCTTGATAAGATAAACCTTTACGGCCGCAGAAATGATGATGTGAAGAACTATTCGTCAGGTATGAAACAGCGCGTAAAACTTGCATTCGCAATTATTAATGACCCGGAAATATTGCTGCTCGATGAACCGAGAACAAACCTGGACGTTGAAGGAATTGACCTTGTGTATAAAGTAGCAGAAGAACAGAAACAAAAAGGAATATTAATTCTCGCAACAAATGAGCCCGAAGATACAGGTCTTTGCAGCAGAATAATATCTATAGAAGATTATAAAAAATAGAAATATTAGTAAACTATTAAATGTCTGAAGATAAATCTCAGGAAAATAAGAGCGCATCTAAACTGGAAGATTATGATCTGATTGGTAGAGCCATTAAAGGCGACCAGTCTGCTTACGACAGGTTGATGAAGAAGTACTATAAGCTTGTTAACAATCTTATCTACCGTATGATTTATAATAAGGAAGATGTCGAAGACCTTACTCAGGAAGCATTCATCAAGGCATTTAATTCACTCGAGAAGTTTGACCATCAGTTTGCATTCTCTACCTGGCTCTATAAAATCGCATCTAATAATTGTATAGATTATTTAAGGAAAAAGAAATTAAATACTATATCTATCGATAAGGAAATCGATTCCGAGGATGATGACCTCCGGTTTGAGATTCCTGATAACGATTATAAACCCGACAGAAACATTCTCGATGCAGAAAGGAAGAAAATCCTCGAGGATGCTGTTGCAAGTTTACCCGATAAATATAAAACTGTTATTATCTTAAGACATCAGGATGAGATGGAATACGAAGAGATAGCTCAAAAACTAAATATTCCTCTGGGTACCGTAAAAGCTCATATCTTCAGAGGCAGAGAGCTTTTAAATAAATACCTGAAGGATAAAATGATTCATTTTTAATCAGTTATGAAACGCGAAGAAACTCCGTTAATGATGCAATACCGCAAGGTAAAGGAAAAGTATCCTGATATGATATTGCTTTTCCGTATGGGAGATTTCTTCGAGACGTTTGAAAACGATGCGATTCTTACTTCCAAAGTTCTCGGTATTACTCTCACTAAACGTTCAAGCGGAGATGTTCCTCTCGCAGGATTCCCTCACCACGCACTCGATAATTATCTGCCTAAACTCGTAAAGGCGGGTTACCGGGTTGCAGTCTGCGAACAACTTGAAGACCCTAAGTTTGCCAAAGGCATAGTTAAACGCGACGTCGTTGAGGTTGTTACCCCAGGTGCAAATTTCTCGGATAAACTTCTTAACCATAAATCAAATAATTTTCTCGCCGCTGTATACATAAAAGATGATGTCTGCGGATTCTCTTTCTGCGATGCTACTACTGGCGAGTTTGCTACATCTGAAATTCATAAGAATAATTTACTCTCTCAGATAGAATCTATTAACCCAGCCGAAATTCTTATTCCTAAGAAAAGCAGGGAGACAATATTCAAACTGCTCGATATAAACGAAGGACCTATGTATGACGGTGAGCCGCCTAAGTATTCAATAACGAAAGTTGATGACTGGGTGTTTAATCTTGATTATGCAAAGGAACTCCTTACTAATCAGTTCGGTACTCAGTCTTTAAAAGGTTTCGGAATAGAAGACTTAAAGGAAGGTCTCGTTTCTGCAGGCTGTATTATTAACTACCTGAACGAAACACAGAAGAGTAAACTTGAGCATATTAAGAAAATCTATCTGTACAACTACACTGATTATATAATTCTCGACCCTTCCACAAAGCGCAATCTTGAAATCACTGCTTCAATCACTGAAGGCAGCAGGGAGGGGACTTTAATATCTATACTCGACAGGACTCAGACTGCAATGGGAGGCAGACTTTTAAAGAAATGGGTGTCCCGTCCTTTGAAGAAGAAAGATCAGATTGATAAAAGACTCGATGCTGTTAAAGATTTCTTCGATAAAAAAGGTCCGAGAAAGTCACTGGTGGAAATATTAAACTCCATCGCCGACTTGGAACGTCTGCTCTCAAAAGTGGCAACAGGTAAAGCTGTGCCAAGAGACATTCTTCAGTTAAAGATTTCCCTTAAGAATGTTTCAGAGATTAAGAAACTTCTTGATGGTTTCGAATCCAACTCTATTACGGCTCTCAAAAACGGACTCGTCGTTATTCAGGAACTGATAAACGAGATTGGAAAAATAGTTAATGAAAATTATCTCTCCGGTACCGATAAATACGGGATTATAAATAAAGGTTACGATTCCGAACTTGACGAACTTAAGGAAATTCATATAAACGGTAAGACGTGGATAGAGAACTATCAGAGTAAAGAAAGAAAAAGCACAGGTATCAGTTCACTGAAAGTTGACTACAATAAAGTCTTCGGTTATTACATCGATATCACAAAAGCCAATATTGATAAGGTTCCACCGGATTATATCAGGAAACAAACCCTCGTTAATTCCGAGAGGTATATTACTGAGGAATTAAAAGTATATGAAGATAAAATCTTTAACGCAGAAGAAAAGATAATTATTATCGAGAATAAAATCTTCCTTCAGCTTAGGGAGTTTATTCTTAAATTTACAGACGACATTCAGAAGAATGCATCTATAATCGCAACCCTGGATTCTCTGTTAAGTTTTGCTGAAATATCCGAAGCATACAATTATGTATTACCCGAAATTAATGAAAGCGAAGAACTCGAAATAATTGAAGGTAGACACCCTGTAATCGAAAGATTATTATCAGCAGGCGAAAAATACATCCCTAACGACACTATCGTTGATACTACCGATAATCAGATTCTTATCCTTACTGGTCCTAATATGAGCGGTAAGTCAAGTTATCTGCGTCAGACAGGATTGATTGTCCTGCTCGCACAGATTGGTTGCTTCGTTCCTGCAAAGTCCGCTAAGATTGGTATTGTCGATAAAATATTCACAAGGGTCGGCGCTTCCGATAATATCGCAAAAGGTGAGAGTACATTCCTCGTCGAAATGCACGAAGCCGCTAACATACTGAATAATGCTACCTGCAAAAGTCTGTTGCTGCTAGATGAAATCGGCAGAGGTACCAGCACATATGACGGTATTTCTATCGCCTGGGCTATTACTGAATATCTTCACGAGAACCCAAACATCAGAGCAAAGACTTTATTCGCTACTCACTACCACGAACTTAATTCTCTTGCCGATAACTATGACAGGATTAAAAACTACAGAGTTGAAGTCCGTGAATATGGCGACAAAGTTATATTCCTCAGGAAAATCACCGAAGGCACTGCAGACCATAGTTACGGAATACAGGTTGCACAGATGGCAGGTCTTCCCGAAACCGTTACTAAACGTGCCAAGGAAATCCTGAAGTCATTCGAGGATAAAAAGCAGCGCAAGACACATAAAGATGATATCCAGATAAGTCTTTTCGAGGTCACAAAAGACACTGTCTTAAAAAACAAACTTAAAGATATAGATATAAACACAATTTCTCCATTAGAAGCACTTAACCTCTTAAAAAGTCTTAAAGACGATTTATAAACTCATATAATATTATGGAAACTTCTAACCTCATCCTCACAGAAGTAAAGAACCAGACAGGGATTTTAACTTTAAACAATCCCGAAAAGAAAAATTCACTTACTTCAGTAATGCTGAACCTGATTATTTCATCGTTGCAGGATTTTGAAAAACAAAAAGTTCGTGCCGTAATTATAAGGGCGGAAAAGAATGCTAAAGTCTGGTCTTCTGGACACGACATTGCTGAACTTCCATTGAACGGAATAGACCCGCTCGGCCAGGAGAAACCTCTTGAACGTGCACTTAATGCCATTCAGGTTTTTCCCGCACCTGTTATTGCAATGGTTGAGGGAAGCGTCTGGGGCGGTGCCTGTGATATGGCAATTACCTGTGATATGGTTATAGGTTCTCCCGACTGTACTTTTGCAATTACTCCTGCAAAGATTGGTGTACCGTATAATGCAAGCGGAATTCTTCATTTCATTAACCGTCTTGGACTGAGTCATGCAAAAGAAATGTTCTTTACCGGTTCGCCAATCGATTCCGAGGCAGCACTTCACTTCGGTATAGTTAATCACATCGTTGAGAATGATAAAATTGAAGAGTTTACTTTTAAACTTGCAGAGAAAATATCACATAACTCGCCGTTGTCAATCAGTGTTATCAAGGAACAGTTCAGGATTCTTACAAATGCGCATCCGATAACACCGAATGCATTTGAACATATTGAATCGTTAAGAAGAAAAGTTTACTGCAGTGATGATTATAAGGAAGGAATAAATTCCTTTTTAGAGAAAAGACATCCGGATTTCAAGGGTAAGTAATTATCTGTCAGGATTCTCTATGCTTCTCTTAATCGTTTCAATTAATTCACTTCTTGTGAATGGCTTTGAAACATAAGCATCAAGACCGCTGTTTATAAAGAAATTCTTGTCGCCTTTCATTGCATAAGCGGTAACGGCAATGATAGGTACTCTGTCGTAGTTTTTTATTGTTCTTATTTCTCTCGTTACGTCTATACCCGTATCTTCGCCGCCGAGGTTAATATCCATTATTATAAAATCATAGAGATGTTCAGAGGCTTTGTTTAAAGCATCTTCCATATTCGTTGCAATGTCGGCTTCGCATAAATCATTAATTATATTCTTGAGCAGTGAATATGATATCTCATCATCTTCAACAATCAAAGCTCTCATCCCTGTGAATATCTCGCCCAATGAATGTTCTGTCTGTTCTTTTGGTTCAAGAGGTAATTCCACTATAAATTCAGTGCCTTTGTTTATCTCGCTTTTAACCCTGATTGTTCCGTCCATTAATTCGATAAACCTTTTCGTAAGAGTAAGGCCAAGACCCGTTCCGCTGAACTGACGGTTTGCATATACACCTGTCTGCCGAAACTCTTCGAACAACAAATTAATCCTTTCCTTTTCGATGCCGACACCTGTATCTTTTACTTTAAGTATCAGGTTGTTATTGTCTGTATACATCAAAATTTCTACGGAGCCGTCGTTCGTGAATTTTACCGCATTGTTAATCAGGTTGTTTATTATCTGCCTGAATAGTCTTGGGTCGACGTCTGCATATATTCCTTTGTCGTCTGATTTATATTCTATTTTAAGATTCTTCTTCTGAACTGTTTCTGAAAAAATGTTAACTACATCATTTACAATTTCATTCACATTTGTGTTCTCGTAATTCAGGTTTATTTTCTCTGACTCTACTTTGGAGAAATCTAATATCAGGTTTAAGGTTTCCAAGAGTCTTGTACCGCCGCTGTGTATAAGTGAAGCCATTTCCTTTATGTCCGGGTCTTTTGCCTCAGCCATTATTACTTCTGAAAAACCCAGTATCCCAACCATCGGTGTTCTGAGTTCATGACTCATGTTAGAAAGGAACAGTGACTTTACCCTGTTCATTTCTTCGGCCTTGTCTCTCTGGTCCGTCAGTAACCTGTTATTTTCTTCTGCTTCGCTTGTTATTACACTTAACCTTTCTTCAAAATCCCTTTGAACCTTTAATGTTTTTTCTTCTGCGGCTTTTTGTTCTGTTATGTTTATGATTGCAATTTTACTCTCTTTTATGTTCTTTTCTTCGTCTGAATCACTTTTGATTGTAAGGTTAGCATAAACGAACTCACCTGAATGGTTTTGAAGTTTTATTCTGCAGTTCTGAGTGTTGTCAGGTTCCGCCGATTTTTTCAGTGCGTCGAAGTATGGATTCATGCTTTCCTTGGTGAGAAATAAGGAGAAGGATTTTCCTATGAGTTCATACTTGTTTAACTTAAATATCTGATATGTAAATTTATTAACTGCTTTTATTGTACCTGATTTATCCAGTGTGATGTATCCGATTGGTGCATTATCAAACAAATCCAGAAAATTCTCGTATGTTCTTTTTAACTCATTCTGAACCGTAACAAGTTCGTCGCTCTCTGTGTTCGGGGCAGATTTTAATTTCTCGGTCTTGGATTTGCTCATTGTGATTTTTTCTTGTGAGGATAATATAATGAATATTAACTTTTATTAATATGATAAACTATAAACACATAAATCCAGGAAACTTCTTAACGCTGTTAATACAGTATTTAACTATCCACTCATTTGTCGACAAAACCCGCACTCTGAAAATTTCATGTCTGCAATTCAATTGTTAAATCTTTCCCTTAAAAATGATTAGTGATAATCGGTAACGACTTTATTCGTTTTTTGTTTAAGATAATACAGGTAAATTAACATAAATGAAGATTAAAAAAGACAAAGTTAAGATAATTACACTCGGTTGTTCCAAAAACCTTGTTGATTCTGAACATATTATGGCTCAGCTGAAAGCAGGTAATATTGAAATAGTCGAGGATGAGAAAAAGGCCGATACGGTTATAATAAATACCTGCGGATTTATTCAGTCTGCTAAAGAAGAGTCGATTAATACGATTCTGGCTGCCGTAGAAAATAAAGATCAGGGAAAACTGAAGAATGTTTTCGTTGCAGGGTGCCTGTCTGACAGGTATATGGAAGATTTAAAGAAGGAAATCCCTGAGGTAGATAAATATTTCGGTGCTACAAGCAGACCTAAAACAATTTATGATATACTCAATTCTCTTGGTGTTGATTACAAAAAGAATTTAATCGGAGAGCGCAGCTTAACAACTCCGAATCATTATGCGTATTTAAAGATAAGTGATGGTTGCGATAATCCCTGTGCGTTCTGCTCTATTCCTATAATGCGCGGCGGACATGTGTCAAAACCGCTGAATGAAATCATTGACGAAACAAAGAAACTTGCAGATAAAGGGGTAAAAGAAATTGTTGTAATAGGCCAGGATACTACTTTCTGGGGGCTGGATTTAAACAGGAAAAGAGAAGTTGCAAAAGTACTCGATGAAATTTCCAAAGTAAACGGTGTTGAGTGGATAAGGCTCATGTATGCATATCCTTCAAGGTTTCCCGAGGAATTGTTTGATGTTATCAGGGATAATGAAAAAATTTGTAAGTATGTGGATATACCGGTTCAGCATATATCGGATAATATGTTAAAAATAATGCGCAGAGGTACTACGAAAAGCAATCAGATTAAAATACTTGAGAAGTTACGCGATAAAGTAAGCGATATAGCAATCAGAACTACTTTGCTGGTTGGCCATCCGGGAGAAACCGAAGAAGATTTTAAAGAACTGCTGGAATTTGTGAAAGATTTTAAGTTTGACAGACTCGGAGTCTTTACTTATTCTCACGAAGAAGATACTCATGCGGGAAGTTTGAAAGACAGCATATCCCAGAAAGAGAAAAACATCAGGCAAAAGAGAATACTCGATGCGCAGAAAAAAGTATCCGAAGAACTTAACAGTGAAATGCTTAACAGAGTCTGTAAAGTAATTGTTGACAGGAATGATGCTGGTTATTTTATCGGAAGAACGTATAAGGACGCCCCTGAGATTGACCAGGAAGTATACATACAGAGTAAATCAAAATTAAAGACCGGAGAGTTTTACGAAGTGAAGATATACGACTATGAGGAATTTGATTTGTTTGGGGAAATTGTTTAAATTAATTAATACAGAAAAATGAAAAAGGGAATCCTGACATTGGTTTTGCTGCTTGCTCTTGCATTTTCTCTGAAGGCACAGGTAAAAGACAAAACACTGACAAATTTAAACGCAGGGAAAGAATACTTTTATATCGAGCCCCTGGTTTTCTATCCTCTTGATTCTGCTGTCGGCAGACTGGATTTATATGTGGAGATTCCTCTTGAAAACATTTCGTTCAAAAAAGTAAGTACAGGCGACAACTACGAGTCCTCTTTAAGTCTTACACTACAGATTAAGAATTCTGCAGGCGATCAGGTAATATCCCATACTTATGACGATAAAGTAACCAACACTAAAACTGAACAAAAAAATCTTGCCGAGAAGTCTGTTTCCAGTTATAAAAGTTATTTTCTGAAACCGGACTCTTATAAACTGTTTTTCATCTTAAAGGACAGGAATACCAATGCTGAGTATACAAAGGAAACCTCCTTTGCCGTGAAGAATCCTGTAACAGACAGGGTAATCAGCTCCGATATTATGCTTCTGTCGAATTACCAGCTTGATTCCAGAGGAGAGAAAGAAATCACTCCTGTTATTAACGGTAATGTAGGAACACTGGATGGTTTTTATATTTTTGCTGAAGTATGGAACCGAGACGAAAATGAAATTCTGAATAAACAGTTAAACATTAAGGTGATTGATGAAAAGGAAAAAACAGTTTTCGATTCATTAATTAATGTGAACCTTAAAACAGGCAGCAATTCTGTTATAGAGAAATTATACACTGATAAATATAATATCGGTAATTTAAGACTTGAAGTATATGACGGTACCAGAAAAATAACAGAAAGAAAGTTTTCCTGTAAGTGGGGTGATGTACCCATTACCCTTAAAGATCTTGATAATGCTGTCAATCAACTCCAGTATATAGCGAAATCCAGCGAACTGGATTATATTAATAATGCTAAAACCAGCGAAGAGAAACTGAAAAGGTTTATGAAGTTCTGGAAGAGCGTTGACCCGTCACCAAGAACTGCTAAAAATGAGTTGATGATAGAATACTATAACAGGATAAAAATTGCCAATGAAAGATACTCTCATTATGTTGAGGGCTGGAAAACAGATATGGGAATGGTGTTCGTTATTAACGGCAGCCCCAGCGTAATCGACAGACATCCCTTTGAAGCTGATTCCAAACCTTATGAAATCTGGACGTATTACGATATTAACAGGCAGTATATTTTTGTCGACTATACAGGGTTCGGCGATTACCGCCTTACAACACCTATGTATGATGACAGAAACAGAATCAGGTATTAAAAACTTTTCTTTCGTTTGTTGAGGTATTTCAAAAGTGCTGTATCGAATGGTGTATCGGTAGTAAGCAGAACGTAATCAATGTTGTTCTTCATACATTCTGATTTGTATTTATCTGTAAACTTTTTCATAATATCCGAGTATTCCTTCTTAATGTCAAAAGGCTGTGAGAATATTTCTTCCTTTGTTTCCGAGTCTATTAGTCTTACAGGGTTTGAATCAAGGAATGACATTTCAACCGGGTCTAATATCTGAAACAGAATAACTTCGTTTTTGTCATACCTGAAATGCCTTAAAGATTTCATCACTTCCTCGTGGTTATCGAATAAATCACTGATTATAATTATAATTCCCCTGCGTTTAATCTTATCGGCAATCACGTTCAGACAGTTTGCGGTTCCTGTCGCTTCACTCGATTTAATGTTTGTAAGTTCTTTAAGTATAAGCTTCAGGTTAGCCTTCGTTGACTTGGCAGGAATGAATTTCCTTATGTTTGTGTCATAGGTCGTCAGGGATACTGCGTCACGCTGCAGCAGCATTAAGTATGCAAGTGAGGCGGCTACGTAAGAACCGTATTCAAGTTTTGTAATGCCGTCCTCTGTCTTTGTATTCCTGTTGAATAACCCTTTTATTCCTGTGGATTTACTCATCTTTGAATATGAAAAATCCATGGACTTGCTTATGTCAAGAAGGATGTATGCCTTCAGGTTTGTTTCTTCTTCGTATTGTTTTATAAAGTATTTGTCCGTTCTTGCGAATACTTTCCAGTCAAGATGCTTAAGGTCATCTCCCGGCATATACTGCCTGTGTTCGGCAAACTCAACACTGAACCCGTGATATGGAGACTTGTGAAGCCCCGTCATAAAACCTTCGACAACAAATTTAGCCTTAAGTTCAAGATTGGATAATTTTGAAAGTGCGGACGGGTTAAGATATTTAGTGTATTCGGTTTTGCTTTCCACGTTAATAATAGTATATAAAAAATGCCGTTCCGCTTAATAAAACGAAACGGCAATATAAAATCGGTTTAATTATTTCTTCTTTTGCTCTGGTGCTCTGTCAACATTACCGTCATCGATTGTCTGCGTTTTCTTCACCTCGGTCTTCTTCTCTTCCTTCTTTGAATCCTGCTTGGTATCAGTCTTTGTTTCAGATGTCTTGTTGTCTGAGTTCTGGAGAATTAATTCTTCTATCGATTTACCAGATTCAAGAACTTCCAGCATCCTTTTTGCAGATTCAGTCATCTTGTCATTGGCATCGGTATCTGTCGGATATTTTTCAATGAACTTCTTGTAATAAATCTTTGCGTTTTCTTTGTCCTTCATCGTTTCATCATAAATAAACGCAATCATGAACAATGATTGTTTGGCTTCCTTCTTGTCAGGATACTTGTCGACAACGATTTTATAAGTGTTAATTGCTTCAGGGTAATTCTTTAAATTATCAAAGTTTATCCCTGCAATCTGGTTATAAGCAAAAAGAACTTTTTCTGATTTCGGGAATTTGGAAACAAATTCCTGGTATTTCTTAATAGACTGATTGAAAAGTTCATTGTCGTTTTTCACCAGTCCGCTGTCGTACAAACTCTTTGCACTCGTTAAATACTCTTCTTCAGTCTTTAGTTCTTTTTCCTGTTTTCCGCAGGATGCAATCATAACTACAATTAAAGCTACAAACAATAAATTTAATCCGTTTTTTAACATTTTTTTAGTTAATTTATTTAAAGTAATATTTTATGTAATTTAAGGAAATAATTCAAAACTATTAATGAAAAAACTCACCCTAAATGAGAACTTCATTTCCCGCATTTGGTTGAATGCGTCGTATTACAATGACCTTAAAACGACCGATGGAAGATTCGTTAATGTTATTAATTACGGAATCCCCAACACAGATTCAGGTGCTGATTTCTCAGACGCGTTAATTAAGATAGACGATGTTATTTATTCTGGTGATGTCGAAATACATCAAACAGTAAATGACTGGAATGTTCATAAGCATAGGAAAGATGCTAAATACAATAAAGTGATTCTCCACGTAGCATTCTGGGATGACGAGTTTTCCGGCTCATCATTATCTTTAAGCAACAGGGAAATACATACTGTAATCTTATCAAAATTTCTTGTTTCGTCGATACATGATGTATGGAAAGATATTATCAACAATCCTTCTCCTAAGTTCAAACTGCCTTGCTATGAAAGCAATAACGAAGTAAGCACCGAAATCAAACGGGAGTGGATAAAGGATGTTGGAATGGCTCGTCTCATTTACAGGGCGGGCAGAATCAAATCACGGAAAAATATTCTTTCTGAAGATTTACACATATCATCTAAAAAAGATGTATGGGAAAAAATATTTCTTGAGTTTACATTCGAAGCACTCGGTTTTTCAAAGAATAAAACACAGTTTCTGAATTTGTCTAAACTGATAGATTTAAAGAAAACTAAAAAACATGTAGTTAATATACTCGATGCCGATGCCATACTGTTTGGCACTGCAGGGTTTCTTTGTGAAACCAAAGATGAATATCAGACAGACTTAATAAAACGATGGAATGAACTTCAGCCTCTTTTGAAATCCGACTCTATGAATAAGGCAGAGTGGCATTTCTTCCGTCTGAGACCTTTAAATTTCCCGACTTTAAGGATTGCATACGCTTCTGCATTTATGCTTGAAATCATTAAATCGGACCTTCTTAAAAGAATAGTCTTTTGCTTTAAGAACAGTAACAATGTTTTTAAAGACCTGACTTCTTTATTTCTGGAGATAGATTTTTCTGATTTCTGGAAGCATCATTACGATTTCGGCAAGAAATCAAAAAAGGAAAACAGTGTAATAGGGAAGTCAAGAGTTACCGATATAATAATAAACGTTGTGATTCCTCTTATGTATTTGTACTCAAAAGAGTTCAGCGACGAAGAACTCTTCATAAAGGTAAAAAAAGCATATCTGACAACTAAAGATAAAAGTATAAATAATGTTCTTGATGTAATGATAAAGCAGCTTGATGTCAAGCCCGCAAATATATGCGAATCGCAGGGTCTCATCCATCTGCATAATTTCTATTGTGTAAAAGGAAACTGCGGAGAATGCAAAATCGGTGAAAAGGTATTCGACAAATTTGCAGTCAAAGAAGTCCTGAAAATTATACTGTATTAATTTTTAGCATTTTTGACAGAAAATAGTCCCTCCTTCCACAAGCTCTGCCGCCTGTGTGAAAACAAATACAGCTGACAGAAAACAGTCCCTCCTTCCACAAGCTCTGCCGCCTGTGTGAAAACAAATACAGCCCACGGATTCATCCGTGGGGATAAGATATATACTCCAATTATTAACCGTTTTAACGGTTTATTGTTTCCTTTTATCTTGTCACTAATGTACTCAGCTTCTCCAGCTTGGGAAGGCGTTCATTACTGTGAATAATTTATAGCGTTTTACTTTTTCCGAATTGTACCCTCCTTCCACAAGCTCCAGCTTGGGAAGGCGTTCCTTACTGTGAATAATTTATAGCGTTTTACTTTTTCCGAATTGTACTATTTTACTCCATGTCATACAAGGTATACAATATCGATAACATTAACGAATGGGAGTCAGTCTATAATTCTCTTCCCGAAGAATTCCGTCATATAAGTTATTCTCCTGTATACCATAAGCTCTTCGAGATCAACGGCGACGGTAAAGCCGAACTCTTCTGCTATGAATCCGACGGAAGCATCTTCTATTACCCGTATCTTGTAACAGAAACAAAGTCAGTCGGAGATGTTGTCCTTGAAGAACCCGTCTATGACATTAAATCTGTATTCGGTTATACAGGTCCCTTATTCGTTAATGAAGATAAAGATTTTATAAAAGCATCTTATAAACAATTCCAGAAATATTGTGCAGAACAAAACTTTCTGTGCGAATTAATTCGCTTTAACCCTGTTCTTGAAAACCATCTGAATCTTACCGATATTAAGTTGCACGAATTCATAGGTGTTAAGAAATACGTTCTTCTCGACCTGAAAGCTCATGAAGATTTCAGAGAAAATTATAAAACAAAGTACAGGAAAGAAATCCGCAGATACAGCGGAATTACAGAAAGAATAAAATGCGATATCACGGAGGAATCCGTCTCTAAGTTCAGAAAGCTGTATCAAAAACAGATGATTGAAAAGAATGCTGACTCATACTATTTATTCACTGAAGAGTATTTCGATAATCTTCTGAGTCTTCTGAAAAATTACGGAAGTCTTCATTACGTAGAAGATAATGGCGAAATGAAAGCCGCCGTAGTCTTTGTATTTGATAAACACACGGCTTACTATTATCACAGCTGCAGGGACACATCCGATGCCAATTCAAACTGGTACAGCAAAATCCTGCTCGACTTTACATTCAATAAGTTTCAGGTAAAAGGTTTTCAATACTGTATGATAGGCGGTGGCGTCACCAATTCAAACGACGACAGTCTTCTTAGCTTTAAAAGAAATATATCTCCCCTCGAACGTACATTCATAATGGGAAAAAGAATATTGCTAAAGGAAAAATACGATACAATAGTTAAAATCTGGGAAGAACAATATCCCGCTTTAAAAGACAAATATTCCTCCTTCCTTGAGAAATTCCGATTAACTTAATAACTATAATTATAGATATATTAATACTCTTTGTAATCAGTCCGAATAAATCAATCTTGCAAGAAAATAGCGTATTTTTGATAATCAATTATTCCATTACTATCTTTGTTTTCTATCCATCCAATCTCTTTGTGAGAATATTTACTGATTTCGCTTGGTTTGTAGTTTTTAAATTTATGGTATATTTTCTCAATAATATTAATTTCTTTTTCGTTAAAGAGATTCATATCTGGTTCTCTTATATTTGTAATTTTTTCTGTAACACCACATTCCTCTAAATTTTCTTTGATATCAATATACTTTTTCATAAATAGCCAACTGTATATTGCGTCATAATCATTTGGGACAGGTCCGTATTTTATAGCAACATACCTGCATCCGGTAATTGATTGTATGTAATTTTTGTAAAATTCAAAATCCACGTAGAATAGTAATTTGTTTAGTTTGGTTTTGTATGGTTTTTCTTTTGAGGCAAAAAATAGAATAATGTTTATGAATTTCTCGAAGTTTGGTTTTACATACCCGGTATCACTCCCAACTCTTTTTGGCCATAGTTCTTCAATCCATTTGGACAAAGTATTGTTGTTATGTTGCTTATCGGCTACTTTTTCTATTTCTTTTAATTCTGATTTGCTAAATAAATCCTCTCTATATTCTATAAGTTTTAGGAATTGTATTGGGTCTTCTATTAATCTTAATATTGAATTGTGAGACTCATTTGGAATAGCTCCCTTTTCGTAATTTGAATAAGTATTCTCTCCCCATCCCAAAGCTAATGACATTTTGTTTTTAGTTAGACCGTATTTATTTCGAAGCGAAGTAATTTCACTTGGAAAAAGAATTTTATACTTCTCCCTATATTGATTATATACTTGATGTATGTTCTTATCACCAAGTGTATTGTCTATTAATTCTTCACCACAGCTATCACATTTATAATAACTTTCAAAAACCTTAAAGTTTTCTTTTCTAAATGTTATATCTTTAGGTTTTCCGGTAATTAAACTTAATGGACCATTGCATAATGGACATAAATTTGGAATTTTCATTTTAGTTATATTTTTGTTATTCTGCGTTTTCATTTTTTAAATGGATAAACCATACTCTTTTTTGCCCTATGAAAAGAAATACATACGGGTCTCTGATTATCTTTCCTATCACTAAGTTTTATGTAAATTTCGTACGATTGATTCTCTATTGACACCCCAAATACCCAAACGTTAAATTGTTTGAAATCTATATCCTCTTCTGGGCCTGATACATAATCAGTTTTTTTTAAACTTTGGACAATTTCTTTTGCGATATCAACTGTTAACCCTAATTCAAGAATGCCGTCTTGTGAACGTTTTAGGAAATATAAATTATGGTCTGAAATACATTTAGTGTATTCCTTAATGAACTTTTCAATCTCCTTTTCTTTGGTCATAATCTATTATATAGTGGTAATATATAGTAAATATTGGCACTAGTCAAGGAAAATCCCACTCTATAGTGTAAACAAAAGATCTTTATAATAACTAAAAGGGTTGTATTTTGATATTTTATGGAAAACTTCCCCTAATAAAAATTGCTAAATCTAGCCCACGGATTTATCCGTGGGAAAAAGAATAGATATTATGCTAACCGTTTTAACGGTTTATATTTTCGCAATAATCATATTATCAAAATGTTTTTATTCGCTTAAACTCTATAGCTAATATGTTTTATGAATCTCTAAATCACTAATTTTTTCACCTCCTTACTTATTCACTTTCTAACTCCCTCACTGCTCTTAATAAAAAAACTGTGCAGCACCTCTTCAGCACTGCACAGCTCAATCTCTCCAATTAATTGTAAATCCAATCAATGAACAACAGTGTTCGAAAACCTGACTGGATTACCAAGGTCATCAAGCGTCACGAAGGTTATGAACCCCTTGTGCGTTGAATACTTGTCGAACATCTGACTCTCAGTTCCGCTAAGCGTAACCGAAAAAGTCAGTGGGTTAACAAGGTTAATATTCATTGGACTCGACTTCATCGCAATGAAATAATTCTCCTTGAAGTTCGGGTCAAGAACCCCCTTGCAGTAAACCACCACTGCCATCACCATAGTTGTCTCCACCATAGTATCTATCTCAGTGTCTGTCCCAAGTGCATTCAAAGTAACAGAAACATCGGTGTTTGTCACCTCAGCACTCGATGTCGTTATCTTGAATCCCACACCTGGTGCCATCAGCATAGTATTCGACACATCAGTTGGTGTAACATTCTGGTAATTCGCCTTAAATATTCCATTGTAAGGTGTAATATTGCTTGGTGTTGCCTTGTCCCAAACAATCTTCAGCTTATCAATCGAA
Organism: Ignavibacteriota bacterium; assembly: GCA_026390735.1. Lineage (GTDB taxonomy): Bacteria > Bacteroidota > Ignavibacteria > Tepidaquicellales > Tepidaquicellaceae > CAIKZJ01. The sequence continues at coordinate 29,944 of JAPLFJ010000056.1, forward strand.
TTAATTGCAGTCGAAAGTTTTCCGGTCAAACCGAATTTCATTCTTCTGCTAACTGCATCTGTACCATTACCTGGCATATAAGGCTTAGGCCTCACGCCAATATAGATATTGCCGCCTCTCTCTTTGAAGACGACCTTTCCCACGGCTCCCGAAGGATCACCGAGCACGTTCTTAAATAATTTCCCCATCGAATTTTACTCCTTTTTATAGGGTAATATTAAAATGCTCCTCAATTGTAAAAACTTATTATATATCTAAGAAAAGTATCTTTCTGATATGCCATAATTCTTTTATCTCTTATTTCTTCTATTCCTCAATATTAACGTTATTTAATTTCTCGTTTTTGCGAAAGTTGCTTTCCATCTAATTGTTTTGGATTTCTCCTCACTATTAACACTATTTAATTATCCGTTTTTGCGAAAGCTGTTTTCCAAGTAATCGTTCTGAATTATCTCTCACTATTAACACTATTTAATTATCCGTTTTTGCGAAAGCCGCTTTTCGTCTAATAGTTTTGGTTTTCCTCTCATTATTAACACTATTTCATTTTCTGTTTTTGCGAAAGCTGAATTCCAACTAATCTTTTCTATTTCATCTCACTATATTCACTATTTTATTCTTTGATTTTGCGATTCAGTTGTTTATCCAAAATATTGATTCCTTTTCCCGCCAAAAACACTATTCTATTCTCCGTTATTGCGAAAGAATATCTTCCTTTAAAAATATATTGTATTTTGAATACTTTTGTTCTAACTTACTATAAGTTGTATATCTAAATAAAACAAATTAGGGTTGGGGGTTAAAATATTGATTCAAGGAATTGCTATTTTAATCTTTAACCTTTTTGTGTTTTAAAGAGATACTATTGGTATTATATTTGATTAATAATGAATAACGTTTGTCTCGATTTGTAATCGTTCTTTATAAATAAGATTTTCACGTAGCTTTTTGCTATGTTCTGTACTGAAAACTGGTAATTTTTAAAACAGAGAACAAGCAAGAATGTTGCGTCCTGATATAGGGCGCGCTTTCTTATGTCTTCTGTTTGGGTATACCAGTACCTCAGTGCAGGGCGTAATGTTAGTTGCGTCCTTTTTTTATTTCCTCAATTAATTTAGAATAAATACTTTTTAATAAATTAATTTATAATAAAATGAGTAAACCGGCAAAAGATGTTAAATTCATCATTTATCAGGTTCTGTACATATTTGTCATAGTTGTTCTTACTATGAAAGGTGCAGATTTAGATCTTACAAAAGTTTTAGCTTCAGATAAAGCTGTTCCTAAAACATATTCCGATAGTTTAAAAGCTTATATAGATTCTCTTGAATCGATGGGTTTGGTTCCCAGAGTTGAATTTGATGCTATTAGAAATCTCGATTATAAGATGCAGCCTATTGTAGATATTAGAGGTATGGTGAGATTAACAGATGGACAGGTGATAATGAATAAAAGTGATATACAGAAAACAGAAAGTAATGAACCCATTCCAGTACCAAAAGAAGAAAGACAGTTTGAGTTAAAGATAGTTCAGCCAACACAGTTCACTAACAATACTATAAAGAACAATAATAGTGAACCATTGCAAATATATGCGGATAATAACTTAATCCAAACAATACCTGCAAATAGTCCAGGTGCATATCAATTAAAAGGACAATCAACAGTAAAATATGTTTGTGGTAACAGTAGTAAAAGTGTTGAAACGCTACAGAACCAAACACAAAAGCTTAATTTCCAATCATTCGGTGCTGGTAATTCAGAGGCAAGTCTTAGAAGTCTGCAATCAGTGATTGGATGGAGAGTAACTATAGATGATGATTTTATTGACCAAATTGATGTAAAGATATCAGGTTCGGTAAAATCCAAACAAGTTGCTAAGGGGATTTATGATATACAATTAGCTTTATGCAACAGCAAAGACCAATTTGACAGGATGTTTGACAATAAAGAAGCGCCATATAGTGTATCGTTCAATGTTGTAACTACAGATAAAATCTCGGGGAAAGTAGTAAGCCAGCAGAGAACATTCACTTTTGGTGGTTGGTAAGAATGAAAAAAACATTAAACTATCATGTTCTATATAAAAGCATAATATCTTTACTGTTTATATTAATTGCAGTTTTAATTTTCATTTTAGAGCAAAAGAAAATTGTTGATGAAACTACTATTGGAAAAAAGATATATGCAGATAGTTTAAAATCATTAATTGATAGTCTTATAGAAAGGGAACATTTTCCTTTTGTTGGATATACAGAACCTATGACAGACGCAAGCACAACTACAATTTGCTTTCGTGGAAAAGTATATACATTAACAGAATCTTTTTTTGATCGTTTTGAATATAAAATCCAAATGCTTAATTATGAAACTTTCACCTTAGGAGGTCCGGATATAAGTCTTAGAAGTTTGCAATCATTAGATGGATGGAGAGTATCTATAAGAGAGGATTACATAAAGCAAAAAGATGTACGAATATCTGGCCCGGTAAAAACAAAGCAAGTTTCAATGGGGGTTTACGAAATACAATTAGCATTATGCAGTAGTAAAGTTGAATTTGAAAAAATGTTTAAGAATAAAAAGTCGCCATATACTGTGTCGTTCAATATAGTATTTACAGATACTATTACAGGCGAAGTGGATAACCAACAAAGGGCATTTACTTTTGGAAGTTGGTAGTAAAGCAGTATTTAACTAACATTAGCAAAATAAATAGTACACCATAAAAGAGTGAACTATAAAATTTTAAATAACATATCAATAATAAAGAAAGGAATTTTATTATGACTGCAATCTATTGTCCAATCTGTAAAGTATTTGCGGTAATCTTTGCCCAATGCAAAAGTTGCGGCGTTTATATGTGTCACAGTTGCTATTGTAGTGGCGGTGCAGGTCAATGCCCCAAATGCGGCCAAATTCATTCGGTCGAACCAATTTAAATAGTTTAAACATATTATAAACTTAAATTTCTATTGAAAAATGAAACCATTTGTAATTACTTTATTAATTTTGTCTTCTCTAAGTTTGTGTTCTGCACAAAGTATATATGTCATCAAAAATATTTCCCCCAATTATTATGGTAAATTGTGTTTTGAAAAGTTACACAGCTATGGGTATGATGGCTGGATTGCAATATATGATAGTAATACAAATGAAGAAATAATTAAGAATAGATTTGATAAATTATTTTTAAACAAAGATAAAGTAATTAATTCGAACGAAATTCCATTTGATTCACAAGAATATATTTATTATGATGATTTCAATTTTGATGGAATTAAAGACTTTGCTTTGGAAGATGGTCAGCATGGTGGGTATGGCTCTGATACTTATAAAATATATTTAGCCGAAAATACAAAATTTGTATATAATGAAGACTTCTCAAATTTGACACAGTATGGTAATTTAGGTATGTTTGAATACAATTATAACCAACAAACTCTAAAAACATATTCAAAAAGTGGTTGTTGCCTCCATTCGGAGTCAGAATATATTGTGGTAGATAACAAACCAACTATAATATCTAACCTGTATACAGACAACTCAAAACAAGACGGATTTGTTATTGTAACTACAGAAAAGCTTAAGAAAGGGAAGTGGATAAAAACCACAAAAAGATACAAAGAGAAAGATTATTTTAAGAATTAAATCAGTAATTATGCGAAAAATTGTATTATTAATACTTATTTATTTCATTTATCAGATTAGTTACGGTCAAAATTATCTAAATGGTTATGGGAAATCTTATCCCATTGAAGGGAAGTATGATAAATCATTTAATTCTTTTTTAAAAAAGCTAAAAACTGCAATAGAAAATTACGATCAAAATTATATCTATTCTATCGTTGATCTTGATATTGATCTCGGTCCGGAATCAAATGGAAGAGGTATTTGGGAATTTAAATCAGTATATGACCTAAGTGATGTAAATTGCGTTTTTTGGAGTTTAAATAAAAGAGTATTATCCTGGGGTGGGAGTAAATCAAATTATCAAAATGTATTTCATTTTCCTTCCGAAGAAATATGGGATAAATATTCTTATTTGACAAATGGTGTCTTAAGTCAAAATATATTTAGTATCGGTATAGCCATAGGTGATAAAGTCCCGGTTTATTTTAGCCCTAATGAAAATTCAAATATAGAAGGTTATCTAAATTTTGAAGTTGTTGAGATAGTAAATTTTATTCGTGACGAATGGAGTAAAATTCAAATGGCAAACAACAAAAATGGTTTTGTCAGAAAAAATGATTTATATGAATTCTTAGGTGATTATTGCATAGAGTTTAAGAAAAAGAACAATAAATGGGTAATATCACTTTTTTGTAGAACCAGTATATAGAAAATATATTTTTATAAATACTTAATTCAGATAATTTAACATTTAACAAGCTTTTATGGAATATAAAAAATACTCAAAAGAAGAACTTGAATTAATATTAGAACTTGATTTTACAAAGTTTTTAAAATTATCTGCTTATCATAAAGAGAATAATTCTGATTACTTCAATTCGGTTATAGTCCCGTTTTATATGGAACAAAAGAAATTGGGTAACATTCCTGATTATAATTCTTCCAATACTAAGGAAAATGAAACAATCAATAAATCTCAGCAATTTGATGATAAGAAAGCAAACATAAAGGGCATTCAAAGCAATATTAAGTTTCACAATGCCGTTGAACTGGAAAATATAGCCATCTCAGATGAAAATAGGTTTAAAATTTTAATGACATATTATTATGAAAATGACTACGAATTCTTCGAAAAGACAGTTCTTCCAATAATAAAGAAAACAAAAAGCAAAAACACAAACGAATCCAATATTGACTATTTTAGTATTCCTGGAAATTCAACATCTGATCATGTTAAGAATGACTTAAGCGAGCCTATTAAATATTTAAACGAATATAAACCGAATAACAGAATTAATCACAAGCCCCGACAAAACATATCTAAGAAAATTATTATGATAAGCATAAGTGCTTCAATTATTATTGTAGCATCTTTAGTTTATTACTTTGCTATTTATAATACTAACTACAGTCAAGCGATAAGGAACTTAAAAAACAAAGAATATTCAATAGCATTAGTCAAATTAGGCATTATTGATACAACAAGTTTGCAATTCCAAAAACACAAATCTAAATATTTTTATGCTCAGGGTGGCTCTTTTTTGGAGTTAAATAAGATTAGGGAAGCGTATTTTAGTTTAATGAAGGTTGATAGTAATGACGAGTTCTTTAGTGATGCGAAAGAACTAATTTTAAAAATTGATACTGATCCTAAATTGATTTATCAGAAGGCATTAGACCATTTGTCTTTTGAAGAATATAACTTAGCTTTAATTGACCTTAAAAAAATTAAATCAAATGATAATAACTTCACACAATCACAAAGCAAACTTGCATTTATAAATGGCGTTTTAGAATATAATAATAGCAACTATGAAAATGCAAACACATTCTTTCAGCAAGTTAATAAATCAGATGAATACTATTATAAGATAGTGGAGTTGCAGCCACAAATTGATGAATATTTAAGGGCAAAAGCAGACAAAGAAACAAATTTATATTTTGCCAAATTTCTCCTGAGAACCGCTGATGAGATTCAAGATGAATTCCAATTAATGAGTCAGAGAAACACATATGATTACACAAAGCTAACTTATTTACCAAGATTAATATCATTAAGATCCAGTATAAATGGATATACTTATGATGCAAAGAATAAGAACAAGGATTTAATAGAATTTAAAAAAATGATTCTAAGTTGGGTTAATTCTTATATTAAATATGGGGAATACATTGGTGATTATGGGTATAAATCAAATTATCAGCCTCAAAGTATGTGGAATAATTATGGTTATATAATAAACAGTGAAAAGGAAAATGGTCTTAATTTACACCAAAAGATAATTAAGAAATGTAAAACTATAAAATCTTCTTTTGACATTAATTAATAATATCGATGTAAATTTGAATTAATGAAAACAATATTATCTGGCTTCATATTTTTAATGTTGGTTGGTTTATCTTGTAAAGAAAACAAAAAATTCTATGTATCTGGTTCTGACAATGGTTTTGATTCTGATTCGATAAAAAGTGTATCTGCCGAAAAATACTTTAAACCGGAAAGAGAGTTGAATGATTATGTAAAAATTGACACTAATGTTTGTATTTATAATTCTCGTCTTATATCCCCAATTATTGGTTATTTAAAAATTAGCGGTGACATCCCAACTGTAAAAATTGAAACCTATTTTGATACAACAATGATTTTGGAAGTATGATTGGAGTATCTAAATATTGTTGATTCTTCAACCAGTAAATTGATACAAAAGATAAGTACATCAGATATACAAGTAAACATGAATAAGGGTGAGAATCCTATTTCTTTTACAGAATTACACTTTAATTATTACAATCTTGACGAATATATAGATATTTATCTTTTGCAGGATTGTGGTGCTCATGTTCCTTGCGCTGGGTATTATTTCTTATATGGTAAATCTAACGGCAAATATATTTAAGCAAAAGAGTATGGAAACCTAGTTGATTTCTTTAGAGTTGCTTTTTGCGATTTTAAGGATAGATAATGCTGGATTTGCAAACTAAACAATTGTAATAGTTCGTTATAATAATATGACTTAATAAATTGTAAATTTAATTAATACAATCATTATGAAAACAATACTTATTTTTTGTAGTTTTTCACTTTTTGTGATATTTATGTGTTTTGGGTGTGGTGACAAAGTAAATGTAATAGAAACATCAAAACCAAATAACCAAACACCTCCAGAAAACTTAGTTCAGAAACAAATATCTCCAGAAAAATATTTCGAATATTCAAGTAATGCTCCTGTTACTAGGGAAATTGAATCGCCCTCAAAATCAAATAGAAAAGCAGATGAAAAAATACCGGATGTTAAAGACCAGCGGTTGATAATAAGGACAGGAATATTAGATGTTGAGGTTGACAAATATGATGAATATGGAAATAATATTTTTTCCATTTTGAAAAAATACAATGGATATATTGTAAATAATAAAACTACCCAAAGTATAAATGAAAGTAAATCAGGTACTATTGTAATGAAATTTCCCTCTGAAATATTTGATGAGTTAATATTTGAAGTTAGTAAAATTGGAAAAGTATTAAATTTAAATGTTCAAGCAACTGATGTTACTGATGAATTCATTGATTTAGTGGCAAGAGAAAAGACACAAAAAGAATTGGAGCATCGAATTCTTCAACTGCTTAACAACAAATCTTCAAAGTTATTAGATGTATTCGAAATAGAAGAAAAGCTTGCATCTGTAAGACAAAAGATTGAAAGTATTGATGGAAAAATTAAACTGATGAAAGCACAATCAAGTTATTCTACACTCACTTTAAATATCAAAGAACAAACTTTAAAAACTCCCACTATAGCGCAAGGTGGTATTTTATATGAGCTTAAACAGGCGTTTAAAAACGGATTATCGGGATTAACAAAAATAGTTGTATTTCTTGTAACAGTTTCAATTTCGGTATTTCCTGTCATAGTTATTGCTTTAGCAATATATTGGATTATCAGAAAGTATAAAGCGAGAAAGGGTTTGCTAATAAAATCCGAGAAGTAATATTCTATACTAATATTTTAGCGTCTAAAGATAGTCAGAGAATATTGTTTAAATAGTCTTTAAAAATATAGTTAGAAATTGAGTTTGATAATATTTAAAATAATTAAGAATAAAATTTAACGGCAAAAAGAAACTAATTGGAAGCATCTTTTGATAGTAATTTACTGAATAAATCAATATTACATTATGAAACTATTAATATTTTACATTATTATAATTGTGCTGTTCACAATATCTTGCAAAGAAAATAAACCAGCACTAATTTCAGATACAGTTGTTTTTAAAGATTCTTTGATAATTAAATCTGACACTTTGAGAAAAAGTAATGACACCAATATCAAAGTAAAAGATTATGAAATAATCAATACGGAAACTTGCATGGATGGAAATTCTCCAACAATTGGATACTTAAAAATTGGCAAAAATATTCCTACCGCAAAAATAATTCCTCATTATAAAACGCCCTATGATTTCATGGAATCATTACTATCTGTAAGTATTTTTGATTCTTCAAGTGGAAGACAGATTCAAAAAATAAGTCCACATGATGTCTATCCTCGAAAAGGAACGGCATATGATACTGTTACTTTTACAGAAATACATTTTGACTATTACAACTTTGACGATTATATGGACATTTTTATTTTGCAGACCTGTGGTGCTCACGGTCCCTGTTACGGATTTTATTTCTTATATGACAAAAATAAGGGCAAATATGTCTATGCAAAAGAATACTCTTCATTATTTGAAATATCAGTTGATAAAAAGAAAAAATTAATTTATGATTGTTCAAGTTCTGGCAATGGTTATTGGACATATAGGACCTATGAATTAAAAGGAAATAAACCTTATTTAATTGAAGATGAATCTTTAATACGAATTGACACAGATCATAATTCAGAATTGTTTCGTTATGTCCGCAGGTTGCGAAATTCACAAGGCAAATTTGTAAAGGTGGAAGTTTTTGATACTTCGCAATTTATTGGACCAAAATATTTTAAGGAAGATTAAATAGCTTAAATATAGTAATATCAAATAATCTTTTTATTCTAATTAAAATCACGAAAATGAAATATTTTAAAATAAACAACGTTGTCGCTTTTTACAAACCCTCCTTTATAATTTCCATTATAATATATATAGTCTTTTGTAATATTTGTTACTCGCAAGCATTATGGGAAAAAATTGTCATTCCTCAGGATAATTATGGTATTTGTTTGGAGTGTATTCAATCATTAGTTGTAATTGATTCTACACTTTATGCAAGTGTTTGTGATGACAACGGCATGTATTATTCTTCTGATTTAGGTGCTAATTGGTCGTCTTTGAGAGATATTCAAAGTCTGATTTTTGGAAGGTATGATCCTGCTGACCAATCAAAAAAATATCCATATTGTGTAAAATTATTTTCATTTAATGATAATTTGAAATACCTTTGTTTAGGCATTGTTAATAGAGGTTTAAACAATGGTATGTTTTGTGAATCCTTGCTTTTATCCTCGAATAACGGAGAGAACTGGTATATGGAAAAAATTAAAAATGATTTGAATATTAAATCGATTTTGGTTGATGGAGATAATATTTTTATATCTGATTATTATTACGGTATATTTCTGTCACGTGACAAAGGTGTTACTTGGGATAACATTTATATGTTTTATAATACTGATGACGGTTCTGAATGTAAAGGATATACAAATTCTTTAATTAAATTAAGCAATAAATTATTTGTTGATGTATATTGGGGTTATGTTTTGTCATCCTCGGACTATGGTTTAAGTTGGAATATTATTTTTAAAACTCCTCATCCAAGAACCACAAGTGAATTAATAAACATGGGGAATACTGAAATTACTGTTTTTAAGTCTATTAAATCAAATTTATACGTGGTCGCAGGCGGTCAAATATTTATGTCAAATGACTTAGGGAATAATTGGGTAAAATATTCAACCAATCAATTTAGGGGGGTAATTAGTGATATCGCAATATGGAATGATTATTTAATTGCATCGACTTATAATGGAATATACATATATTACAATTCCAAGTGGTTTCCTGTCGGTTTGCAAGGTAATGATATCAATTCGTTGACTATCGTAAGAGACTGCTTGCTTGCCAAAGGATGGTCTTTGTGGAAATGCAAACTGAGTGATATAATAATTCCCTTTCTGCATTAAATATCTTGCAAAAACAAAAATGAGAATAATTTTAATTATCCTATCATTAATTGCAATAAACATTACAACTGCTCAGGATATCGAGCAGATATCCAAATGGAAAAGCTATCCGGTTCCTAAAAATATTGATACTCTTAAAGAAATATTTAAAATGGATATCGAGGTAATTACTTTTGGTAAAAGTAATGATATCACTGAACAATCGAAAATGAATACTGGAAATGCTAAAAAAAACGAGTATTATTATTTGTATACACAGAATAGTGAAGTTATGGTAACATCAAAAAGGCCTTTTAATCCAAAGGAAGACAAAATCTTAGCTGAATTGAATAATCCCATTAATCTTTATATTAACCCTTGCTCGGATTATGTGTTTATGAAAGTCGATGATGGATATTTATATGGTTATGATAATGGTGAATTTGGTGGATGTTTAAAGTGGTATGGTCTAAACGGAAATGGGGTTTATTTGGTATCAGATCAAAGTACAAGACAAATAATTAAGTGCGATAACAGAATTTATGCTTCTTATGGTTTATCACAAAGTTTTACAAATGCGTATATTACCTTAGATGATGGAAGTATTATCGAATATTTAAAGAATATCGAAAATTGCAGCATTATAGAAATTTATAAACAAAACGATAAATGGCTGACAAAAGAATATTTTAACACATATTATCAAATAGAGTTTATGTCTTTAGATTCACAGAATAATATCATTGTGTTAAATAGGAATAGTTTGCTAAAGGTTAATAATGATTTATCTGTAGATTCATTGGGAAATCAGTTTTTTTGGAATAATCATTTTAATCCAAAATCTTTGTTAATTGATAATAATATTATATATGTAAGTTTCAGAAATTTCGTTTATAAATACGATTTAATTAGTAAATCCGAATCCATCTTAAGAAGGAACTGAAGCTTTAGATTCTTTTTAGTTTAAAGTCTATTTTCACTGTTTTTAAAAAATAGTTGAAATTTTTGAGTAATTATACCCTCACAAATTGAATATCATAAAAACCTTATTTTTGAGTAAATTTCTCACTTTTCTCTGACTACAATCCAATTTTTTGGAAATTTATTTCTCTTTAACTATATTGTATTCATAGTAGTTAACCCATTTTCAACTTTCATGTCAACATTTTTTGGTATATTTATATAAATTTTAAACTTTATAAAGCTTAAACAATTGCAAAAACCGTACCATAATTGCTATTGATAAAACATATATTTGCATTTATTTTGAATTCTTTATATTTGTTTTAGAAGGTAGCTTTTCTTTACTGCGAAATTGCGGTTATTTAGGCATTCTATAGAAAACACCGAAATTCCAGTTTCTTCAATTTAAGAGATAATCATTAACACTTAAACATAAAGGAGTAAAAATGAACCAGCAATTCATATTTATCTAGTTTTTGCTATTATTCCAAATTTTTCAATAATTGAAGAGATTTTGAAGAGAAATACATAGAATTCAAAATACTAACAAAATGGGACAATCTAATACCCCAAATCGATCGAACGTATCAAAATACTTCGATATTTTATTAAAAGAGAAAAATTTAACTGAGAAAGGGAAATTACTTAAGAATTTGTTTAGTAGTCCTCAATTAATGAATAAACTTTTTGAAAACACCAAAAAATATTTTGATGGTATGGTATTTCAAGGTTTTCACTGTTCTCATTTTGACATTATCAGTGTTACAGTTTTAAAATTACTTACTGGTTCAAGAAAATGGAACACAGTTAAATTTCCTAACGCATATTTTCAGGTTTTGCATGTATTTAAAAGTGAAATAAGTAACCATAATTCATCCCTTAAAAATAAACTTACCGATAACAAAGGTCTTGAAAATGGTGGAACAATTTCATCAGATGATATTGATAGTTATTCATCATCATTGGAAAAAATGCAATTTTGTGAAGAAAGCATTTATAGTAAAAATTTATTAGAAATATTCAATAAGCATGATCAATCAATTCACGAATTAGTAGATTATTGTGAATCACAATTAGAAGAAGCAGGTAAAATTGAAGAACTTGAAGTATTCAAGTTATGGAGATTGGGTGACAAAAACCAAAAGATGGCAAAGGAATTAAATATTTCTGTGAAAGAAGTATCAAACAGAAAAAGAAGAATATTATATTTCTTTGATGCTATACCTGATTTAAAGAAACGATGGCTTTCAATCAAATAATTTATTCGCTTAAAATCAATACAGCCGCCTTTTCCCAAAGGCGGCTGTTTTATTTTCTATACTGCTTTTATACTAAAATGATACTGCCTCGATACTAAAAATATACTGAAATGATACTAAAAGTATACTGAAAAGATACCATCATCATGCCATCATCAACCCATCACTATACTGAAACACCTTCCGCGTTCTTTGTCGAAGATTCGCAGCGGAGAACGTCCGCCGTTTTGCTGGGCGGATCACTCATTCACTCTTTCACCCTCTCACTTTCTCACTATCCAAATTCCATTCTGCTTCATTTTATATACTAAAATATCACGTGTATTTTTATTATCTTGCCTTAACTAAAGAAACAATAAATCAAACATAATGCAAAACAAAAATCAATTAGAAGAGCAAAAAGAAAAATTAAGAAAAGTTCAGGATGTGTTTAAACTGATTAAAGAAAAAGAGATTAAGATGATTGATTTCAGGTTTACGGATATGCCGGGACAATGGCAACATTTTTCCATTCCCGCAGATAAACTTGAAGAAGGACATTTTTATGAAGGTCTTGGTTTTGATGGCTCCTCGATTCGCGGATGGAAGACAATAGAAGAGTCTGATATGCTCGCAATACCTGATGCCACTACTGCAAAAGTTGATCCGTTCATAAAATATAAATCTTTAAGTCTGGTCTGTGACATTGTGGATCCGATGACTAAACTGCCTTACGACAGAGACCCGAGACTTATTGCTAAAAAAGCAATCAGTTATATGGAGTCAACCGGTCTTGCCGATGTTGCTTACATCGGACCCGAAGCAGAATTCTTTATACTCGACCACGTTGCTTATAATGTTAATGAATATTCAAGCTGGTACAGAATCGATTCGCAGGAAGGATTCTGGAATACAGGTTCCGAAAAAGAAGCAAACCTCGGACATAAGATTAAAGTTAAAGAGGGATACTTTCCCGTGCCGCCGTCTGATTCTACAAATGACTTAAGAAATCAAATGGTTGAACATTTAATCAATCTTGGAATAGACGTTGAAGTTCAGCATCACGAAGTCGCTACCGCAGGTCAGAGTGAAATTGATTTTCGTTTTGCTCCACTGGTTGAATGTGCCGATAATCTTCAGACATTTAAGTACGTTGTAAAAAATACTGCACGTGAAGCAGGAAAGACCGCTACATTTATGCCGAAACCTATCTTTGGCGATAACGGCAGCGGTATGCATGTCCACATTTCTCTCTGGAAAGACGGCAAGGCATTGTTTGCGGGTGATAAGTATGCTGGATTAAGCGAAATGGCGCTGTACTTTATCGGTGGCATCTTAAAACATGCACCATCATTGCTCGCATTCACAAACCCGACTACAAATTCTTACAAGAGACTCGTACCGGGATATGAAGCACCTGTAAACCTCGTGTATTCAATGAGGAACAGAAGTGCCAGCATCCGTATTCCTATGTATTCTGAAAATCCAAAGGCAAAGAGAATTGAATTCCGCTGCCCTGATGGAACCGCCAACCCGTACCTTGCCTTTGCAGCATTGCTTCTGGCAGGACTCGATGGAGTTGAAAACAAAATTGAACCTGGAAACCCTGTTGATAAGGATATCTACCATTTAAGCGAAAGTGAAAAGAAAGATATTCGCCAGGCACCTGGTTCGCTCGAAATAGCACTCGAAAATCTTGAAAGAGACCATGCATTCCTGTTAAAAGGCGGAGTCTTCTCCGAAGAAATAATTAAAACATGGATAGATTATAAGATGGAAAAAGAAGTTAAGGAAGTTCAGCTTAGACCACATCCTTATGAATTCCATCTGTATTACGAAGTTTAAATAAATTTATTATCCTGCTTTCCTGTGAAAAGGAAAGCAGGAATATTTCATTTCAAAATATATTAATGACAGAAGAAACACAAAAAAAATCTGTACTCGATAAAGGTTTTGTGGAAGTTATCGACAAATTAGGTTCCGACCTTACCGTCGTAAATTCTGCAAGAGTATCCTTTGGGAAAGCAAAACAAGAATTTACAGAAAGAGATAGAGTGCTCGTAAGATACCTTGCCGAGAATAAACACTATTCTCCTTTCAGACATATAATAGTACAGTTTCATGTTAAGGCTCCCGAGTTCGTGATGAGGCAGTGGTATAAACATGTTGTTGGTATTGAAACCTCATCAAGCTATCCTACAAAAGACCACGCCTGGAATGAAATCAGCGGAAGGTATGTACCTGTATCAGATTTCTATACTCCTGATAAATGGAGAGCACAGTCGGACGATAATAAGCAGGCATCCGCAGGTGAAGTAGAAAATCAGGATGAGGCAAAAAAAGTCTTTGAAAATGCAATGAATGAAATTCTTATGTGTTATAATAAACTTCTTGAACTTGGTGTTGCAAAAGAACAGGCAAGAGTTATACTTCCTCTTAATCAGTTTACGGAAGTTTACTGGACTGCATCGTTTCAGGCAGTTATGAATTTCATCGACCTTAGAGATCATACTCACGCACAATGGGAAATCAGAGAGTATGCTAAAGTTATAAAAGATTTTATGTTTGAACTTTTTCCTGAAACTACGAAAATCTGGTTCGAAGTTCAGAATAAATAAATATTAAAATATATGAGTTTTTTACTGTATATCCCGTTATGGCTGATGGTACCGATAATTGCCCTGTTAAGTATCGCAATTATCTTTACCGGTTTTAAAATTATTCATAAGTTCATTCATTATGAACATCTTGAAAAGTACCATAATGTTACAAGTTATATATTCAATGCCTTTGGTCTTCTTTATGCCGTCATTATTGCATTCGTTGTTTATATAAACTGGAGCGATTACAACAATGCTCAGGAACAGGTTTACAATGAATCAAATTATATATCAAATCTATTCCATAATGTTCAGGGATTCCCTGAGCCTGTAAAATCAGATTTGATGAAATGCATTATCGAATATACTGATCATATATACTACGTTGAAATGACGGATATGAAGTTTGGCAAATCTGATTACGAAAGGAATATTTATTATTCTAAACTATGGGATTATTTTCTTAAAATTGAACCCAAAAAACTTGATAATCCTCTTTTATACGAACAGTGTCTGGGTTTAATAAATAAAATAAGTGAATCCAGAAGGTTCAGGTACTTTTACTTAAACAACACTATCCCTTCTCTGATATGGGTTGTTATGCTGTTCGGTTGTTACTTTTCTTTCTCGTTCTCGTTTTTCTTCGGTATGCGTGCAAAATTCCCGTATTTGCTGCTTGTTATAGGGTTTACATTTATAAATATAATTTTGCTGTACCTAATATTCATTCTCGATCACCCTTATCAGGGGGTAAATGCAATTTCCTATTTACCAATGGAGAAAATTTTAGCCCATTTTAATACAGTATTCAGTGGCGTAAAATAAGTCTATTTTGAAAATATAGATTTTAAAACCTGTCCTGCAACATTCGGGTTTTCCTGAAAACGCCTGATTGAATATTCATACCATCTTTTTCCGAATGGTACGTATACTCTTGTTCTGTGCCCGTTCGCAACAATCTTGTCCCTCAGCCACTCCCTCACTCCAAGCAGCATCTGAAATTCATACCTATCTTTTGAAATGTTCATTTCCTTAATAATCTTCTCTGCTCCGTCAGTCAGATAATCGTCGTGTGTCGCAATCCCAACGTATGCATTGCGCTCAAACATTATTCTTAAAACCTTTAAATAATTGTCTCTTATTTCCTGCCTGCCCTTAAATGCTATCGATTCCGGCTCCACGTATATTCCCTTGCAGAGTCTGAAGTTTGCTTTCTCTTCGGTTAAATCCATTACATCCTTTTTAGTTCTTCTCAGGTAAGCCTGTAACACCAGTCCGACGTTATCATACTTTGCCCTCATTTCCCTGTACATCTTTATTGTTATATCCGTTACTTCAGAATTCTCCATATCTATACGCACAAATATATTCTTACTCTTTGCACTTTCAAGTATTTCTGAAAACAAATTCCTGCAAAGCTCATAGTCCATCGCAAGAGCAATCATCGTAAGTTTTACCGAAAGATTACCGTCCAGTTTTTCTTTCACAATTGTATCCAGAACCTCAAGCGATTCATTCTTAGACTGTACTGCTTCACTCCTGTCTTTAATACTCTCGCCAAGCACGTCAATGGTTGCCATTATTGTCTTTACGTTCAAAGCTTTTACTGCCGCTACTGCATCATTGATGTTGTCGCCTGCAATGTATTTGTTCGCAAATACACGCACGAGTTTCTTCGGAAGTAATGGTAATGTTTTTACGATTACTGTATTTATTGGGTTCATATATTGAAATTTATAGTTCGTCTAATGTTTTTCTGCCGGCAAATCCTTCGCTCAGACTGTGCCAGTATTCTATCTTCTCTTCTCCGAGCAGATAGCATAAATATACTTCTTCTCCGTTGTTTCTTATGTGCCGGAAATCAATTAATGCAGTGTCCACATTCTTTATCTCTATCGATAAAGAAGAAAGATTCTTTACGATTTTAATCAGCTCTTCCATCTCATCAGGAAATTTACCCGTCCCGTTGGGACCCATTCCGCCATAGTATTCGTGTTTGTATACATCAAACCCAAGTTCGTTTAACTTTTTCTTCAGCATTACCATCTGTACCAGTGCCGGCATTACTGATTTTAAACGACTTTGTGCTTCTTCTACTGTATAATATATTGTTCTGCTCATTGTGTGTAAATTAACTTTATTGTGAATATCAAAAAAGTCAAAATCTTTGAATTGAATTGTTAATAGAATTTAGCAATTTTAAACGTATGCAGAACACTGATAATTTTTTCACAAAAGAGGTACATAAACGCAGACTGACCTGGAGGTTTAAAGTAATAATACTCCTCGTGCTGATATTGATGATTGTTCTCCTGCGTAATTCGATACTCTATTCTCTGGGCTCATTTCTCGTTTATGATACGGGCGACATCACCAGGGCAGATATTGTAATCCTTGAAGAAGATGTAAACTCGAAGGAAGGTTTAGGTTATTGTCTTAATCTATACACAAAAGGCCTGTGCAAAGAAATCTGGGCAGTTAAGATTGTTGATACTTCTATGATCTATACAGATGAACAGTATCTGCAGTTTATTAACTCTGTTATCGATTCAGGCGGTTATAAAGTAAAGATTAAGTATTTCATCTTTGACGTGGAACATCCCGTTACTTTGAATAAATCCCTGCAAATCCAGGACTCTATGAAAACCCATAATTATACTTCGGCAATATTAGTGACAAATGCTTTTCATTCAAAACGAAGTTATAAAGTTTATAATAAAATATTCCAGCCGAACGGAATCTCCATTCAGTCTAAAGTCTATTATACAAAAGTCAGACTCGAAGACTGGTATAAAAATTCAAACGGACTGCGCTATGTATTTCCCGAATACATAAAATACATCTATTACACCTTCAGAGGCTTCATCTAATCTTTTTCCCACTTATTGAGCATTCTTCGCGAAATCCCGATGTTCTATATCGGGATTCACTTTCTAACTTCTTCACTCTCATTCATTCCAGAATTTCTTTACAATTTCTTAACATTTCCGTTGCATTATCGTAACTTGCATTTTCAACATTTGTATAACTTTTTAAACTAAAACATTAATAAAACAACTATGAAGTATTTAACAATTCTTTTACTCGTGTTTGCTTTTATCGCATCGTCTTGCGGCAAAAAGGAAAATGCAGGACCTGTTCAGTTAAACGGTGCTGGTGCAACTTTTCCGTTTCCATTGTATTCAAAATGGTTTGATGAATACGCAAAGGTAAACAAAGATGCAAAGTTCAACTACCAGTCAATCGGTAGTGGCGGCGGTATTAAGCAGGTTACAGAGGGTACCGTTGATTTTGGTGCAACAGATGCTCCTATGTCTGTCGAGGAAACAAAAAACGCCGAAACAAAAAGCGGCACAAAGATTCATCATATCCCTACTGTGCTTGGTGCAGTTGTATTGACATATAATGTGCCTGGAGTAGAGAAATTGAATTTAACAGGTGAAAACGTTGCCGATATATATCTCGGAAAAATTAAAAAATGGAATGACCCGAAAATCGTAAAAGAAAATCCTGATACAAAATTACCGGACAAGGATATTACGGTTGTGTTCAGAACAGACGGAAGCGGTACAACATATATATTTTCTGATTATTTAGGTGCTGTAAGCCCGGAAGCCAAAGAAAAGATTGGTGTATCAAAGACAGCCAAATTTGAAATCGGTCAAGGCGGTAAAGGTAACGAAGGAGTCACAGGTGTAGTAAAACAACTTGAATACTCAATCGGTTATGTTGAATTAATATATGCAATCCAGAATAAACTAAAATATGCAAACATAAAGAACTTAGAGGGTGAGTTTGTAGCACCGACTTTAGAATCAGTTACAAAAGCAGGTGAAGTTACATTACCTCAGATGCCGGAAACATTAACGATGTCAATCATTAATGCAAAAGGACCGGGAGCTTATCCGATTGCAAGTTATACATACTTATTAGTATACGAAAAACACAAAGACCCTGCAAAAGGTAAACTTGTAAAAGCATTCCTCGAGTGGGCACTTGGAGAAGGTCAAAAATACGCAAAAGACCTTGGTTATGCTCCCCTTCCTGCAGAAGTAAGCAAAAAGGGATTAGAAAAAGTTAAAGCATTAAATTAAATCAATTTGTTATTCCAGTAAGAATAAGGGCTTTTTGGAATAAGTAATTAAAAATTAAATTAAATTAAATTAAATAGACTATGAGACATTTATTAATCGCAGTATCGCTGTTATTCGTTATAACAACAGCATCATTTGGACAAAATAAAACAGAATTTAAACCGGAAGTTAAAATCGGTGGTACAATGTTTACAGGATGGACAGACAATATTGACAACTCTGATTTTATCGGCAAACTGGATACATCTGCATCAACAGGCGTTAACCCGGGTTCTGCTTTTGGTTTTAATCCTGTGAAAAATCAGTTTGAAACAGGCAAGAATTCTTTCTATCTTGATCGTGCATACATAAATATAAGAGCATCTTTAACTCCTCAGATCAGTGCACGTATTACACCAGATATCACTTCTATAGTTGATCAGGCTGGCGTAACTCAATGGACATATCAGTTAAAATATGGTTTTGTTGATTATACTCCGCTCGCTATGGATAACGGTTCGAGCCTCACTTTTGAAGTCGGTGTTCTTCCTAATTACTGGATAAACAATGTCGAAAAAGCATATGGTTTCAGAGGTGTTCAGAAAACACTTACAGATTACGGCTGGACAATGTCAGCCTCAAGAAACGGAACAACAGTAACAAGAAAAACAGGTTCTTACTTCTCAAGTGCCGACCTTGGTTTAACTGCTAAGTTTACATTCCCTGATAAAATTGCCGACCTTTATGTCGCAGTATTAAACGGTAATGGTTATAAGAACCTTGCTTACGACCAGAACAGGTTTAAAGATTTTATGGCATCAGCATTTATCTATCCTCTTCAGGGTACGATTAAGCAAAATATGGACGCCGCAAAAAAAATGAACAAGACAAGAATAGACGGTATCGCAGACCTTACAGTTGGCGGATTTGCTTATATGGGTAAATTAGGAAGCAATGAATACGGCGTTGTTAACGGAGGTTCATATAAAAATAACCGTTTCGGCGGTATGGCTAACTTCAAATACAATTTCAAAAACTTTGGTTACATAAAAGTAGGCGGTGAATTAAGTCTTCAGTCGAATCAGGTTCCTTCTTCTACACCGGCAACGTCTGACTCTACTTTCTCTGCACAGGGTATTTCAACCTGGGTTGAGTTCAATCCTCCGATAGAAATGTTACAGGAAAAATTAATGTTCACATTCAGATACGATACTTTCACCCCTAATACAACAGGTCCCGGAACTAACCTTACCGGCTTCACAGGTGATGCTAACAAGCAGTCATTAATGATTATCGGACTTATGTTCAAACCGTCTTCGGTTTTAACACTTGGTCTGAATTATCAGTCTCAGGGATTTGATAAGAATTATATTGTTAATTATGATGGAACAACCAAAAGTACTTTAAACAGACTCTACTTCAATACAATAATCGAGTTCTAAAGTAGGCTGTAATCTTTTTATGAACGGGCAGATTAAACAATCTGCCCGTTTTGTTTTATAAAGTTTAACAATTACTTGAGCTCCTCTTAACCATTTCGTAACATTATTTATATTTCCTTAACATATCAAATGTAATTTTGTATTAGAAATTAACAAAATTAGAATATGAAAAGGGCATTATTTACTATCTTGTTTGCCATATCCATCTTCACTTTTAGCGAACTGTCGG
This sequence comes from Ignavibacteriota bacterium, assembly GCA_026390735.1. GTDB lineage: Bacteria > Bacteroidota > Ignavibacteria > Tepidaquicellales > Tepidaquicellaceae > CAIKZJ01. Next base: position 50,265 of record JAPLFJ010000056.1, read on the forward strand.
CGCAGTCTGTTAAAGGTAAGATTCTTGATGCAAATAATTCTGAACCGCTTGTCGGTGCAACCGTGAAGGTTGTAGGGACGAATCACGGTGCTATTGCTGATTTAGACGGCACGTATCAAATCGATGGTCTGATACCTGGTAACTACGACATTAAGGTTTCATACATCGGGTATGACGATAAGACAATCAAAAACGTTCAGGTCAAATCAAATGAATTTGTGAAACTAGATATTGTTTTGCAGATTGATGGTCTGACTACAGATGTTATCGTAGTTGAATCAAATACTTCTCTTGCGAATGAACAGGCGCTTCTGGTCGAGCAGAAAAATTCTGACAAAGTTCAGGATGGCATTTCTGAACAGCAGATTAAAAGGGCTCCCGATGCTGCGGCATCTGATGTTCTGAAAAGGGTAACTGGTATTTCCATAGTATCTGATAAATACGTGTTTGTCAGGGGTACTTCTGAAAGATACAATAACACAACTTTAAACGGCGTGCTTATTCCATCTACCGACCCTGATAAAAAAGCGTTCTCGTTTGACCTGTTTCCGTCAAACCTTCTGGAAAATATTATCATTTCTAAAACATTTACACCGGATTTAACCGCTAATTTCTCGGGTGGGTTAGTTCAGATTACAACGAAAGACTTTCCGGATGCATTCACTTACAATGTAGGTGTAAGTTCTGCTTTCACAACCGGTACAAGCACCGAAACATTCATGGATTATAATGCAAGCGAGAAAAAATTTCTAATCTTTAACACCGGAATTGATAACAGCAGAAGTTTGCCGGGAAATTTTCCAACAATGCAATTAAAGAATTCCAATTTTTCAAGGGAAGAGGTTAGAGATTATGGAAGATCATTCAGCAATAACTGGAATCAGATATCGGACAGAGCCCCTCTTAATTCAGGGTTTCAGTTATCAATCGGGAATTCATTTAATTTAGGTAAAATGCCTTTTGGTTTTATGGCTGCATATTCTTACAAGTCTTCTTTCTCAAACAAAGATATTTCAAGAAATGACTATAATTCAGATTATTCAAAGTTAATCAGTTTAAACGGTAGGAATTCAGAATCTTCATATTTATCGGGAGGCCTTCTTAACCTGAACCTGAAAATTAATGATAGGAATAAAATCAGCTCAAAAACAACATTTACCACTAACAGCGAAGATAACACGGAATATTATTCCGGTTTCACAAATCTTAACGATGCATTCGATAAACAGCTATACGTCACTTCATTCGTTCAGAGATTATTACTTTCAACTCAATTCTTCGGAGAGCACAATATTTCTGCATTAAATAATGCTAATATAGACTGGAAATTGTCTTATTCTGAAACTCACAGGGATGAACCGGATAGGAAAACAATGACCTATCAAAGAGAGTTGCAGACAGAAAACCCGTATTATGCTGCTATCAATCCAAACTTCGGTAATACTTATGCAGGAGGAAGATTCTTCTCAAACTTACAGGATATAAACAGAAGTGCTGCTTTAAACTTTGAAATACCTTTTAAATTTAACGTACCGTTACTTAATAATGAATTTTCGCAAACAAGAATGAAGCTAGGTGTGTTTGCAAACGGAATTAACAGAAATTTTAGTGCCAGAAACTTCGGTGTCGGTTATTACATTGGTATGCCGTTTGATGTGCTGTATCAGCCGATTAGCACTATTTTTAACCAGGAAAACTTTGATGTGAATAAATTGTTTTATGATGAGCTCACAAATGAAACAGATAAATATACGGCATCCGATAACAATTATGCTTCATTCTTAATGTTTGATATTCCTGTCAATAAGTTTAGGATGATTATTGGAGCAAGGTATGAAATAAACGAGCAGAAAGTTTCCACAACAGGAATTATTGGTAATCCCATTTCAAATAGTTTATTCACCAGGGATTTGCTCCCGTCTGTCAACATCCAGTATAAACTTACTGAGTCTTCAAATTTAAGGGCTGCATACACACAAACAATAGCAAAGCCGGAACTAAGGGAAATTGCCCCGTATTCATATGTTGACTTTGTTTCCTACACATCCGTCGTTGGGAATGCAATAGATTTAAGAAGAACACTTGTCAGGAACTTTGACCTCAGGTATGAAATATTCCCGAAAGCAGGTGATATTATTTCCGTTTCGGCTTTTTATAAATACATTGATGCTCCAATCGAAGAAGTCTTTATTGCAACAAGTTCAAACAGGATTAAGACATTTCAAAATGCAAAGAATGGCGCGGTTAATTATGGCCTGGAAATAGAAACAAGAAAAAACCTTGGTTTCCTGAGCAGACATTTGACGGATTTGTCATTGAACGCAAATGTTACTCTGGTTAATTCCAAAATTAATCTTGAAAATGTAAGCACTATTGCTACAACCAAAGAAAGAAGAATGCAGGGGCAGTCTCCATATATGATAAACATCGGTCTTTATTATGATAATTATAATTTAGGAACAAGCGTAAACCTTACTTATAACAGGTTTGGCGACAGAATTGCTGAAGTTGGTTTAAATGGATTTAATGATATTAGTGAAAAAGGCAGAGACTTGCTTGATTTTTCAATCTCCAAAAAACTTCTGAGCAGAATCGAACTGAAGTTTGCAATAAAGGATATTCTTGACCAGGATCAGCTTCTTATTCAGAATGTTATGGGTACTGAGGAAATTGTTCGTGGAATAAAGAGTGGCAGAAGTTATTTGTTTACAGTTTCATACAAATATTAAATATAAATAAAAATAAATTAAAAATTAAACAGAAAGGTAAAGAAATGAGAAAACTTATTCTTACATTATTGGTGTCACTGGCTTTTTGCACTTCTATTTATGCACAGGCCTGGGACTCTACAACATTGAACAACAATAACATTACTTCAAATGTAACTTTAAATGCAGGTACAAAGTACATTATGAAAGGTTTTGTTTACGTAAAATCACCTGCAACAATAACAATTCCTGCCGGTACTATCATCTATGGTGATAAATCAACCACAGGAACCTTGATTATCGAAAGAGGCGGAAAAATAAATGCAGTAGGTACTGCCGCACAGCCAATAGTCTTCACAAGCAGAATTGCTGCGGGTTTAAGAGGACCCGGTGACTGGGGTGGTGTTATTATATTAGGATTAGCAACAATAAACACTGTTGGTGGTTCAGATACAGCCGCAATTGAAGGACTTCCTGTCTCTACAGCACCTGCTTATTATGGTGGACATAATGACGATGATAATTCTGGTATAATGCAGTATGTAAGGATAGAGTTTCCCGGAATTAACTTATCTGGAATCAGCGGTAATGAAATAAACGGATTAACAATGGGTGGAGTTGGAAGAGGCACAACTCTCGATCACATACAGGTAAGTTACTCTGGTGACGATTCATTCGAGTGGTTTGGTGGAACAGTTAACTGTAAATATTTTATCGCATACAAAGGTGTTGATGATGATTTCGATACAGATAACGGCTTCAGAGGAAGATGCCAGTATTTTCTTGGAATAAGAGACAGTAACATTGCTGACATTAGTGGTTCAAACGGATTTGAAAGTGATAATAATGCGAACAATCCAAATAATTTCAATACTCCAAGAACAGCACCAGTCTTTACAAACGTTACTTTTATTGGCCCAAAAAGAACTCTGACAACACCTGTAAATCCTAATTTTACAAGATGCGAACATATCAGAAGAAATTCAAAACTTAGTTGCTATAATTCCATATACATGGGATATCCCGTAGGTATAAGGTTTGACGGAGTTGGTGTTGCCAATGCATTTAATGGTGATTCAATGGCAGTTAAAAATTTAATAATTGCCGGAATGACGACACTTGCCGATACAACTGGAATGGCAGGAAACGGTTTTAATGGACCAAACTTTGTAAATACTCCCGCTTTTTCGAATCGTGTTTTAACAAACAACACAGATGTAATGCTCACAAATCCGTATGGTTATGAAAATAACGGCAACTGGTTACCTTTAACAGGTTCACCTGCTTTAACAGGTGCTAACTTTACATACCCACAGTTATCAGATCCGTTCTTTACTGCAACAACATACGTCGGTGCTTTCGGCCCTACAAACTGGACCGCAGGCTGGGCACAGTTTAATCCTATGAATTACAATGTCGGAGTAAATCAGATATCCTCTGAAGTTCCTTCAGTATATTCATTAAATCAAAACTATCCAAACCCGTTCAACCCGTCAACAAAGATAAACTTCTCAATTCCTAAGTCTTCAGTAGTTACATTAAAAGTGTTTGACATTACCGGAAGAGAAGTTGCAAATTTGTTAAACGAAAAATTAAACGTTGGAACTTATGAATTTGATTTTAATGCAAGCAAATTAAACTCAGGAATATATTTCTACAGAATCATTGCAGATGGTTTCACAGCAACAAAGAAAATGATGTTAGTTAAATAAATGCAATACACAGGCGGTTGTTTTGTAACCGCCCTTTTAAATCAGAGGCTTAAAACCCTTATTCATATTCTCATAGCCGAAGAGTCCGTTAGTAAAATAACGGACTCTTTTATTGTATAAACAGAATATTGTTGTGGTTTTAAGAATTGATTAATGTCAGTTATTTTAACGAATCTGAGATTTTAATTTCACCGTCTTCAGAAATGGTGATGTACGAAGAAGGTATATCTGTCCAGCAGCCTGTGTTGTAATAAGAAATATTCCTCTCAGGAAAATGTTTGTGCAGTGGCTGATGCGTGTGCCCGCATATGACTGTATTGAAGCCTCTGTGTCCGGCATATTCAGCCGCCCTAATGGCAATTTTATTTGCAAGCCTTAACCACCCCTTGCTTTTACCTTTCACCCATCTTGCAAATGTTTGTTTCTCACCGCTGAGTCTTTGTATCTTGTCGTATATATACGATGTTATACTGCTGATTATTATGTTCTCATTCAGAAACCTGTCGAACTGATGACCGTGTATTGCAAGTAAGTTCTTTTCCTTAATTTGAAAAGAATATTCTTTGTAAACTTTTAAACCCAGAAAGTGTGAGGTGATTCGTGAAAGTCCTTCGTCGTGGTTTCCTTCCACCCAGATAACTTCCACCTTGTTTTTAGGATTGGAAAGTTTTCTTATGTATGAAAGAAAACTCCAGTGCTCCTTTTTTAACCTGTTGAAATTCAAATCATCGAATATATCTCCGAGCAGGATTAATCTTTTAAACTTATACTTCTTTAATGTTTCCTTTGCTTCGGTTGGTCTTGCTACTTCAGACCCGAGGTGTATGTCGGAAAGTATGATTGTGTCAATCTCTGCCTTATTTTGTAAATCAGGTTCTATAGTCTTTGTATTATTTATTATTAATATAATAAAGTTTCAATATGTTTGTGCAAATATAATATTATTTAATCGTTATCATTTATTACATAATAATAAAATGTCTGCAGGCTTTATTTAAAAGCCTTATAAAATTACATAATCCGGACTATAAATGAAATAGCGGATACCACAGCTGTCCAAAATAAATTAGGAACCATAATAAACCAGCAAGAACAATCTAAATTGGACAGTTTTGTTTAGAATAAATCGTAATTTATAAACAACCCCCCATCAGTTTCTAGAATAATTGATATTGAAATTCTTCTATT
>JAPLFJ010000019.1 GCA_026390735.1 Ignavibacteriota bacterium
TGTAAGGTCAAACTTCTCTTACGACAAGTCTAATCGTCTTTTAAAAGTAGAAAGATACAACACAAAATATTTTGATTTAGCAGGCGAATATTCCTACGATCCCGATGGAAACTTTACTTCACTCACTCGCAGCTACAACAGTGATAATTTCTCTTATCAATATTACTCTGGCACAAACAGACTTAAAAGAGTATCGGGCACAACAGATCAATATACTTATGATTATAACGGAAACCAGACAAACGACTACTTCGCAGGAAACACATGTATCTCTTACGACCATAGAAACCTTATCACAGAAATCACAAGAAGCAATAGTACAACCGACCCGCCAACAACGATTAAAATAAGATACAAATACGATGAGGCTGGTAACAGAACAAGAAAGACTATCTACCAGACACAGGACGAAAACCCATCACCTATAACAAACGACGATAATCCAACAGGCTGGACAATCACAAAAGACGAATACTATTCAAGGGACGCGTCGGGAAAAGAAATCGCAGTCTATCAAAGCTACACTCTCGACTACTGGAACGTGTGGGGCAGCAATAACGAAGGCAGAATCAAATCAACAGGTATGAAATATTTCTACCTCAAAGACCATCTCGGCTCAATCCGTGCAGTAATAAACCAGAACAATGTAATCGTTCAGGCTCAGGATTACGATACCTGGGGTCACATAGCAAGAACCTGGGATTCCACTTCCGCAGATTATAAATTCACAGGCAAAGAACGTGACCAAGAATCCTCTTACGATTATTTCGGCGCGAGATACTATGATGCAAGGGTAGGAAGATGGGGTTCGGTTGATCCATTGTTTGAGAAACATATTCAATGGACACCATATAATTACGTTCTGGGGAATCCGATGATGCTGAAAGATCCGGATGGGAGACAGGTTCATTTCTCGTCTGATGAAGAGGTATTCTATGTCACAAGGACACTAGATCCTGCAATTGGCAGATTTATTGAAATTACAAATGATTTAGAAATATTACATAATGCTACACCCAAAAGAGGTATGGACGAAAGTTTTTCCAATCTGTGGGCAATAGAAACCAGTAATAAACCGGTTTCTTTTAAAATTGTAAATGATGATGAAAAATTTAGTTATCAGAATTCTCCCAAAAAGAAATTAGAACCAAGAACAACAAGTTTTTATGAAACTAAGAACGCAACTGGTAGAAGTCTTGGAGGATACACTCTTCCTTCTGGATTGTGTGCCACACCAGAAGAGCCGACAACATTTTCTCCAAATAATGAAACAAAAATTTTAATTAACAGAAAGTATGGAGTAAAAGAAGGAGTAAAAACGATGGGAGAGGAATTGATGCATGCTGCTAAATATATTAGCGGTGAGATTTGGAAACATTATGATGTAGAAACTCAAACTAGTCATCCTGAGATCGATGAAGCTGGAGATAGAGCGCAAGAAGCAGCAGAAAAAAATTATAAAAAATGGTGAAACTAATTTCTTAAAAAACAATCATAACAAAAAATGAAACAAATATTTTTCAAAGCATTAATTGGAATTTCAATTCTGCTGTTTGGTGGTATTTCTTATGGGCAAATTGATAAAAGATTAGATATCAATTTATCTCCTCAAGAGATAAGTAGTAACAGTTTTAACGGTCAATTAAGTTTGACCTTTAAAAATATATCAAAAGATACGATTTATATTACGCTTGATCCTTTTAATATTGATGTAGTAAATCAGAAGGGGTTTGGTAATTATGTAATTCTTAAACGAACAAAATATTCACCAAATAGAATAACGTTTGTTAAATCAGATATAAGCATATCAGATCTTGAGGGTTCGAGTTTAATATCCTTTTTAAAGTTTCCAAGAATTCTCATTTTAATTCCAGAAGAAAAATACGAATTTATACTTAACGTTGATGAAAATACTATGTTAGAACTTAGAGATAGTTCTTGGACAGTATCAAAAGATATTTGGTGTGCTGTTAAATCTTGTGTAGACAATATACTTAAGAATAAACCATTAAAGATTATTGAAGAATTTAATGAAGCACTTGTATCAAAAGATAAAATCAACATTGATTTAACTTCTGAAAATCAAATAAATCCTTCTGTTTACTTCTATAATAATATAGATAGCTGTAACGAACGAGATAGGTGCTATACTGTATATGATTCAGTAATACTGAAATGTTTTAAAAATTATTGTTATTGAATAAATGTTTGTAAATATTTTTAATCTCTCCTTCCCAAGGTCTTGAGGCTGTGTGAAAACGTAGCCTCACAAAGTTCTTGGTTGGAGCAAGATTACTTATATGGGAGATATTTTTAAAATATTTCCCCTTTTTGTTTCTTTGTCTCTGTTCTTACTTTTTTAGCGTACTTTTCCTTGCTACTATTGTAACTGTTTTAGTATTTCAATCATAGTTATTACTCCTAATACACTCTGTACCCGTTTTATGTTGTACGATAATGCTATCAGACTAAATTCACCGCTAACTTTTTCAAGTCCTTTTAGTAAAAATCCGCCGCCGTATCCTATCGCTTCTTTCATTGTTCCGAACACATGTTCCACTATCTGACCACGCCTCTTCACTATATCTCTGTTTTCTTTACATCTTTGCCTTACTGTTTGCAGTGCTTCTTGATACTGACTTCTTTTTATTACTTTATTTCCCTTTGAGCTTATACATTTGTCTCTTTGTGTACATTGCTTACACTTGCTGCATTCGTATTTCCGTAGTTCGTTATCGTCTCGTTTTTGAGTGCCTCTAAATGTCAGTTCTTCGTTTGCAGGACACACATATAAATCTTTGTCTTTATCATATTTAAAATCGTCTATCCCATATCTGCCTGCTCTCTCGTTTGGTGACCTTTGCGGAGACGGCACATAACATGCTATATCTGCTGATTCACATTTTGCTATTTCTTCTCCCTTATGATACCCAACGTCTGCTACTACTTTAAATTTGTCTTCTTCTTTCTTCTTATTGTTATCTTTGTTTTCTTCTTTGTTCTCATCTTCCATAATCTCTTTGCTCTTCTTTGCCATATTGCTTAACTGATTCAAATCATTTCCTTCGTTGGTTACATCTATGTCTATTATAAGGTGATGTTTGCTGTCTACTGATATTTGTCCGTTATAACTTACTTTGTAACCACCGCCTGCCTGTTTCATCATCCTGCTGTCTTTGTCTGTTTTACTTATCTGCTCTATTTCACCGCTTTCGATTCTCTTCAGCATTTGTTCTACTTCTTCTCTTTTCTCTCGTATTTCCTTTATAGAACTTTCCAGCTTTTTCTTATCTATTTTCCTGGTGTTTCTTTCTTCTCTGTCTATTGTTTCTATTTCTTTTAAGTGCTTGTCAATCTTTGCATCTATCTCTTTTATCTCTGACTTTAGAAATCCTTTTGTAAAACATTTTGCTTTACTGTTTACTGCCTTAAACTTACTTCCGTCTATTACTGCTAATTCTTTTCCAAACAAATTCATCTTCTTGCACAATAAAGTAAACTCCCTGAATACTTTCTTTAATGAGTCTATGTTATCTTTCCTAAAATCTGCTATCGTCTTAAAATCAGGTGTTAACTTCTCCATCAACCACATTACTTCTACGTTCCGTATAGTCTCAGATTCCAGTCTCCGGCTCGATCTGATTCTTTGAGTGTATCCATAAATATATAACTTCAACATGCTCGATGGATTATATGCCATACGTCCTGTTTCTTTTGGTTGAGAGTATGTTAAACCCAACTTCACAATATCCAATGTATCCACAAATGCATTGATAAACCTCACTAAATTATCATCGCCTACATAATCATCTATTGACTCTGGAAATAATATCGTTTGTTCTCGCTCTATCCCTTTTATATATCTCATGCTTTGTTCTAAGTTTAATATATAAAACAAAAAATATATATAATCGTTTTCACACAGCCTCTCTTCCTTGGGAAGGCTTTCTAAATAAAGTAAACAAATGTGTATAACGACTAAATATTTAAGTAATAACATCGTAACTATCACTAAAGATATAAGGTCTAATTATACTTACGTCGAAGATCCGCCGTGGTGTTTGTCTCATAACCAATTTTTCACCAACTGTCATTCCAGCGAAAGCTGGAATCCAGTGTCTTTTAAAGGTTTTTATTTTTACGATTCTCTGATTTTTATAGTTTTGAGACAATCTCCGTGGCGGAATAAATTTAATAGATTAAAGAAAGTAGAAAGATACAACACAAAGTACTTCGACCTTACAGGCGAATATTCCTACGACCCCGACGGAAACTTCACATCACTAACAAGAAGCTACAACAGCGATAATTTCTCGTATCAATATTACTCGGGCACAAACAGACTAAAAAAAGTATCTGGAAGTTCCGACCAGTTCACTTACGACTACAACGGAAATCAAACAAATGATTATCTGAACAATAACACATCTATAAAATATGACCACAGAAACCTGATAACCGAATTCACACGACAGGATTTAACACAAGACCCGCCTGTAACAGACATCACAAGATATAAGTACGATGAGGCAGGAAACAGAATCCGTAAAACTATTTACAGAAGTAATGATTCAAATCCTCCTCCATTACCTGAAGAAAACGAAGACCTGCCGTCTGGCTGGTCAATCACAAAAGACGAATACTACTCTCGTGACGCATCAGGAAAAGAAATAGCAGTCTATCAAAGCTACAACCTCGACTACTGGAACGTGTGGGGTACAGGCAACGAGGGAAGAATAAAATCCACTGGAATGAAATATTTCTACCTCAAAGACCATCTCGGCTCAATCCGTGCAGTAATAAACCAGAACAACGTAATCGTTCAGGCTCAGGATTACGATCCCTGGGGTCACATCGCCAGAACGTGGGATTCAACATCCGCCGATTACAAATTCACTGGCAAAGAACGTGACCAGGAATCCTCCTACGATTACTTCGGCGCAAGATACTATGATAGCAGGATAGGAAGATGGGGTCAGATGGAGCCGTTAATGGAAAAGCATATTCAATGGACACCATACAATTATGTTTTATGTAACACCCTAAAATTAGTTGATCCCAATGGAAAACAAGTGATTGTAATTTATTCAGGTTATGGATTGCAAAAGCAAAGCTCAATAATTGATCCAAAAGATTATTCTGCTGAATCCGCTATTGGTGCAGTAAGGTTGATGTATTTTATTAAAAATTACTTGAATAGTCGTGACAAACTCAATAGTAGTTATTTAAAAGGTTATTATTCTAGTTTTGCAGGCATAGAGAATAATGATGCCATAGTGTACATAAAAGAAAGTCTTTCAAAAACTACAGATAAAAGAGTGTTTCTATACGGATATAGCACTGGTTGAATTAATATTTTGAGTTTAGCAAAAGAATTAAGTAAATCTAATATTAGTGTTAATGCGTTAGCTATTGTTGATGCATTTGGTGTTGTCGGTAATGATTTATCGGTTTCTGAAAACGTAGAACAAGTTTTAAATATTCGTCAAAAAAATGGCCCACTTTATTTTAAGGGTCAAAAAATAAATGCTGAGTCAAGTTCAACTACTGTTGAAGAAGAAATAGATGAGAGCTCAAATCATTTTGATATTGATGAAAATACAATAGACAGAGTTATAAACTATTTTAAAGAAGGAATGGAAAATGATAAAAAATATTTTATCCATTGCACTATTTGCTTTAGTAATTGTCTTATCTGTTTTTATAGTAAATGCAGTTCTTTCGCAGAGTCATTGTAAACTATTTACTAATCCAGTCTTGCTTGGTTGGATTAATTTCCCAGTTGTTTTAGTGTGGAGCTTGATATATCCTTTGTTTTATTATTTTTCTATTAGAAAAATCTTAAAATTATACAAAATTCGAAGCGAATACATTAATGTTGAGTTCATAATATGGCTCATTTTAAGCAATATTATGTCACCTTTATTGTTTTTTGATTTATATAATATATTTTTAATTAGTTTTGAAAATTATCTTTAGTATAGGAAGAGTCATAAAAATGTGGAACTACATCGCAGGACTTGGAATGAAAACATTCGATTACAACTATAAGTCTCAGAACCAGCTCGCCTGCCCATAACCCACACCAGGTAAGCCTTCCCGAGCACCTAAAATAATATTTGCATTTTCTCTGTAAAGTGTTACTAAATAGGTATAAAGATGTTAAGCAGCATCAGTGATTTTGTAACCTTTTAGAAACAGATTTATTACGGCTGTATAGAGAGGCCCCTTTCACTTCTAAGAGTGAAAAGTCGAATTTATTCAACTGGTATTAAGACAATAAATCACAAAACCGTTTACATAAGTAAACAAATGGAGAAACAAAAATGCGTAAAAACAGAGATGAAAAGTACTTCGTCAGAATTAATCCTGATTTAATATTATCTTCTGAAGATATAAAGTGGAAATCGAAATTCAGCCGTTGGTTGTATGTTTGTTTGATACTCGACTACAACAACAACCTTCAAAAAGATATAGACAAACCTGTGAAGGTTAAATACAATCTCATCAGGGAATTATTCCATACCAGCAGAAAAACACTGCACAGTGCCGTGAATGATCTGGTTGCTCACGGGTTACTTATGAAAACAAGTAATCAGAATAAATTTAAGTTAGTGAATGATAAAGATATTTATCGCAGCGGTAAAAGTAAGAAGAAGTTTTTTAAGATTTATAATAATTTCTTTATACGACTATTGGAAGCAGGATTAAGCACACGACAGTTATACATCTACTACTATCTCTACAATAAATATTATCATTTAGACCCGGTGAATGGTTACACAATCACGGATGAAACTCAGAGTTCTATTGTCAAAAAGATACATTCACGAAACGATGAAGTAAAAGATGCGATTGAAGTATTAATTAATCTGGGCTTACTTATGAAAGATGAGTACGGCACTATTTATGTTAAAGAACAAAACGGCTTTTTGAATGTAGTAGCACAACAGCCAGTGCCAGAGATACAGGAGACCGAACAAAGTGGGGCTCTGTTTCAAACCATTGAAGAGTACGAAGCAGCGATAGGGGAGAGTGAAACTAAGATGTTATTTGGTTGCACAGATCCTGAGGAACTCTTTTCTATGAAAATCTACGTTTCAAGATTACAAAGAGAACTACATGACCTGCGACGGGTATAAGTGCGTAACGTAACACAAATTCGACTATTCGACAGTTGAATAAATTCGACTTATAGGTAAAAATGAGTGAAAATCTTACAACACGTTACACAAATTCGACTATTCGACTGTTGAATAAATTCGACTATTAAGAAAAAAAGAGGCAAAATAATAATTTGAGTAATACTTAAAGGAGATACGTAATAGTTCTTGTGGGTAAGGTAATAGTTCTCCGTAATAAGTAATAGTCCTGGCGGGTAAGGTAAGAGTAACCGCGGAGATACGTAATAAAGAAATATCAAAAATACTCTGTTAAGCCTTATAAACAGTGCGATTACATGAAGTACATAAATGCTACATAGATCTTAATAGATCTTAATAGATCTAATAGACTATTATAGAGTGGAAAATAGATTCTCTTTTTGTCTTTTCTTTTTCTAGAGCATCAGAGCATTTCCTGGTACCGATATCTTTTATATAACTGAAATGCCCGCTCTTAAAATTCACCCAGGAACCATTTAAGATACTCAGGTGATATCATATTCAACCCTTATCTTAAACGTGTCTCCTGGGGGCTTCTGTGATCAAATAAACGCCTGCTTTATTTCATTGTCACAGCGGTTCTTGACTCCTCAAAATACATCCCCGCGAAACTATTACGTGTTGTCAGTGATTGTGTTACAAGGTTAATATTATTTGTAATAAGTCACGAAATATACTTCACACAAAATATATTTCGCCAAAGTTTTTACTACCGGCGGGTGGTGTTATGTGTGGTGATGTAGATAAAATAAAAGAGGTTCGTTCATCATAAACTACCCATAACACTTGAGTCTCGCCAGTCAGCATATTTCTATTAACGCTAAATAGGAGAGAAGTTGTAAAACCCAGGATAAAACGGGTATAATATATATGAGCTGAAAAATTTGGCAAATCACAAAATACGTAGTATAATACCCTATACAAAACTAATTAAACCAAAACAGAAAGTAAACTATGCTGGATACTTATACACAAATTCAACCAGAGACAAATATCATAAAATACAATTTAAGGTTGTATTCTATAAATGAAGTAAGAGAAATACTTAAAATCAGGCATGCCACTGTAAAGATGCTGATTGAAGACGGGAAGATTGAAGTAATAACAATAGGGAAGCGAATAAAGATACCCGCTGTAAGTCTTTATAAATACATTGAGGAAAACGCTAAAAAGATATCCCAGGAAGAAAAAGAACAATATCTGAGCAACTCTCGGGATTATGTAAACAACAAAATAGATTCAATTATTAAAACCAATATAAGGAGGAACTAATGGCAACATTGTACAAGAAGAGAGATATGTGGTATGTTGATTATTATGTGGAAGGTAAACGCTTTTCAAAGAACACGTATCTTAAAAGCAGCATCGCCAATAAAAAAGAGGCAGATAAAATTAAAAGAAAGATAGAAGACTTAATCTCATCAAAGAAATATATTATGTCAACAGGTAAATCTTTAATAGCATACGTAGATGTATTCAAGAGAGAACATTTAAGCCTTAAATCAAAATCACATCAGGGAGTGTTTGAGGATGCACTTGCCCATTTCATAAAGATTGTTCCTAAGGAAACTAAAATAGAAGATATAAATTCAGAACACGTTGCCAGGTTCATTGAGAAATTGAAACCTAAGGTAGCTAATTCAACTTTGCTGACTTATATAAGCTACATGAAAATATTCTTCAACTTCCTCGTAGAAGAAGATATCATACCTCGTAACCCAATCAGGAAAAAACAGATCCCTAAGAGGATTAAGAAAAATATAGTATTCTTCAGCGAGAATATGTTAGATGAAATATTGAATACTGCTAAAGATAGAGACCCTGAATATTATAAATTCCTGAAGATGTTACTATTAACTGGTCAAAGACCTATAGATGTCCTGGGGTTAACAGTAGGGAATGTTGATCGAGAAAATGAACTAATGTATTTAAATATATCAAAGACGGGCAAGCAAATAATCTTTCCTATATATGATCAACTAAAAGACTTCTTTGAAGATGAACTTACTCAAATTAATAACTCACCAAAAGAGGAAAGGATCTTTAAAAATTTCAATTCAAACATTGTTGAAAAAAGATTTCAAAGAATTAAAAGATATTTGAAAATAACCGAAAAGAATGTTTATACCCTAAAAACATTTCGTAAAACCTTTGCTTCATACCTTGCAGCCAAGGGAGTTGACCAGGCAAAAATAGCAGACCTGCTGGGACACGATGATCCTAAAACTACACGAAAATACTATGCTGCTATTTCAGCAATCAATTTAAGAAAAGAGCTTAATAATCTTCCTAAAGATGATAATGCAAAAAATATCGCTGACAAAATCGCTGACAATTACAAAAAATAAAACTTTTCTAAAAGAAGAAACCCCTGCAAACGTACTGTCTACAGGGGTCTTCCTTGGAGCTGGCAGAGGGACTTGAACCCCCGACCTGCTGATTACAAATCAGCTGCTCTACCAGCTGAGCTATGCCAGCGTCAATAATCTACAATTTAACTAATTAGAAATATTTTTTCAATAACAATCTCAATCCTATTGAAATATATTTCATTTCCCGTTTTACTTCTTTTTGGTCTTCGTGCTGTCGTATAATTTTAATGTCTGCCCGATGTATATTGTCCCGTCGCTCTCAAGGTCATTCCATTTCTTAAGGTCTTTTATCGATACATCATATTCTTCACTGATTGATGCAAGTGTGTCGCCTTTCTTTACTTTGTGCGTCTTCTTGCCCGTTTCTTTCGATGTTTCTTTAGTCTTCGTTGTCTTTGATACTATCAGTTCCTGTCCTGGTACAATAACGTCTTTCTTAAGGTTGTTCCATTCTCTTATGTCTTCTACCGATACATCGTATTTATCTGCTATCTCCGTAAGGTTCTCGCCTTCCTTCACTTTGTGTGTCTTGGCTTTTTTAGTGTTCGTCTTTTCTTTTGTATTGGTTTTCTTCGGTTCTGCCACTACTAATTTCTGTCCTACCATTATCTTGTCGCCGTCTAAATCATTCCAGTCTTTTAAATCTGATACGGTTACATCGTACGTATTCGCGATATCGGATAAATTATCGCCTTCTTCCACTACGTGGTAAGTTGCTTTTTTATTGGTAGTCTTTTCTTTCGTCTCAGTTACTTTTTTGTTTGAATATATTTTTAGTTTCTGTCCTGATAAAATCTTGTCGCCTTCAATTCCGTTCCACTCTCTTAATTCCGCAGTGGTGACGTCGTACTTCTCGGCAATGCCGCTTAAATTATCACCTTCTTTTACTGTGTAATTCTGAAGTTTCTCAGTTGGTGTTTTCTTCTCTTTCTTTACTTTTTCTTCTTTCTTTTCCTTCTTTACTTTCTCTTCTTTCTTAACTTTAACATCTTTGTCTTTTACCTCTTTGTCTTTTTTCCCGTAATCGTTTCTAACGGTTTCTGTTTCTTCTTTCTTCACTTCTTCCACGTCATCTTTTTTCTCTTCCTTTATTCCGTAGAATGCATTGTATTGTTTTGTAGTTAGGTAAATCGCGAGTTCCTGATTTGCCTTTGGCTTCACTCCCCACGAAAGAAGATTCCATCTTCTGATGTCCGACTCTCTCACTTTGAATGAATCCGCTACATCCTTAAGGTTCTCGTTTCCTCTGTATGTGTATTTTAATTTTGTTTTATTCTCTGAACCAGAAATGTGCACAGGGTCTCCGGGATTATATCCCGCAACTTCATAAGTTACTATCGATATTTCCGATGAATAGTATGAAGATGCCTCGTTACCCGCAAATTCAGGCTCGACAGAATTGTTGCTCTTAAAGTCAGGTGAATTCTTGTAGTTCTTTATGAAAGTTTTGTATGTGCCTTTTGGAACCCTTAACTGATAGGGAAGGTCGTAATCCGGTACTACGTCCGTTAATAGTTCCGAATTCAGTTCTCTTACTGATTCTATGTCGCTCTCTGAATATGCAGCAACTTTGTCCAGTGTAAGTTCGCCGTCTATGTTCACTCTGTCGAACGATATCGGTTTTCCGAGTTCAGGGTCTTTAAAACCATAGTCTCCAGGGTTTCTGTATATGAATGATAATGCTAATATCGATGGTACATAATTTTTGGTTTCACCCGGTAAATAACTTCTCAGTGTCCAGAAATCTTTTGAACCGCTCTTGCTTATCGCACCGTTAATCCTTCCCGGACCTGCATTGTAAGCCGCCCATGCCAGATACCAGTCGCCGAATGTTCTGTATAAATCCTTTAAGTGTCTTGCCGCGGCGTCAGTGGACTTTTCCACGTCGCGTCTGTCATCCCTGTACTGGTCCTGATACAATCCGTATGATTTCCCCGTTGCAGGCATAAACTGCCATAGTCCTACTGCACCTGCTTTTGAAACTATAGTCGGGTTCAGACCCGATTCCTGCACCGACAGATAAATCATTTCTTCAGGCGCTTTGTGATAACGTAAAATCTTTCTCATCAGAGGGAAATATTTTCCCGACCTGTACATCGTTTTATCTATGAAGTTTTTACCTCTGTCAGTCTTCGAGAAAAAGTCTATGTATTCATCTACCGTGCTGTTCCTTACAAGCGGTACATCACTGCCGTTCGGTAATGTTTCCACATCTCCCTCAAGTTCCGAGTTAAGACTTATCTTGTCATATTTTATGTTGAACTTCTTCGCAAATTTAAACACCTGACTGTTGTCGGGAATATCCTTCTGCGTGTACAAAAAATCCTGCGTTACACTCGTTGCAAGTTTTATGTAATCGTTCTTCCATTGTACGTTGGCACTGTCTTCAAGTGTTCTGTTATTTATACCCTTTAATGTATTTAAGGATTCTTCAAAAAAACTCGTCGCCTTCTTTGTGTTTTCCTTCTCAACATAATCCAGTGAAGTTTTGTATTCTGTGAATGCTTTTTCCATCTGTGTGTAAACAGTAAGAGAATCTTTTGCCCTGGCCAAAGCAGGGTCTTCCGGTTTTGCACCCGTACATCCCGATATGTAAACGCTCGCTATCAATATAGCGGCACAAGAGAAATAATAAAAAAACTTCTTGATCATCGATTTTGAAAAAGTTTTTTCCATATTTAATGATTTAATTTAAGTGAAATATATGTCATAATTATAATAAATTCAAGTTAAAACTTAACAAACCTTTGTAACACTCATATTTATAAGGTAGTTAATATTTTGGTAGCCCCGTTTATTTATCGCTTATTATTATACTCTGATATGTTTATTTTGTTCTGAGGTAACTATTGTTTCTTTTTTAACGTATAATTAAGTACATCATAAACTGAAATGACAAATAATACTGATAAAGAACCGGGATTCAGGGAAACTATTAAATCTGATATGTACGACCAGGGGTTGTTCAGGAACCTGATAAATGACCTTAAAGATATCATCGATTTCTATCTCGCTCCGTCTTCAAAAGAGATGCTGAAGAAAATGAACCCAATCAAAAGAGCTTTCTTCTACGTCTTCTGGATTCTGAAAAGTATGATTCTTAAACTTACTCCGGTTCGAAGACTTCTTCTGCTTATAGGAATTCTTCTGCTGGTTACTGCAAATAAAATCTCGTTTGAGTTTGTAGATATTTCAGTAAATTCAAACTGGGACCAGGTCGGCGGTGCCATTATGCTCGTAGTTCTTATGCTCGAACTTAAAGATAAACTTCTCGCTAAAGATGAACTTTCTGCAGGACGCAAGATTCAGGAAGCACTTATGCCCGAACAGAATCCATATCTCGAAGGCTGGTCGGTCTGGCTTTATTCCCAGCCCGCGAATGAAGTCTGCGGTGATTTGGTTGATTTCTTCCGTCCTGATGATGAACGCTCATTGATATTAATGGCAGATGTGGCAGGCAAAGGACTCAACGCAGCACTCGTCACGGCAAAACTTCAGGCAATCATCCGTTCGCTCGCACCGGACTATACTGACACAAAACTTATCGCAAAAGTTAATAACACTTTCTACCGCGAAAGTCTGAGGAATATTTTCGCCACACTATTTTACATCGAATGCAGCGAAACAAGCAGCGAAATTAAAATCGTAAACGCAGGACATCTTCCAGCATTCATATTAAAGAAGAATGAAATCCGTGAACTCTCAAAAGGGAACACTGCTCTCGGACTGATGAAAAATGCAGAGTACAAACTCCATCAGGAAACAATCGAAACAGGCGAAGTCCTCGTAGTATTCTCAGACGGCGTCACCGAAGCCCGTAACCGTCAGGGCGACTTCTTTGGTTCCGACAGACTAAAATCACTATTACTCAACAAAAACGAAATGTCAGTAAATAACCTCGGCAACAAAATCATAGACGAAATAAACTACTTCTCGTCCGACTCCCGCCTCAGCGACGACTTATCGTTAATTATATTAAAAAAGATGTAGTTCCCTTATATCAATTATTTTACCTCTCTCCTTCCACAAGCTCCAGAGGCTGTGTGAAAACGATATTATGGTTGTAAAACAAAAATCATAAACTGCAATTACAACCAAAAATAAAGCGATCCCCGCCTAGAACATGCGGGGATGTCTATGGAAAAAAATGTCAAGAGAAAACACTATACCCTTAACGAAAGTTAATACTCCGTTCTGACATTTGGTCGAACTTCCTTAGTAGAACTTATACCTGTTTAAAAGAACAAAAGTTTATTATTGT
>JAPLFJ010000043.1 GCA_026390735.1 Ignavibacteriota bacterium
TGTAAGGTCAAACTTCTCTTACGACAAGTCTAATCGTCTTTTAAAAGTAGAAAGATACAACACAAAATATTTTGATTTAGCAGGCGAATATTCCTACGATCCCGATGGAAACTTTACTTCACTCACTCGCAGCTACAACAGCGATAATTTCTCTTATCAATATTACTCTGGCACAAACAGACTAAAAAAAGTAACAGGTTTATCCGACCAGTACACCTACGACTACAACGGAAACCAGACTAACGACTACTTAGCCGGTAATACAGGTATCTCTTACGACCATAGAAACCTTATCACCGAAATCACAAGAAGCAATAATACCACCGACCCGCCAACAACGATTAAAATAAGATACAAATATGATGAGGCTGGTAACAGAACAAGAAAGTCTATCTACCAGACACAGGACGAAAACCCTTCACCTATAACAAACGATGATAATCCAACAGGCTGGTCAATCACAAAAGACGAATACTATTCAAGGGACGCGTCTGGAAAAGAAATCGCAGTCTATCAGAGTTATGCCCTCGATTATTGGAACGTTTGGGGTTCTGGTAACGAAGGCAGAATCAAACCCACTGGAATGAAATATTTCTACCTCAAAGACCATCTCGGCTCAATCCGTGCAGTAATAAACCAGAACAACGTACTTGTTGAAGCACAGGACTATGATCCCTGGGGTCACATCGCGAGATCGTGGGATTCTACATCAACAGATTACAAGTTCACAGGAAAAGAGCGAGATCAGGAATCCAATTATGACTACTTCGGCGCAAGGTATTATGATGCGAGGATAGGAAGATGGGGTGGAATTGAGCCGCTACTTGAAAAATATTTTTCCTATTCACCTTATCAGTATGGTTTGCTGAATCCAATGCGATTGGTGGATGCGAATGGTTGTGATGTATATCTTTATGGAGATGAGGCAAAAAATGTTTTAAGTAATTTAAACAGTTACACTAGTCTTAAAATAGATTATAATGATAAAACTGGAAAACTATCAGTTGCTACATTTAATTCTGATAATTTAAATAAAGCTGATCAGCTTTTGTATGATGCCATTACAAATTCAGACTTTAAAGTAAATATATACTGTATTGATAATACAAGATTAAATGGTGACCCCGCCCCTTGGATGGTTGGTGCTTTTATTGGTGGAGGGAGACAATTAATATCAAATAAAGATGTTGAATATTTAGCAGATATCGGTATTGAAGCAGCTGGAAAAACTATAATGCACGAAGTTCTTGAAGCTTTTTTGGGTATATCAGAAAAAATGGATTATACTGAAGCACACAATAAAACATCAAAAATACTTAATCAAAACGATGAATACTCTTTCGGCCCTTTAAGTAAAAGATCAAATGACGTTTCTTTTATAGATTCAAAATATGTCGATATGGGGATTTTTTGGAAAAACAAAACGTACAAATTGTTTAAATTTGATAATTTTAAAAACAAAGTAAATGAAAGATATGACGCACCCCAAAAAAATAACTAAAAAAATGATGTACCGCAAAATATTTTTTGCGTTATTTATTATTATATTTAAAATGATTTTCTATAGTAATGCAAATTCTCAAATATACGTGGATAATAATTATACCAATCTTCTAAAAGATAAATTTATTTATGATTTTGTGTTTTACAATGACGAGGTTTGGCTATTAACACAAGAGGGAATAATTAGAACCGACGGTATAAATATTTACAAATATCATCTTTCTTCTTGTACATCTAATAAATTATCTGAATTAACCAAAGAGGGCAATAATAACGTTGTCATTAATAATGTTTTTATGAATGGCAATGATTTAATATTTTATAATATTTTAAAAGAACAATTTTTCAAACTAAGTAATGATTCAATTGTTAATATAAAATTTAATTATGATAAAACGAAGTATTATATATTAGATAACATTAATTATGAAAATAGTGATTTGTGTATGACGATTTATAATTACGAAGAGAAAGAAAATCTATATCGGGTTTTCTTAAATAATAATAAGAATGAATATTCAATTCCATTTATTGACAAATCTATTAGAAGCTTTAAATTTATTTTAATTAATGGCGTGAAATATTTTATAGGTGTGCGGTTCGATACAAAATCAAATCATTATTTTTCTTTTTTGTTAGTTTGTAAAAGTGATAATACTTTAATAAATTATAATTTAGAAGAAAGTAATAGTAAAATAGATTTTAAATGGTTTATTGACACAAATAAAATAATCTTATTGGATAATCTAGGGAACATTTTTACAATTACAATTGATAATATTGAAAAGGATTATATTGGTTTTAATAAGGTTGATAAATGTTTTTGGGTGACCGTGAATAATGACACTCTTTTTGTCTCAAATTCTGAAGGCTTATTTATTTACGATATGACCCATAAATATTTAATAAAAAGCATTAAATACATTGGTTCAAGTCTTATTAAAAACATTAAAATTAAGGATAATAAGTTATGGGGTGTTACAGGCTCTACTTATGGTGATAACTGTACTGTATTACCTCAACGACTTGTCATAATTGACATAAATAAAGAATAATGGTTGTTAAAAAATTATTCACATATGAAGAAAGAAAGGACTTCGATAAATATTTCGATGCCCTTGGAAATTTACGCAGAGAAATAAAATACGTAGAAGGAATACTGCTCGATAACCCCCCCGAAGATGTAATTCCTCAAATCACGGATTATAAATACGACGACCTCTACCGTGTAATCGAAGTTAAAACTCCAAACGATAAACACATTTACTACACCTACGACGGGCTCGGTCGCCAGTCTTCACGCACTACCCCGGATGCAGGCGAAGTAAAATACAAATACGATAAAAATAATAACCTCCGTTTCTCGCAGGATAACAATCAGGCAAACAAGCCTACCGAAACTCCGCCGTCTAAGTTTATCTCTTACCGCGGATACGACGGCTTAAACCGTCTTCTATATCTCTGCGATGCTTTCGGCGAAACGTACCTTGTACCTTGGTCTAATCTAAACCCGGATAATACATACTACTTTGATTCCTATTCATATACTCCGAACAATTTTCTCGTTATCAATGTCTACGATTCATTAACTAACTATCCCGCTAATGCAAACGTATTCGGATACCATAAACCCGCTGATTATTATACCTCTGCTCCATACAACACAAATAACACAAAAGGCTCTCTCTGTGCCACCGCGTACCGCACAGTCGGAACCGACAGCCTTAGCTACAAATACTACCGCTACGATGCCCGTGGTCGTGTCATAAAAATGTGGAACTACATCGCAGGTCTTGGAATGAAAGTAACTTCTTAT
>JAPLFJ010000048.1 GCA_026390735.1 Ignavibacteriota bacterium
TTTTCCGTAAATACTTAAACCCTTGATCGAAAATACTTTTAACCCTTTTTGGATTTGTGATTACTTTAATTTTATAAGATTGCGACAACAATTCTCCTGTCAGAAATGACCAACAAAAAGCTATACTCACCAAACCAATTAACTTTTTTAACTTTTCAAGATCTGTCATTTGTGTTACTTCTAAATTGAATCCTCTTGTTTTAAATTTATTAAATAACTTTTCTATAGTCCATCTTTGTCTGTAACCATCAATCCCTTCTTCAGGATGATAATTACTGACTAATATAAGATAATCATTGTCCGGCAATCGTTTTCCGCCTATATGCAGCATCTGCTTAAATATGACTACTTTCTTTGGATATATGAAGTATGTGAATCCTTTTTGCTTGTCCAGTAAATTCTTAATTCTTTTTCCTCCTTCTTTTCTGTGTTTGTTATATGTCAATGTATGCTTTACTCGTATGTGAAATGGAATCTCGTTTTTCACTAAATATGTTACCCAGTCTTCTCCGTCAAATTCTCTGTCGGCCACAAGTGATTTAATTCTTTCTTTAGGTAATATTCTTAATAACATCTCAAATAATTCTATTCGCTCTTTATAATTTGAGTTCCCTCTTTTGTTCAACAATTTCCAACATAAAGGAAAGGACATTCCTTTGTATACTAATGTTATCATTAAAATATTTATATCCTTCTTCCCAAATTTCCAGTTTGTTCTATCCATTGCAACTATAAATATTTGATGTTTTGGTAATAATGCTAAAAGCATCTTTCCTAGAAGTTCATAATGCATTGAAAATTGTTCGAAAAACCTCTGTATCCTTCGATAATTACTTTCTGTTTTGCTTTGAGTTGTGAAAACAGTCGCTATATCTGCCAAATTTACTGTCCTTGCCTTTATGAGGGATGTGATAAATAATGATAAGAATCTTGCTCGCCACTTATTCTTTATTGCTAAATTGTCTTGAAATATATTTTCCAATTGCTTTATATTATTACTCATAAGAAGTATTCCTTTCGTCTTTAAGTTTTGTTTGCTACTTACTTATAACAAAGGAATACTTTATTTTTTCTCCATTATTTTACTGTCGTGTGCATAGTTCATTCGCAGAGGTTAAAAAGTTGCATTTTATATTGGTCTTAAATTCGATATTTTGCATAAAATTAAAATAAGACTATTTGAAGTATTTAATCTACGTTGCTCTTGCGTGTGTGCTGTGGTTTGTGATGTTCGTTTTAAAACCTTTTAACTTCTGGGTTTCGATGGCATTTTCCACTTCTTTGCTTTCAGTGATTTCATACGTTAATTTCAAAGACCAGTTTAAGAAAGAATACTTTAACCTGAAGGAAATATCTATAGGCGTCGGAAGTGCGGTGATTCTGTATTTTGTTTTCTTTGCGGGAAGGTATATTCTTGATACGTTCGGGATTATTCCAAATCATTCGCAGAGTATCTCAAGCGTGTATGCAAACAAGGAAATATTTCCTGCGTGGGTTGTAGGGATGCTGCTGTTTTTCCCGATTGGTTTCGGAGAAGAATTTTTCTGGCGCGGGTATCTGCAAAGGTATCTATCTGTGAAACACGGCAAATGGATTGGTTTCGGGCTGACGGTAGTGTTTTATACCGTAGTACACATTCCTACGATGAATCCGATATTAATGCTTGCATCTTTTATAGTTGGTGTTTACTGGGGACTTATATTTTTGTGGAGGGGCAATATTGTTGCGGCCTTACTCTCGCATATGCTGTGGGACCCCTTTATATTTGTGGTTTTTCCATTGAATTAAAAAATACTTAAGTTTGTTTTAAAAAGTGTATATAATAATAAAAAATTGAAATAATGGAACAAGATATGAAAGCCCCTAAAGGCTTAAAACTTTTTTTAATGGCTGTGCGTGCATTTGCATTTCCTGCTTCGATAATACCGGTTCTTTATGGTTCAATACTTTCCGTATTGCTGGTGCCCGGTGTTAAATTTAATTTCTTCTACTTTGCTCTGACGCTGATAGGTGCTCTGGCAGTTCATGTTGGTTCAAATATAGTGAATGACATTTACGATTTTGAAAAAGGTATTGATAAAGAAGACCCAGAAATAGGTATTCCGCACGGAGGCTCTCTTGTGCTTTCGAAAGGATTTGTTTCTATGGGCGGAATGAAGACGATTGCATTTGCTTCTCTTATACTTGCGAGTGCGATAGGTGTTTTTCTCTGGATGATGATTGGTGTATGGATTCTCTATCTGATGATATTCGGATTGTTTGCAGCAATTTATTATACGGCAAACCCGTTTGCTTTAAAATATAAGGCACTTGGAGACGTAATGGTATTTCTTTCTTTCGGAGTGGGGATGACACTTGGTTCATTCTATGTGCAGACGCATCAGTTCTCGTGGCTGCCTGTTGTGCTTTCAACTCCGATAGGGCTTTTGATTATCGCAATTCTTCATTCGAATAATATACGTGATATGAAATTCGACGGTGCGTTTGGAGTTAAGACAATTCCGATTCTTATCGGCCAGCAGCTTTCGATTTATATGTACTATGCATTGCTGTTCTGTGCATACGCTTCAATCATATTGTTCGTAGCATTAAAACTTCTTCCGTGGCCGGCTCTTCTTAATCTGGTTACATTACCGACAGCGTTGAAACTCGTGAAAATGATAAGGGATATACCTGACGAAACAACTTCACGCTGGGAAATCGGGACGAAGCACAATATAATGACTGCTCAGTTTAACATGCAGTTTGGTTTGATGCTGAACCTTGGGCTGCTGATAGCGTTTTTGTTCCTGATATAAAGATATTATAGTTTTATGAGAAAGAGTTACAGAGATAATACTCTGTAACTCTTTTTTGTTGTGTGATTTGTGTTTTAGTGGTAGGTTTGTTAATCGGTCCTCTATTCAAAGTATTCCCTGAAAACTTTCCACTGCATCTTTGTTTCTTCACTTCTGAAAAGCCGCAGTGTTTTGATTCCTTTTTCTTCTTTCTTGTCTGCAGTGTAAGTCTGGTTGAACCTTACGTTGATGTAATTACTTTTTGAAGTATCGCTTTGCTCAATCTTAACATCACGGACTTTAACCTTTATGCTTTTGAACGTTTCAAATGACTTTGTGATTCTTTTAACACGTTCGTCGTAACCTATGGGTTTGCTGTTCTTTTCTATGTATTGATAATCTTTGTCGAGCAGGTCACGGTATTTAAAGATATCCCTGCTTTCCCAGGCATTTGCCCATTCCTTAAGGAATAAATCAACTTTATAGTCTTCTGACTTATAGTATTCGTTTAATCTGATGTATGAAAATACGGCAGAGAGAACGATAAGAAGTGAAACCAAGGCGATACTCGTAAAAAGAATCAACCGCCGTTGATTTTTAAAACTTGTTTTCTCCTTTAATCTGCTTGCAAACTCTTCGTGGAACTCTTCCTTTGGTTCGGTTGTAACGGTTTCGGTCTTCCCGTCGTAGCCGCAGTAGAAACACTTCTGCAGGGTTTTATCGAACCCCTTTCCGCACTGAGGACATACCCCTTCCTCTGTTATCTGTTTCTTCTGAACGGCAATCTCATTCTTTATTTCAGAGAGTGTTTTATTTCCAACATTCTCTGCCTGAAATTTTACGTTCGGGTTCTCGTAACAATCATCCGTAGAACATCCCTGGTGTTCATCCCAGCACTTCTTATGGTGGCGGGTTTCGCACCTGAAACAAACAACCTTCTCGTCTTTTCCTTTTATTATATTTTTACAATACGGACATACCATATCAAAGAAATTACAAAGAATGCTTATCTTTATAAATGATATTAAGTATACTATTACAAATGTGAAAAGTTTTACCGAATGCAACTTCACAGCCCCTTAAAACGTTTTATAGTATATCACTAATTTAAAAAACACATTATGTCGAAAAACCAATCATTAATTGCTGAGCTTCAGCACGAAGCCGTAAGCACAAGAAAATCACTCGAAAGAGTAAAAGAAGGTACATACGATTTTAAACCTCACGAAAAGTCAATGACCCTGATAAGACTCGCAGGACATTTAGCAGAAATACCAGGATGGATTGAACCCACTGTAAATTTAAACGGGATGGACTTTGCAAAAATGGATTATAAGCCCCCTGTGATTACTAACAATGCCGAACTCCTTGCCTTGTTCGATAAATCACTTGCCGAAGGACTTAAAGCACTTGAAAGTGCAAGCGATGACAACCTGATGGCAACCTGGACGGCAAAGAATAACGGAGAAGTTACCTTTGCCATGGCGAGAATTCAGGTGATTCGCGGAATGATAATTAAACATCTGGTGCATCACAGAGCACAGCTTGGAATTTATCTGAGAATGACTGATGTGCCCGTACCAGCTACATACGGTCCTACTGCGGACGAGTACAAATAAAGAAATTCCACTTAGAAGATTAACCGGTTGTGACTGCGTCATAACCGGTTTTTTGTTTTAGAACAGATTATTATTTCCTCTTTTTAACTGATAAACGCAACAATCAGCATATATGTTTACATACCTTTAACTTGACTTTAATTTTATTTTGAAGTAGTTTTGAGTAACGCAAAACACAAAAATATGAAAAAAATATTAAGTTATCTCCTTGCGATTTTCTTTTTAGTGCCCCTTACAGTATTTTCACAGACCGGGTGGTTTCAGGTTTACAGCGGAATCAATCCCTCACAAAATAACATTACAAACATTGTATTCGTAAACCAGTTAACAGGATTTGCCTCGGGCGGCAGTCTGTCATCGGGGTATGTTATAAAAACCACTAACAGTGGTCAGTCATGGAATACTGTTCTCACAGGCGGTACAGCTTTTCAGTCACTTTCTTTTGTTTCCGATTTGATTGGCTATGCAGTCGGCGGTTATAATCCGAATTCGTTGATTTATAAAACAACCGACGGCGGACAAACATGGACTCAGCAGATTTCAGGAACAGTATACTGCTATTTTGATTCTTACTTTATTAATGCAAACACAGGATACGTTGTTGGTGACTGGGGAAATATACGGAAAACTACAAATGGCGGAAATACGTGGTCGGGTTGTGCTTCCGGTACACCTGATTATCTTTACAGCGTTTGTTTTGTAAATCTGACTACAGGGTTTTCTGTAGGGACAGTAGGGCAGATTGTAAAAACAACTGATGGTGGCAGTAACTGGAGTCAGCTAATACAACTAGGCAGCAGTTTAAACAGAGTTAAGTTCTTAAACGAAACAACAGGTTATGTAGTTGGAACCGGCGGCAAATTATTAAAGACTACCGACTGCGGGGGAAGCTGGCAAATATTAAGCCTTGGTATAACGAGTGAACTTACAGACCTTTTTATTGTAAACCAGAATATAATGTATATAGTCGGAGTAAACGGACTTATCTTAAAAACGGCTAATGGCGGACAGAACTGGACTCAACAAAGCACAGGGGCATCCAATACATTGCTTGCTGTATATTTTTTAAATGATCAGACAGGCTATACAGGCGGAGCAAATGCTTCGATTTATAAAACCCAGACAGGCGGAGAGTTATTACCGCTGCCGGTATTGATTTCACCACCAAACAATTCTTATAATGTCCCGTTAACAACTACCCTTGCCTGGAGCAACATCAGCGGGGTAACCAACTATCTTGTACAGGTATCTTCGCTTTCAAATTTCAGTACAATAACAGATTCTGCAACGGTCACTCTGAATCAGAGAGTAATTCCAGCGGGAAAATTACAGGTAAACACTACATATTTCTGGCGAGTAAGGGCAACTAATAGTCTTGGGACGGGTCCCTGGACAGACCCCTGGAACTTTGGAACAACGAGTGTAGGTATAAATCAGATTTCTTCGGAAGTACCGTCCGTGTTTAAAGTATACCAGAACTATCCGAATCCGTTTAATCCTGAAACAAAGATTAAGTTCGATGTACCCGAAAGGACATTTGTTACTCTGAAGATATATGATATCAGCGGAAAAGAAATCACAAGCATATTCAACGGTAACGTAAACGCAGGTAAGTTTGAAGCAAACTGGAATGCATCCGAATTTTCAACGGGTGTATATTTCCTGAAGTTTGCATCGGATAAATTTTCTTCAGTTAAGAAAATAATTCTCACCAAATAAAGTTCTAATCAATATTTGTTTTGTAATACATACCCGGGCTATTCCCCGGGTATTTTTTAGGCTTAATCTGCACATAGATTTTTCTCTGAATCACTTTGCATTTAATACTGCATAAACATATTTTTGAACAATGAATGACAAAACCATAGTAGTTGGAATAGACCTTGCGGGAAGTCCAAAGCGTGATACGGGAATCTGTCTCATGCACAATAAGAAAATCGTAAAGTATGCGACCCTTCACGAGGATAAGGAAATCATTGCGTTCGTTAAAGAAGCAAAGCCACAAATCATAGGCATAGATGCACCGCTGTCATTGCCGCCGGGAAGAAAAACACTCGAAGATAATAACGGAATACATCTGCGCGAATGCGACAGGGAACTTACTAAACGTAAAATAAGATTCTTTCCAATAACACTCGGACCAATGCGTATGCTAACTCTTCGCGGACTTTACCTGCAGAAACGATTTAAACGTATGGGATTTGATTCTATTGAAATATATCCCGGTGCGACTCAGGACATTTTTGGAATTCCCCGTAAGCAGTATTCAATGGAGGGTTTGCTGAAAGGTCTTGAAAGACTCGGCATAAAAGGCCTTAATCCGGAAATGAATAACGATGAACTCGATGCAATAACAGGCGGATTCACCGCCTATCTTTATTTAAAAGGAAAAGCAGAGATTCTCGGCACACTGAAAGCAGGTGCAATCATAATACCGAAGAAACCTAAATAAAAGGGTAAGACAAGTTTCCAGCTTGTTAATATTGTATTCAAGACATACTGTCTCTTCCTGAAAAAAGTTGACAGTAGTAGGTTCTTTTTTTCTTTCTTTTTTGCTACTTTTTTCTTTCTTTTTGTTAGCATGTTAATAACTTATGCTACTCGGCTTTCTCTATATTTCTCTTCCGGTGTTTTATA
>JAPLFJ010000057.1 GCA_026390735.1 Ignavibacteriota bacterium
TGATTTTAATGATGAAAAGCTGATTTGCACTGATACAAAATACTTAGGAATGGAACGCAGATTTACACTGATTGAACTGATTTTCACGGATTTTAAAGTATTGAATAATTATAGATTTATTTTAAGTTACTTAGAAGATTAGAGAAAGAGATTTCACGCAAAGACGAAAAGAAAAGATTATTTCAGGGTTAGAGATTAAAGAAGGATTGGAACGCGGATGACGCTGAAAGAACGGATGAACGCAGATAGAAGAGATTTTTCAGGGTTAGAGATTAGAGAAGGATTGGAACGCGGATGACGCTGAAAGAACGGATGAACGCAGATAGAAAAGATTTTTTCAGGGTTAGAGATTAGAGAAGGAGTTGCAGGAGCAGAGGTGGGCCGGTTTGACTGGCTTATTTGAAACTTCTTTTTTGAACTTCATTTGTGACGGGATTTCCTTAACTTGGGTCAGATGAAAAACATATTTAAAATATTAATGTTCTGTGCCTTCTATGCATCCTTGTTAAATGTATTTGACAACGATGCAAAACAGAATGTGTGTATTTCCTACAGCAGCGAAAGTTACTCATCGGCAAGCATGAACCATAATTATCCCGTTTCCGGAGACTCAATATTTGATATAAGTTCGGACGATGAATGCTTTGATGAATACATTATAGCTGATTCACATTGTTCAGGTTATCTGAAATCAAATTTGTTTTTTACATTCCTGAATAAAACACCTCAAAAAGCAAACGATAAAATCTGGCACCCTCCGCAGAATTCATAATTTTAATATTAAACAGATAACAAATCTGAATTAACAATTACTTTTGAATTTTAATTTTAAAAATATGAAATGTCCGATTTGTAAAGAAATAAATTTAGTAATATCCACAAGAGATGGTGTAGAGATTGATTATTGTCCCGAATGCCGCGGAATCTGGCTTGACAGGGGTGAACTCGATAAAATTATCGAAGCTTCACAGAAGTATGAAAAGAACAATCAGCAATACCAGAAAAGTTATAGCGAGAATCATCAGGACAATAAACACAATTATAGTGACGAGAAGCAGCACGACGGCAGGTACAAGAAGAAATCGTTTTTAGGCGACATGTTCGACTTTTAAATTAATTTGTATTCCGCAGCGGTGAACAGTATATCTGCTGCGGAATATTTAAATATTAAATATATATATGTCAGAGACAGCGAATCTACCTCCGCACCCTGCAATAAAGGGTATGCGGTCTACAATATTTGGGATTATTGGAAACATACTTCTTGCGGTCATAAAAGGACTTGCAGGATTCTTTGGAAACTCTTACGCACTTATTGCCGATGCTATCGAATCGACTTCCGATGTTTTCAGTTCACTGATAGTTTTAATAGGGCTTAAAATTTCCACTAAACCAAAAGACAAGAATCATCCATACGGACACGGCAAAGCAGAACCTATAGTAGCAATTGTTGTATCGCTCACTTTATTGGGTGCAGCATTTACAATCGCTTATCAGAGTGTTCAGGAGATTGCGACCCCTCATCACACTCCTGCGGCATTTACATTACTGGTGCTTGTGCTGGTTGTGGCAGTTAAGGAGACACTATTCAGGTATGTGTTTAAAGTAGGAGCGGAAGTTCAGAGCACGGCTGTAAAGACCGATGCCTGGCACCACAGGAGCGATGCGATAACATCGGTGGCAGCATTTATCGGAATTTCAGTAGCATTAATATTCGGAAAGGGTTACGAATCTGCGGATGACTGGGCTGCACTATTAGCATCAGGTATAATTGCATTTAATGCTTACAATTTATTCAGGCCTGCACTTGCAGAAATAATGGATGAAGCACCGCCAGAAAATCTTGAGCAGGATATACGCATTACTGCGGAAACGGTTGAAGGAGTTATCGAGGTGGAAAAGTGTTTTATACGTAAGATGGGGTTTGATTACTTTGTAGATTTGCACGTGATTGTTGATGGGGAATTGACGGTACGGGAAGGGCATATTATTGCGCATAATGTGAAAGATAGTTTGCTGAAATCAGAACTAAGAATAATAGATGTATTAATACATACAGAGCCGAATGATACTTCCGTTGAACAATAAATAAGCGATAAATTCTCCTCAGACTTTTCGCACGTCTCACCTGAAACTATAACTTGATAGATTTATCGGTAATGTTTATATTTTTCCACCATAAATTTATAAATGGGGCGAGTGAAAATGAAAACAATAAAATCCCTGATATTTGTTATTTTGGTTTCTGTGTTTCTGATTTATGGTTTCACAGAAAATAAGCCAGACCCAATCGAACCTAAATCAACGGGTCCCGAAGGAATGTTAAGATTCTATGAAAACCTTCACTATCCATACGGAGCATTGCTGCCGGGAAGTGTGAACGAAAGGATTCTAAAGGATGTAATCAACATGCCTGACGAGAAAACGGTTGAAGCTAAGGCACTGACGTACTGGACTGTGAAAGGACCAAATTTTGTGAACCTACCGAATAGTCCAACTTCCAACCGGACAGGAAGAATACTTGACATCGAAGTAGAGAACGGTGCATCAATGCGCTTAGCGGCAGCATCGGGAGGCTTATGGGGATTTGCTTTGATATTCCCCGTATCACTTTCAGATAATCTCAATACACTGGTTGTTTCTTCATTCGATTCTCATCCCGGCAATGCCAATACAATACTTGTCGGTACAGGAGAGGAAAGCGTCAGAACAGGAAATGGTTTATGGAAAACAACAAACAATGGTTCAAGCTGGACAATAGTACCGTTAACGGGAATATTTTATCCTAATTTCATTTATAAAGTAAGGTATGACCCTGTGAACCCGAACATTATATACGTTGCATCCGATACAGGTTTTTTCAAGTCAACTAACAGCGGCACAAGTTTTACGAATATAGGAACAGGCAGTCCTTTTTCATTTCCAATAAAAGGTGCTTTTGATTTTGCTGTAAATCCGCAGAACAATCAGGTGATATACAGAAGCCTGAGAAATAACGGTATATATAAGTCAACAGACGGCGGGACAAGTTGGGCTAAACTGACTGCAGCACCTTTGCCGACTACAAATGTGGGAAGGGTATCAATATCAATCGCAGCTTCATCACCTAACACTGTTTATTTTAATATAGCAAGACAGGACAACGATAATACACTCAGCATTTATAAAACTACAGATGCAGGAGTTACGTTTACGAATGTGTATTCTACAGAATTTATGAATGGGCAGGGCTCTTATAATAACACTATTTCCGTATGCCCTACAAACCCAAATTTAGTATTAGCAGGCGGAGTTACTCTGCTAAGAACTTCTAACGGCGGAACAACGTGGAATGATTTTTTAAATTCTGCGGACCCTCTATACGACCCTAACAATGTTCACCCCGACCAGCATACGATAGTATGGAATGCAGCGGGAACGACTGTGTGGTTAGGAAATGACGGCGGAGTTGCCACTTCCACCAATGCGGGATTAAACTGGACAACCAACATAAATATTTTACCGATTACACAATACATAAACATCGATGTCGGCGGAAAAGGGACACACATAATAGGCGGAACACAGGATAACGGAGTATCGGGTACAACAAACGGCGGATTAGACTGGTGGCAATTCCAGGGTGGTGACGGAACGGGAATAGCAATAGACCCTACAACTCCCAGTAAGTATGTAATAACCGGCGGTTTTTATTCAACAGGTAACTGGTCGTGGAGAAGGAAAATAACAACAGATAACGGTGCAACTTTTACATTTATTGACAACGGAATAGACCCTTCAACACAATGGTACACAAAAATCAGAAACGATAAAGTGGCTCCTCCATATTTATACTGCAACTCAGGAAATTATGTTTATATATCTATTAACTACGGTGCAAACTGGTCAAGATTAAACGCAACGGCATTTCCTGTAACGATAACAAACCTGGATGTCGGTAAATACTCAACTACGTCGGTTGTGTATGCCACTTTGAATTCAGCAACTGACGGGCAGAGACTAATGGTGTATGACGCCAATGCCTGGTATGAACGCACGACAGGGTTTCCATCGGGAGTAAAAGTGCAGGGAGTAGCGCAGCATCCTTCGAATAACAACATAGCTTATGCACTTATGAAAGGTCTTGGCTCATCACAAAAGGTGTTCAAGACAATAAACCGCGGAGTAAGCTGGACAAACGTCACGGGAAACCTGCCGAATATTCCGGTTACTGATTTAGTGCCGCACCCTTCGGACAACAACAAACTTTATCTTGGAACGGAATACGGATGTTACAAAACCACTAACGCAGGTATAACCTGGTACAAGTGGAACAGTGGTATGCCGAATGCTAATCTGATTTCAGAAATGACATACATAGACAGCCTTGCAAACAACAGCAGGTTTTACATAGTAGCAGCAACATACGGAAGAAGCATCTGGATGCGAGAGATTACAGCTGATGACCCTGTATCAGGAATAAACAGCGAAGAAAACGTAACATCATTTGAACTTATGCAAAACTATCCTAATCCGTTTAATCCGACGACGGAAATAAAGTTTGCATTACCTTTTTCGGATATCGTAACAATCAAAGTATATGACATAACGGGAAAGGAAGTGGCAACTTTGATAAACGGAAAGATGGAACAGGGAAATCATTCGGTTAAGTTTGACGGCTCAGAACTTTCATCGGCTGTGTATTTTTACAGATTCAGCTCAAGCAGATTTTCTGATGTAAAGAAAATGGTACTGATTAAATAAATTGCTGAACTTTTAAAAGACAAACCGTTAAAACGGTTTACAACTTTAATACATCAACACCCACGACTAAAGTCGTGGGCTGAATCTTAAAGATTGCAAACGATTAAACGTTTTACCATAATGAGATATATTGTTAAACGTTTTAATGGATAAAATGGTAAATCATTTATTAAAAAGCGGAGGAGCGGAAGTGTTTCTTCGCTTTTTTATTTATACTAATAATGGGGGTCCTTACATACGCTATTTATCACTAAACTGCCACTATTCGCGCTTAAACACTTATATCTCGCAATTCAAAAAATGGAAAAGTATTTTGTCAAATCTATTAACTTTATAAGAACGGAGTTAAATTGAAAGTATTCAGACCTTTTCTTTTTTTAGTTTTAATATCAGTGTCACTGTTCTATGGTTTTAGAAATGATGACGACAAAGACCCCGCGAACAAACCAATTTCAAAGAGTGAATACAGAACAAAGTTTCTGGAAAATTTACATTACCCTTATGGCGTGATGCTTCCGCGTGAGGTATTGGACAGAATAATAAAGAGTATTGAAAGCATGCCCGACGAAGGAGAGAAGGCATTAAACAGCTGGGTTTCGAGAGGACCGTTCGGAATAAACAGGCCGGAAAATCCGGGTTCATATTACTCAGGAAGAGTTCTTGACATAGAAGGCGAGAACGGAGTAAGCACAAGGGTTGGAACAGCAGGAGGCGGACTATGGGGATATAATTTCTTGCTGCCTGTATCACTTTCTGATAATTTATATTCACTCGCAATTTCTTCGTTTGATTCGAAACCTGATAATGCCAGTATAATTATAATCGCTACCGGTGAAAATAACGGATTGACTGGAACGGGAATATGGAGGACTACAAACACAGGAAGTTCCTGGACTAAAATAACGCTAACTTCTGACCCTGTGTGTTTTTATAAATTAAGGTTTGACCCGGTTAACTATAACATTGTGCATGCGGCAGGAGATAACGGTTATTACAAATCAACAGATGCAGGGCTGACGTTTACCAAATATCTTTCCGGGAGAACGACTGACATCGCGGTAAACCCCTCAAACAACCAGATAATGTATACAAGTATCTGGGGTGACGGAATTTATAAATCAATAAACGGAGGTCTTATCTGGGTAAAACTGACAACAGGGGGAATACCTTCAGTCAACGTTGGCAGAGTGGCAATTGCCCTGGCACAATCATCACCTAACACATTATACTTTAATATAACAAATAACTCGGATAACAGTACAAACGGAATTTACAAAACAATAAACGGCGGAACAAGTTACACGAATATATCATCTTTAAATATACATTCTAACCAAGGCTGGTATACAAACATGATAGGGGTTTCACCAACAAACCCGAACCTGGTAATTGCAGGAGGGCTTATACTAATAAGAACTTCTGACGGCGGAACGACATGGAATAATTATTTTAATTCTACTGACCCATTGTACGACCCTTACAACATTCATTCTGATCTGCAATGCATTACCTGGCATTCAAACGGAGTATATGTCTGGATTGGGCATGACGGCGGATTAAGTTTTTCGCAAAACTCGGGACTCAACTGGAGTTCAACAACGAACAGATTACCGATTACACAATATTCAGCCATAGACATAGGGGGTAACGGGACACACATAATCGGGGGAGCATTCGATAACGGAGCACACGGAACAACAGACGGCGGGAATACCTGGTGGCTGTGGCACTATGGTGACGGGGGCGGGGTTTCAATAGACCCAAACAATACAAGTAAGTTTTTGGTGTCGACAGGGGTAGGGTCAACTTATGCATTCTCAAGACGTCTGACAACAGATAACGGTATTACGTGGACAGCATCAGACAATGGAGTTGACCCAAATGGACACTGGTATTACAAAATAAAGAACGATAAAATGAAACTCCCCGCCGCAAGCAGCGGGGTATCTATTTATTATATTTGTAAAAACCTTTCGCCGCAAGCGGCGGGGAATTTACCCTAAGAGATTAAATCCTATTTCGTATTATTTTAATTCAGGTAATTATGTTTATGAATTAATCAGCGGTTCATCAACCTGGACAAAACTAAATCCGGCAGCATTTCCTGCAGTAGTAGAAAATATCGGTGTCTCCAGATACACAGTGCCGAAGGCAGTTATTTATGCATGCCTTGGCTCTTCAACAGCAGGGCAACGGCTCAGGGTTTACGACGCAGGTACCTGGTACGAAAGGTCAACAGGATTTCCGGCAGGTATAAAAGTTCAGGCGGTCGCGACGCACCAGACAAACAGTAATCTTGCCTACGCACTGATGAACGGACTTGGTTCGGCGCAAAAGATATTCAAGACGACCAACCGCGGTGTAAGCTGGAGGGATATAACAGGTAACCTGCTGAACGTACCCGTTACAAATTTAATAACACATCCAACGGATACAAGCAGGCTATATGTTGGTACAGAATTCGGATGCTATAAAACTTCGAACGGCGGAATCAGCTGGGTGAGATGGAATAACGGAATGTCCCCGGGTATTTTTATAAGTGATATGAATTACATAGACAGTATATCCGCAAACGGGAAATTCTACGTGGTTACGGCTACTTTCGGCAGAGGAATATGGATGCGCGATATTTCAGGGGACGACCCGCTTATAGGCATACATAACAATACGGGAGATGTTAAGTCGTTTGAGTTAATGCAGAACTATCCAAATCCGTTCAACCCGACGACTGAAATAAAATTTGCATTACCTGTTTCGGATATCGTAACGATAAAAGTATTTGACGTAACGGGGAAAGAAGTGGCAACTTTAATAAACAGAAAGATGGAACAGGGCGTGCACACTGTTAAGTTTGACGGTTCGGAACTTTCATCGGGAATGTATTTTTACAGATTAACTTCAGGAAAGTTTACCGATGTGAAGAAAATGGCACTGATTAAATAGGATAAATAAATTAATATAAGGCGAAGAGGCGGAAGTGTTTCTTCGCTTTTTTATTTGGGTTTACAAGAACCGGTAATATCTGATACAATACTATTTGAAGAATACTTATAAAATAATTCTTTTAAGAACACTGAAGAGAATGGGAACGGTTGCCGCAGTATACGTTCTTTTGGGTTATAATTTATTTGCAGGATTTCAGGCAGACGGCAGAACCGAATGCTGGACACTAAAACCAACGCCAACTACTAACAATCTTTTCTCTTGCAGTTTTACAGACAATCAGAACGGATGGGCAGTTGGAGCCTGGGGAACGGTTATACACACAACAGACGGAGGAAGCGGCTGGGTTTTACAGAACGAAGGACTTGAATATCCTTTTGTATCTGTTTGTTTTACGAACAGCAGAAAAGGCTGGATAGTCGGGAATGCAAACCTGTACTCAAATCCTGTAATTGTATCGACAACCAATGCAGGTATGAACTGGCAGTATTATAATTATCCCGACACGTTAAAAATATTCCGCACGATTTGTTTTTCAGATTCAATAAACGGATACATAGGAACGTATAACGGTGAAATAATTAAAACCACAAACGGAGGTATGAACTGGTTTGAAATTCCGGGTGACTCAATTTTAATATCACGTTTAGGGATTAATAAATTTGCATTCTATGGGAACAAGAACGGACTTGCAGCAGGCGGGGCTATGGACATGGCAGGAGTATTCAGAAAGACAACGAACTTCGGGTATATCTGGCAGTCTTCATCTGTAGCATCAGAACCATTAAACGACATAAGGTTCATTGATTCAAATTACATAATCGGAGTAGGTGGAGATTTTGAGTTTGGTTCGTTCCTTTACAGGAGTACAAATTCAGGAATCAATTATACAATAGAATATTTTCCTACATTCGCTATGTCATACTCGCTGGCGCCAAGAACAAAATCAGAGTACTGGATTTCGACGGGTTTTACGAAAAAGCTGCTTCTGACGGCTGACTCAGGAAACACCTTTACGGAAATACCCGCGCCAGGTAACGCTTCAGTTTACGACATATACTTTAAGGACACATTAAACGGCTGGTGTGTCGGAACAGGGGGGATGGTTGCAAAGTACAATAATTCTTCGGTGGGAATTTCAGAAGCGGGCATTACAATACCGGACAAAGCATTTTTACTAAGCCAGAACTATCCGAATCCGTTCAACCCGTCGACGAAAATCAGGTTCAGAATATCGGGTCAGACAGCAAACCATTTTGTCAGTTTAAAAATCTATGATGTAACAGGGCGGGAAATATCAACGCTTATTAATAGCAGATTAACATCGGGAGACCACGACTGTACATTCAGCGGAAGCGAACTAACAGGCGGAATATATTTTTACAGATTAACGATAGACGGTGTTTCAGAAACAAGAAAAATGGTTCTGATAAAATAAGGAAAAAGGGAACGACAACTTGTAAAGGACAAAACCCTCTTTATGAGGGTTTTTGTCGGGATGATCCCGATGCCTCGGGACGACCTTCCCGACTCGTCGGGATGCGCAGACTTTAAATGTTATCTAAATTATTCAATAAGTAATTTGTGTTTTTAATCTTCTTTAATTTCATCTCATATATCATTGCATCAGACCTCGTTTTAAATTCTTTGGAATAAATTATTCCCCATGGTCCTTTGCCCTTTGTAGACTTACTTTGATTTGTGTTGTGTTCTTTTAACCTCTTATCAAGGTTTTCGGTATGGCCGATATATAATCTTCCATTCTTTATTGATTTTAATATGTAAGTATAATACATAAATGACAAAACCCTCTTTATGAGGGTTTTTGTCGGGATGACTGGATTCGAACCAGCGACCTCTTCGTCCCGAATGATGATATAACCATTTATATGTTTTCAAGATAATATACTCATAGTGCCTGTAAAGGCTTATTAATAGTGGGTTTTCAGAGTATCCCATTTTATTTTCCACGTTATTACAAAAAACAAAACAGGCTGTAAAGCGGTCTGAATTGACCTGAATTGACCTGCAACTGCAGAAAAACTGCAGAAAAATTATGACCCAATCCTACTAGACCAGTCCAAGTATAACTTCACTTCTTAATATAAGCATTCAACCCAATCACTACAGGTTTTCCATCAACGATGCATTCTGTAACTACATTCCCATGAGTAGTTGCAACGACTAAAGTTTTCCCTGATGCACTTGGGGTTGGTTCTTGTAAATCAATAACGATGGTTAACTTTCCGTTTTCTATTTTAACGTCCATTGTTTTTTCTTGTTTAGTTTTGGTAAGTTGAAGGAATTGGTTAATAAAAGCAAGTTATTATTACAATTATGGATTTTAAAGAATCGTATGATATTACTATCTCCCCTATCCTTCCCACAAAATCAACCATACGTTTTCTCGAAGGTAATTTATCACAAAAAGGGGGCGTTGTCTATTCCAAAATACCATACTCGCGCGCTCCCTTTTTTCTGTTAATGGGTGTTATCATATCTATGAGACTTTGGGAAATGTTTTATTGTTAAATACTGGTTGTTGGTGTTGCTTCTTGATGAGTTAAAATGTATTACTATTTCAGAAGCACTAACTTCTTTACAGCGATAAAGTCTTTTCCTTCGTTTACTATTATACGAGCGAAATATATACCGCTTGCTAAATATGAACCGTTAAATTCTATTAAATATTTACCAGCTGTCTTAAATTCATTGTTAACGAGTGTTTTTACTTCTCTTCCGAGTATATCATAAATAACAAGTTTCACTTTTGCATCTCTTGGAATATCATAAGCTATCTTCGTTGAAGGATTAAATGGGTTTGGATAGTTTTGATAAAGTGCATAAGTAGTCGGAATAAGATTGTTTTTTGAATCATCTTTATTACCTTTTCCGATTCCAAATACTTTCTTTATATCACTGTTAATAATTGCAGTGTGAGTTACTACAGTATTTGGTTTTTTTAGCTTTACTAATTCTTTTATTTGTTTCATCGTAGCAAGTTCTTTTACCGCATCATTCTTTTCTGTTTTGTTCTTTGTTGTTTCAATCGTCTTTTCAAGAGTTTTCACTTTCGCTTCCTGAAAACTCTTATCGTCCTTTGTAACGTTCTTTATTTTCTCATAGAATGTTTTTGTGATTTGTTCTATTGATGTTTTATTTGAATTTGTGTTTTTAGTTTTATTTGTGTTTATGCTTGTATTTATATCACTCTTTGTCATTCGGCTTAGAAGTGTATCAGCAGGTGTACTTAATTCTTCCGTTTGCTGTTCTAAATCGCCTTTGTAACTACCGCCTGAACCCATTAGTAAATAAGTAGCAGCATAGTCCCAAGATGCAACAAGTCCTTCGTAGGTGTAAGGGTTTTGTGTCATAATGTATTGAAATCCATCGAGTGCTGATTGATACTGTCCGAGTTTTACTTTGCACTTCTGTATAAAGTAAAATGCACGTTTAACGAGACCGGGGTTTTGTGTATTTGTTGCAATAATGTACTCAAGAAATGTTTTAGTTATTCCTATTTTAGTACTATCAAGGTTTAATGAAGCCATGTAAAGTTTTTGAACCATACCTATGGTTTCAAGACTATCTGGATATTGGTTTAAAAGTTGTTTTGCTTTCTCTTCTACTGTTAGATAGTTTCTCTTTCTAAGATTTATGTTAATAGTATCTTTTACACTCTTATAAATATTTTCTTCGATGTTTAATGATTTATTGGGATTAAATCCGCCTCCTGCACCGCCTGATGTTCTGAATATTGTATCCTGATATCCACTTGTTTCAAAAAGTGCAAAATCTATGGGACGTGTAAGTTTACAACTGTAATCAGTAAAAACAAAATTAACAGGATCAGACGAACCATCCCAAACAACTGAATGTGTTGCATCGATATTTGTTATGCTGTCTTTATGGAAACAATTCTTCACTGCATTGACATATAGCATGGGAATACCACTCTTAGTTCCTGTAAAATGTTTTGAATTATCAATGTCACTTATATCAAAATCATTCTGCCCTTTGTCTATATTGAAGGATGAATTGATTGAATAAATATTACTTGACGAAGTACCATTATTTTTAATATAATTGTAACCGCCAAGATATAAACCTGAAATTGGACTCAGAGATATTTCACTACCAGCTGAGCATTCAATTCCTTTTGAATCATTATTACCGAGAATTATATTCCCGTATAAATCAATTACAGAACCCATTGAATTTATTGTGGTTTCGTAATTCACAAACGTACTGTTCTTTACAGCACCTCCTGTTACTCCAATTAATCTTACTGCAAATGAGTTTTCATTCCCTGTACTGAAGTTACACCAGTCTATTATCACAGGAAGTGAACAAGAAGCATTTGATGTTATGCTGATTGCATCATAACCGCTTGTTCCCATATTAAAATTACATTCGCTTACGTTAAAAGTAGCGGGTTCATCAGTATTCTCAGTGAATACAGCCTGAATTGCACCTGCATTAGTTCCCATGTTAAAAGTACTTCTTTTGATATTAATGTTGTTGCAGTTTGATATTAATACTGCTTTTGCAGTATCGTTAGCAGTTATTTTGCTTAAGTTTGTGTTGTATATTCCTATGGAAGCACAATTTGAAAGAACTAAACCCCTCCAGGTGTTTGCATTATTGTCTTTTCCAACAAGATTAACAGAGTTTGTATTTGCATCTGATCCGCATGTGAAGTTTCCTCCGTTCATTTCAATACCTGCTGTATCTGTGAATGTTATTGTTGCTCCAGAGGATATTGTTAAATTATAACCATTACTGTAAATCATACCGTCACAATTGATGCTGCTGCCTATAGTTTCATCAGCAACGAGTGTTCCACCGCCAAATACAACAGGAGCTATTTTATACAATTTTCCTTCACCCGGCATATACCAGCCGAGGTCAAGAGTTGACCAAGTGCTTTTGTCAAAAGTTAAAACTGTTGAATTATCTAAAAGGTCTATTATTTTCCAGTTTTTGTAATTTGCGAACTCCGAGGAGTTTGCATCAAACCTTATTCTTATATCTCGTCTTCCTCCGCGCTTGTCTTCTGTGGTGCTGTCTTTAAATGGCGAGCATCTTCTGTTAACAATCATAAAATATTTATCAATATCACTTGCACTTATTTGAAATGTTGAAGCCTGTATATATCTATCATCATTGCATTCGTATGTTAAACCTGCCGGCAGATTACCACCCGGGTTTTGTGATACACAAGGCGGCTCTCCAGAACCCGGTTTATAAGTTATAATATTATTAAAATAGGTTTTAGATAGAAAATCGTTTCGCTCATTTTCAAAGTTATAAATTACAGAATTTGTATTCGCGTAATCGAATTTCAATAATAGTGGTCCCCACTTCTCACCAATTCTATTACTAATATCCTGAATCGTTTTCCATTTATACTTATCCTGTTTGTAAAAATTCTTTTGTCTTAAGTTTAAATTAAAATCGACTATACCTGTTCCATAATCATTTCCATTTACAAATGAATTATATGAGAAATACAAAAAACCTTTAGCGCCATAAGATACCGCTACGTTAGTCATCATATCCATTTCCTCGTTTGTAGGTTCACGTCTGACTTCACCTTGTCTGTACCACTGATGTGCCTGCGGCATAAATATAAAAGGAATGTTTGCAAGTTTTGATAGAGAATCACAAAGTTTCATTTTATACCTGAAATTGCCTCTGTCCTGATATAATATATCGCATTTAGGGTCTTCATCGGAATAACCATTTTCCAAGTCATACGGTTTATAGTTCAGATTGTCCTGAAGCCAGGTATCATATTCTGCAGGAGATATCGCTTTTGCGAGTATACTATCGTTTCCGTCAGTAATCGGTAATGTGTTTGGTATTCTACTGTACATTTGTGTGATTGGTGTTTGACCGTAGCATGCCGTCATTGGATAACTTTCAGCAAATACCTGTGTGAAGCCGACTTTCTGAATATAGTGCTCGTTCAAGAATTTGGCATTTTCAATCCTGGTTCTATCTTTCCATGGAACATGGACTGATATAATGTTTGTCAAATCCTGAACTAAATCAATCTGATTGCTGGAATATGCTTTTAGCTTTGAATTTACATAAGCCATACAGGGGAGATTGTTGAACTCAACCAATTCTATGTAGTATTTCATAAACATTGGCTCGTTTACTTTTCCAATTTGTTCGACTTCGTTTTTTATCCATTGAAATTCAGGAAAGTTAGGGTCATCATAGTACCCTTTAAATAATTTATCCGCCACATCATTATCAACTCTTACGTAATCAATCCACATATCACAATTGCCATACCAGTAAACCTGTATGTCGGCATTGTTCATCTTTGGGTCAGTGTTATCTATTCCACGGGCCAAATACTGCCAACTTGTACCCCAGTTGCCGGGGATAGTGAGATTAGTATCTAATGGAAGATTAAATTCTTCTTTGTAGCTTCCATTATATGGATTTTGAATGTTGCCAAAATATTTTCCGGTAATTA
Organism: Ignavibacteriota bacterium; assembly: GCA_026390735.1. GTDB lineage: Bacteria > Bacteroidota > Ignavibacteria > Tepidaquicellales > Tepidaquicellaceae > CAIKZJ01. Next base: position 14,180 of record JAPLFJ010000057.1, read on the forward strand.
CAACATCCTTTAAAATTACAGAATTATCCTCTCCTATTACAATTACTCTGCAAACTGGGGTTTCAGGGTTTGTTATTGGGAAATTTTGAGGTATCTTTATTTTAGGTTTTATTAACCAGTTGCAATATTTATCTCCCTGCCAGGCATTACCGTCATTTTTATCAATTTCCTTGCATTGCTCTGTATTTGCACGAAGACCGCTTACTACAAAACCAGGATTATCCTGAGTTGCATTCATCGGCATTGTTCTGCAATGCATCACATTTACACCGTTATCAGGTTCGGGAGTTCCTGTCTCGTGATTATTAAAAGCATAAAACCATAAATCATCGCTTGGTAATATAGGTTCGCATTGATAATCGCTTCTCTGTCCGTAGCATAAATATTCTATCTTTGGCCGCATAGTAACTAATCTCATATTAGGGTGAGTACTCTGTATTGCTGCTACCCTATCGTTTACTGCACCTTTATAATCATCAACAGGTAGTAATGTTTTATCATTATCTATTGAGGGGAATCCACAGTTTGAATCCCAAATCATTCTGGGATATGGTTTGCCGTTAACTTCATCATACGCTAAATTATACATATGCCACAGATTAAACCCGAGTGAATCTAAATTTCTATATTGATTCTCACATCCTACTCCAGAGTGAACAGCTCCGATATAAAACCGCTCGAGCCATCTGTTAGGAGAATTTTCCTGTGGTGAAGTATTTTGCGGCGTTTCATTCTTTGCATTTGTTTTTGTATTACTTCGATTTATAACAAAACCCATTATTGCAGAAAGCATAAGTAATGTTATTATCAAAATTTTTGATTTCATTTCTTTTACTCCTCTAAATGTTTTAAAATTTTCAAAATTGTTTTAATGTATAATCAATATATAAAATAATTCTATTTAAATTTCTAAGCTTTTTCCTTCTCACTTACTTACTTTCTCACTTAATAAGCATTGCTTTCTTTGTATCTATAATTTTCCCGTCAACTATCAATGAATAGAAATACATCCCGCTTGGTAATTTATTGGCTTCGAATGTAGTCTCATAAGTCCCTGGAAATATTCTTTCATTTAATAATATGGCTACTTCTTTTCCCGTAATATCAAAAACTTTAATATTTATATCCGCACTCTTTAATATATTAAATTTAATTTTTGTTATTGGATTGAACGGGTTTGGATAATTCTGATACAACTTATAGTTTTTTGGTAGTTCGGTAGCAATTTGTGTTATTGAGGAAAGAAATGTAGTATCACCGCCGGTGGTTGTGTGGATACCTCTGTTAACTGTACTATTTAGTGTATATCCCCAGCCAATGTTTTTATTAATAAATGATATATAATTATAAAGAGGAACATTAAGTGTGGTATCAGGTATCTGATAATACCAATTGTTTCCGCCATTTGTGGTTCTGTATAAAACACCTCTATACTGTAAATTAGGAAATATAACTGATGAATATCCTCCCCAAAGAGAATCTTTATTTATAACCGAGAAATTTCTCATTCCCCAAACTATCTGGTGGCCAGGGATACCAGTTGGAAGCGTTTGCTGTATCCACGTTAATCCTCCGTCAGTTGTTTTCTTTATATAATCCTTTGCCCTCCATCCCGTTAGACTATCAATAAATTTCATATCATAAAATCCCTGACCTGAAACGACAGTAAACCAGCTATCTCCACCATCTGTAGTTTTCCGTAAATTATTTGTACCTGTGTTGTCAACTATAAACCCAATCCTTGCATTATACATATATATCTTATCAGGATTTCCACTACCCGATGGTTGCTGTGTCCAGTTTAGCCCACCGTTTGTTGTGCGGAATACGCCGCCGGTCATGGATTCAGAACTGATAATCCAAATTGTGTCTTCGTTAAGTACATACAAATTTTCGGGTGAGATTGGGGGAGCTGTTACCTGATTCCAATTGAATCCTCCATTTGTCGTTTTAAATAAATAAGCCCCAACTGCATATCCGGTGTTTATATTTATAAATTGTATTTTAACCATTGCTAAGAAACTTCTATAAAGGATCGTCCAATTATCTCCACCGTTAGTTGTTTTTAATATATAACTTGAATCTGATGTTTGCCGTGCAACAGCCAATCCATTTAGACTATCAAGAAATATTATATCATTAATTTGCTTTCCATTAAGATTCGGCAACGTCTGCAAATACCATCCTGACGGAGGACTATCAGTGAAGTTAAATCCGAGGAAGAAAAGAAGAACACTTAAGTAAAATAAAATATTTAAAAACGTATTTTGTATTTTCATAATATATATGATTAAATTTTTCAATTACTCTTATGAAAGTAAACATTTGATTAAAAATACAGATTTATTTCTTAACTTTAAATCTAACATTCAACATAGCTTTATTACATAAGCGAAATATACTCCGTTTGTCTTTAGACAACATTAATGAATATTTAATTCTATGGTCCGTTTATCATACCACACTCCTTATATAATTTATTAAATACACGTTTATATTTGTATTTTTATAGAATATTCTTGTAGTAATAAATAAACCTTTATCGAACGCACTTTGATTTCATTTGAACTCCATATATAATGTTTCTTACAAAACGTTTTTGCATCATGTATAATTATTAATATATTTCAAGCTTCTCCGACACCGCTTGCCAGAACTGAGTTCTAAGTCTTGGATGCGGTATCTCACGCAACGATTTATAGATAGCGTTTGTAATTCTTTCTCTCGGGAGTTTTGGATAGAACTCCAGTATAGCCTGAATAATGTACGAGATTTCATACATCTCTTCGCACAATACAAAGTTAGAATTGAAACGCGACTTGTGCTTTTCATCTATTTTATCCCAGTACATTTTATTATCTGTTACCCTGTAGTTCGGTAACTTCTGATTTCCCGTTTGTGTTAACATCATTTTTATTACCCCTTATATTATAATTTATATTTTATATTTATTGTATTACAGCATTTTGTGAAAACCCAAATATCAGACTTTTCATCATCGGTGATATATTTAAGTTTTTCAATAATTGCTTTTCGAGCCTGTTGTCCTTATCAACGCGTACATCTTTTACATTATTGTTATTAAGTATTGCATAGCCGTCAAATACCTCTATGTTTGTATTCGATGATATCTCCATAACACATCCACCGTAAAATCTATTTGTATCTTTATTTGTCATTATATTTGAACATGCCGGAATCGATTCATAAATCTCCATTACCATTTTTGCTTCTTTGTCATTTAATTCTGAAACAGGGTTGCAATTCAAACTACTCAGCAAAGCTTTCACTTTCATAATTGGTTCACTGAATAAAGAATTTTTCGCTTTAGATTTCAACCCTACTTAATTAAATTTAAAGAGCAAAAATAGAGATTTGTCAACTATTACACAAATTTTTATTCGGTGGAAAGTACGGTTTTAGAATCATTTGTTTTTTTATGGAGTTGGTAGTTATTGCGTTTTTGGAGTGTTTTATAGGTTTTAAGGCTGTTTTTTCGATATTCAAATGTATGAGATAAATGATTAAAAGTTTTTTTGTAAATGGGGATTTTAATGTTACTTGGAGAAATATTTCATAACATTTGTATAATTATATGAAAAAACACTAACAGTGTATATTTCTGGTATAATATCTATGTAGACAAACAACTAATTAAAAAGGAGTTTAAAAATGTATTCACCAAAGATTTCAGAAGAATTAATCTCACCGCTCTACCACCAAGCAAAGGCCCGAGGTATACCAATGACGCGTTTAGTAAACGAAATACTCTCTTCACATTTGTCACTGGAATTAGCACCCGACAAATGCGCTGAGAACAAATCATTGGAGGTTTACTCTTCCGATGCCCAGAACAAGGAGGCGAGTTGAACAAGTACTTTGTAAAAATTCCGTACAACTATTCAAGGTACGGAACATTAAGCTGCTTTGTTTATGCTGAAGATTCCGAAGAAGCTGAAGATATTGCGACGGACTACAACAATCGCCACTCAGAAGATTTTGACGATGGCGACAACGATGGAGATACTGAGTATGATTTTTCGGAAATGTCAGTTGAACTCGACGAAGAGGATGTTGATTCTCTAGATGGAAGCAACAATGAATCCTCTATTAACCTAGCAATGCAACTACCTTGTAGATATATCAATGATTTAGTACTACTCTAAAATACATTAACCATAAACTAAACACTTAAAGGAAAGGCACCATCATGGCGTGGAACACTGAAGGACAAAATACGTCCGAACAAAAGACATTTATTAGTTGTAATGGAAACAAAACAGATGTAACAGGGCTATCAGGTCTTGGTTTAATTGAAAAAATTAAATCAGTGGCCAGAGACAATAGCGTGAGTAAGTTTGATCTGTACGATGAGACAAACAGAAATTTAAGTCCATCGGATATTGAATCAGGAAACTTTACCGGTTCAATCAATATCATCAGGTTTAACGCAGCGGCTTGATTTAGCTCTAATTCATAGTAAAGAACAAACTCCCTAAAACAATTGAGGATATCGAATTGAGCAGCGATATCCTCTTTTACATTTCAAAAACTTATCAATTAATATATGGAACACAAAGCACTAAACCCTCCTTTGAATCAATCATTTCTAAGGCGTTTAAATGAAGATAAAAAGGATGAATCAAAACTTACTCTTGCCGGTGATGCGCTTAAAAATGCTATTGCAAAGGAAGTTAAGTTCAAAGACTTGAATGACAGACTTCAAGCATCCAGACAAGAGAAGGTATTGGTGAAAGAGGTCTATCTTGAATCAGAGCTTGATTTTGTAAGCTCGCTTCGGCAATTAAAAAGCGTGTTTAAGGAAGAACTGAAACAAGCCATCGAGAAAGTTAACGATTTATACCAAAACGAATTACTGAAGCTTCAGCAATTATATAGAAGCGAAGTAATAGGTGACAAGCTGTTAGAGATTGTGAAGACAATAAATGATGCGGGATGGTATTTGTTAATGAAAAACACCTCAGTTAATCTTTGTAAGTTTTATTCTCCTGCATATGAAGTAACAGAAGGTGTATCTGAGCACTCAGACATGGTAAAGGTATTTGAAGACCCTCCATGCTATCTTAAGGCTATCTACGTTAACATTCTACATACAAAGATAACTTATGGAACGATTAATCTTTCAACTGAGGATGGGCAACATCCGAACTGTGAAAAAGCGAACTTTGGCGCGGCTTGTGCTGGTAGTTTACAGGACAGACCTATTCCTTTGGATAATCCAGAACAATTACTTCAATTACTAAACGAAATTTCTAATACTTATCAACGGATTCATTTGGACAGTTCTTATTTTACGCCATCCGGGACTGCAACAACAAGAAAGGACAATACATGGAAGACGGCTATGTAATAACAAATGAAGATGAAATCAATCTAAGACAACAACATATCGTTTCTGACTACTCTGAAAAGATTGCAATCGTAGTTGGTCTAGGAGGCATAGGAAGTTGGGTGGCTTTGGATTTAGCACTTATAGGAATTGGTACATTAATTCTATTCGATGATGATAAAATCGAGTCTAGCAATTTGAACAGAACACTCTTTAAGTTATCTCAGGTAAGGGAATACAAAACCAAAGCTGTTAAACAGTTAATCTCTGAAAGACGTAAGAATATTCTCGTGATTACTAACGAAGAATTATTCCAAGCCGAAAGCCTGAAGAAATACAACGGTATAGATTACTTCTTCGATTGTTCGGACACCACGAGACTGAAAGATTCTCTCGCTGAGATTAAATCAAATATAGAATCTCCACTACCTGCACCAAAAGGTAAAACATCAATCGATGAAGAAGAAGTAGCTTTAAAATTTCCACTATACTGTAAATTAGGTTATGATGGATTTAACGCCACGATTTGTATGCACGACTTCACAACTGGTCAATGGGGCGAAGACTCAAGCTACACAGTAACTCCCAGCTTCTTTGGCACACCCCAAATTATTTCTGCCTTAGCAGTGATAGAACTACTGATGAAAAGGAAACATATATCAAGAACAGTTAACATGAACGTGAAGAAGATAATAAACCAGATAGAAGAATCACAAAATTTACTTAAACATAATTAAATCTCATGGACGACAAAAAAACAAATGGTCTTACAAACCTAAATGACATCAAACCGGACTACAAGCCTGAGAAAACTAAGAAAGAAAAGCACGGGAAGTCTAAATCAGAAGTAATATATACAGAGAAAAGGGAAGCATGGGAAAGTGGGATAAAGGTTTTGGATAAGATGGATGTTATCATACCTGCGAAACTATTATTCGTTTTTGACAAGATTGCTGGTAAGGTTCACAATGATGAGTTTTCTATCGTAACGAATATAAAAGAAAAGGACGATGCTACACTTATATTAAGTGAAGAGTATTACATCCCAAAACAAAAGGTAGCGAATACGTCTATCGAATACCTGCCAGATGAGTATTCATTTAATACAGTAATTCACCGACATCCGAATGGAATGAATAATTTCTCTTCTACTGATAGGAATTATATCAATCAGAACTTTGAACTGTCTATCCTCTATACAAAGGAAGACGGATTTGTGAATGGTGTGTATAATTTAAAGCTCGACCATTACTTAGTCCAAATACCTGTAGAGATTTACATCGACTATGGACTTGAAGAGATTGATATAAGTAACATCGAACGGGAAACATTCCTATCAACATTCAACCGCGGAAAATCTGACAAGTGGCATAACAAACGTGAAGGCAGTTTTGATATTTTCTCTGATTCACTCGACAAGTCGGAGTCTAAACTGTTTCCTGAAGAAACATTTGATTACTCAATGATGAGGGAAATGATGCTCGATGAGATTAATTCAGAGATACAGAACCTTGAGCACCGTGTTACAAATATAGAAGACAGTATGTTCCATGGAAGTTATTCTTTAGTACCAGGTGAGAATCAATTTTGATTCTTACATATATATTATACCTCCAAAACTTAAACCACACACGATTATGAAGAAACCAATATTTACCAAGGACAATGTTTTGATGATGTTCGAATTAGGTCTTGTTGTTTTAAAATCAATGAAAGACATTTATGAAACTAAAACAGAAGAAAGGATTTTAATAAAAGATGATAATACCCTCGAAGATAACAATCGAAGTAGCAAAGAAAATCCTGATACTCATAATTGAAATTTTAATTATAGACAGGTTGAGCAAACGGAAGTAACACAAGAAGGCGGCATTCATCCACAAATGCCGTCTTTGTTATTTTGAGTAAAATAAACGCTCATAATAAAGATATGTTGATTTTAAGCAATTTTCGAACGGCTCCCCGGCTCCCCATAGTAATATTTCAAAACGGAGTATTTGATACAGTCCGTTTAAACTAACCACTTTATAAATTTAACAGTTAACAAAAATGAAGCTATTTACGAAAGCAATCGAGGCCAAACCAAACACCCCAGGGGGAGACGTTGAACCGTTTGACGTAGGGTAGGAAACTTTTTTAAGTCAGAGTTAGAATATTACGTTGGTGTGTTGCCAAATTTTATTTCTATTTCGTTGTCGTTTACTATGTTATCAATGGTTTGGTTTAAGATTTCTTTTAGCTGTTTGGCTGTTTTATCCAACTCGTAAATTCCTGCTTGTTGGTTATATTCGTTGTCTTTGTCTAAAAAATTGTTTAATGTAAATGTGTCGGTTTTGTATTCAATTTCCACATTGTGGTAAAGTTTAGCAATTTCGTTTTTTTTAGTTATGTCAAACTTTGGAAATGGTATAATTTCCCAATATTTCTGTGCCAAACTACCACCATTTCCACCAACTGCATAAAGGTCAATTAAACCTTTGCTTCGCAAATAATCTAAACAACATTTAACAAAAATTGCTTTGTTTACGTCATGCTCTTTTTGTTGAATTGTAATTCCGTGAATGTTTGTAATTACCCTGTCTTGCTCTTCAATTATTACAATTGAACGACCTTTTTCAAATCCCTCAGCACCAAAAATCAAATCGCCTTTTTTTAAAGTCTTCAAATTGTTTTGATTCCCTAAATATTCTATTTTATCAACAGTACCATATTTAGATAAAAAATTTGGCATCATTAAAGTATAAAAACAAGGGTATTTCTTTATTGAGTAAACACTTTTGCCAATATTTGAAACTTGTAAATTTTGTCCTCTTGAAAGGTCAAAACCTAAATCAGTAATTGTTAGATAACCATTTTTGTAATTTTTAATTTTAAAAACTATATTTTTAAAATGTTTTCTATAAAGATTCGTATCTAACCTTCCAACTTCACTAATTTCGCTAATCCTTGGTAGTTCAAAAGTAAAATCAATGGGTTTTTGATTGTCTAATAATTCAGCTTCAATAGATTTCAAAATTGCTTCATGCCGTTTTTTTATTATCGCGATTTTATTCAAATATGCTCTAACTAATATGGTTACATAAGGTATTATTTTATCATCTTTAGGTATTGGAATTAAGATATGATTCATAGCTGCCTTATCCAATCTAGGATACATACCTCTATTTTGGAATCCTAATATTTGCTCAATAAAGTAATTAGTTCTTAAAACGGCAAATAAATATTCTTTTGTAATTTTGCTATTCACTTCTCTAATTAATAATATCGCAGGTGAGCAACAATGATTATCATTATTATCATGGACAAATCCAACACCTCCTCTATAAGTTCTTACAGTAGAAATAAGAATATCATTTTGTTTTAATTCCTTTGGGTTTTCAGAGGGTAAGTCTAAACCATAAAAAGTTTTCGAGTTAACACTACCATCAGAAACATTTATATCTCCTATTTCAGAATAGTGATATTTCGATTTTATATTTATTTTCAGTTTTTTTATACTTACAGAACACAAGCTTGACAGTGTTTCAAAATTTATTCTTTTATTGGGTAAAAATCTTGAATATTTAGAAGGAGCAAGACAATAATCGTTTTCAATGCACTCTTGCAGTGTAATTTGATTGGGGACTTTTATGTATTGATATTCCATGATTATTTTGCTTTTACAAATATTTCCTGTAATGTTTTTTCTTGCCTATTGCACCATTGTTTAAAATCAATTATGGTTTCTGTAAATTCTTCATCAAGTAAGGCACGACCATCTTTATCAATTTCTATTTCGAAGTTTGAATAATTTATTTTATAATTAGGTGAAAAGAATTTTACTTTTTTACTTGTTTTAACATCATAACCAATTTTCTGAATATCTTTTGAAAAGATTTCATAATTCTGTGCTTTTACCTGTATTAACTCTTTAACAGTTGGTTTATAGGCAACAATGATTGTAGTAGTAACACCGGTTTCAGCAAATACATTGGCTGGTAAATCAAAAATAGCAACAATACGCATTTTATCCATTAGCCACTTTCGTGCTATTTTATGTGTGTCAATACTTGCAATTGAATTAGAAAGAACAATGCCAATTCTTCCATTTTCTTTTAAAATTCGGTAAGCATTTTCAAGAAATACGACACCTAAATCTATTTTAGAAGGGGATTTATCTTTTCTTTTTTTCGGTTTTTCATTTTCTTCTAAATCTTCATTTTTCCCATACAAATGCCAAAGTTCATAACATTTAATCAATTCAAGGTCTTTATCGTCTTTGGGTACAAATGCCCTATCTTCTCCAAAAGGTGGATTTGTAAGAACAACATCAAACTTTTTTAATTTTATTTCATCAGGACGATTATCCCAATTTCCTTTTTGGTTCATAGATGGTACAAGTTCTAAAACGTCACCTTTGTGATCAAATTTTGAGAGCAAAGAACCATATCCCGCTTTTGATTTAATTTTGGCATTTCCATCTCCATTCAACAACATATTTAATGTTGCAAGCATTACCATTGTTTCATCTATATCCATTCCAAAGATATTGTTATCGTCTAATTTACTGTTTGAGTTAACATATGATACAGAAAGAAAATCAGCAATTCCAACAGTAGGGTCAACAACTGATTCACCATTTCTTGGGTTTACTATACTTACTAAAAAGTCTATTAATGGTAAAGGTGTGACAAATTGGGCATTTTTATCTTTTGAAAAAGGTGGAGCAAATTTGTAAAATACTAATTGGTAAAGATCTGTTTTGTGTGAACGAACAAAAGAATAATCTTGAAATTGATATACAACTTCGATTAAAACTTTAATATGATTTTCATTTTTAGGATTTAAGGGATTATCTTTTAAAATTCTAAAATATTCACCAGTCGCTTCAATTCGTAATTCTTCTATTCTTTTAATGAACCCTTGTAAACCTTTATCTGAAAGATATTTATAATTCTTCTCTTCTTCTGTTATATAAAAATCTAGAAATCTTTTTGCAATTTTTTCATTTCTTTTTTCGTCATATATTTTTAGTGAAAGAATTTGAATAAGTATTTTAAAACCTTCTTGATCTACTTTTCCAACTTTGTCCATTGTACGTAAAATACTACTCATTGCATCATTTACCTGCGTTGAATGAATACCCGAAATAATATCTAATTCCTTAATTCCTCTTTTTGAACGGTCAACGGTTTTGGCTTCTGTCCATTCTAAAATATCATCAAAACTTGGAATATTTATGTAAGGGTCGGGCAAGTGTAAAGCCAATTCTTTGGATTTACTGTCTTCCCCTTTTGTAATGAAACTCCCCGCCGCAAGCAGCGGGGTATCTATTTATTATATTTGTAAAAACCTTTCGCCGCAAGCGGCGGGGAATTTACCCTAAGAGATTAAATTCTTCGCTGTATCGTAAAAACTTGGTGTTGTGTTTACGGAATAAATATAGCCGTTCTGTGTCGTATAAAACTGCTAAACAAAATGGTCTTCTACTTTCATTTAGATAAGCTTTGAGTTGTTTATCCCAAACATCAGAAATGTTTTTATTGTCTTCCTTTTTGAACTCTAACGAAACAATTAAATGTTCCCTTAACCATTCTAAACTTTCGTTGTTCCCGTTTATGTGGTAATCTTTGTACTTGTCAAACCAATTAATATCATCAAAAATTGCACCGTCAAGTTTTAAAGGGGCAGCAGACTTATTTCCTTTTGGGAATTGAACTTCAGTTCCAATGTAGTCCTTTGTATAAAGACCTGATTGAATGATAGCGTATAAAAACTGCCACTTAAAATATTGCTCATTTTTATTTCCGTTTTTCTTTTTGAAATTAGTCTTTTTGCCATATGTCAAATGTTCTTGAATGAAACAATCAAACTCAGTTACATTTTCGTATTTTCTGTCAAATTCCTGTTTTGCTTCAGTAAATGTCATATTTGATTCTTTATTTAGAAATCACTTTCAATAATACTCAATTAATTATCCATCCAATAATAAGTTATATCTTAATATCTTTTATAAAATATTCGAGGTTTACTATATTTTCTTTAACTTCATTTGCATTCAATACTTCACCTAATTTCGAATGTGCGAATTTTTGAATTTTCTTATGTGAGTTACTATATGAATGGATTTTATCTTCCGCAATTGGATCTAATGGTTCTTGGTCTTTAAACAAAAGATATCTATATTTTTGATACCATGAAACATTATCGTGTGCTTCAGCAACAATTATATACCAAGGCTGTTTTTTTAAATCATCAACATTAGTAATATTTCTGATAAGTTTTTCAAGTAATTCTCGGAAAATATGACATGCGTTTCTTAATCCTTCCGATGATGCCGAATAATATTGTTCCCAACAAGACTCAATTATTCCTTTGTAGTCAGATGAAATGATTTCTAATTTAATATTTACTTCATCTCTTATGTTATCATCATTAATATACTTAGGGATACCAATTTCATAATCGTCAAATACATTAATGTGATGTTCTACATTTATATCATACATAGAGCCAGAAATAGAAACAGTTGACAGCATAGCACTTGTTGAATCACTTATTAGGTTATCCTTAATAGATGAAGCCGACAACTTTAATTTTCCTAATTCTGATGATACTTTTATTGAGTTTTCATAAGCCCTATTTAGCCAATTAGACGCCATATCAAGTGAGGGGACTATTATAGGGAAATCAGTTGAAGCTCTAATTATCTTTGAATTATTATTCAAGAAATAATCAGTGATTTGTATACTTAGATCGATTTCCTTATTAATCCGGATACTGTCTTTTTGTGCAATATTATTACCTTCTTTTATACGAAGTAAAATCTTTTTGTATTCCTCAAGTTTGTCTATTTCCATATATTAAAATTAATTTATCAATTGAAAAAATAGCACAATAAATATTAATTTAGTATCCTATAAAATTATAACTAAGAAATATATTTTTATATTAGTGCTACCTCACCCTCTCAATACTGCATCTCCTTGTAGTTTGATGCCATACCTCTTTGTCTGTGAATGAAAAATCAAGTCCACCAACTCATTATAAGTGTATATGCTTTCTAGATTACTTATTTATTTCCTCAATTTATCAATTTGTACCCATTCACCTGGTGATCTTTCATAATTCCATCTAATCCAACCATCGACTGAGTATTTAATTATATGTTTCGCCGCCGCCGATGGTGATGAAAATTTCTTCTTATCAAGAAGAATTATTCCGTCTTTATTCACCCTTGCTCTATAAGTTTTACTCCTAAAGACTAATTTTATCTTGATAGGACGAGAGATATATTTACCCAATATAGCTTTCCTACCAGCAACTTTCTTTCTAACAACCTTTTTAACAACTTCCTTCTTTTCGTCTTCAAATATATGATGTAACTCTTTCTTTTGTTTGAGTTGTATGATTTTCTTAAATTTTCTTTTCAGGTCTTCTGCGTGTGCAAACTTACCGGTTTGTCGATTATTTCTTGGGTTTGAAATACGTAAAGTTAATGTTTCTAATTCTCTTAACTTATCACCATCTATAGTTATATAAACACTGAAACGATTCCAGGTAGTAGCGTGTCTATCGTGTAGATGATGAGACAATCTTGTCTTAAGGTTTGTTGCAAGACCGACATAAACTAATCTATCATTCTTATAAAGAGCATAAATGCCATGTCTCTTACGTATAAACTGCTTAATAATATCCTGATGTTTCTCAATAGCTGAGCGAGATACTTTCTCAAGATACTGACAAACTAGTTGACTTGATGACTTTTTCATAAGGTAAGTAGTTTTATGATAGGATGAGTGTAATATTCCGTAAAGGCGTCTTTTATCGAATCAGTATTGGTAGCAATATCATCAGCGAACTTTTTCAAGTTCGGGAACAGATCAAGCGAAATATCTTTTAGTCTATGGATTATTAGCATTAAAAATCTTTAATTATGGTTTAATTTAGTTAATTCTTCTTAGAAAAATAATTCCTTTTCTAATTTGAGCTTACTTTTAAATATCTACTAATTTCAAATTTATAAAAATCATCGATTGAATTTACAAATACATCAAATTCCGAGTTTCCTCTTAAATTATTATATTCATCGAAATCAATATTGTTTAACTGTCCATCCCTTTCTAACCTTGAAATCAAACTCAAGCTTAAACCATATTTTGTTAGACTAATTTTATATTCATCTGTAGTCCCATAAATGTATAAATTATACTCTGACTTCCCAATAATATTGTAATCAAACATCATCACAATAAATTTATTTAATTTAAAACTTATAAAATCTTCTTCCATTTTAAGTTTAACGATTGCCAAATTTACTAATTCTTCATCATTTTTAGTTGATAAATCAACATAAACTCTATTAGATGAATTTGAATAAGAACCAGATTCGTAAGTCTCCTCTCCATATGCAATCCCGAAATAAAATTTGCTGTCTTCACTATCAGCTTTATCTTTAAAATATCTAAATTGGGAGCTTATATTTTCGTTAAGAGATTTCTTCTGGTTATTGAGTATGAAATACTCATAATAATTTCTTGCTTTTTCATTATTTAAACGTTTAATCTCAAAATCAGAAACCAGATTTGTTCCAAATACAAATAAAAATTCAATTCTATCCATCATTGACATATCGTCCCAATCAACTAATTCGTTATTTCTAACAGCATTTAATCTTTTTAAAAACTCATTTAAAAATTCTTCTACATTATAATAATAGTCAATAATTCCAGATTCAATAAGATATTGCTTTGTTTTGTCCTCGTCTGATTCATAAACTGAATTTAGAAAAATTTCATTTTCTTTTATATATTCTGTTTTACTAATATATTCTTCCTTTTTATCTTTAGCTATATTAAGTTTATCAATATTAAAGGCATCAAGTATGGGGTTTTCAACGATGTCCTCAAAATTACGACTTCTAAGAAGAGTGATTTTATTCTTCATATTACTATCAACTCTATAATGTTCCTTATTGTTGATAAAGTGTATTCTAGGTAATAATTTTCGTAAGTCGACGGCTTTATTATCGAAAATATTATTTAAACGATTTACTCTTCCAATTAAATTCATTAATTCTTTCCCATACAGTGAACGTACATTAAATATGAACAAAGTATCGATTGGTAAATTCATTCCCTCCAGGATTACTGAATTTGCTATTACAAACTTTAACTCAGGTAATGTTTTGTACTTATATTCTAGGTATTCTTTTATTAAATCAGGTAGTTTTCCGTGCAGATAAACGAGTCCATATTTTAAATATTTAATTCCATAAAAATCTTTATGAACTTCTTTTTTTAGAATATTAACAATCTCTAAAACATTGTCTGTAATATCAACCTCGGGAAGTTGTTCACATAATTCTTTTGCTAATTGTTCAATTTTTATTGGTCTGTAATTATAAATAAAATTCTTATTGCCAGAATTATCTTTTAAATAAGTATACTTATCTATTCCATTTCTAATTTTATAAAATTCATTAACAAATCTATTATATTTGAAAACTTCTTCATTTAATCTGTGTTCAAATATTTCTGGTTCTTTAATATTAAAATTAACTACATGAGATGCTATTTCTTGCTCTCCAAATATTTTTAAATTAGCAACATTCTCAATTAATGGGGAAAGATAGACAATTTTTTGTTGAGGATTTCTTAATCTATTTTTAGCTATCAATCTTGACAATAGTATATTCCTGCCATCATTCTCTTTTAACATATTATGCGCCTCATCTATAATCATTACATCAAAATATAAATCATTTCTTCTTAACAATCTAAGTGAACGTTCTTGAGTAAAAATAGCCACAACCGTATTTTCGTTAGTATACATTTCATCATGTATAATGATTTTTCTTCTAATATCTGCTTCTCTAATCATTTTATATGTTTGCATTAAGAGAGATTTAGTTGGAACTACAATAACAATCTTTAATTTTTCTTCTAATCCTCTAATATACTCAATCATTAATGAACTTTTCCCAAAGGAAGTTGGAGCTATATAACTTTTCTCTTTTGTTATATCACTTAAAAATCTTTTACTTTGAAGATATTGCTCTTGTGTTTCAAAGTAATCATTGTAATTTTTAAATCCTTCTAATTTTATATCAATGAAACAGTTACTTATAATATTACTTTCGGATAAATCATTATTTAATATAGCTTTTGTAATAGGATAAAAACCAAAATTCGTAGAAAAATCATAAAGGGGTAAATAATCTTTAAAGTTTAATGAGTATTTCAATATTATATAATAAGATAAATCGGCAAAACTTGTATATCTATTATCTTTTTGATAATGTTTCAGGATTAATATAGCACATGCAAGTATATATGTTTTTTCTTTAAAACTTAAATCCTCATCTAAAGTTAATTTTCTAAAGACTTCTTTAAATAAAATATCTTTATTTAAGGTTGTTAACAGCTTTATATCTTCTTTTATCATAACATTTATTTGTTAAGGTAATCCCAAAATAAACTGAGAGATTTCTTGTTGACACATATAACATTTATCTTGTTAAAATTGAACTTTAAAATTAATTTATTTATTTCGATTTCTAATTCAGTGGTATTAATGCTTTCCCAATTACCCTCTAAGAATATTGTTGATCCAGGAATTATATTAAAATTATCGATATCGTGGGTTACATCATTTGTAAATTCTTCAGAGAGTATTTTAAGGTTGTTACGAATATTAGAACTACTATCTACATCTATATGGCTTGCATGATTATATGCATTTTGCCAAGGATTATTTTTTACATCACCAGAGATTTTATCTTTTAAATCAGTATAGGCTTCTTTAATCTTGTTTTTGTGAGATATTTTATCAGTCGAGATACTACCTGACTTACTTTCAAATATCCACTCTTCATTTAAATATGAATAATATCCATCAAAGCCTTTTTTTATTGATTCTTCTTCAAGGTTCAGAAATAAAAATTCTTGTTTAAAACCAATTTCATTTAAATAGAGGTGAGTAAAAAATTCCGCGATTGCACCAATTTCTAAATTTGTACCAATTTTTGAGGTTAAAAACTTTATTAATCGCTTTTTAATTGTATAAAGATTTATATCAGTATTTCCTTCACAAATCTTTGCAATGCTTTCATCTATATATGTTTCCAATTTTGTGTCAATCTCTTCAATATTAATTAAGTGAAGATAATTCCCTGAACTAAGTTCTTTGTATTCGGCATTGAAAACATTACTTGTAATAGACATAATAAAATAATTATTAAGTTTGTGTAACTATAATCAAACCTAGAGATTGTTCAATAGTTTTTCATCTCGGGTAAATATAAAAGCAAATTTTAACCTTCAAATTCTATACGAATAAATAATCCACGAGCAACGATTTAGACCAATAGGTGCGCGTATTAAAAATTACTATAACTATAAATTAATTCCATAGTATTTCATATAATACCCTTTCAATATTCGTTTATATTTAGCCTTCATGGTTGTTAAGTTACTCTTCAATCAATAAATAGGTTAAAATATCGGTTCCCTTCATTGAAGTAACACGTTCCCTCAAATTATTAGATTCATTAATTTTCGGGCCATTATGATTATGATAAAATGTAAAAGTTTTATATTCATCATTATTAACTTTATCAAAGATGACCTCCATATGCCATTGATCTGTACCTGATTCTAAACTTATTATTACAAGTCTTTCATTATTAAGTTCATCATCTATCTTCTCAAAAAGTTTATCAAAATAATCGACCATGAAATGATCTCCTCTGGCTTTTAAGTTAAGATCGGGTAAATGAAACTCTCTTTTAAATACTACTCTAGAAGAGCCTTTAGATATTGACCACCCTGATTTTATCCAATTAGAATTTCCAGAATATGCCGGATTGGATTGAAGACTTGTATCGTTTACTTTCATATAATCCAATAATATTAAAATACTTTCAACCGCCATAGGGATACAAGAGATTTCTGTTAATTGGCGGTGTGATTTTATTTTATCAAAATCTATTTCCATTTTTTTACTATTAAGTAGTTAAAGAATTATTTTGTGCTTATTTAAAATAGTAAACTTACTAATGGCATCAAATATATATTTGAATGTAAACACTTTATAATTTCAATTATAATAAAGAAAAATAATAGCAATTATTACAATAATGAAAAAAAGCAGCGCTACTCGCACATTTCTTCTACCCCAACAATTCCATCGCCTTAGCTCGAATAATATCTTCAATATTATATTGCCAGTGTGAGTAATTATTTCTCATAAATCTTAACTCAGATTTCTTAAAACGGGATATTTATTAAAGAAATTGTCAATTTCTATCTTTAATGCTTTAAATTGATCCTCTTCACCCTGAAGTGAGCTTATTATGTTTTTTCTTTTATTTATATATAGATTAATATCGCTAATTAGTGCGTTTCCTTGTCTTTTAATATTTAAAATCTCGTTTTCAATTTTTGCCATTCTTTCCGTATTTGCTTTGATAATCCTCGACGGATCTTTACGTCTTAAATTAAGTATCCAGAAAAAACAAATAATTACTGAAACAATGAGTATCAACTCAAGAACTGGCAAGAACGGATAATTATCTCTATAGACTTTTTGAATTTCTAAACCGAAAGTAATAAAAACAGATATTAGAAGTACCACAAATATAGTTTTAGGTACCTTAATGTTAATTTTGTCTTTTCCTTTGTTAGATTCAATTATTCTTTTCAACTCCGATCCAGTTTTATAACTGGATTCAATAGAGTCTTTGAACCCTTCTATTCTACTCTCGCAGTCATTTATCTTTTGATTAATTGATCTGTAGTTTTCCTGGATATTATTTATACTAACATTTAATAGGCTATAGGAATTTTTGTGAGACATATAAAACTTAACATCCTCTTTTTCTGCATCTGTTAATTCTTTATTGGACATATCTTCCATTTGAACAAACGAATAAAATACTTGTGAAGCAAATTGTTTATCTGGAATTTCTTCAAGATCATTAGGATTAATCTTGTTTTCGTATAGATCTTTCTTTACCAGCCCAATTAATATATGTCTCACAACTGCTTGTTCTTTCTTCTGAATATCTTTTAATACAATATCAAACGAATAAATAGTATTCTTGAGTTCTTTTTGTTTTTGTCTTAGTTTATCATTATTTATAGCAATATTTGTTTGTAATTCTTGTGTTGCAAGAGAGTTCTGTTGTACTAACAGTTGCTGTTCATTCAGAAGCACCTGCTTTTCCATAAGAAGTTTCTGCTGCCTTTGTATTTCAATAGCCATTTTTTGATTTGCTTCAATATTTAATGATGATTGAAGCTGAGCATTCGAAACTCCCAGTTGGGATTTTGAAATATTAAGCTGGGATTTTAATGTTTCATCAATATCTTTTAATTTACCCAGAACCACAAGCTGTTTTGCTAGTATAGAAGTTTGGAGTTCTTGTCTTTTTGTAATTTCATTATTAGCCTGAACAATCGATTTCATTGTCATTCTGTGGCCTTCGGCATTTGCTCTGAAATTTTGATATGATATTAAAGTATTAAATACTGAAGAAGTTGCTGTTATCTTCTCAGCCGAAGAAGAAAGCGGCTTTAATGGTTCAGTCATAAACGTTTGTATTTGCTTTCATTAACAGAATATTATTAACATAAAATTCACAAACAGGGAAATAATATAAAGACTCAAATAATTCTTAAACAAGAGGAAATTAGTAAGATGAATAAATAAAACAAAGGAATAAATGGAGGCCATTTATTCCTTCTTTAATAATTCCATCGCTTTAGCTCGAATAGTATCTTCAATCGTACCTTTAAATAATAGAGCAGCAAACGGAAGCTCACCAGTTATAATAACAAAGTCTTCTCCAACCTGCAAAGTCCCGGATACTTTAAACCCTGATATATTGAATTTAAATTCTCCCGTGTTACCATTCCAGGATTCTTCTAAATCTTTAATCTTATCGGAATGTTGTTCCTTTAGTTTGGGCAGGAAGTTTTGAATTCTGTTTAGTGCTTCTGCTTGTGATAATTCGTGTGGTATGTTTAATTCTAGTTTTGGCATACGTCTTTTGTTTAATTTAAAAAGGAGACAGTTGATTACTGTCTCCTTTGAATATAGCTAAAATATTCGGAATCTATTTTACTATAAGAACTCAGTATTATCAGGTTAAATATTTAATCATTACTCTTTTCTGTATAAATAAAATATCCTTACAGTAACAATTATCTGCAATCTTGTTTTAGTTTATATAGTTATTCCTTAAACTATTTATACTTTATGTCACCTTCCGTTTCAATTGTTGCATTAATAAACTTCCCACGAATTTTTACTCGTTCATTCTTCTTGTAGAGGTTATTAAATGTTCGTAGAAACTTTTCATTTATAGGTGCTTTCTTCGACACAGCAAAATTAATAAATGGATTTTTATAGCTGTCATCTAATAGATTAGAGTAAAATTCTTTGTAAACGTCATCTTTGAATTCAATTACACCTTCAAACAAAGCATCATTACCGCTACCCAATGAACTTGTAATTTTAAAATCCACTAATTCAATAGCACCATGAGATTCGTTTAATATCTTTGACTGTAACTCTTTTTTATTTGCTTCTGATATTTTATTCTCCTTGTTCTCGCATCCAGAAAAGAATAAAACTAAGCAAATGACTAGGAAACATGTTTTTCTCATAATTGGTTAAATTTAGTTTAATAAATTAAGTATTAATTAATATACGGTTATAAGATGATCGCCATCATCAAATTCAGCAATGAGGAGATGTATGGTGAACTTACCTTCGGATTTTTCTAACTCAAAATCTGTAGAACTAGGGCCATATGTATTGAGTTTCCTTTTCTGGTCTACTAAAACAAATCCTAAGCCTTTTATTTCATCTACAAATTTCTCAAAGTCTCTTTTGCTTTTTATCTTTCTATTCTCAAGATATTTATACTTGCTCTTAACATCGTTATACTCATTATTAGATTTATCAACGTTCTGTTTGTTGATTCGTGCATCCTCAGACGCTTTTTTATATTCATCATCAGCACTACGTTTGTTTGAACAGCTATATAAGACAGTTGAAATTAATATTATTAATAAAAGTGTATAAACTGAGGTTCTATGTTTCTTATTTTTAATGTTATTTACATAACTCATTTTATTCTATCCTTTCATAATTTTAAAGTTTTATTTATCAAAGTTATTATACCTGAAAATACCGGTATAATATTAGTGTAATAAAAAACGAGCGAAACCCTATATACTCTCCCGTTAAGTACTGCCGCACTTTCAAGTCGAATAATACAGAGCCCGCTCGTGAATTGAGCGTAGCCCTATACTATGTTCGACTTGATTTTTAAAATTGGCAGTTTTAACGGGTGAACATTGTAATAGCTACTAAAATCTTATGTAAAGAACGTAATAATCTCTTGTATTGAAATGGAGATTATTAATATTAATGTAAATTATTCATTTGTGTTTTTAATTCAAAGGAAGAAATATTTGAGGGTATAATATATATGAGTGATTTAACTCCCTCATTTTTTAATATATATTGAATTGATGTTTATAGAATTATGAAACGCACACCGTCATCCAATTAATTCACGGCACATTAAAAGTTATGTTAATGCTTTATTTTTTTAAATTTAAATTTAACAGGTAACACTTCTACTGTTTTATCATTATACCAATCACTTTTTATTGGATACATATATAAGATATCTTGTTTAAATTCAAATTTATAACTATTCTCATTATAATATTTTGTGTTAATCTGATAATCTTGGGTCTCACTTTTAAACTCTTTAAAAGAAATAACATTAATACCAAAGATTGGTATACCCACAAAATCATATGCTATTTCATATTTCAAAATTTTTTCAAATCCTGCTATGAATCCATTTTTATAAAAATGAAAATATTGACCCGAGATTATATCTTTGTATTCTCCTTCTATAACAGCACTATTTATTAATAAATCTATCTCATTATTTGCGGCATTATATTTTTCATTTTTTATATAGTACTCTTTTCCGGTTGAAAAATCGAATTCCAGTAATGTATCATTTATTAAACTCAATTTAACTCCAGATTCATTATAAGCAACTTCCCCAGAAATAAGTAAATTTAAATTTGTGGTTATAAAAGATGAGCTTTTAGCTTCAAACAATAAATTACATCCATAACCTCCTTCATGAATATAAAAACCTCCTAGGTAAGGTTTATCTGTTAACAAATTATCTTTTATTAGCCTAAAACCGAACCAGGTTATATGTATTTTGTCACCGATATAAGACCCAGGACTTTTTGATATCTGAATTGAATCAAGATAAGTTTTGTTCAGCCATAAACCGTCTAATCTTTCAGCTAATTCTATTTTATCCTTTTGTTTTTTATAAGTATCTGACTGCGAATATATATTACGAACGCAAAGAAACATACATACAGATAGTATTAGAACAATATATTTTTTCATACGTAAAGATTTATGTTATTCAAATAAATATTTTAAACTTTCGTGGATACATTCGTTTTCTATTTATTAATTAAAGGTAGTTCCTTTAACCTGAGATTATTAATAGTAATGTAAATTATTCATTTGTGTTTTTAATTTAAAGGAATAAATATTTGAAGGCGTAATAATATCGTGGGTGAAAAAACTATTGTTTATATTATATGATTTTCCTTCTCAGTTTTATATGATATAAAATATTTTATTGTTACTCAAAATACTCATAACTAATAGTTGTTTTTTTAATCGGTACGTTTGAGGCATTATAAGTAATATTTTCAATTTCGTTCCAATTGTTGTCATATTTAAATATTGAATATTCTAAAACCTCACCTTTTTCTCCGTATACTTCAGTTTTGATGGTTTCACCTTTAAACCCATAATAAGTTTTGTTATGTTTAAAATTTTTAGAATCCTTATTTAATTCTTCTTTCTCAATCAGTCTAGTTTTTTCATCATATTTATATTTATCGCTTTCAAGCACTTCTTTCTTTTTCCCGTATTTTGTTTTACTTATAATGCTATCAAAATTATTATATAATATTTCTAAGTGTGATTGTAAGAGCATATTAAAATCATACTCATGTATATCTGTTAATCTTAATTTTTCATCATATGAATAAATTGATGATGCAAATATCATATTTAGATATGGCTGTTTAAGATAAACACTTTCTTCATTTATTATTTTATTCTTATCATTATAATGATAATTTATTTCAAAAAACGGTAATCCTTTTTCGGTTACAGATTCTTTTATTAAATTATTTTTATCTTTATAAAGAAAGGTTGACTTGGAAATACTCATAGGCTCCCACGTATTCAGTTCAACAAGATTCTCTAAAGTATCATACTTTAATGTTACTTTTTTTAAAGGTGTTTTCCCGTCTTGAAATAATGTTCTTTCTTGAAAAACCATGTGTTCACCAGTATTATCATAATCTGTGCGATCAATAGACATAATTGTTCCATCATTCTGATAGAATATCGATTCTATTAATTTACCTTTCGTATTAAATTTCTCAAAAAGTTTTATACCCAGACTATCGTATTTATTGTCAACGTATGTGTATTCGTAGTAGGAAAAGCTTTTCACTTTGGATTTATGTCGTGCATAAACTTCACGCTCACGTTCATATCGAATAGTATTATCTTCCTTTTTACTAACTTCAGTTTTTGTTGCACAACTTAAAATAAAGATATTCGAGAGAAATAGAATAATAATGCAGCTTTTGGTAAATAATGTTTTCATGTCTGAAAATAATCGATTATAAAATGTATTCCAATCTCAACAATCTATAAGTTGAGATTATTAATTCCATATAAATTATTCATTTATGTTTGTAAATCAAAGGGATAAATATTTGAGAGTCAGGATAATTTTTGAGGGTGGAGATACTCTTGGTTTTTTATTTAGGGGGAGGGGGAAGGTCTATTAGTTGAATCAAAAACACTCCGAATAGAAAAAATGCCAAATTATGAGCTTTTATTGATTAATTTCGGTTTTTTGACCCCCTTTATTAGAAGTGTCCAGTTATGCAGACGGAATTTTAAAGGAAAGTTTGATTTAAGGGCTATTTTGGCCGTTATTAAATATGTAGTGTGTTCAAACTTCTAAAATCGCTGAATTTTGGATTTTTAGTTGTTTAAGTATTAGTTATTGATTATCAGTAAATTAGTAGATGTGAATGCCCCTATAATGGCTCTATTAGCTATTTAGAAGACCGTGGCGGGCATTTAATAATCTGACCTATAGGAAGTACCCCTTTTTTTGTAAATAACTAAAAAAGCTTAAAAATAGCCTAGTTTTGAAACAAAATGAAAAATAAGTAAAAGTCTTAAAAAATAATCCGTTTCAAGCCTTTTACTTATAGTATATACTACTATTATATATACTTATATATATCTTCTTTCTTATATCTTCCTTACTCCTTCTATCTCTAAGTATACACTTCAGCTTAATACCTCTTGCTTATCCCCATATATAGGGGAGTAACTATAAAATCATGTGATTATAGGCTGTTTTCGCAGTCTTAGCCTGTAAAACTTCCTCATAACCTTAAAAAGCTCATCTTTATGCACTTTTTCAACTATGAACGAATCATGGATACAAAGTGCCAGGACCGGAGTCTTTTTAGTGGCAAAATACTTTAACACATCATTCGCTATTTTTGAGTCAAGATTTTGTAATTCCATACCTTTCCTTTTGTAGAACAAATGAGATATGTGTTTGTTGTGGTTTTCAAATGCTTTTATCAAAGGTTTTAAACTTTCGTTCGTCATATCAACAAAATCATCTTCAAGGTCATTTTTCTTTATATGTTTTCTTATAGCATGTAACGCTTTCTTTTCGCTATCGATATTAATACAAATCAAAGAA
The DNA here is from genome assembly GCA_026390735.1 of Ignavibacteriota bacterium. GTDB lineage: Bacteria > Bacteroidota > Ignavibacteria > Tepidaquicellales > Tepidaquicellaceae > CAIKZJ01. The sequence goes on from JAPLFJ010000057.1 coordinate 38,386, forward strand.
ACAATTTTTAACAGGTTTCTCCATTTATCCTCTAAGCCGACTCTAACCATATATGGATCTTCAGGGGCATACTTACCAGACATATGATAAAGCATTCTCGGGTGTAATGCTTTGTAATCTAACTCTACAGTTTCGTTTCCGTTAATTGCCAGGTAAGGTCTTAATACTTTACTGATTTCACTTTCGACTCCCCAGTAGAACCTGCCCCCGTGTTCGTAATCAACATTGAATATTCTAACGAGAAATGTTTTACGAAGATTTACATTGTAAAGGCCGTTTGAATCAGGCCTTACTAAGTTTAAGTTTTCAAGTGCATATTCCTGAATTTTCTTTTGGTATTTCTTGAATAATATCTCAGGTAAGTTTTTCAGACTTATATTAGAACTTTTTCTTACCTCATTATACTTGTTTAAGTCCTGTCTCATGGAATTCGTTTCAGGTGTATCGTCGTATTCTATTAAACATTTCTTTTTGGTGCGGACTACTTTTGATTCGGCTTCAATACCGGCTTCTATTTCATTTTCAACAGTGAGCTTCTCTTCTTTTGGTATTTTCACACCTTTAGTTTTTACAATAGCCCCTTTGAGTTTGATTTTCTTCTTTTCCTTTACAACCTCATTAACCTTACCTCTAAGTAATATTACCTCTTTCGTCCGAAATATTACATTTTCCCGTGAATCAGTTAGTTCAATAAGGGTAAGTAGTTCTTTTGTAGGACTATAATGAGTAGCCTCGGTTTCGTTTTTATGTCCTTTGAGATGTTCAATTACGTACCTTGGTTTAAGCTTATCAATAAGGTCTTTAGTTAAGTCCTTACTTATATTATCAAGTTTATATCGTTGAGGTATTCCGCTATAAAAGTTTTCACCTAATGGGATAGCTGTTTTGAATCCACAAATGTTGTTAGAATATAAATTCTCTAAGATAGAAATTAATATCCTTCTTCTTTTGTCAATATGTTTCTGTTCAACCTTAAGTTCGATTATTAGAGCATCAGACAATTCAATCATTCTTGCATTATCTGAGGACATTCCGAAATCAATTAACTTAGAGCCTTCTCTTTTTCCTCTGTACATTTAATTATTTCTTTTTGTAATATTAGCTTATTCAATATTGAAGTTAAATGAAAGAGTTTTAGTATAAACACCTTATTCAAGCTACTCCCAGAATATTAAAAAACGCGCCTACGGGGATCTGTTAATATAAAGAGATTGTTTTAAACAGTTAAACAAAAGCAACGTAGGTGGCGCGAACACCTAAAAGCAAAGAACTAAAGAGTAAACCAAATTATCTCCTAAGCATGAAAAGAAAACAAATGAAAAAAGAACAAAAAAACCACGCTTCGAAGAAGCGTCTTTTATTATCTTATATCTATATATCTTTTAATATCTTATAGGAAAACTTCAAAGCGGCTAAAACCCTTAACAGTATTAGCTTTCAGCCGATTAAGACCTTCATATTTATATAGCTGCACCCATACTATATTCAAGTAGCTCCCATACTTTAGGCATTATTATTAAAGTAACTCCCATATCACTTTGTAGTAGGTCCCTTATACCCTCAAAATACACTAAAGCTAGTCCCATGGTTTCAAGCTGCTATTATTGTATTATAATACGATTCATTTTCAGGCTTATACTTCCCAAATATGTTAGGGTCGTAATATTTTGATGTTTTACCTTTTACTAATAAATCAGTACTTATAGTAGATTCTTCGGAGGTAGGTGAAACACCATCCCCGGTACACCAACCACCCACCGTGATTTTCTTCAATTTGTCATTGTAATAAATAACACAAATCATTTTGCCATCAAGAATTTTATTATAACCGATGAAACTTCTCGGGACCGAATCTCCAGAGTCATTTACATTCGTATCAATTATTTCTTTTGGTGATAGTTCGTTAGTAGTCATCAAAGAATCATTCTCTTCCTTCGTAAACCAGTGTTTCTCAGGGTCGTATATTTTCTTGTTCAGAGTAAATATCTTCCCAGGTTCAACTTTAATGTAACCTGTATAACTCAAAACACCAAGCAGAACCTTTAATACTTTATGGTCTATACCTAACGTTCTTTCAAGGGATGTCTGTGTTAAACTGGATTCCAAAAGTGGCTCTTTCTTGAGCAAGCAGTGTCTATTACTTACTATCAAATAGTAATAAACTATCAAACACTTAATTATCAATATCTTGTATTTACCAATCGGAAGAATCTCCCTTTTGATTAATGACAGCATATCATCAAAGGCATTTTGATAGAAAAGGATAAATTGTGTGTACTTGGTGGCTGCTTCAATATCAACTTTTTGGAACTTAGTTAAATATATACTTTCATCTACTAATTGATACTTTCTTTGCTTCTTTATTAATAGTCCTGCTGTCTCTAATTCATTTAACGCTTCATAAATGGTCGCAGGAGTAGTAACATAATAATCTGCCAAAGTCTTTACGTCCACTGTAAATGTCTTATGTGGTGCTTTTTCAAGATAGTATTTGTATTTAAATTTTAATGCCAAGTAAACCCAAGGTGTATACGCTGAGGTAAACACTTCAAATTCATCGAATAAGAATTCCGGTTTAATTTTAATGTAGTATGTGTCTTTTATCTGTTTCATATATATTAATTGTTTTTAGGTTTTAGGGTTATTGTAATTCTTCATCAGCGAAATTAAATGACAGTGTTTTAGTAAAAGAAACTATATGGTATTCTGAGTGATAACTCTCAATTAAAGCATCATTATTCACCAGTACCATAAAACACGCCGAATGGCTAGGCTCTAACCAGTCTACCTTCTCTATCAACCCAACCGTAATTAACTCCTTAATCGCCTTCCTGAAAATATTTCTACAAACCTTATACTCTTTGATTAATCGCCCAACATTAACTTCCACAGGAAGGGCTAACTTAAATCGCCCCTCGTTATTATTCCAATTCAGGTACATCAACCGTTGTTTTAAAATGAGATATAAATATTTTGAAAAATAGCATTTAAAATTAATCTCCTGTAGTTTGTCCGAATATTCCACCTCACAATTATCCATAATGTATTTCAATCTCTCAGCTTTCTTATTCATAATATTCCTCCTCTTCTCCGACGTCTTTGTTTAAGAGGTCATAATATATCTTTAAATATTCGTAATAACGTCTTTGTTGAAGCACCTCTCCGAATTGCTTCATAATTTCCTTGATTTGATTACGTGCCATTCTGGCTTGTTCTATATCCTCGTATTCATAAATCGGTGATTGGTCTTTCATTTTTATTTCTCCTTATATTTAAGTTATAAGGATAATTACTATTTGACACTATTGGAACAAAATGGGTCAAAATGAAATAAGGTTAGGATTTGATAGAAGCATTAAGTTTACGGGCTTCAGTAATAATAGGCCCTAACTCGGTCTCTAAGTGTGGGTTTAAATGAGTTGCGGATTCTAAATCAACTAGAGCTAATGAATATTTCTCGGTTTTAAAATATGCCATGCCTCTGTAATGATAAACATCTACATTATCTTTATCGATTTTGTCGGCTTTTTAAATCTTCAATGGTCGAGCGGTTATCACCCATAATAACAAAACAAGTAATTGAGATTAAGATCCTTTGTTTATAATATTAAGAGTGATTAAATTAATATATTAATTATTAAAGGATTAATCTATAAATTACTAATATATTAAAAATGAAATCATATTTAGTAACTATGCCAAACAAAAAAGTTAAACCAGATAATTTAGAGAATTCTCAAGGAAAGAATATAAATTATTCTATCTTGTACCAAAAACTTAAGAAAACACATAATGAAAATGAAAAATATGATTGTCTTAAAAGGGAGTTCATTCAAGATGATAAAGATTATAGCGAGGTTTTTGAGGCAATATCTGTGAAGGCTAACTTACTAGATTCATCAGAACTTCAAGAATTATATGAATGTACAATTACTTTAAATAGAGAAGAAGACTTCTTGTTGGCCAAATATATTAGAAAAACAACGAAAGACACTTTTTGGAGATATGTTACAGGGTTTTTTAAAGTGGCTACTTTCAAACCAGTATTTGATCACCATAATAGAACAGTGTTGGTTGTTAAAGATGAAAATGAATATTTGAAAGAATTGATGGAGAAAAAAGATAAAAAGGGAGGTCAGTATGCAGACGTATTTTACGATATATTAAAATTAACAAAAGATGGAATGAATGAAAAAGATGCTGTTATCGATGTCACGAATAATTATGTTAATAAAGGTAAAAATAAATATTTACAAAAATTGTACATCAAAAACAATAATAACTTACAAAAGTTAGTTGATGAAATCTGGGTACGATATCGTACCTATAAGAAAAGACATGAATGGTAATGTATCACATTGATACATAAATGTAATTTAAGGCTTATCTCATAACTCCTATTTTACTCGTAGTAGAAAACAAAACTATGAGTAAAAATATACTAAATATTGATTTTACAAAGATTGCTGAATTAAGCAAGAACTATCCATCGTTCAAACAAGCATTAAATGTAGCTCGTTTCCAAAGGCTATCAGTTCTACTTACAAGTAAGTCTGGTTTTGGGAAAGAGAGCCATACTCATTGTATTCACCAGAATTCTCCAAAAGTTAAAAAACCATTTAAGACAATAAATGCTTCTGCACTTCCTGAACACTTTCTTAAATCAGAATTATTTGGGCATATAAACTGTGCTTATACAGGAGCATTTAAGAAGCATGGCGGATTATTTAAAGAAGCCAAATGAATATATTGTGGCACAAGAATTGAATGTATTATATACAAATCGATAAAGTAGTTTTAAAGATTTTATTTGTTATTTGACATAGTTTAGTTAGAAGAAAAAGTTAGCTGCTTTAATGTATTATAGTTTAAGCAGCGAAACAATCTTCACAGATAATTAAACAACTCGTGTAGCTTGCCCTAATGGTGATCATTATAAGGTTTAGAATAAATCGTTGGTAAGACGAATATACTTACCCCCGTCAGCATCTGGGCAAAGATGCATCTTATGAAAACCATTTAAAAATAACAAAAATGGCAAAAGCAACAACAAACGCTAACAGTAATGTTAGCACACAGGATGAATTCATGAAGTTCGTGGATTCGCTGCCTGCCTCAGGCTCTAAGAAAGGCAGGACAGTAGAAAAGGCGACGTTAGGTGATCTACTTTCGTTGGACATCTCAAAACTTCGAGATTTGGAAGAGGCAATTTACCTTTCCGGCACTAACATCGAAATCAACCTTAAAGGCGATATCGGTGTTTTTTCGGCAGCTTTACTAAGCAGAAGATTTAAAAGAAAAGGTTTTGCAGGTCGCAACATCAATCTCGCAATTCCTGCTTCTGTTGGTGAGCAAGAAAGAGAAAAACTCACAGACCGTATTGGTCTTTGTGTGAAATCTGAATTTGCTGATGAAGTAAAATCTCTCGTTAAAAAAGGTGCTTCTATCACTATGGCCGAAGCGAAAAAATATGGTTTAATCGACCAAGAGGTTGACCTTTTAAAGCGCAGAGGCTCTAAGCCTACAACAGCAATTGCAGCCTCAGACGACAAGACTGTCGATGAGAACTCAACAGCTACAGCCTAGCGATGGAAAGGAGGAAGGGGGAAGGATTGTTTTATCTTCCCCCCCTTTTATGAAAATTACTTGTAAAATATCTCCACGCTTGATCATGAACATTTCATCATCTTACACTGACCCGAATCGTTCCTTCATGGAATTTGTAGATAATTCAATTGATGCAGCTGAAAAAGGAAATATACTTATGCACACACTCAATGGCGAAGCAATCGAATATGCACACTCAGTAGATATTAAAATTAGTATTACAGGAAAAACATTCAGGGATGGTAAGGTCAAAATAAGTGATAATTGTTCAGGAATAAAAGAACTGAGAAAAGTAGTTGAAAGAATTGGAAACTCAGAAAAGAAGTCTCAGTCCTGGACTAATGGACAGTTTGGTTATGGAATCTATTCGTTTATGGCTGTTTGCCAGACAATGGAAATTAGAACTAAGCATTCCGATAATTTATACTCTGAATATATTAAAATTAGTAAGGATGACTTTATGATTGATGATTTGAACGATTTGAAATTTGATATAACTCAAGAATCCCCTCATACAACGGGTACAGGAACTGAAGTAATATTGTCTGGTTTCTCAAAGGATAGTTGGAATGATATCGACACTGATTTACTTAAAAGTGAAATTGAAGATCACTTTGAATTATTACTAAGAGATCCATCGATTAAGATAAGAATCAGGAATTCCAATGGCACTTCTTCATTATGTGTCCCATACGATTACAATAAACACCAAGGTGAGATTTTTGAGAAGAGTATAACCATTCCTATAAAGGGAAATAAGTATGATGATTTGTTCAAGAAGAATGAAATAAAGATTTTTCTTAAGATTACGCCTGGAGTTTCTGTTGAAAGACCACCGGTATTAATATCGAAAAACCGAAGGGTACTGGAATTACGCCAGATTAAATTGCTCAAAACATTTAACAAACTGAAGATTTATAGCCGTCCTATTGTGACAGGTTATGTAGATACAAAGGATTTACTTACTCCGACACTGGCAAGAAATGACTTTAAGAACGATAAAAATTTTAAGTTAGTAAGGAAAGCGATACTTGATGCAGAAGATGAAATACTCGCGAAGTTTAAAGAGGTAATCGCATCATCTACAACAAGAGATTTTTCAGAATTGGAATCGGATTTTAATTCTAATCTGGAAAGTCTGATTGATTTAACATCTGATGAGAAGATGAATATAAAACCTGGAGATGTAGTAACAATCTCAGAATCTGGTGAAAAGATACTTAGTGTACTTGTGCGGGATGTAGACGGCTCAAATGAATCGGGATTTCCTACAGGTTCAAACTCGTCAGGTGGTAAAAAAAGCAAAAAGAAAAATACTCCCTCAGAGTTAGATGACATAATTAGCATGGATCATAGCCGGGAGTTTGTAATACCACCCAGAAGTAATGAAAGAAGCCTAATAATGAAAATTGATGATACCTCGGACCCTATAAAGGATAACGATGGAAAAGAAAAGCGGTCAGAATTATTCGGTAACACTGTGAATATATACAAGAAACATCCTGATTTTATGAAAAGAATATCTAAGAACACTCTTGAAATCGAAATCATTAATTCTGAATTGATAACATACCTGGCTAGTGAGATGCTCATTCATTATACCAACTACAACTTTGAACAAAACAAGAAAGACAAACAATCAGACAGTAAAGAAGTACTAATGTTTTTCACTGATTGGCTTTACAGGCTTGAAGATTCGCTTAAGAAGTTAATAGGCAAACCTTTAAGTAAATAACAATATTTAAAATAATTTAAAATTATCTGAAAATGATACTAATTGAAATAAGAAACAAAGGTGAACCTGAAGTATCTCTATCGAGAGTTCACAAAAGAGCTTTACAAGCTCGAAGAAATACTGAAAGACCAAAGTAAATAATAATAATGTCATAAAATAATTTAAATGAAAGGATTCATACAATGACAAATAAGAAAGTAAAGACAGTAAAGAAAGAAAAGACAGTTAAGAACGTTAAGAAAGAAAAGAAAGAGGGAGTTACAAAAGAAACACTTAAATATGCTGTGATTCCCATAAAAGATGAGTTTAAAGAATCTCACATGGTAGAAATAATTGGAGAATATAAGGCAGATCATCGCACCTTTATGATATTGTTGCTCGAAGATTTAAAGAATTCGAAAAACTTTGAGTTGATTAGAATGCTTCATGATTTTTTAGATGTTAACGATATTAATGTTGGATGTATAATTAGCGGGGAGAATCATTTCTCAGCGATTCTTATGTTATCATCAGTACGCATAAAATACAGATCTGCTACATACGATACACAATTTGTATACGACAAGGACGATTACATTAAAAAGAACTTCGAATCAGATGATACTTATTTCACAGGAAAACTTAATAGACACTTTGGATCAGGTAATCTTTTTAATGCTGATGCTATTTTGGCAGCCTATAAGGAAGGTGATGACATTAGTGCATTTAAAGCCTACGTGTTGGGCATAATAGATAATATAATAACATTTAGTAAAGAAGATTTCGAAGACGAGACTTATAGAATTGATATCATTAAAGATGTAATATCTGTAACCAGATTGTACATAGAAAGAATGAAAAACATTAAAGATTATTTATTCGGTTTAATTCAGAAACTGTATTAAGGTTAGTAGATAACACAAATGGGTGCTAAAGAAACTTTTTAGCACCTTTTATAAACAACAATAATTAATAGAAAGGAAATGAAAACATGAATGCAACAAAAAAGAAGTCACCAAATACAACATGGACTGCAATGATTACCAGTAGCTTTCTCGAAACAAAAGAAGTTTTGCAGAGGTGGGCTCAAAATATTGTTGAGACTCGGCCAGATTTATATCCGAAAATGGGTGGTCTTATGTTTACCACACCTGATGAGAATAGTTTTACTCTGACACTTCTTCTTGGTAATGAATTAGGGCGCTTCAATATTTCAATCGACATGAAGTACGTAGACGGAAATACAGTTTTAAATTTTAGATCTTATGCAATGACAGAGAAATCTGAAAAAGAGAAATACTTGCTCCAAATCGATTTAATTTCTCTGGGAAATAAATATGAGCCAGTAGTTAATTCTTTCAGGGATTTGATAGCTGAGATTCAGGAAAATCAAGAATAACAAAGCATTATATCATTGTCAGACGCAATCACAAAATATAATCCCATATCACTCTCCCAAAGCGAGGAGGGCTTGGTGCCTCCTTACTTTGAGGAGGATGGTTTTGTATTGTACAAATGAATTTAAGTAAGAAAACATATAACAACATATTTATTAAACTAAAACTAATACAATGAAAAAAAAAAGAAAGAAAAATGTTAAAAGACTGGCTAGATAAAATTGAAGTGCCGGAAGAGTTAAGAACATTTTACAAAAGGAATATTACATTTAGAAAGAATTCCCACAGTGGGAATAAGACAGTGCATTTATTCGATAAGGTTAATAAAGTTATTCCTCGTTTTTTTATGAAATCAGGTGTGTTGGCTTTCACTACCATAGGCACTATAGAGCATTGTTTTAAATTAATGTGGGAATTTCCGAAAGGAAGCTTCAGGCTGGAACTCGGAAGGGAGAATAAGTACGATGTCGCAGTAATAACATTTAAGCGCGGATTTGAAGACTCGATAGAACTCCCCATTTTTTTCAACAAGATTCATCCTGAGGACAAAACATCAGAGACCCCTTTATATCAAATTATACAAGTGCAAGGATTGCAGTTACGTATTATTGATAATGGTATTTGGGACCAAGAGAAAACATCAATTTATAGTGATGACTATAACACTATTGACACATTCCTTACAAAATATGAGAAAATGTATCCAGGGCAAATAATAGCCTTTGGTATAAAGGATGAAGATAATGATAATTTGGTGGCGGATGATAAAACAACCCATGAATATGAAGCTTTTGCAGGATTCGATAAAGACGGTGGGATAGTATATCTGTTGATAAAAAGTTACAGTGAGAATTACAGACGCGAGAAGACAATTAACTTGAAATAGTGGCATAATATACATGACAGACACAACATCAAATAACACCATAAACACCCACCAGCCTCCTGCGGAAACACCTTCGCGGGAGGACTTGAGGTTGTTGTCTGTTAAACAAAATAACTGTAAGGTGGGCTATGGCGAATTAGCCCTACTTTCAAAACGTAAAGCAAGAACCGAACTTAGAATTGGTAACGATACTTTAAATAAACTGATAGAGAATGGGCAGATTAAAACAATCTTAATAAATGATAAGGAGAAGATTCCTTACATCAGTCTTCTCGATTATATATATAAAATGAGTTTAAGGAAGGAGTCAAAAGTGGAAAAGAACTATTTTACTAGCGAAGAAAAATCGATAGCTATGGCAAATAACATTATTCAAGAAATTAATAACGGAGGTTAAATTATGGCATCAATAACAAGAAAGAATGGTATGTACATTATTCAATACTGGCTTACAGGTAAAAGGAAAACAATAAATACAAAGCTGGAAGCAACGGAAGCAAACCTTGACAAAGTAACATTAATGAAAAACCGAATTCAGGACAAAGTTGAAATTAAAAAACGCGACATGAAGTACAGGGATATCCTTCATAGTGTAAGTAATATAGAAGAGAAAGATATTACTATTGCAAAAGCAGAAGAGTTGTTTAAACTTAAACTGGTACTGACATCAAAAAGTTTTCAGGATAGATTTAGAGTGGCAATGAATAACTTTAACAAAATAGTACCTAAAGAGTTTAAAGTAAGTAAAGTAACTTTTGAGCATTCTCTCATGTTCGTAAGATTGCTGATGGAACAAAAGTTAAGCAACGCATCCATTAGAACGTATTATGAACATATCAAGATGATGTTTCAATTTCTTGTGAAGCATAAATACCTGCAAACATCCCCTCTTAACTCTGATGTATTGCCCAGAAAATCAAAGAAAGCGATTATTACTTTTGAAAAAAATATGCTTGATGATATTTTATTAGCTTCAAAAGAAATTTCTAGCCAAAGTAAGGACGAGAGCTTCTACAATATCTTAATGTTACTTTTACTTACAGGATTAAGGCCCAAAGATTTGATTGAAATAAAAGCCTCGGATATTAACTTTGCCGAAAGAAATGTTCATATTAATATTTCAAAAACAGACAAAGAAATACATATTCCAATGTCACAAAAACTTTTTGAATTTATATCTACTGAGATGAAGTATATTGCGGAGCTTGATAGTGACCAACTTATATTTCCAGGATACACCGTATCAAGAATAGGAAGAAGATTCAGAAGACTTAAGAGTAAACTTGGAATCAAGGAGAAATATGTATTCACGTTAAAAACGTTCAGGAAAAGTTTTGCTACACATTACGCAAGAGGACTGGACATTCAAGATGTAGCTTACTTATTAGGCCATGATGAAGTTGCCACCACGAAAGCATATTATTCAAAAATACTAACAGAAAATGTTCGTTCTAAGATGGATAATTTTGATGAGCGGTATGACAAGAAATAATTTACTGAAGTAAAACTGAAGTAAAATGTTATTTCCCAAATCTTGTAAGAACGACAAAGCCCTGTAACTTGTATGTTTTACAGGGCTTTATGGCAGTCGGGATGACTGGATTCGAACCAGCGACCTCTTCGTCCCGAACGAAGCGCGCTAACCGGACTGTGCTACATCCCGTGTTACACAATAATGCAATATAATGCTTAAAAATCAAACTTTTTAGTCATATTTTAATATTTTCTTTTCCCATTACAAAAAACAAAACACGCTGAAAA